>NZ_JBJXVU010000008.1:0-234626 GCF_046159675.1 Cellulosimicrobium sp. RS | reverse complement strand
GGAGGGGGGTGGCGGGCTGGGCGGGGCCGACGACGAGGGCGTAGCCGCCGGTGCCGAGGCCGCGGGCGAGGGCGGAGACGTTGAGGAGGACGTGGTCGCCGGGGTGGGGGGTGCCGACGAGCTGGGTGTAGGCGAGGGCGCGCACGGTGGCGTGGGGGTCGTCGGGGCGTCCGGGCAGGGGTGTGTGGAGCTTGACGTTGAGCTCTTGGGCTCCGGTCCAGGCCTTCGCGTGCGACACCACGGTCGCGGTCCGCCACGTGATCACGCGGCACACCCTATCGACCGACTAGCGTGGTGCCGATGTCCGAGCCCACTGCTGCCTCCGCGTCCTCCGTCGCGTCGTCGTCGGGGGGTTCGTCGACGAACCCTGCGGCGCGTCTGCTGAACCTGGTGATCGCGTTGGTGAACACGAACGCGTCGATGACGAAGCAGCAGATCCGGTCGAGCGTGGCGGGGTACGGGGACGCCCCCTCGCCCGACGCGTTCGAACGGATGTTCGAGCGGGACAAGGACACGTTGCGCGACCTGGGCATCCCGATCGTCACGGTGGACGCGGGCGGGCACGCGGACGAGGTGGGGTACCGGATCGACCAGGACGCGTACGCGCTGCCGGCGGTAGACCTGACGCCGGCGGAGCTGGGGGTGCTGGCGCTGGCGGCGCAGTTCTGGCAGGACAAGACGCTGCGGACGGACATCTCCCGGGCGTTGACGAAGCTGCGGGCGGCCGGCGCGGGCGAGACCGCGATGGACGTCGTGGCGGGTCTGGCGCCGCGGGTGCGGGCGGTGGGGGACGCGTACGCGACGCTCATGGACGCGATCTCGGCGCGGCGCGTGGTGTCGTTCACGTACCGGGCGGCGAGCACGGGCGAGGTGCGGCCGCGCCGCGTGCAGCCGTGGCGCATCGCGGCGCGGCGCGGCGGCTGGTACCTGGTGGGCCTTGACCTGGACCGGGGCGCGCCGCGGTCCTACCGGCTGAGCCGGGTGGAGGGCCGTGTGCGGGCGTCGGGGCCGCGGGACGCGTTCGAGGTGCCGGCGCACGTGGACGTGGACGCGGCGCTGGGCACGCGCGACGCGGGCGGGCTGGCGCGCCTCGCGGTGGTGCCCGAGCGCGCGGGGGCGCTGCGGGCGCGCGGTACGGTCGTGGGCTCGGTGCCGGACGCGCGCGCGGGCGACGGCGCGGGCCGCGACGTGATCGAGGTGGCGTACGACGTGCGGTACGCGATGGCGGACGAGGTCGTGGGGTACGGGGACGCGGTGCTGGTGCTGGGCCCGCCGGACCTGCGCGAGGCGGTCGTGCGGCGGCTGCGCGACGCGGCGGGACTGGCGACGGGCCCGGCCGACGGCGCCGGGCAGGCGGAGGTGGAGCGTGGCTGAGCGCGCGGACGACCGGCTGGTGCGCCTGCTGGGCATCGTGGCGTACCTCGACGGGGCGGGCCCGGTGCCGGTGGGCGAGCTCGCGCGGCACTTCGGCGTCAGCGAGCGCCAGGTCCTGGACGACGTCGACGCCCTGTGGGTGTCGGGCACGCCCGGGTACTGGCCCGACGACCTCATCGACTTCGACGCGGACTCGATCGAGCGCGGCGTCGTGCGCCTCACCGAGGCCCGTGGCATGACCCGTCCGCTGCGGCTCGGCACGCGCGAGGCGGTCGCGCTCATCGCGGCGCTGCGCGCGATGCGGGAGACGGCGGCGGTGCAGGCCGACCCGGAGCGTGCGGGCGTCGTGGAGTCGGTGCTGCGCAAGCTGACCGACGCGACCGGGGAGGCCGCGGCGGCGCTCGACGTGCAGCTCGCACCCGAGGGCGACCCGCGCGTGGTCGCGGCCATCACGAGCGCGCTCGTCGCGGGCCACCGGCTGCGCATCCGGTACGTCACCGCCGCGGACGAGGAGTCCGAGCGCGAGGTCGACCCCGTGTCCCTGCACACCCAGGACGAGCACGCCTACCTGCTCGCGTGGTGCCACCGGGCCCGCGGGCGGCGCACGTTCCGCGTCGACCGCATCCTGGCCGCGACCGAGCTCGACCAGGCCGTCGAGGGGCACGACGTCGACCCCGACGTGGACTTCACGCCCACCGGGGACGCGCCCCTCGCGACCATCACGTTCGCCAGCCCCGCGCGCGCCGTGGCCGAGCAGGTCCCCGTGGAGTCGGTGCGCAACCTGCCGGGCGGCGCGTTCGAGGTGCGGCTGCGCGTCACCAACCCGGTGTGGCTGCGCCAGCTCCTCACCGAGCGCGCCCGCCACGTCCTGGCCGTCGAGCCGGCCGCCGTCGCGCAGGACGTGCGCGAGGCCGCGAGCGCCGCCCTGGCCGCGTACGCCCACCTGCCCGCCGACGCGCCGGGTGAGGCACCGCACGAGGGGAGCGGGCGCTCGGGCGAGCGGCCCGCTGACTAGGGTGGGCGGCATGTGGTTCTGGGTGTGGACGGTGCTCGTGGTGGGCACCCTGGTGGGCGCGTTCTTCCTCGCGCGGCGCCTGTGGCGCTCCGTCAAGGGCCTGGGACGCGAGCTGTCGCGCGCGTCGCAGGTCGCGGCGGACCTCGGTGCGCGGGCGGACGAGCTGGCGCGCGCCCAGCAGGAGGCGCAGCCCTCGACCGCGCCCACGCTGTTCGACGACCCGGTCGAGCTGCGCGCCCGGGTGGACGTGCTGCGCGCGGACCGCGAGGAGCGGCGCGTGCAGCGGCGCCGCCGCGACGAGCAGGTGTGGTCCCGCTGGCGGCGGTTCAACGCCTGACGGGCACCCGTCCCGACCGTGCACGGCGCTCGGGCGACGCCTCGGGGCGCAAGGACCGTGACCTATGATGGCGCGAAGAGCAACGTCGCCCCTGGCCGCCCACGAGTAGGTAGTAGGTTCCCGCCGTGAACATCCTTCGTCACCCCGCGACGATCGTCGTCCTCATCCTCCTGGTCCTGCTGCTCTTCGGGTCGAAGCGGCTCCCCGACATGGCGCGCTCCGTCGGCCAGTCGCTGAAGATCTTCAAGAAGGAGGTCAAGGACCTGCGCGAGGACGACGACACGACGACGACCACGACGCCGTCGGGCACCACCGCGACGACGAGCACCGGCACCACCACCGGCGCGACGGGCACGGGTGCGACGAGCGTGACGGGGGGCACGGCGTCGTCCACGCAGGACGACACCCCCAAGGCGTAGTCGGTGTCCCGCACTCCCCGCGACCCCGAGGGGCGCATGCCCCTGCGCGAGCATCTCGTCGAGATCCGCAAGCGCCTCTTCCTCGCCGCGATCGGCATCGTCCTGGGCGCCGTCGTCGGGTGGATCGTGTACGAGCCGGTGCTGCAGGCCCTGCAGCAGCCGCTCGTCGACGCCGCCGAGCGCCGTAACGTCCTGACGGGCCTGAACTTCGAGGGCGTCGCCACGGCCATCGACATGAAGGTCAAGGTCTCCCTGTTCCTCGGCGTCCTGCTGTCGAGCCCGTGGTGGCTGTACCAGCTCTTCGCGTTCATCACGCCCGGCCTGACGTCCAAGGAGAAGCGGTACGCGTTCGGGTTCATCGGCGCCGCCGTCCCGCTGTTCCTCGCCGGCGTCGCGCTCGCGTGGGTCATGCTGCCGCGCGCGGTCGCGCTCCTCAACGAGTTCGTGCCCGACGGCAGCGCGAACCTCATCAACGCCCAGATGTACCTCGGGTTCGTCATGCGCCTCATGCTCGCGTTCGGCATCGCGTTCCTCGTGCCCGTGATCATGGTCGCGCTCAACACGATGGGCGTGGTGCGCGCCGCGACGTGGCTCGCCGGGTGGCGCTGGGCCGTGCTCATCTCGTTCCTGTTCGCCGCGATCATGACGCCCACGCCCGACGTGCTCACCATGTTCTGCGTCGCGCTGCCCATCTGCGCCCTGTACTTCCTCGCCTACGGGATCTCCGTCCTGCACGACCGGCGCGTCGACCAGCGCGACGCCGCCCGGCTCGCCCTGTGAGCACCCCGCCCCGACCGCGCCCCACCGGGCGCGGGGGCCGCGCGTGAGCACGGTCGCGCTCGTCGTCAACCCGACGGCCGGGCGCGGGCGTGGCCGCACCGCGGGCGCACGTACGGCCGAGGCGCTGACCGCGGCCGGGCACGACGTCCTCGACCTCAGCGCCCCCAGCCTGCCCCTCGCGCAGGAGTCCGCCGACGCCGCCGTCCGCGGCACCGGCGCGGCACAGGGCGTGGACGCGCTCGTCGTCGTCGGAGGCGACGGCATGGTGCACCTCGGCGTCAACGCCACCGCGGGCACCGGCGTGCCGCTCGGCATCGTCGCCGTGGGGACCGGCAACGACTTCGCGCACGCCCTCGACCTGCCCACCGGCCGCCCCGACCGCTGCGTCGACGCCCTCCTGGGCGCGCTCGGGCCCGCCGCGAGCGCCGGGGCGCGCGTGCGCGTGGTCGACGCCGCCCGGGTCACGGGCGAGCACGTGCCCGTGGCGCGCTGGTACGCGGGCGTGCTGTCCGCGGGGATCGACGCCGCGGTGAACGCGCACGCCAACGCCGCGACCTGGCCGCGCGGACGGTCCCGGTACGCGCGCTCCGCCCTGACGGAGATCACCCGCTACCGGCCCTACGGGTACCGCGTCACGGTGCGCGGCGTGCCCGCCGGCGACGACGTGCCGGACGTCCTCGCCGGCGCGCCCCTGCTGCCCGCGCCCGACGCCGCGCAGCACCCGGACGGCGCCGGCGGCCCGGACGGGCGGGCGTTCGTGTGGGAGTCGCCGGGCGCGCTCGTCGCCGTCGCGAACAGCCCCCGCTTCGGCGGCGGGGTCCGCGTCGCGCCCGACGCCGCGCCCGACGACGGCCTGCTGGACGTCGTCGTCGCGGGCCCGCTCGGGCGGTGGGGCGCCGCGCGCGTCTTCCCCGGCATGTACGCGGGGCGCCACCTCGCCCACCGCGCGGTCGGGACCGTGCGCGCGACGTCGGTCACGGTCGAGCCGACCGCCGCGGGCGCCGCGCCGCCGCACGCGTTCGCCGACGGGGAGCACCTCGGGCCGCTGCCGCTGCGCGTCGACGTCGTCCCCGGGGCGCTGCGCGTGCTCGACGCCGCCACCCCTACCCGCTGAGCAAGGGGGCTCTCGACCGGCGAGGTGGGCGGTGGACCGTAGGCTGACGGCATGACGGCCGACGAATCGCCCGCCGCCCGCTACGCCGCGTCCCGGGCCCGCCAGGCGGCGTCCCGCACGCGGCTCGCGGACTTCCGGCAGGTGCTCGACTTCCCCCTCGACGACTTCCAGGTGCGCGCGTGCGAGGCGCTCGAGGAGGGCCGCGGCGTGCTCGTCGCCGCGCCCACGGGCGCCGGGAAGACGGTCGTGGGCGAGTTCGCGGTCCACCTCGCCCTCGCGAGCGGGCGCAAGGCGTTCTACACCACCCCCATCAAGGCGCTGTCCAACCAGAAGTACGCCGACCTCGTGCGCCGCCACGGAGCCGACTCCGTGGGCCTGCTCACCGGTGACACGACGATCAACGGGGAGGCGCCCGTCGTCGTCATGACGACCGAGGTGCTGCGCAACATGCTCTACGCGGGGTCGCGCACCCTGGACGGGCTCGCGTACGTCGTCATGGACGAGGTGCACTACCTCGCCGACCGGTTCCGCGGGCCCGTGTGGGAAGAGGTGATCATCCACCTGCCCGACGACGTGCAGCTCGTGTCCCTGTCCGCGACCGTGTCCAACGCGGAGGAGTTCGGCGACTGGCTGGAGATGGTGCGCGGCGACACGACCGTCGTCGTCAGCGAGCGCCGGCCCGTGCCGCTGTGGCAGCACGTCCTCGTCGCGTCCGCGAACCCCGCGGCCGGGGTCGCGCACGCGGGCGGCGGGCGCGCGCCCGGCGCGGACCTGCTCGACCTGTACGCCGGGACGGTGGACCCCACCGACCCGGGCGTGAACCCGCCCATCAACCCCGACCTGCTCGCCGCGTTCCGCACCGCGCCCCGCACCGGCGGCCCCGGGCCGGGCGGACGGCGAGGGTCCGGCGACCGCGGGTACCGCGGCCGCGGCGGGCGCCGCCCGGGACCGGACCGGTCCGTCGTCGGGCGACGCACCCCCGCCCGGTTCGCCGTCGTGGACGCGCTCGACGCGGACGGGCTGCTGCCCGCGATCTACTTCATCTTCTCCCGCGCCGGGTGCGAGGGCGCCGTGCAGCAGTGCCTCACCGCAGGGCTGCGCCTGACGTCGCCCGCGGAGGAGGCCGAGATCCGGCGCGTCGCGGAGGAGCGCACCGCGACCATCCCCACCGAGGACCTGGAGGTCCTCGGGTACTGGACGTGGACGGAGTCCCTCGCGCGCGGCATCGCGGCCCACCACGCGGGCCTGCTGCCCGTGTTCAAGGAGACGGTCGAGGAGCTGTTCAGCCGCGGCCTCATCAAGGTCGTGTTCGCCACCGAGACGCTCGCGCTCGGCATCAACATGCCCGCCCGGTCCGTCGCGCTGGAGAAGCTCGTCAAGTGGGACGGCACCGCGCACGTCGACGTCACCCCGGGGGAGTACACCCAGCTCACCGGGCGCGCCGGGCGGCGCGGCATCGACGTCGAGGGGCACGCCGTCGTCGTCGACCACGCCGGCCTGGACCCGGTGCACCTCGCGGGCCTGGCGTCCAAGCGCCTGTACCCGCTGCGCTCGAGCTTCCGGCCCACGTACAACATGGCGGTCAACCTCGTCGCGCAGGTCGGGCGCGACCGGGCGCGCGAGGTCCTGGAGACGTCGTTCGCGCAGTTCCAGGCCGACCGCGGCGTCGTCGGCCTGGCCAAGCAGGCGCAGGCGCACGCCGAGGCCCTCGACGGGTACGCGCAGGCGATGACGTGCGACCGCGGCGACTTCGCCGAGTACGCGGCGCTGCGGCGGCGCATCACCGCGCGCGAGGGCGACCTGTCGCGCGCCGCGAGCCGGTCGCGCCGCGCCGAGGTCGTCGCCGCGTTCGAGCGGCTGCGGCCCGGGGACGTCGTCGAGGTGCCGTCCGGGCGGCGCGCGGGCTACGTCGTCGTGCTCGACCCGGGGGAGGGTGCCGGGTTCGACGGGCCGCGCCCCACCGTGCTGACGCAGGACCGTCAGGTGAAGAAGCTCACCGTCGCCGACGCGCCCGGCGGGATCCGCACCGTCGCGCGCGTGCGCATCCCCAAGACGTTCAACGCGCGCGTGCCCGCCCAGCGGCGCGACCTCGCCTCCACCCTGCGCAACGCGCTCGGCGCGCTCGACGAGCCGGGCACGCGCCCCGGCCGCACCACCCGCACCCGGTCCGGCGCGACCGACGACGCCCAGCTCGCGCGCCTGCGCGCCCAGCTGCGCGCCCACCCGTGCCACGACTGCCCCGACCGGGAGGACCACGCCCGCTGGGCCGAGCGGTGGGCGCGGCTGAAGAAGGAGCACGACCAGCTCGTGCGGCGCGTCGAGGGCCGCACCGGCTCCATCGCGCGCGTCTTCGACCGCATCTGCGACGTCCTGGTCACGCTCGGCTACCTCGCGCCCGCCGAGCCCGCGCAGGACCCGGCCGCACCGCTCGAGGACGCCCTCGACGAGGAAGAGGCCGAGACCCCTGGCGGCCCGCCCACCGGTCGCGCCGCCCGCGAGGCCGCGCGCACCGGGCTGCAGGTCACGCCCGACGGGCAGTGGCTGCGCCGCCTCTACGCCGAGAACGACCTGCTCCTGGCCGAGTGCCTGCGCCGCGGCGTGTGGGAGGACCTCGACGCCCCCGCCCTGGCCGCCGTCGTGTCCACGTGCGTGTACGCCGGGCGCCGCGAGGACCACGGCGAGCCCGACGTCCCCGGCGGCCCCCACGGCAGGCTGGCGCACGCGCTCGAGGCCACCACACGCGTGTGGTCCGAGGTCGACGACCTCGAGGACGAGCACGACATCGACGCGACCGGGCCGCTCGACGAGGGCCTCGTCACCGCCGTGCACCGCTGGGCCGTCGGGCGCAGCCTCGACGCCGTGCTGCGCGGCTCCGAGATCGCGGCCGGCGACTTCGTGCGCTGGTGCAAGCAGGTCATCGACGTCCTCGACCAGGTCGCGGGCGCCGCCCCCACCCCCGAGGTCCGCCGCACCGCACGCCAGGCGATCGACCGCCTGCGCCGCGGCGTCGTCGCCTACTCCAGCGTCTGAGCGCGCCCCGCCCCGGCTGCACCCCCGTCCGCCGGGGCGCGAGGCCGCCTCGGCGGACGGCTCGGAGAGTCGGCGCTGCGGCCGTGCGGCGTGACGTGCACGACACGCCCCCGGACCTGCGCCGACGCCGCCACCGGGCGGTGAAGCACGGCGGGTTGTGGCGGTATCGTGAAGGACTGTGGCCTCAACCCTGTACCGCGGCGGCGTGATCCACTCCCCGGCCGACCCGTTCGCGGAAGCGCTCCTCGTCGACGACGGCGTCATCGCCTGGATCGGCGCCGACGACACGGCCGACGGGCTCGCCGCCCGCGCCGACCGCGTCATCGACCTCGACGGGGCGCTCGTCGCCCCCGGGTTCGTCGACGCCCACGTCCACCTGTTCGAGGTCGGGCTCGCCCTGGCCGGCGTCGACCTGTCCGCGAGCGCCGGCGTGACGTCGCTCGCGGCCGCGCTCGACGCCGTCGCGAAGGCGGCGGCCGTCGCGCACGAGGACGACGTCGTGCTCGCGTTCGGGTGGGACGAGCGGTCCTGGCCCGAGGGGCGGCCCCCGACGCGCGAGGAGCTCGACGCCGCGGCGGGCGGCCGGGCGGTGTACGCGGCGCGGGTCGACGTGCACTCCGCAGTGGTGTCCACGACGCTCGCGCGCCGCTGCGCGCTCGAGACACGGCCCGGGTGGGACGAGTCGGGCTGGGTCGCGGGGGAGGCGCACCACGTCGCGCGCGACGTCGCCCGGGCGGTGTCCCCGGCGCGGCGCACGGACCTGTACCGCACGGCGCTGCGGGCCGCGGCCGAGCAGGGCGTGGTGTCGGTGCACGAGATGAGCGCCCCGCACATCGACACGCGCGCCGGGCTGCGGGAGATCCTCGCCCTCACGGCGGACGCGTCGTCGGGCCTGCCGCACGTCGTGGGGTACCGGGGCGAGCTGTGCGCCACGGCCGACGACGCCCGCGCGCTCCTCGCGGACGTGCCCGGCCTCGCGGGCATCGCGGGCGACCTCAACGTCGACGGGTCGATCGGGTCCCGCACGGCGGCGATGCGGCTGCCGTACCAGGACGGGCCGGACCGCGGCGACCGCGGGAACCTGTACCTCACGGCGGAGCAGATCGCGGACCACCTGTCCGCGGTCGCGGCGGCCGGCACGCAGGGCGGGTTCCACGTCATCGGGGACCGTGCGATGGACGAGCTCGTGCGCGGGCTCGGCCTCGCGGCCGAGGCGCACGGGCAGGGCGCGGTGCGCGCGGCGCGGCACCGGGTCGAGCACGCGCTGTTCGTCGACGCGACCGCGCTCGCCACGCTCCTGCTGTACGGGGTGAGCCTGAGCATCCAGCCCGCGTTCGACGCCGCGTGGGGCGGCCCGGACGGTATGTACGCGGCGCGCGTGGGGGCGATGCGGGCACAGGGCCTGAGCCCCTTCGCCGACCTCGCGGGTGCGGGCGTGCCGCTCGCGTTCGGGTCGGACGCGCCGGTGACGCGGATCGACCCGTGGGCGGGCGTGCTCGCCGCGATGTCGCACGTCGACCCGGACCAGCAGATCTCGGCCCGTGCCGCGTTCCGTGCGCACACGCGCGGCGGGTGGCGCATCGCCGGGCTCGACCACACCGGCGCCGGGCAACTGCGCGTGGGGGCGCCCGCGCACCTCGCGGTGTGGCGCGGGGAGCACCTCGTGGTGCAGGGCGCGCTGGGCCGCACGACGTCGTCGTGGAGCACGGACGCGCGCGCGGGGCAGCCGCTGCTGCCCGAGCTCGGGCCGGACATGCCGCGACCGCGGTGCCTGCAGACCGTGCGGGCCGGAGTGCCCCTGTTCGACACCTTCGTCTGATCGCTCCCGCTTGACAGGGCGGTGAGCCGGAGTAGTTTCGACAGGGTGTTCCGGCCCCCGTGGCCGCAGGGGGATCAGCCACCGACGACGACCCCTCGGCGTGCCGCGCCGGGTACCTGGCCGGGCTCGCGCGCTCAGTAGAAAACGTGCTCCGCCGGTGGCGGCGTCGTACGGGCCGAAGGGCGCGCGAGCCCGCACACACTCCCTCCCGGTGCCCGTCAGCCCTCCGCGGACGGCGGCGGCCCGCCAGGTCTTCGTGCAGGTCCGTGGCGTAGGGTGCACCCGTGCACGCCCCCGAGCCCCCGGCCGCTCCCGCCGGGCGATCCCGCCCCGCAGGCACGGCCGCCCGTGCGCCCGAGACCGGCACGCCTCACGACCGGCAGCCCGACGCTGGGCCGGACGCCGGACCGAACGCACGGCCCGACGGCCGATCCGAGCGCGAGGTCCCCGCGGGTTCGTCGCCCGCCGTCCCGTCGCGGCCCCTGACGCTCCTGCTCGCCCTCGCGGGCGGCCTGCTCACCGACACCGCGTTCCCCGACCGCGGGTGGTGGCCGCTCGCGTTCGTCGGCGTGGCCGCCCTGTTCTGGGCGCTGCGCCGCGACGGCGCGCGCTGGGGCTTCCTCGTGGGCCTGGTGTGGGGCCTGGCGTTCTTCCTGCCGCACCTGTGGTGGGCGAACTACGCGACCGAGACCGTGCCGTGGCTCGCGCTGTCCGTCATGGAGGCGTGCTTCGTCGGGCTGCTCGGTGCCGCGTGGGTCTGGGCGCGCCGCTGGTCGTGGCTCACGGGGCACCCCGGGCGACAGGCCGTCGCGTTCGCGGTGCTGTTCGTCGGGGCCGAGCAGGCACGCACCGAGGTGCCGTTCGGCGGGTTCCCCTGGGGCCGGCTCGCGTTCTCCCAGGCGGACTCCCCGCTGGGTCGCGCGGCGTGGCTCGGGGGAGAGGTCCTCGTGTCGCTGCTCGTCGCGCTCGCCGGGTCGCTGCTCGCGGTCGCCGTGCTCGCCGTGGTGCGCCGTCGTGACATCGCGACCAGCGACGTCGTGACCGGCACCGTCGTCCCCGTGGTCGTCGCGGCCGCGCTCGTCGTCGCACCGCTGCTCGTGCCGCTCGACACACGCGCCGAGGCGGGCACGCTCGCCGTCGGGGCCGTGCAGGGCAACGTGGGCGAGCCCGGGCTCGGGTCGTTCGCGAACCGGGCCGAGGTGCTGAACAACCACCTGCAGGGCACGCTCGCGCTCCTCGACGACGTCGAGCCGGGCGACCTCGACGTCGTGCTGTGGCCCGAGAACGGGTCCGACCTCGACCCGCAGACCACGCCCGAGGTGGCGCGCGCCATCGACGACGTCGCGCAGGAGGTCGGCGCGCCGATCCTCGTCGGCGCGCAGGAGTACCCCGAGACCGGCGGGCGGTACAACGTGTCGCTCCTGTGGGAGCCGGGCACCGGTGTCGTCGACCGCTACGCCAAGCAGCACCCGGCGCCGTTCGGCGAGTACATCCCGCTGCGCTCCCTGCTGCGCGTGTTCTCCGACCAGGTCGACCGCGTGAGCATCGACATGATCGCGGGCACCGAGACCGGCGTCGTCGACCTCGACGCGCCCCGCCTGGGGCGCACGGTGCCGCTCGGCGTCGTCATCTGCTTCGAGGTCGCCTACGACGGCCTCGTGAACGACGCGGTCGACGCGGGCGCCGAGCTGCTCGTCGTGCCGACCAACAACGCCTCGTTCGGGTACACCGCCGAGTCGACGCAGCAGCTCGCGATGTCGCGGCTGCGCGCCGTGTCGACGGGCCGCGCGACCGTGCAGGTCTCGACCGTCGGCGTCAGCGGCGTCATCGCCCCCGACGGCACGCTCCTGCAGAGCACGGGCCTGTTCACCGCCGACCAGATGGTCGCCGACCTGCCGCTGCGCACGAGCCTCACGCCTGCCGTGCGGGCCGGGGACTGGCCGGGCCGCGTCGTCGAGCTCCTCGCCCTGGGTCTCCTCGCCGCGGGCGTCGTCACCGTCGTCCGCGAGCGCCGCACCCGGACCGCCCCGGCGCCGGCCGGGGACGAGGCACCGTGAGCCCGCGCGCGGGGGAGGGCGGCGTCCCGGGCGGGCGCGTGCTCGTCGTCGTGCCCACGTACGACGAGGCGCTGACCCTGCCGGGCACGCTCGCGCGCCTGCGCGCCGCGGTCCCGGACGCGGACGTGCTCGTCGTGGACGACGCGAGCCCGGACGGGACGGGCGACCTCGCCGACGCCGCGGCCGCCGTCGACCCGGGCGTGCACGTGCTGCACCGGGCCGGGAAGGAGGGCCTGGGCGCCGCGTACGTCGCGGGGTTCGGGTGGGGCCTGGACGCCGGGTACGACGTGCTCGTGGAGATGGACGCCGACGGCTCCCACCAGCCGGAGCAGCTGCCAGCCCTGCTCGCCGCCCTCGGCCCCGCCACGGCGGACGGCGCGCACGACGGCGCGGACCTCGTCATCGGGTCGCGCTGGGTCCCGGGCGGGCGCGTGGAGAACTGGCCGCGGCACCGCGAGGTGCTCTCGCGCGCGGGCAACGCGTACGTGCGCCTCGCGCTGGGGCTGCACCTGGGCGACGCGACGGCGGGCTACCGCGCCTACCGCGCTTCCGCGCTGCGCGCCGTCGACCTCGCGAGCGTGGAGTCGCACGGGTACTGCTTCCAGGTCGACATGGCGTGGCGGGTCGTGCGGACGGGGGGCCGCGCGACGGAGGTGCCGATCACGTTCGTCGAGCGCACGGCGGGGCGGTCGAAGATGAGCCGCGCGATCGTCACCGAGGCGCTGTGGAAGGTCACGGTCTGGGGTGCCCGACGGCGCGCGGCCCAGCTCGCGAGCCTCGCGCGGTCGGTCGCGGGGCGGCGCGGCACGCGCTGAGACGTCCCCGCGGTGATGGCCGCGACGCAGAGAGGCCCGGACCCCCTCGCGGGGGTCCGGGCCTCTCGTGACGGGCGCGGCGAGGCGTCAGGCGCTGCGGCGCAGCTTGCCGGCGCGCAGCAGGCCGAGGCGCTCGTCGAGGAGCTCCTCGAGCTCGGAGATGGTGCGGCGCTCGAGCAGCATGTCCCAGTGGGTGCGGGCGGGCTTGCCGGCCTTGGGCTCGGGGCGCTCCGCGTCGCGCAGCAGCGCCTCGGCGCCGCAGCGGCACTCCCACACCGGGGGGACCTCGGCGTCGGTCGAGAACGGCAGGATGATGGTGTGCCCGTTGGGGCAGTCGTAGTGCGCCTGGAAGCGGGGGGCGAAGTCGACGCCCTCGTCCGACTCCATGCTCTTCGCACCGATGCTCATCCCGCGCAGCGAACGGTCGGCCATGGTGTCCTCCTGAGGGGTCTTCGGGGGTGGGTGGGCGCGCCCGGTGGGGGTGCGGGCAGCGGCCCGATCTACGAGAGGCAACGCCTCACGTGCGGTCGGTGTTCCGACACGCCGTGAAGGTCCGGTGAACGTCGCGGGGCCTCACGACCTGGTGGCCCCCGCGGTGCGTCGTGCCGGCCCGCCTCGGCGCGCCTTCCCAGGCTCCCGGGTTTCGATGCCCCGCGCAACTCCGCGGCCCCCGCCCGGCCCCGGACGTGTGCACGCTCACACCTCGCGGCCCGGGGTGCGGGAACAAACCCGGGGGGAGCCCGGTTGAGCGGCATGTACATGCAAACGCATCGACCTAGGACTCACGGGAGCACACCATGCAGTTCGGCATCTTCACCGTCGGCGACGTCACGACGGACCCCACGACGGGCCGGACCCCCGACGACACCGAGCGCGTGCGGTCCATGCTGACGATCGCGAAGCACGCGGACGAGGCGGGGCTGGACGTCTTCGCCACGGGGGAGCACCACAACCCGCCGTTCGTCCCGTCCTCGCCGACGACCATGCTCGGCTACCTGACGGGCGTGACGAAGAACATCGTCCTGTCGACCTCGACCACGCTCATCACGACGAACGACCCGGTGCGCCTCGCGGAGGAGTACGCGATGCTCCAGGTCATCTCCGACGGCCGCATGGACCTCATGATGGGCCGCGGCAACACCGGCCCGGTGTACCCGTGGTTCGGGCAGGACATCCGGCAGGGCATCCCGCTCGCGATCGAGAACTACGCGCTGCTGCGCCGGCTGTGGACCGAGGACGTCGTGGACTGGGAGGGCAAGTTCCGCACCCCGCTCCAGGGCTTCACCTCGACGCCGAGGCCGCTGGACGGTGTCCCGCCGTTCGTGTGGCACGGGTCGATCCGCAGCCCCGAGATCGCCGAGCAGGCCGCCTACTACGGCGACGGGTTCTTCCACAACAACATCTTCTGGCCCATGAGCCACACCAAGCAGATGGTGCAGTTCTACCGTCAGCGCTGGGAGCACCACGGCCACGGCCCCGCGGACACCGCGATCGTCGGGCTCGGCGGCCAGGTGTTCATGCGCAAGGACTCCCAGAAGGCGTGGGACGAGTTCCGCCCCTACTTCGACAACGCGCCCGTCTACGGGCACGGGCCCTCGATGGAGGACTTCACGCGCGAGACGCCGCTCACCGTCGGCTCGCCGCAGCAGGTCATCGACCGGTACGCCGCGATGCGCGACCACGTGGGCGACTACCAGCGCCAGCTGTTCCTCGTCGACCACGCGGGCCTGCCGCTCAAGACCGTGCTCGAGCAGATCGACCTCCTCGCGGGCGAGGTCGTGCCCGTGCTGCGCAAGGAGATGGAGGCCGTCCGCCCCGCGCACGTGTCGGCGAACCCGCCGAGCCACGCCGAGCGCGTCGCGGCCGCCCGCGCGGCCGGGACCGAGGGCGCCGCGCACGTCGGCGGCACCGAGGACCTCTGGACCGGGCGCACCGCCGAGGACGACACCCGCACCGCCACCGCCGGTGCCGCGTTCGGCCTGTGACACCGGCGACACCCGCGCCGTGACCACCCGCCCGACGGCGTACGGTCGAGGAGTGCCCCGCACCCGCGACCGGCCGCCGTCGGGCACGGCAGCACCCGGCCCGCGACGGGCCGCACCCCGCACCGCACGTCAGCACCTCAGGAGCACCGCATGACCGCCAGCACCCCCGCCCCGGACCGCCGCCTCGTCGTGGTGTCCGCCGGGCTGTCCAAGCCGTCCTCCACGCGCCTGCTCGCCGACCGGCTCGGCGAGGCCACGCTGCGCGAGCTGCAGGGCCTCGGCGTGAGCGCCGAGATCGAGACCGTCGAGCTGCGCGACCACGCGCACGCCGTCGTCGACGCCATGCTCACCGGCTTCCCGACCGGCGACCTCGCGGGCGTGCTCGAGCGCCTCACCGCCGCCGACGGGATCGTCGTGACCACCCCGCTGTTCACCACCACGTACTCCGGGCTGCTCAAGTCGTTCGTCGACGTCCTCGACAAGGACTCGCTCACCGGCACGCCCGTCCTGCTCGGCGCGACCGGCGGCACCGCCCGCCACTCGCTCGCGCTCGAGTACTCGCTGCGCCCCCTGTTCACCTACCTGCGGGCCGACGTCGCCACGACCTCCGTGTTCGCCGCCACCGACGACTGGGCGGCCGCCGAGGGCGACTCCGGGGGCGGCCTGCCCGCCCGCATCGCCCGCGCGGGCCGCGAGCTCGCGGAGAAGGTCGCGCTGCGCAAGAACACCGGCCCGGCCGACCCGTTCGCTGGCACGCCCGACTTCACCGCCCTGCTCGGCGGCCTGTGACCCCCTGACCGCGCGCCCCGGCCACCGGTGCTCCGGCCGGGGCGCGCACCCCTGCCCGACCTGCGACGACACCCCGCCCGCACCGCGACCCGCCTTGCCCCCGGCAGGCCCGTCGCGGCAGGATCGGGGGACCGACAACGACGGGGGAGCACCATGAGCCGCAGCACCACCGAGGACCAGGCCGCACGACCCGGCGACCCGGAACCGGCCGCGCGGCCCGCCGCCCCGCAGACCCTCGCCGTCCCCGTCGTCGAAGCCCTCGCCGACCACGCGCCCCGCCCCGACCAGGACGTCGCGGCCCCGCCCCGGCGCCGACCCGTCGGCATCGTCCGGGCACCGCAGCCCGCCCCCGACGCCGCCCGCTTCACCGCCGCACCCCGGTACCCCGCCATGTTCCACGTCGCCGGAGGCCGCCTCGTGTGGGACGGCACCCGCCTGCGCCTCGTGCGCGGCGACGACACCGTCCTGCAACCCGCCGGGCGACCCGTCGTCACCGTCACCGGCGACGGCCCCACCGTCGCCGTCACCTGGCGCGACGACCAGCACCCCACCGCCCGCGCCACGCGCGCCGTCCTGCTCGAAGGCTCCTCCGCACGGTTCGCGCGCTTCGCCCGCTCCCTCGCCGCCACCCGCCCCGGCGCCATCGAGCTCGACGACCGCACCGTGCCCTCCGCCCGCGTCCCGCACCTGCGCCCCGACCACGCCGGGACCACCCGCCGACCCGGCGTGTTCACCCGCGCCCTGTGGCGCGTCGTCGGGCGCGCCACCACCGACCCGGCACCCACCGGCAGGGGAGCTGACCTCGTCACCCGGCTCGAACGCCTCGCCGCCCTCCACCGCGCCGGAGACCTCACCGACACCGAGTACGCCCGCGCCAAGCAGGCCCTGCTCGACTGAGGGGACCGACCCGACGGAGTGCGTCAGTCCCCGGCCGGGCCCCACCCGGTCACGTCGACCTCCGTCATCACCGACCGGCCGTCACGGAAGTCCCCGTACCGCGCCCACGCCAGGGTCACCCGCAGCAGCACGATGCCGTCGTCCCGCAACGACCCCGCGAACTGCGGGAACGCCGCCGCGTACGCCGCGGCGCAGCGCCGCCGGTCCGCACCCGCCGGGACGTCCGCGACGCCCTCGCACTGCACGGTCGTCCCGTCCGTCCCGCCGACCGTCACGGCGACGCGCGGGTCCCGGGCCACGTTCGCCACCTTGCGCGACGACGCGCGCGCGTCGAACACCAGCTCACCCGCCTCCGTCGCCGCCACCGCGAGGAACGCCGCCTGCGGGCCACCGCCATGACCGAGGGACGCCACGACCCCCCACCCCTGAGAACGGACGAAGCCGACGAACGCCGCACGATCCATGCCGCCACCGTAGCGCCCGGTGTCGCCCGAGCGGAGACACCGAGGACACCGAAGACCCCACGACACGAAATCGCTGGACCGCCCGGCAAGCGCCTGACACCGTCGCACGATGACGGACTCCCGCACCGACCACGCCGGCACCGACCAGGAACGCCTCTGGGACGCCGACGCCGCCGCGCGGTACGACACCCCCGACGAGGGCATGTTCGCCCCCGACACCCTCGACCCCGCCGTCGACCGGCTCGCGGCGCTCGCGGGCCCGGGGAGCGCGGTCGAGCTCGCGGTCGGCACGGGCCGGGTCGCGATCCCGCTCGCCGCGCGCGGCGTGCCCGTGACCGGCATCGAGATCTCCCGGCACATGGTCGCCCGGCTGCGCGAGAAGGCCGACGAGAGGACCCTCCCCGTCGTCGTCGGCGACATGGCCACCGCGAGGGTGCCGGGGGAGCACACGCTCGTCTACCTCGTGGACAACACGATCTCCAACCTGCTCACCCCGGACGCCCAGGTCGAGTGCTTCCGCAACGCTGCACGTCATCTCGTCCCAGGAGGTCGGTTCGTCGTCGAGCTCTGGGTCCCCGAGCTGCGCGCCCTGCCGCCGGGGCGCACCGCGACCGTCTGGCTCGCCGAGCCCGGCCACCTCGGCGTCGACACCTACGACGTCCTGCACCAGCGCGTCGTGTCCCACCACGTCCGGTTCGACGACGACGGCCACGCCACCGTGGGCCGCACACCCCACCGGTACGTCTGGCCCCCCGAGCTCGACCTCATGGCCCGCCTCGCCGGCCTCGAGCTCGAGACCCGCCACGCCGGATGGGCGGGGGAGCCGTTCACTGCAGAGTCGCCCTCCCACGTGTCCGTGTACCGGCGCCCACCCCGACCAGCCCCCGCGACGTGATATCCATCCTCGATGGACCTGTCCCGCCGCCGGACCCGACCCGTCCTCCTCGTCGGCGCCGCGCTCCTGGCCCTCGCCGCCTGCTCCGGGCCCGTGACACCCCAGGACCTCGTCACCCGCCTCGCCGACCCAGCCACCCCTGACGACGACCTCGCCGACACGATGACGCCCGACGAGATGGACCCCGGCACGGCACGACGCCTCGGCGAGCTCGACGGCGCCACCTTCTACGCCGGGTCGGGCACCCGCGACGGGCAGGACGTCGTCTGCCTCGTCATCGTTGTCGAAGGCGACACCCCGGGCGACGACGCCGGAGCCTCCACCTGCGGCCTCGTCACCGACCTCGACGACGGCCACCTCCGCGTGGAGTACGGAGACGCCCAGACCCTCGTCACCGCCACCCTCGTCCCCGACGGGCTCCCCGCCGACCCCGACCTCACCCGGCTCACCCCCAACCTCGCCGCCCAGGTGTCCGACACCGCCTGACCCCACGCGCCACAGCAGGAACGCCCGCGCTCACCCCGCCAACGACGCCTCGACCACAGCCAGGTCCCGCACCGCGAACCGGTGGTGCTCCCACTCCTCCTCCAGGATCACGTGCACGCACGACAACGTCGTCTCCGGATACTCCGGCGACCACGGGTTGCGACGCACCACCCGCAACGACTCCGGAGTTACCCCCGCCAGGAAGTCCCGCACCATCGCCACCCGGCCCGCCCGCGCCTCCAGCACCTCCCCGAACGACGGAGTCCCCACAGCGAACAGCGACAGGTCCAACCCGTCCTCCGCCGCCTGGGGGCCCGGCTGCCCCAGAGGATGGAACGGCTGCTCCACCCCCAGCACCGCACGCCCCAGCCACGCGTCCGTCGCCAGCACCAGGTGCCGCACCGTCTGCGCGAACGACCACTCACCGCCCACCGACACGTCCACGGCGCTCACAGGCAGCGCCGCCACCCGCTCCAGCGTCGCCACCCACGTGGACTCCAGCGCCGCCCACGCCACCCGCAGACCCTCCGGATCCGCCGCCCGCCGCAGCTCCCGGCCCGGGAACCGCCGGTCCAGCTCCGCCTCCACGAACCCCCGCACGTCCACCCCGTTCACCAGCACCGGAGCATCCCCGTCCGACAACCACGGCGCGTCGACGTCCAGACCCTCCACCTGCGCACCCCGCACCACGACCCCCGACAGGTCCGGCTCCACGAACCGCGCGCCCCGCAGGTCCACACCCTCGAACGTCGCACCCCGCAGATCGTCAGAACGGGTGAACCGGACCATGAGCGCCTCCTCGAGAACGGCCCGCCCGACAGGACACGCCAGACCCGGGGGAGAGGACCCATCGCGCCGACGACACGGCACGAGGGTCCCAGCCCGGGGGAGAGGCGCCAGCACCTCCCGGACGGACGACGAACGGGGACGTTCGCACCGTACGCCGCCCGGCCCTCGCCCCACCAGAGCACCCCCGGCCGCCAGCCCCGCGCGCTCCCAGGGCTGATGCCCCGACACCGGGCCGGGGGAGCATCGCACCATGCCGATCCTGCCCACCGACCGAGACCCCCGCCTCGTCACCATCCGACGCGGAGGCACCCTCACCGACGAGCACCACCACCAGATCGCCCGGTGGGCCGTCGACTGCGCCGAGCACGTCCTGCCGATCTTCGAACGCGCACGACCCGACGACACCCGACCCCGGGACGCCCTCGACGTCGCCCGCGCCTGGATCCGCGGCGACGTCCCCATGAAGACCGCCCACACCACCGCCTTCGTCGCCAACGCCGCCGGCCGCGACCAGGCCGCACCCGTCAAGTACGCGGCGCTCGCGGCCGGTCAGGCCGTCGCCGTGGCGCACGTCGCCGCTCACGGGCTGGGCGCGGCGGCGTACGCGATCCGCGCGGCTGCCGCGGACGCCGCAGCACGGGGGGAGGACGCCGAGGCGGCGCGCCTCGCGGAACGGGACCGGCAGCGCGGGCGCATCCCGGCCGAGCTGCGCGAGCTCGTGCTCGACGACCAGCGGCGTCGCAGCGCGATCTGCTGGCACGTGTTCGACGACTGACCCCGGGCCCGGCTCGGACGGGGCGACCAGAAGGGCGCGGGACACGAGCGCCCGAGCGCCTCAGCCCAGGAGGTCCTCGTACGCGACGAGGGGGATTCGGCCGTCCGCCGCGGCGGTGACCTGCTCGTCACCGGCCACGAGGACGTCGGCCTGGAGCGTCGCGACCGCGACGTACTCGGCGACCGCCGTGTCGTCGGCGTCGAGCTCGCGCGCGATGCGGAACGCCGTCGCGCGCGAGACCCGATCGCCGAGCAGGCGGATCCGCAGCGAGGCGACACCTTCGAGACGCTCGCGCGCTGTCTTCTCGTCGAGGGCGCCGCGCCGCACGTCCTGGTACAGCATCGACAGCGCGTGGCTGCGCAGGACGGACGGCCCGACGAGCGGGCGGCGCGACCCGAGGGTCACGTCGTCGAGCACGAGACGCAGCGCGGTGACCGCGTCGATCGCGCAGCGGGTGGACGGTTCCAGGCCGGCGGATCCCATGCGGCCAGTACACACCCGAGGACCCGCGCGGGCCGTACGACGCGACAGGGTTCCATGCACGCACCAGTCGACATGCTGGCAGGCAGGCCTCGAGATGAACAGGCCGCGGTCGGCGGGGGAGAGGTCGCTCGGGGGGTTCTCTGAGCGGAGGCGGAGGGAGAGACCCGGGCGACGGAGGGGCGTGTCGTCGTGCAGCGCTCCACCAGGCAGCACGCGCGTCCTGGCAAGCAGGTCGACGTGCTGCTCGGAGGATCAGGCCCGAACGCCGTGCCTGGTTCCGGATCGGTCGCGGAGTCACCGGTGGACGGTACGTTCAGGCGCATGGACGGCGTCGGCCGCAGTGAGCGGCGAGTTCTCGGCAGTGCCTTGGAGTCGCAGCGCCTGTTCGACGAGGCAGCCATGGAACTGCTCGGCGAACTGAAATCTCGGAAGATCACGGTCGCGACCATCGACGACGTCCTCCTCGACGAGGAGAACGTCGAGGCGCTAGCGCCGTTGCTCCTCGCGCACGTCTTTTCTGCTCGATATCCTCCGCTCGTCCAGGTGCTCATCGACAAGGTCGCCGTGCCGCAGGCTGCGAACCATGCCGTTCCGCAGCTCGCCTTCTTCATTCGCCGCGTTCCTGCCGACTATCGCGATCCCGTCGAGGCCGAGATGGTGCACGAGGGCGGCCCGACGTGGCAGGAGCGAATCCGCGAGTATGTCGGCTCAGCCCTGGGTCGGCTGGTCACACCGAACTGGACCGACGTGTTCCTCGACCTCGCGGGCGACCACGAACTCGGAGGCTCTCGGTTCGAGATCATCCGCAACCTGTCAAAGCTGCGCGACGAAGGAGTGCCTGAGGTTCTGCTGAAGCTGCTCGAAGACCGGAGCGTCGGTGTTTTCGCTGCGGAAGCTCTTGGCGAGATGCGGTGCCGCCAGGCAAGGTCAGCGCTCAGCAAGTTGGCGCTCACAGGGGACTGGGCCTCGCGGCGTGCGGCGGCGTCAGCATTGTGGAGAATCTCGGTCCAGGGGCGTGGTGCTCGAGATCAACCTCCGAGGAATCGGGTCTGACCTCGTGGTGTCGAACTCCTGATGGCCGCAGCCGGGTACGGCGCGTCAGGCAAGGTCCAGGTTCACCACGTCCGTAGCCAGAAGCCGGCGTCAGCGTTGCGCGAGATCCCGGTCCAGGGAGATGGCGCTCGAGATCGACCTCCAAGGGTTCCTGCGACGAGATGGCAGAGTCGCACGGCAACGGCAGACCCAGGACACCGGGGATGCGTTGTGCTGGGTGGCCGGGATGTGGATCGCGTCCACGCGCGGACTCCTACGGATACACCTCGTTGCGAGGCGCGCCGATAATGTACATTATGTCATTTCGCCGGAACGAAGCGCCCTCCAGCGCATCACGAGGCGCCCTGGTGGACTCCCCTTCGACATGAGCACGACGACGTACGCACCGCAGCGTCTCGCCCCCGCCAGCCGCGGCGCCGATCCCCGAGCGACTGACCGCGCGGCGCGATCCCTGCGGCGTGCGTCACGGACCGGCATCGACACGACGATCGCACCAGCGTCCTCGGGTTCCGTCTCGGCGGCTTTCGGCTCGGCGACGTCGGTGTTCGCGGCCCCCGCACCGGACGCCCGTCGGTCTGGACGCGTCCTGACGACGTGCGCGACGCTCGTCTGGTTGCCCGTGCTCGTCCTGACCGTCCTGGCGTTCCTCGTCATCGGCGCCGCCGGTGGCCTCGCGGCGGCCGGCGTGTGGACCTGGCGCACGGTGTCCCCCGTGCGGGCTCGACCCACGGACCCCGCCGACGAGCCTGCCGACCGACCGCCGTCCGCGAGCTCGCCGCGACCCGTCGCAGCGCCGCGCACCCGACGGGTGGTTCGGGACCGCACCATCGGCTACGATGCCTAGAATCGGACATAGGCCCCAAACCATTGTGTTTAGGTCAACACCATGGTGACGCGCAAGTGCGCGCGGTGACCGCGCATCGGATCATCGCCGCTGCTCGGGCCGCCCTCCCGCTGCCGAGTGTGCCCGAGTCATCAATCTCCGCCCCAGGCGCCGCTCCCCCTGCGTCAGGGTGCACGCCGTCCGCCGCGACGCTCCCCTCGGCATCACCGTCCTCCGGGCCGTGTGCCACCCTGTCCCGGTGCCCGACGCTCCCCGACCACTCCTCGCTCCCCCGCTGCCCGACCTCGTCGGTGTGCGCGAACGCACCGTGCACGTCGTGACCCACCCGGAGGCGACGCACCACGTCGACGGACTCGTCGGCGGCCAGCACGACTCCGACCTCACGCCCGCCGGGCTGCGGCAGGCGCACCTCGTCGCGGCGGCGCTGCGCGCGCGTGTCCCGGCCGGTGCGAGCACGGACGTCGTCACGTCCGACCTCCTGCGCACGCGCCGCACCGCGACCGCGGTCGCCGACGCGCTCGGCACGGCGGTGCGCCTCGACCCGCGGCTGCGCGAGGCGTCCTACGGCGAGGCAGGCGGTCGCCCCCAGGCGTGGCTCGACGCACGGTTCGTCCCGCCGCCCGCCACGGGCGACCGCCTGCGGCACGACGTCGGTGTCGCCGGCGCCGAGACCCGCCTCGACGTCGCGCTGCGCGTGTACGCGGCGACGACGGACCTCCTGCGGCGGGACGTGGACCACCAGGTCGTCGTGACGCACGGCTTCGCCGCCACCTTCGTCGTCGCCGCCTGGATCGGCATGCCCGTCGACGCCGCGGGGCACGTCGCCTTCCCGGTGCCCTCGGGCAGCATCACGACGCTGCGCGAGGACGGCTACTTCCACAACCGCGCCGTCGTCGCCCTGGGCGACGTCGCGCACCTCGCCGCGGGCACCGAGGCGCGCGGCTGACGACCACGAGAGCGTCGGTGCAGGTCAGCGCGCCGCAGGCGGGCAGCGCTGTGGGTGGCGCGTCCTAGGCTGACAGCGACCCGTCCCCCAGGAGGCCCGCACCATGGTCGCCCCGCCCCGCCTCGAGCGGATCACCGTCGCCGAGGCAGCCGACCGCTACCTCGCGTCCGTCGCCGCGCAGACCCTGCGCGGCATCCTGTCCCCCACGACGCGCCGCAGCTACGAGCGGGACGTCGCGGAGTTCGCGCGCCTCGCGGGACCCGCCCGGGTCCTGGACGACGTCACGGGCGAGGACGTCGACGACGTGCTCCTGCGCTACCAGACCACGCCCGACGGCCGGTACGCCGACGCGTCGCGCAAGCCCGGCAGCACGGGCCGCTCGGCAGCGACGGTGAACCGGTTCCGGCAGTCGGTGACGCGCTTCTTCGGGCACGCCGCGCGCGAGGGCTGGGTGCAGGCCGACCCGATGCAGTGGGCCGCTCCCCCGGCCCGCCTGCGCGACGGGCTGCGCGTCGCGCGCACCGCGCTGTCCGCGGGCTCGGCGGCGTCGCTGCTCGAGGTGTCCGCCGCCCGCGCACGCGGGGAGCCCGCCGTCTCGCGCCGCGACCAGGACCTCCAGCTCCGTGACCGCCTCGTCGTCGCGCTCCTCCTCGTCCTCGGCCCGCGGGTGTCCGAGCTCGAGCGCGCGAACCTCGACGACTTCTCCCGCGAACCGGACCAGACGCGGTGGCGCATCCAGGGCAAGGGCGGCCACGTCCGCACCGTCACGCTCTCTCCCCCGCTCGCGGACGCGCTCGAGGAGTACCTGGCGCGCCTGCGCCCGACGCTCCTCGCCCGCCGGCCCGACGACCCGGACGCGCAGCGCGCCCTCCTGCTGTCGTGGCGGGGCCGCCGGATCGACGCCCAGGCCGTGCGCGGGCTGCTGCGGCGCTGCGTCGAACGCATGCCCGCGCAGTACCGTCGCGAGGCGACGCCGCACGCGCTGCGCCACACGACCGCGACGCTGCTCGCCGCGGAGGGCTGGGACGTCAAGGTCGTCGCGGAGCTCCTCGGGCACGCGTCCATCGCGACCACCGGCGTCTACCTCGACCGCATCGAGGGCGAGCTGGCGGCCGCGATCCGGGCCCACCCGCTCTCTGCGGCGCTCGAACCCAGCGAGGCCTGACCGGCCCACCACGCGGGCGGTGACCTGAAGGGCGCTGACACCCGGCCCGGCGGGGCGTAGCGTCGCAGGCATGGCCCCGCTCCACCGGGTGGAGCTCGTCCCCGACGACGAGCCCGCGCCGGGCGGGCGCGGCACACCCGCGGAGGGGGCACCCGGGCGCGCGGCCCCTGCCCGACGACGCACCCTCGCGCGCGTCGGAGCACCCCTGCTCGCGCTCGCCGTCGCGCTCGGCGCCGTCGGCTCGTGGCGCGCCTCGACGGCGGAGCAGGCCCGCCTCGCCCACCCCGGCGCCGTCCGCTCGCTCGCCGTGCCCCCGGCCCCCGCCTGGTCCGCGGACGCCGCCGCCCCGCGCGTCGCCGTCGTCGACGACGTGGTCGTCACGGTCACCGCCGCCGGGGTCGAGGGGCGCGACGCCGCCTCGGGCGCCCGGCGCTGGCTCGCTCTCGACGCCACCGCCACGTGCGGACCGACCCCCGACGAGTCGGCGGGACCGGTGACCGACGTGCTCGTGTGCGTGACGGGACCCGCGCTCGCCCCGGTCGCGCACGTCGTCGGCCCGGACGGCCCAGTGACCGGCCCGGTGCCGCTGGGCGACACGCTCGGCCGCGCGGTCCCCGCGCCCGACGGGACCGTGCTGCGGTGGGCCCGCACCGGAGGGGTCGTGCACCTCGCGCTCCAGGACGCCCGCACGGCGCGCGTGCGCTGGCGGCACGACGTCCCGCCCGACGACGCGGAACGCACCCCGATGTGCCGGCCCCAGGTCGCCGGGCAGGCCGCCGCCACCGTCGAGGACGGCCTGCTCGTCGTGCGGGGCTGTCGCGTCAGCGCCGTCCTCACCGCTGGGGGTACCCGTCTCGACGCCCCCGGCCCGGCCGTCACGACCGACGTCGTCCCGCTGCCCGACGGGACGTTCCTGCGCACCCGCGTCCTGCCGCCCGGGCGCGAGGCGACGACCGAGCGCGTCGCCCCGGACGCGGCGGTGCTCGCCGCCGTCGACGGTCGGCTCCTGCGGCCGCTCGTCGGCCCCGAGGACGACGCGGCCCCGTGGCTGGTCGCCACCGCCGACGGCGTGCGCGCCCTCGCGGCCGCGGACGGCACCGGCGACGGGCTGCGCGAGCGGTGGCGCCTCGCGCAGACCGTCGCCCAGGTCGTCGCGCTCACCGTCGACCGCGCCGTCGTCGTCACCGGCGCACGCGTCGTCGCCCTGGACGCGCGCTCGGGCGAGCCCGTGTGGTCGTGGCCGCGCGGCTCTCCCGCCGGTCGCCGTGCCGCGCCGGGCGTCGGCACGACGCCCGGGAGCACCACCACGACGGCGGACGGCGGCCCGGGCACCACGGGCGTCCGGGTCGATCTCACCCGGGGCGTCGCGGCCGCGTTCACCGACGGCGCCACGCTCGCCCTGGTCGTCTCCGACGGCTCGTCGCGGCGCTCGCGGACGGTCGCCCTCTCCCTCGAGGACGGGGACGTGCGCTGGGACGTCGTCGGCGACGGCGACCCGTCGGGGTTCACCGCCCTGGCGGGGCACGTGGGGCACGTGGACGCAGGGTCGTCGCGCGTCGTCGTGCTGGAGCGACGTCCGCGCGGTCGGAGGCGTCCGCGTGCGAGAGGGCGCCGAGGGCGAGAACCTGTCGGGAGACCGGCGCAGCCGTCCGGGCCGCCGGACCGAGGTGAAGGAGGCCGTCGTGCCGAAGCGTGACCCGGGTCCGAGCGTGAAGGACCCCGACCTGTACGAGAAGCTGCGGGACGAGGGCGACTCGAAGGAGAAGGCGGCCCGCATCGCGAACGCCGCGGCGGGCTCGTCGCGCACGAGCGTGGGCCGTAAGGGCGGCAAGGCCGGCGACTACGAGGACTGGACCGTCGAGAAGCTGCGCAAGCGCGCCGCGGAGATCGGCATCGAGGGGCGGTCCTCCATGCGCAAGGCGGAGCTGGTCCGCGCGCTGCGCTCGCACTGAGGACGCACCGAGGACAGCCCAGGGACGCACCGCGGACAGCCCAGGGACGCACCGAGGACAGCCCGGGGACGCGCCGGGGACGGCCCGTGCGGGATCTCACCCGCGGCGCGACCGTCTTCCGGTCGCGCCCGGGGTGCCGCCCGCTACGGTGAGTGCGTGCACCTGTCCGCCGACTCCGCCCTGCGCACCGCCCGCCGTCTGCTCTCCCGTGCGCTCGTGGTCGCCGTCGCGGCGCCCGTGACGGTGGCGGGCGTGCTCGTCACCGCGGACGCGATCCGCAAGCGCCGCAACGCCACCGAGGCGTCGTTCCCGCGCTCGGCCCCCGCCGACGTCGAGGTCGCGGGCACCACGACGACCGTCTTCACGTACGGCGAGGACGTGTACCGGGAGATGCTCGGCGCGATCCGCGGCGCGCGGCGCCGCATCCTGCTCGAGACGTACATCTGGAAGGCCGACGCGCTCGGTGAGGAGTTCAAGCAGGCGCTCGTCGAGGCGAGCGAGCGCGGCGTCGAGGTGTTCGTCGTGTACGACGGCTTCGCGAACCTCGTCGTCCCGCAGGCGTTCTTCGACCTGCCCGAGCCGATCCACGTCATCCGGTACCCGGTGTTCCGCCCGGGCGTGCTCATGCTCAACGTGCGCAAGTCCGGTCGTGACCACCGCAAGATCCTCGTCGTCGACGACGAGATCGCGTTCGTGGGCGGGTACAACATCGGTGCCCTGTACGCGACGCAGTGGCGCGACACGCACGTGCGCCTCGTGGGGCCGAGCGCGTGGGAGCTGCGCAACGCGTTCGTCGACTTCTGGAACGCGAACCGCGCGTCGGACCAGCCGCTGCTCGCCGACCCGGGGTCGGTGCACTGGGAACCGCGGCTGCGCGCGGCCCGCAACGCGCCGGCGCACCTGGTGTTCCCGATCCGCGGGATCTACCTCGACGCGATCGACCGCGCGAGCTCGCACGTCTACATCACGCAGGCGTACTTCATCCCCGACCGGGAGATCCTGGCCGCGCTGCTCGCGGCCGCGGCGCGCGGCGTCGACGTGCGGGTCCTCGTGCCCGAACGCTCGAACCACGTGCTCGCGGACTGGCTGTCGCGCGGCCTGTACACGGCGCTGCTCAAGGGCGGGGTCCGCATCCACCTGTACCGCAACGCCATGGTGCACGCGAAGACCGCGACCATCGACGGCGCGTGGACCACGATCGGCACGGCGAACATCGACCGGCTGTCCCTCACGGGGAACTACGAGGTGAACCTCGAGATCACGGACCCGGGAGTGGCCGAGCAGATGGAGAAGGTCTTCGAGGTCGACCTGTCGAACTCGCGCGAGCTGACGCTCGACGAGTGGGACTCCCGCTCGGTGGCGGCGAAGCTCAGCGAGATCGTCCTCACTCCCCTGCGCCCGCTGCTCTAGCAGCGCCACCGTCGTCGCCGTCCTTCGGGCGACGACGACGGCGGGCGGGGTCCGCGGCTCAGCGGGCCGGGTCGGAGCGCAGCACGTCGGCCGCCTCCTCCTCCGGCCGCGGCGGCACGGTCTCGTCGGTCTCGAGCAGCGCAACCTCCTCGAACTCAGGATGCTCGTCGCGCAGCTCGCGCGCGACGGCGTCCGCCGCGCCGTCCAGGGCGCCCGCGGCGACGTCGATCGACTCCCCGGTCGTCAACGGCCGGTACTCGTACGTGCCGCCGGTGCGCTGCTCGCCCAGGAGCCGGTTCACGAGGCCGTGCCCGACGTCCGACAGCAGCGCGTCGTGCACCGGCACCACGACCCGCGGGTCGAGCGCGCGCACGAAGTCGATCGTCTCGGCGAGCTTGAGCCACGGCGCCGAGACGGGCGCGAGCAGCACGTCGAGCCGCTGCCCGCCCAGCACGCCCGCGTCCGGGGCGTCGAACGAGTCGCCTGGGTGCAGGAGCGTCGCCCCGTCCCCGCGCACGAGGTACGTGACGTTCGCGATCCGCGGGACGTCCGGGTGGATCACCGCGTGCCGGCCGCCGCCCACCACGACCTCCAGGCCGCCGAGGTCCAGGCCGTCCCCCGGCGCGACGACGTGCACGCGCGACGCCGCGCCGTCGGGCAGCGCGGGACGCACCGCGGCGGCCACCTCCTCGGGCGCCCACACCGTGAGCTCCGGCCGGGCCGCGAGGGCGTCGCCGAGGGCGCCGGTGTCCACGTGGTCGGGGTGCTGGTGGGTGAGGAGCACCGTGCCGGCGTCCGCCAGCGCGGCCGCGGCGTCGCTGAACGTGCCCGGGTCGATGGCGACGACCTGACCGCCGTGGCGCACCGTGACGCACGCGTGCCCGTGGAACGTGACCTGCATGGAACCTCCTCGAGTCGTCCTTGCCCGCCCCGCCCGTGCGGGGCCCGGCCCCTCAGCCCACCACGAGGACGAGGTCGCCGCCCTCCAGCTGCTGCACCGCGCCGATCGCGACCCGCTGGACCGTGCCCGCGACGGGCGTCGTGATCGCCGCCTCCATCTTCATCGCCTCGACGGTCGCGACCGTCTGCCCCGCCTCGACGACGTCGCCCACGACGACGACCGGCGTCACCGCACCCGCGAACGGCGCCGCGACCTGGCCCGGCTGGGTCGGGTCCGCCTTCTCGGCGGTGCGCGCGTCCACGTCCACCGCGCGGTCGCGCACCTGGATCGGGCGCAGCTGGCCGTTGAGGGTGAACATCACCGTGCGCATCCCGCGCTCGTCGGGCGTGCCGATCGCCTCGAGGCCCACGAGCAGGCGCACGCCCTTGCCGAGCGCGACCGCGACCTCCTGGCCCGGCTCCAGCCCGTACAGGTACGTGGGGGTGTCGAGCACCGACACGTCCCCGTACGCCTGCCGGACCTGCTCGAACTCCTTCGTCGGCCCCGCGAAGAGCAGGTGGTTGAGCCGACGACGGCGCACCTCGCCCTCCTGCGCGAGCTCCGCCTCGTCCTCGGCCGAGAGCGGCGTGACCCCCGCGCGCGCCGCACGGCCGGCGAGCGCGCGCGACCGGAACGGCTCCGGCCAGCCACCGGGCGGGTCGCCCAGCTCGCCGCCCAGGAACCCGACCACGGAGTCCGGGATGTCGAACGACTGCGGGTCCGCCGCGAACTCCGCCGGGTCCGCGCCCGCCGCCACGAGGTGCAGCGCGAGGTCGCCCACGACCTTCGACGACGGCGTCACCTTCACCAGCCGCCCCAGGATCCGGTCCGCGGCCGCGTACATCGCCTCGATCTGCTCGAACCGGTCCCCCAGACCCAGCGCGATCGCCTGCTGACGCAGGTTCGACAGCTGACCGCCCGGGATCTCGTGCTCGTACACGCGCCCTGTCGGCCCGGGCAGACCCGACTCGAACGGCGCGTACACGCGGCGCACCGCCTCCCAGTACGGCTCGAGGTCCGCGACCGCCGGCAGCGACAGCCCGGTGTCGCGCTCGGTGTGCTCCAGCGCGGCGACCAGCGCCGACAGCGGCGGCTGGCTCGTCGTCCCCGCCATCGCGGCGCTCGCGGCGTCGACCGCGTCGACGCCCGCCGCGGCGGCGGCGAGCAGCGTGGCCATCTGACCGCCGGACGTGTCGTGGGTGTGCAGGTGCACCGGCAGGTCGAACCGTTCGCGCAGCGCGGTCACGAGCCGGCTCGCGGCGGCGGGGCGCAGCAGCCCGGCCATGTCCTTGATCGCGAGGACGTGCGCACCGGCGTCGACGATGCGGTCCGCGAGGCGCAGGTAGTAGTCGAGCGTGTACAGGTCCTCGGCCGGGTCGAGCAGGTTGCCCGTGTAGCACAGCGCGACCTCCGCGACCGTCGTGCCGGTCGCGCGCACGGCCTCGATCGCCGGACGCATCTGGTCGACGTCGTTGAGCGCGTCGAAGATGCGGAACACGTCGATGCCCGTCGCCGCGGCCTCCTCGACGAACGCCTCCGTGACGCGCGTCGGGTACGGCGTGTACCCGACCGTGTTGCGCCCGCGCAGGAGCATCTGGATCGCGAGGTTCGGCATCGCGGCACGCAGGGTCGCGAGCCGCTCCCACGGGTCCTCCCCGAGGAAGCGCAGCGCGACGTCGTACGTCGCCCCGCCCCACGCCTCGACCGACCACAGCTGCGGCGTCGCCCGCGCCACGTACGGAGCGACGGCCGCCAGGTCGTGCGTGCGCACGCGCGTCGCGAGCAGCGACTGGTGCGCGTCGCGGAACGTCGTGTCCGTGACGCGCAGCAGCTGCTCGCCCCGCAGCGCCCGCGCGAACCCCTCCGGGCCGAGCTCGAGGAGCTGCTGGCGCGACCCGGGCGGGGGCTCGACCGTCAGGTCGAACGGCGGCAGCTTCGCCGCCGGGTCGCTCGTGACCCGCGGCTCCCCGTGCGGCCGGTTGACGGTGGTGTCCCCCACGTACGCGAGCAGGCGCGTGCCCCGGTCCGCGCTCTCGCGCGCGGCGAGCAGCTCGGGCCGCTCGTCGATGAACGACGTCGCCACGTTGCCCGCGACGAACTCCGGGTCGGCGAGGACCGCCTGCAGGAACGGGATGTTCGTCCGGATGCCGCGGATGCGGAACTCCGCCAGCGCGCGACGCGCGCGCCGCACCGCCGTCGGGAAGTCCCGCCCCCGGCACGTGAGCTTCACCAGCATCGAGTCGAAGTGGCCCGACACGACCGACCCCGCCGTCGCCGTCGCCCCGTCGAGCCGGACGCCCGCCCCGCCCGGGGACCGGTAGGCGATGATCCGGCCCGTGTCGGGACGGAACCCGTTCGCCGGGTCCTCCGTCGTGATCCGGGTCTGCAGGGCCGCGCCGTTGACGCGCACGTCCTCCTGCCGGATGCCCAGGTCCCCCAGCGTCTCGCCCGCCGCGATCCGCATCTGCGCGGACACCAGGTCGACGTCCGTGACCTCCTCGGTCACCGTGTGCTCCACCTGGATGCGCGGGTTCATCTCGATGAACACGTGCTGCCCCGCACGCTCGCCCACCGTGTCGACGAGGAACTCGACCGTGCCCGCGTTCTGGTACCCGATGTGCCGCGCGAACCGCACCGCGTCCGCGCACAGCGCGTCCCGGACCGCCGGGTCGAGGTTCGGCGCCGGCGCGATCTCGATGACCTTCTGGTGACGACGCTGCAACGAGCAGTCCCGCTCGTACAGGTGCACGACGTTCCCCGCGCCGTCCGCCAGGATCTGCACCTCGATGTGCCGCGGCCGCAGCACCGCCTGCTCCAGGAACACCGTCGGGTCGCCGAACGCGCCGTCCGCCTCGCGCATCGCCGCCGCCAGCGCCTCGGGCAGGTCCTCGCGCACGTCGACGCGCCGCATCCCGCGACCGCCACCACCCGCGACCGCCTTGACGAACACCGGGAACCCGATCTCGTCCGCGGCCGCGACGAGCTCGTCGACGTCCGCCGACGGCTCGCTCGACGCGAGCACCGGCAGGCCCGCCTCGCGCGCCGCCTTGAGCGCCCGCACCTTGTTGCCCGCGAGCTCGAGCACCTCCGGCGGCGGCCCGACGAACGTCAGCCCCGCCTCCGCGCACGCCCGCGCCAGGTCGGGGTTCTCCGAGAGGAACCCGTACCCCGGGTAGACGGCGTCCGCGCCCGCCTCCCGGGCCACGCGCACGATCTCCTCGATGTCCAGGTACGCTCGCACCGGGTGACCGGGCTCCCCGATGAGGTACGCCTCGTCCGCCTTGAGCCGGTGCTCGGAGTTGCGGTCCTCCTGCGGGAACACCGCGACGGTGCGGGCCCCCAGCTCGTAGGCGGCGCGGAACGCCCTGACGGCGATCTCCGCGCGGTTGGCGACCAGGACCTTCGAGAACACCGGCACTCCATCCGTCGAGCGTGGCGGCGTCGTCGGGCCGGGGAGGGCGCCACGCACCGCGTACCGGGCGATCCTCCCACGGCGTCGCCGGACGGGTCACCGCACCCGCTGTGACGAGGTCCACACGCCTCGCGGGGGTGCCCCGGCGCTCGCGGACGGTCCGCCCGCGGTCGGGCCGGGCGAGGGGTCAGCCCGCGGTGCGGGCCTGACGGCGCTGGGCGAGCTCGTCCTGCGGGCTCGTCGCGGTGCCGTCCTCGTCCTCGAGGGACTCGGTCGGCAGCTCGGCGAGCGTGCCCTCGACCTCGCGCCACACGCGCCCGACGGCGATCCCGAACACGCCCTGGCCGCCCTGGACGAGGTCCACGACCTCGTCGGGCGAGGTGCACTCGTAGACGCTCGCGCCGTCGCTCATGAGGGTGATCTGCGCCAGGTCGTCCACGCCGCGCTCGCGCAGGTGCTCGACGGCCGTGCGGATCTGCTGGAGCGACACCCCGGTGTCGAGCAGGCGCTTGACGACCTTGAGCACGAGGATGTCGCGGAAGCTGTACAGGCGGTGCGAGCCCGACCCGGACGCCGGGCGGACGGTGGGCTCGACCAGACCGGTGCGGGCCCAGTAGTCGAGCTGGCGGTACGTGATGCCTGCCGCGCGGCACGCCGTCGGGCCGCGGTAGCCGGTCGTGGTGTCCTGCTCGGTGATGTCCTCCCCGAAGAGGAGGCCCTGCGCGCCCTGCGGAACTGCCGCGCCGACACCGACGCTCGCCTCACCGCTGCTGTTCACTGTCGCCTCCTGGGGTGATGTCACGACCAAACTATGGGCGCCGTCGGGGGCCGTCAACGACCGACGCCTCGGGCGTGCGGGCGTGTCGCGCCCGCCACGTCGACGCGTCGACCGCTGAACCCTCGACCTGAGGTCGAAGGTCTGTCTTGTCCGGTGTGTCCCGAAGCCTCGACCACGACCCGAGGGTCGGGGTCGCCACGCACCGGGACCGCTCCTACTCGTCCACCGAGAAGTCCTCGGGCTGGACGTGGTCGAGGAAGTCGCGGAACTTCTCGACCTCCTCCTGCTGCGCGACGTCGACGACCTCGACGCCCGCCGTCGCCACGACCTCCGCGGAGCACAGCACCGGGCTCCCGGTGCGCACCGCGACGGCGATCGCGTCCGACGCGCGCGAGTCGAGCCGCACGCCGTTGCTGAGCACGAGCTCGGCGAAGAAGATGCCGCCGTCGAGGGCGACGATCTCCGCCCGCTCGAGCCGCACGCCCACCGCGTCGAGCAGGTCCCGCAGCAGGTCGTGCGTCATGGGCCGCGGCGTGGGCAGCCCTGCCTGCGCCATGGCGATCGCGCTCGCCTCCCGCGGGCCGATGACGATCGGCACCACGAGCTCGGACGCGTCGTCGAGCAGCAGCACCACGATCTCCTGGTCGCGCTGCTGCTGACGGACCCCCAGCACCTCCACCGGGACCATCGGGACGTCGTCGCTCACTCCACCACCGTACGACTCCACCCGGCATCCGGCAGGGGGTGCGCACCGGGCGTGCGCGACGGGCGTCGGGCCGTCGCGCGAGGCACGGCGGAGCGGGTGCGGGCGTCAGCGGGTGAGGTCGTCGACGCCCTGGCGCACGAACACGGTGTGCAGCTGCGCGCACAGCTCGCCGACCTCGGACGCGACGGTGCCGGCGTGGGCGCGCGCGGACGGGCTCTGCTGGCCGCGCCACGGCGAGACGACCTGCTGCACGAGGCTCACGTGGCGGTCGGCGGCGGTGCGCAGGGAGCGCAGGTGGCGGGGCTCGATGCCGTAGTCCGCGAGGCCGGCGGCGAGCACGACGACGTCGAGCGAGCGCGCGTCGAGCTGCCCGCCCGGCGCCTGGCGGAGCACGCCGGCCTCGATGAGGCCCTCGACGAGCTCGCGCTCGACCCCGGCGGCGGAGACGAGCGCGTCGACGGTGTAGCGCTGGCGGACGCCGGCCGACCCGGGCTCGCCGTCGGTGGTCGCGAGGCGGGGGGCGAGCGTCTCGGCGTCGGTCCCGGCGTCGAGCGCGGCGAGGCGGTCCTTGATGACCTTCAGCGGCAGGTAGCGGTCCCGCTGCTCGACGAGCACGAAGCGCAGGCGCTCGACGTCGGCGGGGCTGTACTGGCGGTAGCCCGACGCGGTCCGCACCGGCTCGATGAGGCCCTGCTCCTCGAGGAAGCGCAGCTTGGAGTGGCTGACGTGGGGGAACTCGGCCCGCAGCGCGCGCAGCACGTCGGAGATGCGCATGGTCGCGCGGCGCGAGATCCCCTGGGGCCACGGTTCGGGCCCGTCCGCGGGCTCCGGGGCCGTGGCGTGCGCGGCGCCGGTCGACATGTTCACGACGGGGAGGCCGCGCCGCCCGACGACGCCGCCGCGTGCGGGCTGGCGTGGAACGTGAGCCGGTACTTGCCGATCTGGACCTCGTCGCCCGTGCCGAGCGCGACCGCGTCGATCCGGCTGCGGTTCACGTACGTGCCGTTGAGGGACCCGACGTCACGCACGACGAAGTGCTCGCCCTCGCGCACGAACTCGGCGTGCTTGCGGGACACGGTGACGTCGTCGAGGAAGATGTCGGCGTGCTCGGAGCGCCCGGCGACGGTGCGCTCGGCGTCGAGGAGGAAACGCGAGCCCTGGCCGGGGCCGCGCTGCATGATGAGCAGGGCCGAGTGGCGGGGCAGGGCGGCGACGGCGGCGTGCTCCTCGGGGCTCAGGCCCCCGGGCTGCACGCCCTCCTCGATCGGGGCCTCGATCCGGCCGAAGCTGACCGTCGTGTCGCTGGTCGCCCGGTTCGGCACCTCAGGACCGCCTGGGACACTCATCACGCCTCCTCGGGGCTCACGCACGTCGTGCTCGAGCTCGGAAACCGCACCGGGGGACGAGCCCCGGGGTGCGGGAAACTGGTGCTCGAAAACTACTACACCTGCAGGTCACGCGGTGCGTGCGACCCTCGGTCGTCCCAACCTACCCCGGCCCGTGGGCCTGCGGGAAGCCGGTTCACTCGTCGGCGGGGACGGGGGTCGCGTACCGGGGTGCGCGGGGCTCGACGGTCGCGGTGACCTCGGCCCTGTCCTGCTGGGTGACGGTGGTGCGCGCGCCGTCGGCGCGCAGGGACGCCATGGCGCCGCCGGGGATCTCGAGCGCGGTCTCGAGCGTCGACGGGTCGCCGATCGCGGTCCACCGGTACGGGGACGAGATCACCTGCCCGTCGACGACCACGCCGTCGGAGGTGTCCTCGAAGTAGCTGCTCGCGACGAGGCGGACGCCGTTGACCTCCATGGCCTCGGCGCCCGCGTTGCGCAGCTCCTCCAGCACGTTGAACAGGCCGAACGCCTTGAGCGGTTCGGCACCCTCGACGACCTCGATCTCGACGCCCGGGCCCTCGGCGGGGAGCCGGCCCGAGAGGATGCCGAGCGTCTCGGCCTGCTGCTCGGCGAGCTCGAGCGCGGCGCGCTCGCGGCCGGAGCCGGACTGCAGCTCGTCGCGCGTGGCCTCGAGCGAGGACACCTGGTCCTCGAGCTCGCCGGAGCGCTGGGTGACGTCGTCGAGCAGGCGCACGAGGTCGCTCTGGCGCAGGGAGGAGAGCTGGTCCTCCTGCGTCTGGCTCACCTGGACGACGAGCGCGAAGCCGAGGAGCGCGCACAGGACGCCGACCATGACCTGGGAGCGCGACGCGCGCGGTCGCATCGCCCGGCCGAGGCCGCGCAGCCCGCGCGGCTCGGGCTGGGTGGGGGTGCCGTGGCGCCCGACGGCGGCCGTCGCCCCGGTGACCGGGTCCGGCTCGGCGGTGGGCGCGGTCTCGGCGTCCTGCTCGGGCGCCGCGGCTTCCGGGGTGGTCGTCGCGCCCGTCGTCGCGTCGGGCGTCGCAGGGTCCGGCGTGTTGGCGGCGGGGCTCGGGTCGTCGGGCTGGTCGGCGCGGTCGTCGGGTGCGGGGCGCTCCCCCGCTGCTGCGGCCGGGACGGTGGTGTCGCTCGGCACCGTGTTGTCCGGGTCGCTCGGCGCGGCCGTGCCGGGGGTGCCGCTGGTGCCGGTCGGCGCGGCACCGGTCGGGGTCGTGTCGGCCGCGGTGCTGCCGTCGTCCTCGAGGTGGCCGGTGGTGGCCACGGTCTCGCCGGCCGCCGGTGCGTCGCTCGGCGTCGTGGGGTCGCCGGGGACCGCTGCGGGCTCGTCCGGGTCGTCGTGGGGCGCGCCGGGCGGCGCACCCGGGCCCGGGCCGGTCTCGACGGGGGTGGTGGCGTCCTCGTCGGAGTCGTCGGTGCGGGGCGGGACGTGCTCCGTGTCGCGCGCGTCGTCGTCGGTCCCGGGCTCGGTGCCGGGGACGGCGGGGGTGCCGACGGCGGCGTCGTCACCGTCCGCGGGCGTGGTGGGGTGCTCGGGCCGGTCGCCCGGAGCCTGGTCGCGGGGGTCGCGGCTCATGCTCACGCCTTGAAGATGTGGCGCCGGATCGCGGCGGCGTTGGAGAAGATGCGGATGCCGAGGACGACGACGACGGCGGTCGAGAGCTGGCTGCCGACCCCGAGCTGGTCGCCGAGGAACACGATGAGGGCGGCGACGACGACGTTCGACAGGAACGACACGAGGAAGACCTTGTCGTCGAACAGGCCGTCGAGCCGGGCGCGCAGGCCGCCGAACAGGGCGTCGAGGGCGGCGACGACGGCGATGGGGAGGTAGGGCTGCAGCGACACGGGCACGGTGGGTTGCAGGACGAGGCCCGCGACGATGCCCACCACCAGTCCGACGACTGCGATCATTCGACGATCTCCTGCCCTGTCTCGTGCGGTGCGGATGGGGTCCCGGACCCGTCGGTCGTGCCCGGCGCGGGGCCGGTCTCCTCGGCGGGTGCGTCGGAGTCTACGGTCGTCTCCGGGGCGTGCGCGAAGAACAGCGTGGGCGCGGACCGGCCGGGCAGGTCGAGGCGGCTCTGCGTCGTCACGCCGGAGCGGATGCCGTACTGGGTGCCGAGGAGCTGGAGGAAGTCGGACGTGCCGGACCGCAGGAGCGAGGTGCGCATCGCGTCGGGGTCGCCGATCGCCTCGACGCGGTAGGGGCCGACGAGGGGCTGCAGGTCGACGAGCACGGCGTCGCCGGCGCTGCGGATCGCGGACAGGCCGGTCAGGCGCTGGTCGTTGATCGCGACGGCCTCGGCGCCGCCGGCCCACAGGGCGTTGACGACGCGCTGCAGGTCGGAGTCGTGCACGAGCGAGCTCGCGTCGGTGGCCCCGGAGGACAGGCCGCCGCCGGTGTCGTCGAGGGTGACGACGACGCCCTGGCCCTCGACGGGCTGCGTCCCGGTGAGCGCGCCCTCCTCCTGGAGGCTGTCGAGCACGTCGGCGCTCGCGCCGCTCAGGGCCGCGCCCTGGAGCTGCTCGATCTCGCCGGACAGCTCTGCGCCGCGGGCGGAGAGCTCCTCGGCGGTGGCCTGGCGTTCGAGGATCTCCTGCTCGAGGGTCTCGCGTGCGGCGATGACGCCGGGCTGCGGGGCGCGCAGCTGCACGGCGGCGGCGGTGGTGACGACGCCGAGGACGACGGCGAGGGCGACGAGCGCGACGGTGCCGGTGCGGCCGCGGTGCGGGGTCTGCCCAGCGGCGCGGCGCGCGGCCGCGGCGGCGTACCCGGGGTCGAGGGGGCGGTGCATGACCTCGTTGAGGAGGGTCATGGACGCGTCCACGGGTGCGCGGCGCGCGGCGGCGGGCTGGTCCGGTCGCGTGTCGGTCACGGCGTCTCCTTCGTCGCGGTCCCGGGCCGGTCGGTGCGGGCGGCGCGGTCGCGCAGGACGAGCGCCCGGGTCTGCAGCACGTACTGCGCGCCCGCGAGCCAGTACAGGCCCACGCCCCACCAGGTGAACGCCCACCCGGTGACGGCGGCGACGTCGCCGAGCCAGCCCGGCATCTCCGCGAGGAGCAGCAGCGGGAACGCGTACAGCAGGGCGAACGTGCCGGCCTTGCCCGCGAAGCTCACGGGCAGCGGCCCGTAGCCGTGGCGGGCGAGCAGCGGCAGCAGGCCCGCGAGCAGGACGTCGCGCGCGACGATCGCGACGACGAGCCACACGGGCACGACGTCGCGCCACGCGAGCCCGAGGAGGGTGACGAGGATGAAGAGGCGGTCGGCGGCGGGGTCGAGCATCTGCCCGAGGCGGCTCACCTGGTCCAGGCGGCGCGCGAGCACGCCGTCGAGCCAGTCCGACGCCCCGGACACGGCGAGGACGACCAGGGCCCACACGTCGTCGCCGCGCACGATGAGGACCGCGAACACGGGTACGAGGAGCAGCCGCAGGAGGCTGATGACGTTCGGGACGGTCAGGACGCGCGAGCTGACCTGCTGCCCTGCCGTCACACCCACCGCCCCGTGCTCGCGTCGCGCCGTCGCGGCGACCTGCCGCGCGCGACCATCCTACGTACCGGCCCCGGTGACCTGGGCCCTCATTTCGCGGCGCGGCGCCCCGCAGGGCCCGAAATCACCCGCTTCGCCCGGTGTCCGGGGCGGGCCGGGCACCGGCGGGGCGGGTGCGGGTGAGGGACGTCACCGGGCCCGGCCCCGCGGCCCGCCCGCGCCCTCCGGTACGATGGGTGGACCTTTGGAGTTCGTCGCTCGTCCCGCGTGTGTCCGTGAGAGTGGCCGACCCCCCTGATCTCCCCGATCGTGGCGGTGGCCGGCCTGGTGTGTTCGGGAGTGCGACCTGCGAGAACCGACCCGGTGACCGCACGCCACTCCACACCCCGAAACGAACGGTCCTCACCCTTTCATGACTGCTGACGTCGTCGCGCCCTCGCACGCCCTCGACCACTCCACCGACACCTCCCCCGCCGTCGCGGAGCAGACCGCTCCCACCGGCCCCGTGTTTTCCGACCTCGGCCTGCCCGCGCCCCTCGAGCGCGCCGTCGCCGACCTCGGGTTCGTCACCCCGTCCGCGATCCAGGCCGAGGCCATCCCCGCGCTCCTCGCGGGCCGCGACATCACCGGCGTCGCGCAGACCGGCACCGGCAAGACCGCCGCGTTCGGCCTCCCGCTGCTCGCCGCGATCGACCCCACGCTGCGGCGCGTGCAGGCCGTCGTCCTCACCCCGACGCGCGAGCTCGCGATGCAGGTCGCCGACGCCGTCGAGTCGTTCGCGGCGCACCTGCCCAAGGTCGACGTCGTCGCCGTGTACGGCGGCTCGCCCTACCAGCCGCAGCAGCGGGCGCTCGCGGCCGGGGCGCAGGTCGTCGTCGGCACGCCCGGGCGCGTCATCGACCACATCGAGCGCGGCACCCTCGTGCTCGACGACGTGCGCTTCCTCGTGCTCGACGAGGCCGACGAGATGCTGCGCATGGGCTTCGCGGAGGACGTCGACACGATCTTCTCCCGCGCGCCGCGCGAGCGTCAGGTCGCGCTGTTCTCCGCGACGATGCCCGCCCCGATCCGCCGCGTCGCGAACGAGCACCTCACCGACCCGGTCGAGATCGCCGTCGCCCGCCAGTCCTCCACGGTGACGAGCGTGCGCCAGACGTACGCCGTCGTGCCGTTCCGCCACAAGACCGGCTCCCTCGTGCGCGTCCTCGCCACGTCCGACGCCGAGGCCGCGATCGTGTTCACCCGCACGCGCGGCGCCGCGGAGGAGGTCGGGTCCGCGCTCGTCGAGCGCGGCATCTCGGCCGCGACCATCTCGGGCGACGTCGCGCAGAAGGAGCGCGAGCGGATCGTGGAGCGCCTGCGCTCCGGTGCGCTCGACGTCCTCGTCGCGACCGACGTCGCCGCGCGCGGCCTCGACGTGGACCGCATCGGTCTCGTCGTGAACTTCGACCTGCCGGGCGAGCCCGAGGCGTACGTGCACCGCATCGGCCGCACCGGCCGCGCGGGCCGCACCGGCGAGGCCCTGAGCTTCGTCACCCCGCACGAGCGCGGGCGCCTGCGCGCGATCGAGCGCACGACCCGCACCCCGCTGCAGGAGATCGAGATCCCCTCCCCCGCGGACGTGTCCGCGCACAAGGTGCGGGCCCTGCTCGGGCAGGTCCCCGCCCGCCAGGAGGCAGGCCGCCTGTCGATGTACGCCGACATGGTGCGCACCTTCCTCGCCGAGCACGACGTCGACCCGGTCGACCTCGCCGCGGCCATGGCGGCGCTCGCGGTCGGTGACGACGGGCCGCGTGCCCGTGAGGAGCAGGAGCGGTTCGAGGCGGAGCGGGCCGCGGCGCGCGAGCAGTCGAAGGCGCGTCGTACGGAGCGCGCGGGCGAGCGTCCGTCGCGCGGTGACCGTGCGTCGGGCCGGCGCGAGGGCGACGGGACGCGCGGTATCCGCCGCGACGCCGTCGGGACGCGCTACCGCCTGTCCGTGGGGCACAAGGACGGCGTGATGCCGGGCGGGATCGTGGGCGCGCTGACGAACGAGGCGGGTCTGGCCGGGTCGGACGTCGGCAAGATCGACATCTTCCCGTCGTTCTCGCTCGTGGACATCACCGCCCCGCTCGACGCGGACACGATGGACCGCATCTCGCGGGCACGGGTCGCGGGCAAGGCGCTGCGCATCCGTCTCGACGAGGGCGCGCCCGCGTCCCGGGGCCCGCGTGCCGGGCACGGCCCGTCGGGTCGTCGTGACGAGCGTCGTGACCGGTTCGACCGTGCCGACGACCGGGGCGAGCGCAAGCCGCGCCACCGCGCCGCGTTCTGACCCGCGCCGCCGGCGGCAATCCCGCCGGCGCACGACGACGGCCCCCGGATCTCCTCGATCCGGGGGCCGTCGTCGTCGGTACGGGGTGACCCGTGGCGCGGGCACGGGAGGCCCGCGCCTGCGGTCCTTACTCGTGGGCCTCGCCGTGCGCCTTCACCAGGGCGGCGAGGCGACGCGCCTCCGCCTCGCCCCGGGCGCCGTCGGCCCGTTGGATGCCCATGACGGCGAGGGTGGACCCGTCCGCGAGGTCGAGACGCACCCACGCGTCGCCGGAGCCGAAGCGGACCGACACGATCTGGGGCCAGGCGAGGCGGCGCGTGTAGATGACGTTGCGCACCCGCAGGCCCTCGCGCGTCGGGACGGCGTGCACGCCGCCCAGGCGCCACAGCAGCCACGCCGCGAACAGCGCGAACGCCGCGATGGACAGCCGGTTCACCCACGACGTGCCGAGCGGCCCCGTCGCGGACAGCCCCACCACGACGCACCCGCCGACGACGACCACGCCCGTCGCCCAGGCCGACACCAGGCCGAACCGGGGCCGGAACGTGCGGTACGGGTCGTCGTCGCGGTCGCCCGGCAGGCCGGGGTCGGGGAACGGGTCGGTGCTCATGCCGCCACCGTCTCACACCCGCCGACCACCCACCGGGGGCCGAGGTTCAGAGGCGCGAGGCGTGGATCCGGGTCACGAGGATCGCGCGCGCACCCACGTCGTACAGGGCGTCCATGACCTGGTTCGTGCGGTCGCGGCGCACCATCGCCCGCACCGCCGCCCAGTCCCGGTCGTGCAGCGGCGACACCGTGGGCGACTCCAGGCCCGGCGTGATCGCGACCGCACGGTCCACGAGCGACACCGGCACGTCGTAGTCCATGAGGACGTACTCGTGCGCCGTCAGCACCCCCTGCAGACGACGGGACAGCACCTCCACCCCCGCCGGGACGTCCGCCTCCGCAACCTTGCGCGGCCGGATCAGCACCGCCTCCGACACCAGGATCGGGTCGCCGAACACCTCCAGGCCGGCGCCCCGCAGCGTCGTGCCCGTCGAGACCACGTCCGCGACGACGTCCGCCACCCCGAGCTGCACCGCCGACTCGACCGCACCGTCCAGGTGCACCACCGTCGCGTCCACCCCGTGCGCCCGCAGGTGCCCCTCCACGAGGACCTCGTACGACGTCGCGACCCGCAGCCCCTGCACCTGCTCCAACGACGTGATCGTCCCCGCCGGCGCCGCGTAGCGGAACGTCGACCCCCCGAACCCGAGCTGCATGTGCTCCACCGCGTCCGCGCCCGAGTCCAGCAGCAGGTCCCGACCCGTGACCCCGACGTCGACCGTGCCCGACCCCACGTACACCGCGATGTCGCGCGGGCGCAGGAAGAAGAACTCGGCGTCGTTGTCCGGGTCCGCCAGCACCAGCTCGCGCGGGTCACGGCGCTGGCGGTACCCCGCCTCGCGCAGCATCTCGACGGCGGGCTCGGACAGGGACCCCTTGTTGGGGACGGCGATACGCAGCATGACAGGACCTTCGTTCAGGGGATCGGGCAGGAAGAGGGGAACAGCAGGGACGAGCGAGGGGCGAGCGGCGCTCGCGGCCGGGAGCGGGGGACGCTCACCGGCGCGGCCGCTCACAGATGCTCGTACACGTCCTGCAGGCTCAGACCCTTCGCCAGCATGAGGACCTGCAGGTGGTAGAGGAGCTGGGAGATCTCCTCCGCCGTCTTCACGTCGCCCTCGTACTCGGCGGCCATCCACACCTCGGCGGCCTCCTCGACCACCTTCTTCCCGATCGCGTGCACGCCGGCGTCCAGCTCCGCGACCGTGCCGGAACCGGCAGGTCGCGTCGTGGCCTTCTCGGACAGCTCCGCGAACAGGGACTCGAACGTCTTCACGGGCTCCAGGGTATCCGCCGCCCGGACCCGGCCGGGGCGTGTCCGCCCAGCGGGCACGCCCCGACCCGGTCCGTCACAGGTCGCGCAGCGCCACGACCGTCGCGACCGCCGCCTCCGCGGCCTCCGCACCCTTGTCCTCGCGCGACCCCTCCAGGCCCGCCCGGTCCAGGGCCTGCTGCTCGTCGTCGCACGTCAGCACACCGAACCCCACCGGCACCCCCGTGCGCACGCTCACGTCCGTCAGACCCGACGTCGCCGCCTGGCACACGTACTCGAAGTGCGGCGTCCCCCCACGGATCACCACGCCCAGCGCCACCACCGCGTCCGCGCCGTGCTCCACCGCGCGTGCCGCCGCCACCGGCAGCTCGAACGACCCCGGCACCCGCACCACGCTCACGTGCGACACGTTCGCCGCCGCCAACGCCCGCCGCGCGCCCGCCAGCAACCCGTCCATCACCTCCGTGTGCCAGCTCGCCGCGACCACCGTCACCCGCAGCCCCGACCCGTCCACGCTCACCGTCGGCGCACCTGCCCCGCTCATCCCTCGTCCTCCTTCGTCTCCGTACCCGGCTCGTCGCCCGGCTCCACCAGGACAGCCCCGTCCGGGACCGCCACCGTGTCCAGCAGATGACCCATCGCCACCTTCTTCGTCACCAGGTACGCCCGGTTGTGCTCACCGTGACCCACCTCGATCCGCTCCGCCCCCACCACGTCGATGCCCGACGCCACCAGACCCGTCACCTTCGCCGGGTTGTTCGTCAGCAACCGCACCCGCGACAACCCCAGGTCCGCCAGGATCGCCGCCGCCGCCCCGTACTCCCGACGATCCACCGGCCACCCCAGCTCCAGGTTCGCCTGCACCGTGTCCAGACCAGCGTCCTGCAGCTCGTACGCCCCGATCTTCGCCAGCAACCCGATCCCCCGACCCTCGTGCCCCCGCAGGTACACCACCGCACCCCCCTCCGCCGCGACCCGCCCCAACGCCGCCCCCAGCTGCGGACCGCAGTCGCACCGCAACGACCCGAACGCGTCCCCCGTCAAGCACTCCGAGTGCACCCGCACCACCGGCACCACCTCCGTCCCGACGGCGCTCGCGGCCTCCGCACCAGCCTCACCCCGACCCGAGGCACCAGCAGGGGGGACCGCAGGGACCAGCGCCACGTGCTCCGCCCCCGTACGCAGGTCCCGGTACCCCACCACCCGGAACCGGCCGTGCACCGTCGGGAGCTCCGCCGACGACGTGCGGTGCACCCGCCGCGCCACCGCCTCCCGATCCGGCACCTCCGTGGCCACCGCAGGCGCCGAGTCGTGCACCCGCCGCCACGCCACCAGGTCCGCGATCGTGATCAGCACCAACCCGTCACGCTCCGCCAACGCCGCCGCGTCCCCCAGACGCATCATCGTCCCGTCGTCGTGCACCAGCTCCGCGATACCCCCGACCTCACCCCTCCCCGCCAGACGCACCAGGTCCACCGCGGCCTCCGTGTGCCCCGCACGATGCAGCACACCCCCCGGCACCGCCCGCAACGGCAGCACATGACCCGGCCGGATCAGATCACTCGCACCCGACGCCGGGTCCGCCAGCACCCGCAACGTCCGCGCCCGGTCCTCCGCCGAGATCCCCGTCGACACCCCCGTCGCCGCGTCCACCGTCACCGTGTACGCCGTCCGCCGCGGATCCTGGCTGTGCGGCACCATCAACGGCAGCTCCAACGCGTCCGCCCGCGCCGCCGGCATCGGCGCGCACAGGTACCCCGACGAGTGCCGGATCGTCCACGCCACCCACTCCGCCGACACCCCCTGCGCCGCGAACACCACGTCCGCCTCGTTCTCCCGGTCCGGCGAGTCCGCCACCAGCACCGGACGCCCCACCCGGATCGCCGCCAACGCCTCCTCGACCGACCCCAGCCGCACGGCCCCCGACCCCTCCGGCACCGCGGCGCTCGCGGACCCCGCGCCCGTCACGACGCGCTCCCGGGGACCACGCCGGACACCAGCAGGCGCTCGACGTACTTCGCGAGCACGTCCACCTCGAGGTTCACCCGGTCGCCCGGCACCAGTCGCCCGAGGATCGTCGCCTCGAGCGTCGTCGGGATCAGCGAGACGCCGAACGTCTCGTCGTCCACGTGCGTCACCGTCAACGACACCCCGCTCACCGCGATCGAGCCCTTCTCCGCCACGTAGCGCGTCAGACCCGCAGGGGCGGAGAGCACCAGGTCGTCCCACCGCTCCCCCGGCGCGCGGCTCACGAGCGTCCCGACGCCGTCCACGTGGCCCTGCACCACATGACCGCCCAGCCGCGCGTCCGCCCGGACGGCCCGCTCCAGGTTCACCGGCGACCCCGCCACGAGGTCACCCAGCGCAGTCCGCCGCAACGACTCCGGCATCACGTCCGCCGTGAACGACCCGTCGCCCCCGAGGCTCGTGACCGTCAGGCACACCCCGTTCACCGCGATCGAGTCACCGAGCGCCGCGTCCGACGCCGCGAGCGGCCCCTCGACCGTGAGCACCGCGTCCTCCCCCGCGCCGCCAGGGAACGCGATCCCCCGGACCCTGCCGATCTCCTCCACGATCCCCGTGAACATCAACCCACCCGTCCTTCCGTGCTCTTCCTGGACACCACCAGCGCGTCGTCCCCGACACGCCTCACCTCCACCGTGCGGAACCGGTGCGCGTCGGCGATCGTCGCCACACCCAACCCGTCCACCGCTCGCCGCCCGCCCCCCAGCAGCACCGGGGCCACGTACGCGTGCAGCTCGTCCACCGCGCCCGCGGCCAGGAACGCCGTCGCCAGCGTCGGACCGCCCTCCACCAGCACGTGCCGCACCTCGCGCTCCGCGAGCCGCTCCAGCACCTCACCGACGTCCCGCGTCAGCACGTGCACCAGCTCGCCACCCTCCCCGTGGACCCGCGCCGTCGGCGGGATCCCCCGCAGGCCCACGACCACCCGCAACGGCTGGTGCTCCGCCAGACGCGCGGCGCTCGCGGCCTCGTGGGACGAGCCGTGGGTGGGCACCCGCGCGGTGAGCTCGGGGTCGTCGGCCAGGAGCGTGCCCGTGCCGACGACGATCGCGTCCACCTCCGCCCGCACGCGGTGCGCGTGCTCGCGCGCCGCGGGCCCGGTGATCCACCGGCTCGTCCCGTCCGCGGCGGCCACGTAGCCGTCGAGCGTCGTAGCCGTCTTGAGCGTCACGTACGGCGTGCCGCGCCGGACGGCCGTGAGCCACACCCGCAGGAGCTCCTCGCCCTCGGCGGCGCGCAGGCCGCGCACGACGCGGACCCCCGCGGCCCGCAGCCGGTGCGCGCCGCCCGTGGCGACGGGGTTCGGGTCGTCGACGCCGAGCACGACCTCCGCCACGCCCGCGGCGACGAGGGCGTCGGCGCACGGGCCGGTGCGACCGGTGTGGGCGCACGGCTCGAGCGTCACGACCGCCGTCGCGCCGGCCACGTCGACGCCGCGCGCCCGGGCGTCCGCGAGGGCCGCCGCCTCGGCGTGCGGCGTCCCCGCGCCACGGTGCCACCCCTCGGCGAGCACGGGCCGCGGGTGCGGGTCGATCGAACCGGGCGCGGCGCCGTCGGGCAGGGTCGCGCCGGGCGGAGGGCCCAGCAGGACGCACCCGACGCGGGGGTTCGGCCCGTGCGCCGGCCCTCGGGCCGCCAGCTCGAGCGCGCGCGTCATCGCGTCGTCGACCGTCAGGGTGCGGGGATGCTCGCCCATCGTCCTCCTCCCGGGCACGGGCGCTCCGGGGTGAGGGCGGGCGGCGGGTCGAGCCACGAGGGCTCGACGGCGTCGCTCACCACGGCGAGGCCGTCACCGTCCCGGACGGGTGCACCGGCGGGTCGCCGGAGCACCACGCGCCGAGGCGTGGCCACGCCGCACGTGCTTCCTCCCATCCGGACTTTCACCGTCGGTCCTGGAGTTCCACCAGGTCAACCGCGCGTGGGCGCGGGTCGCGGACTGTCACCGCCGGCTCGGAATTGCACCGACCCCGGAGCACGTTCGTGCGTACTGCGTACTGCAACCGCCGATGTTACTCCGGGTGCGCCCCGCGCGGGTGCGACCGGCGGTCCGACGCGACCTCGCCCGCTCCCGTCGAGGTCGCCGCTCGCGAGCACCGCCTCCCCCTGAGCCGTCGAGCTTCGCCGTCCGACGGCTGGCTCCGCTCTTTCTCCTTGCTCGGTGGTGAGGTTCTCGCGGTCTTGTGGATGGAAGATGTGCGCTTGGCACACTATTTTATGTGGAACGAAGAAGGGGCCCGAAGAGGGCCCCTTCCCGTCCTGACGTCAGTGAGAGTGCGCCGACGCCTCCGCCAGATCGCGCAGCGCCTGGATCTCCCCGGGCACGCTCTCCGCCCCGTAGACCGCCGACCCGGCGACGAAGACGTTCGCCCCCGCGTCCGCGGCTCGCTCGATCGTCGAGCGGGACACTCCCCCGTCGACCTGGATCCACACGTCGAGGCCCGACTCGCTCACGGCCTCGCGCGCCCGCCGGATCTTCGGCAGCGTCCCCTCGATGAAGGACTGCCCGCCGAAGCCCGGCTCGACCGTCATGACAAGGATCATGTCCACCTCGGTCAGCAGGTCCAGGAAGGGCTCCACCGGCGTCGCAGGGCGCAGCGCGACGCCTGCGCGGGCTCCCAGGCGGCGGAGCTCGCGAGCGAGCCGCACAGGGGCAGCAGCGGCCTCGGCGTGGAACGTGACCGACGCCGCGCCCGCCTCCGCGTAGGCCGGCGCCCAGCGGTCTGGGTCCTCGATCATGAGGTGGGCGTCGATCGGGACGGGCGACACCTGCGCCAGGCGCTCGAACACCGGCAGCCCGAGCGTGAGGTTCGGCACGAAGTGGTTGTCCATGACGTCGACGTGCGCGTAGTCCGCCGTGGCGATCGCGTTCAGGTCGCGCTCGAGGTTCGCGAAGTCGGCGGACAGGATGCTCGGTGCGATGAGGGCTGCCATGGGCCCAGCCTAGGGGCGCGTGCCGGAGCCCGGTGCTCGTACCCTCGTCGCGTGAGCGACCTCTCCTCCCCCTCCCTCGGCCCGGCCCCTGCCTCCGTCCGCGGCACGCCGCACCGCCCCGGGGACCCGCGCGCCTCCGCGCCCGCCGTGACGGTGCGCCCGGCCACGGTGCACGACCTGCCGCGGGTCGCGGAGATCGCCGCCCCGTTCGTGCGCGACACGTGCGTGACGTTCGAGGAGGAGGTTTGGGACGTCCCGGCGTGGCACCGCAAGCTCGACGACGTCGCCGCGCGCGGCCTGCCGTTCCTCGTCGCCGAGGTCGACGCCCCGGGCGGGCCGGGCTCCCCGACCGGCGTTGTCGTCGCGGGCTACGCGTACGCGTCGGCCTGGCGCCCCAAGCCCGCCTACCGGCACACCGCCGAGGACACGATCTACCTCGCCCCGGAGCACGCCGGGCGCGGGGTGGGCACCGCGCTGCTCGCCGCGCTCCTGGAGGCGCTCGCCGCCGCGGGGGTCCGCCAGGTCGTCTCCGTCGTCGCCGACGTCCCCGAGGCCGCCGGGTCGCTCCCGCTGCACCGCCGCTTCGGCTTCGTCGAGGCCGGCCGCCTCACCGCCGTCGGGTTCAAGCACGGCCGCTGGGTCGACACGATCCTGCTCCAGCGCACCCTCTGAGCACCCTGGTGCGCCCCGACCCACTCGGTCGAGCAGGCGGTCCTGGTGGGTGGGGGCACCCGGACCCGCCACGACCACCTGCTCGGCGGGAGAAGGGGGGCCGTTAGACGACCAGGGGTCGGCGGAGGTCGGTGGTGCGGCGCTCGACCGTGCGCCAGGCGTGACGGCTCACGCCGGGGTGGGCGTCGCGGTCGATGTCCGCGAGCGCCGCGAGGAGTCCGTCGAGGGTCTGGGCGACGGCGCGCTGGGCGCGGCGGCGGGGCAGTCCCCAGGTGGTGCCCTCGGTGACGAGGTAGTCGGCGGTGAGGCGGTCCATGTCGCGTTCGCCGGCGACGTCCATGGCGAAGACGCGGGAGGCGTGGTCGTGGTGGAGGTGCATGGCGATGTCGTAGGCGGGGGCGAGGCGGACGGTGCCGTCGGCGTGGCGCAGGACGGAGATGTTCTTGGCGTGGGCGTCGGTGTTGCCGAGAGCGAGGTTGAGGGTGGTGAGGGCGAGGAGGGGGTCGGGGCGGGTGCCGTCGTCGCGCAGGGTGCGGGCGATGGCGGCGAGGGAGGGGAAGCGGCGGCCGTGCTGGAACTTGCGTTCGGGGTCGCGGGTGTTGATGCCGAGGGCCTGGGCGGCGTCCTCCTGGTGGAGGCGTGCGGTGCCGGTGGGGTCGGTGGGGTCGGGGACACGGTCGTAACGAGTGACGACGATGGCGCGTTCGCCGTCGAGCTCGGTGACGTGCGCGTCGACGGTGGTGAGGCCGATGCGGCGGGCGAGGTCGAGGGCCGCGGCCTCGGTGTTGACGAGGTCGGCGGTGGGTGAGTCGGAGGGGCGGGCGACCTTGAGGATGTGGGTGGTCGGTGCGGTGCCGTGGGGCCTGGCCCAGCCGTGCTCGTCGTGAAGGAGGGTGATCTTGGGTTCCATGCCGGGCAGGGAGCTGGTGAGGTGGTCGGTGCGGCCTTCTCCCCCGCTGCGTGCGACGGCGGCGCGCAGGAGTCGTGCGACGGCGGCGTCGTCGAGGCGTTCGGGGGTGCCGGGGGTGGGGAGGGGTTGTCCTTCGGGTGCGAGGAGGACGGCGCCGGCGGTGTCGTGGCCGTAGTGGACGAGGAAGGCGAGGGCGTCGTCGGGGTCGATGCCGGCGTCGATGGCCATGGCGTCGCGGGTGCGGCCCTCGGGGAGGAGTCCGTCGAGCCAGGCGGCGACGCGCGCGGGGTGGGGCGGGGGTTCGTCGGGTGGGGTGATGGGGAGCAGGTGGGACAGGACGCGGGCGTCGTGCCCCCAGCGGTCGAGGGCGTCGGTGGTCCAGGTGAGGGTGACGCGGGGTGTGCCGTCGGTGGTCCGCAGGCCGGTGGGTGCGAGGGTCGCGACGGGGGTGCCGTAGAGCCAGGCGGTGAGGTTGGTCATCGGCGTTCCTGGAGTCGGAGGTCGACGTCGAGGGTGTCGAGGAGCTCGAAGAGTCGTTGGACCCAGAGGTTCTCGACGCCGTTCTCGAGCTCGGAGAGGTACTGGCGGGTGATGCCGAGCTCGTCGGCGACCTGGGCCTGAGTGAGTCCGCGGGTTCGGCGGACGCGGCTGAGGTAGGCGCCGAGGTCGCGGGGGCTGCGGGGGGTGGTCCAGGTGTCGGCCATGCTGGCTCTCCTGCCGTGGGGTGCGCTGACGTGCTGCCGCGTCGGGATTCCCTGACACGAGACGTTGTCAGGTTACTCCGACACCCCAGCGTTGTCGAGATATGACGACATCACGACGCGTAGCGCGGCACTCACACCGCGCGGCGCAGGAGGGTGAGGTGCATGGCGTCGGTGCCGTGGACGTGCGGCCAGAGCTGGACGTCCTGACGGTCCCCGAGCTCGACGGTGTCGCGCACCTCGGGGCGCACGACGTCGCGCACGACGGCCGGGGCGTCGAGGACCTCGACGTCGTCGCGACGGCGCAGCACGTCGGCGACGACGACCTGGGTCTCGGCGAGGTGGGGCGAGCAGGTGACGTACCCGACCACTCCCCCGGGCCGGACGGCGTCGAGCGCGGAGTCGAGGAGCTCGCGCTGGAGCCCGGTGAGGGTCGCGAGGTCCGCCGGGGTGCGGCGCCACCGAGACTCGGGCCGGCGGCGCAGGGCCCCGAGGCCCGTGCAGGGGGCGTCGAGGAGCACGCGGTCGTACGCGCCCGGCTCGTCCTGCCCGACGGCGCGCCCGTCACCCGTGCGCACGGCCTCCACGGCGTCCGCGGGCACGGCGGCGAGCGCCTTCTCCACGAGGCGCGCGCGGTGCGGCTGGACCTCGTTGGCGACGAGGCCTGCCCCGCGCTCGGCCGCGAGCGCCGCGAGGAGCGCGGCCTTGCCGCCGGGGCCGGCGCACAGGTCGAGCCAGCGCGCGTCGTCGCCGGTGGAGCCGGGCTGCGGTCCGGCGAGCGGTGCGGCGGCGAGCGCGAGGGCGACGAGCTGGCTGCCCTCGTCCTGGACGCCGGCGCGGCCGTCGCGCACGGCGCCGAACGCGGCGGGGTCGCCGCCGTCGAGGGTGAGCGCGGTGGGCGCCCAGCGGGCGGGGGTGACGCGGCCGTCGCCGTCGGCGAGCTCGTGGGGGTCGGCGAGGCCGGGGCGCGCGACGAGCGTGACGCGGGGGGCGTCGTTGTCGGCGGCGAGGAGGGCGTCGAGCTCGTCGACGGGGCGTCCGTTGCCGGCGAGGGCGTCGCGCAGGGCGCGGGCGATCCACACGGGGTGGCTCTGGGTGGCCGCGAGCGCCGCGAGGGGGTCGGGGGCGTCGTCGGCGAGGGTCGTGAGCCAGTCGTCGAGGGGGGTGCGGGCGACGCGGCGCAGGACGGCGTTGACGAGCTGGGCACTGCCGGCGCCGGTGCGCTCGCGGGCGAGGCCGACGGTCTCGGAGACGGCGGCGTGCTGCGGGACGCGCATGGCGAGGAGCTGGTGGGTGCCGAGGCGCAGGACGTCGAGGACGGGCGGGTCGAGGCGGTCGAGGGGGCGGTCGAGGCAGTGCGCGAGGATCGCGTCGTAGCGGCCGCGCAGGCGCAGGGTGCCGTAGGCGAGCTCGGTCGCGAAGCCGGCGTCGCGACCGCGGATGCCGCGCTCGCGCAGCAGGGGCGGCAGGACGAGGTTGGCATAGGCGTCGGAGCCGTCGACCTGGCGCAGGACGTCGTACGCGACGGCCCGTGCGGGGTCGGTGCCCTTGCGGCGCTGGGAGGGTGCCGCGGAGCCGCGGTGCACCTCGCCGCGAGAGCGGGCGGCGCCGCGCTGGCGCCCCCGGGCGTCGCGGCGCTCGTCTCCCCCGCCGGCCGGCGCCGCTCCAGAATTCGAACGTGCGTTCGAGTTGTTGCCCCCACCCTGGCCGTCACCGCTCGAACGCTTGTTCGACGCGGCGCCCTCCCGGCCCTGCGGTCGCTCGTTCCTGTTCGAACGCGCGTTCGAACCGTCGCGGTCGCGGCGCTCGGCGCTCATCGGGCGGTCTCCGCACCGAGGACCGCGGCGTCGTCGAGCCGGGCACCGCGCGCCCAGTCCGCGGCGGCCATGTGCTTCTTGCCCACGGGCGCCACCTCCCCCAGTTGGACGGCGTGGGTCGCGGTCCCGACGAGCACCTCCTTCTTCCCGGCGCGCACGCGCCCGGGGGCGAGGTCGACGACGTCGGGCCGCAGGGTGACCGGGCCCAGCCCGAGGCGCGCGGGCGTGCCGTCGGCGCCGGGCAGGGTCGTCCACGCCCCGGGGGCCGGGGTGCAGCCGCGCACGAGACGGTCGACCGCGAGCGCCGGGTGGTCCCAGCGGACCTCCGCGTCGGCGGTCGTGAGCTTGGCGGCGTGCGAGACGCCGTCGGCGGGCTGGGGCTGCGGGCGCAGGGTGCCGTCCTCGAGGGCGTCGAGGGTCGCGACGAGGAGGCCCGCACCGGAGACGGCGAGGCGGCCCAGGAGGTCGCCCGCGGTGTCCCGGGGGCGGATGGTCTCGGTCGTGGTGCCGAGCGTGGGGCCGGAGTCCAGCCCTTCCTCGATGAGGAACGTCGTCGCCCCGGTCACCTCGTCGCCCGCGATGATCGCGCGCTGCACGGGCGCCGCGCCGCGCCAGGCGGGCAGGACGGAGAAGTGCAGGTTGACCCACCCGTGCCGGGGCACGGCGAGCACGTCGGGGCGCAGGATCTCCCCGTACGCGACGACGGGTGCCGCGTCGACGTCGAGCGCGTCGAGGCGCGCGAGGAAGTCCTCGCCGCGGGGCCGGTCGGTGAGGACCGGGATCCCGGCCTCCTCGGCACGCACGCGGACGGGGCTGGGGGTCAGGCGCCGTCCGCGGCCCGACGGCGCGTCGGCGCGCGTGAGCACGGCGACCACCTCGTGGCGGGAGTCGAGGAGGGCGTCGAGGGACGGGACCGCGGTATCCGGGGTCCCCGCGAACAGCAGGCGCATGGGCCCGATTCTAGGTGGCCGTGCAGCGCGGCCGACCCGGGAGCGGCCCGGTGCACGGGTCGGGCGCCCGGTGTGCGCAGGCGCCCGGTCCAGGCGCGGGCGTCATCTCGCCAACGTGGCGACCGGCGGGAACACGGGGAACGTCTCGTCGTCCACGGGGGCCAGCTCCAGGCAGCTGGGCCGGTCACCGTCCACGAACAGCAGCAGGAGGAAGCGCTCCGTGCCCGCCTCCAGCACGACGCGCGGGCCCTGCGCGGGGACGGGACCGGCGTCGTCGCCGAGGTCGATCGTCGGGCAGGACCCGCACGCGCACGTGCCGTGCACCCGCACGGCGTCGACCTGGGCGAGCCACCGCCGTCGGTCGGCCGCGTCCTGGTCGGGCGCGACGGCCTCGTCGCGGCACCCGTGACGGAGCATCCAGACGAGGACGTCGCGCTCCGGGGCCGTGAGCGCGCGCGGCACCCCGGCACCCGTCACGACGCGGCGCCCATCACGACCCCGAGCCCTCGGGGCCGACCGGCACGCCCAGGTCGCGCAGCGCGGCGCGCAGGCCGACCGTGCCGTCGAAGAGGTGGGTGCGCAGCCCGAGACGCGCGGCGGCCTCGACGTTGGCCGGGCTGTCGTCGGTGAACAACGTCCGGGCCGGGTCGAGACCGAACCGCTCGACCGCGAGCGTGAAGATCGCCGGGTCGGGCTTGGCCAGTCCCTCGCGCCCCGAGACCAGCACGTCCTCCATGAGGGCCGTGGCGGGCGCGGCCGGCGCGGCGTGCCCGAAGAGCTCCGCGGACCAGTTCGTCAGGCCGTACAGCCGCAGGCCCAGGTCACGCAGCTCGCGCACGAGCTCCTCGGAGCCCTCGACCGGGCCGGTGAGCGTCGCGGGGAACCGCTCGACGTACCGGTCGAGCAGCGCGACGTGGTGCGGGTGGGTCGCCGCCACGCGGTCGCGCGCGTCCTGCCACGTCGCGCCCGCGTCCCGCTCGTGGTTGAGCACCCGGAAGTCCACGTCGGCGAAGAACGCGTCCACGTCGCGGCGGTCGACGCCGTCGTACGCGCCGTACGGGTCCCAGCCCACCAGGACGTTGCCGAAGTCGTACAGCACGGCGTCGATCTCGCGGGCGGCGGGTGCCGGGTCCCGGTCGGGGTTCGCGTCGGCGGACGCCTCGACGAGGGGGGCGACGGTCGGGGCGTCGGGCGCGGGGCGGTGCGTCACAGGATCTCCTTCGGGTCGAGCTCCACCCGGACGCTACCCGGCTCGCGCCGCGCGGACCGGACCGCGACGGACGCGCCGAGCTCGCGCGCCAGCAGCCGGCCGTCGCGCACCGGGACCCGCACCACCGCCCGCACGGGCGGGGCGTCGACCAGCCCGGGCGCCGCGCCGTCCGCCCCGTCGGCACCCCGCCCGCGAGGCGACGCCGCCACCTCGACCGGACCGAGCACCGTCTCCGGGCCCGCGAGCCCCACCCGGCCCAGCACCGCCGCCACGGCGGGACGGTCGCCCGTCACCGCCGCCACCCGGACCGCCGGCGGCAGCGACAGCTCGACCCGCTCGTCCAGCTCACGGTCCGCGAGGAGCGCCGGGTCCCAGCGCACAAGCGCGTTCGTCGGCGCGGGCGCGGCGTCGCCCACGAGCAGCACCTGCCCGCCTGCCGTCGCAGGCCGCACGAGCGCCGCCGCGGCGAGCCAGCGCGCGAGCGCGTCCTGCGCCACGTCGAGCCCGACGTGCGCCGTGCTCACCGCCGCGTCCAGCAGCAACGCCGCCGCGTACCCGCCCTCGGCGACCGGCTCGGCGCCCGGCGTCGCCACCACGAGCGCGGGACGCGCGGACACCGCCCCCAGCACCCCGCCCGCCGCCGCGGCACCCGACACCTGCACCGGGACCCCCGCGAACGCACGTCCCAGCTCCTCCGCCGTGCGCTGCGACCCCACGCGCACCGACCGCAGCCCCGTCCAGTGGCACTCCGCGCACGACCACCCGCCCGCGAGCGCCCCGCACCACGCGCACTGCGGCGTCGCCTGCGGACCGGACAGCGCGAGCGGCCCGTGGCACACCGTGCAGCGCGCGGGCGTGCGGCACCGGGCGCACGCCACCACGGGCACGTACCCCGACCGCGGCACCTGGACCAGCACCGGACCCTGCTCGAGCGCCGCGCGCGCCGTGCGCCACGCGGCCGTCGGGATGCGCGCCGCGGCGCCCGGTCCCTCCGCCGCCAGCTCGACCGAGGTCAGCGCCCGCACGCGCGGCGCCCGGGCCCGCACGACGTCGCGCGGCGCCGCGAGCTCGTGCGCCCAGCCCCGCACGACGAGCGCGTGCGCCGCGACCGTGCGCCCGTGCGACCCGAGCAGGAACGCGGCGCCCTCCTGGTCGCTGCGCAGCGCGAGCACCTCGCGCGCGTGCGGGTACGGGGCGCGCGGCTCGGCGAGCGTGTCCTCGCCGTCGTTCCAGCACACCACCAGCCCGAGACCGACCACGGGCGCGAACGCCGCCGCACGGGTCCCCACGACGACGCGCGCGTCGCCGTGCAGGACGGCGAGGAACGCGCGGTAGCGCGGCGCGGGCCCCTCGTCGGCCGTCAGCCGCACCACCTCGCCCCCGGTCGCCGCGTCCCACGCGGGCAGCCCGGCGGCCGCGAGCGCGGCGCACACCTGGTCGACGTCGCGCGCGTCCGGCACGACGACGAGCGCGCCCCGCCCGCCCGAGCGGGCCGCGCGCACCGCCTCGGCGACCGCGGCCGCCCAGTGCGTGACGGGCAGCGCGTCGGGCTCCTTGCGCGAGCGGCCCCCGCCGCGCCGACCCTCGGGCACCACCTCGGGCGCCGGGGGCGCGAGCCCGGGGAGCGCGGTCCACACGGCCCGGGGCGACCCGCCGCCCGCGACGTGCGCGAGGAAGGCGGCGCCGGCCCGGTACGGGGCCCACACGGACTCCTGGTGCGGTGCCCGCGCCGCAGCGGGTACCGACGCGGGAACGGGCTCGGCAGGCGCGGGGACGGGCTCGGCGACGGGAGGACCCGCAGGAGCCGCCTCGGCGGCGACGGCGTCCTCGCGCGTGGCGACCGGGGCGTCCCCGGCCGGGGCAGTTCCTGGCGCGGGCACCGCGCCGGGGGCCGTCCGTGCCGCGAAGGACTGCTCGGCGCGCGCGTGCCGCGGGGGCACGGCGAGGCGCAGCACGTCCGAGAGCGTGCCGGCGTAGTGGTCGGCGACCGCCCGCGCGAGCCGGGCGACGGCGGGCGCCAGCACGGGCTCGGCCGACACGACGCGCCGCAGCGGCAGCAGGCGCCCGTCGTGGTCCGAGCGGTCGAGGCGCTCCAGGACGTACCCGTCGACGTCCCGGCCCGCGAACCGCACCTTGACCCGCACCCCCGGGCGCGCCTCGTCGGACATCGTGGCGGGCACGAGGTAGTCGAAGGGGCGGTCCAGGTGCGGGGGCGCGAGGTCGAGCGCGAGGCGCGCCACCGGCAGGTGCGCGGCGATCTGGTGCGACGCCGGCGGCGCGGGCCCCCGACGGGGCGCGGCGGGCGCGACGGTGAGCAGGGTGTCCTGCACCGCCCGCGACGTGTCCTCCGGCTCGCTCACGACGCCATCGAACCACGCGCCGCCGTCACGACCGGCGCGCTCACGACCTCGCTCACGACGATGCACCGGGCAGTGCGCCCGGCACCCGCGGTGCCGTGCCGCCCGGGTACGAGGCCGTCGCCCGCGACCGGCGCGACGACGCTCCTCACACCTGGGACTGCAGGTCCGCGACGCGGTCCGTGCGCTCCCACGTGAACTGCTCGAGCTCGCGCCCGAAGTGCCCGTAGGCCGCCGTCGGGGCGTAGATGGGACGCAGCAGGTCCAGGTCGCGGATGATCGCCGCCGGGCGCAGGTCGAACACCTCGCGGATCGCGGCCGTGATGCGCTCGACCGGGACCTTCTCCGTGCCGAACGTCTCCACGTACAGGCCGACGGGGTGCGCCTTGCCGATCGCGTACGCGACCTGCACCTCGCAGCGCCGCGCCAGACCCGCCGCGACGACGTTCTTCGCGACCCAGCGCGTCGCGTACGCGGCCGAGCGGTCCACCTTCGACGGGTCCTTGCCGGAGAACGCGCCCCCGCCGTGGCGGGCCATGCCGCCGTACGTGTCGACGATGATCTTGCGGCCCGTCAGGCCCGCGTCACCCTGCGGGCCGCCCACGACGAACGTGCCGGTGGGGTTGACGAACAGGCGCGTCGCGCGCACGTCGAGGTCGAGGCCCGCGGCGTCCAGCACGGGGGCCACGACCTGCGCCGCGACCTGCCGGTGCAGCTCGTCCTGACGGACGTCCGGGTCGTGCTGCGTCGAGAGCACCACCGTGTCGAGGCTGACCGCGCGGTCGCCGTCGTACCCGACGGTGACCTGCGTCTTGCCGTCCGGGCGCAGGCCCGGCACCGTGCCGTCCCGGCGCACCGCCGCCAGCCGCTCCGCGAGACGGTGCGCGAGCCACACCGGCAGGGGCATGAGGCTCGGCGTGTCGTCGCTCGCGTACCCGAACATCAGGCCCTGGTCGCCCGCGCCCTGCGCGTCGAGGGGGTCGTGGTCGCCCTGGTCGTCGCGCTCCTCGAGGCTCTTGTCGACGCCCTGCGCGATGTCCGGCGACTGCTGGCCGATCGACACCGAGATGCCGCACGAGTCCGCGTCGAAGCCGATCACCGACGACGTGTACCCGATCCGGCGCACGACGTCGCGCACGATCTGCGGGATCTCGACGTACGCGTCGGTCGTCACCTCGCCGGCGACGTGCACCAGGCCCGTGGTGACCATCGTCTCCACCGCCACGCGGGACGTCGGGTCCTGCGCGAGGAGCGCGTCGAGGATCGCGTCGGAGATCTGGTCGCAGACCTTGTCCGGGTGCCCCTCGGTGACGGACTCGGACGTGAAGAGACGCAGCTCAGCCATGGCGCACAGCCTACTGTCCCGAAAGGTGAGCGAGCGTATCCGGCAGGCGAGACGAGACGCGGGTCACTCGCCCGCCCCGGCCCGCTCGACCGACGGCGCCACGCGCGGCACGACGACGTCCCACACCGCGTCCGCGACCTCGCCCTTCGACCCGCTCGCCGTCGCGACGACGTCCCCCGCGCCGTCGACCACGGTCACGTCGTTCGCGTCGACCGCGAACCCGCGCCCCTCGCCCACGGCGTTGACCACGAGCAGGTCCGCGCCCTTGCGCCGCGCCTTGGCCCGGCCGTGGTCGAGCACGGACCCGCGCGCGTCACCGGTCTCCGCCGCGAAGCCGACCACCACCTGGCCCGGGCGCAGCCGGTCGCGGGCGAGCTCGGCGAGCACGTCCGGGTTCTCCACGAGCGCGATCGGCTCGGGCCCCTGGCCCGGCACCTTCTTGATCTTCGCGTCGGGCGCGTGGGCCGGACGGAAGTCCGCGACGGCCGCCGCCATGACGACGACGTCCGCCCCGGCCGCCGCCGACCGCACCGCGTCGCGCAGCTGCGCCGTCGTCTCGACCTCCACCACGGCGTCGGGCACGCCCCCGGGCGCGCGCACGAGCGCGGCCACGTCCGGGGACAGGTTCGCCGCCACGAGCGTGACGTGCGCGCCGCGCGCCGCCGCGGCCCGCGCGAGCTCGACGCCCTGGCGCCCGCTCGACCGGTTGCCGATGAACCGCACCGGGTCGATGGGCTCGCGCGTCCCGCCCGCCGACACCACGACGCGCCGACCCGCGAGATCCTGCGCCGGCCCGCGGCCCGGCCCGTGGCCCGGCTCCGCGCCCGCGTCGGCGGCGGTCGCGCGGGACGCGTCCTCCACGACGGCGAGCGCGACGCGCGCGATCTCGTCCGGCTCGGGCAGGCGGCCGGGTCCGGTGTCCGCCCCCGTGAGGCGGCCCGACGCCGGCTCGATCACGTGAACGCCCCGCGCCCGCAGCGTCGCCACGTTCGCGGCCGTCGCCGGGTGCTCCCACATCTCCGTGTGCATCGCGGGCGCCATGACCACCGGGCAGCGCGCGGTGAGCAGCGTCGAGGTCAGCAGGTCGTCCGCGCGCCCGACCGCCGCGCGCGCCAGCAGGTCCGCCGTGGCGGGCGCCACGACCACGAGGTCGGCACCCTGGCCCAGGGCGACGTGCGGCACGTGCTCGACGTCCTCGAACACCTGGTCCGTGGCCGGCTCGCCCGAGAGCGCCTCCCACGTGGGCGCGCCCACGAAGCGCAGGGCTGACGCCGTCGGCACCACCCGCACCCGATGGCCCTGCTCCCGCAGCAGCCGCAGCAGCAGCACGGCCTTGTACGCCGCGACCCCGCCGCTCACACCGAGCACGATCCGCATGTCGTTCCTCCTGGAGGTCCGGCTCAGACCCGCCGCCGACCGCGGCGGGGAAGGGGCCCGCGCACCCGGGCGCGGACGCACGAACGCCGCGCCCTCCGGTGGAGGTGCGCGGCGTGCGGGCTCAGGCCTCGGGGGCCTCGTCGGGCTCGGCCTCGATCGTCAGCAGGCCCGCGTTGATCTCGCGCATCGCGATCGAGAGCGGCTTCTCCTGGTTGCGCGTCTCGAGCAGCGGCCCGACGTTCTCCAGCAGGCCCTCGCTGAGCTGCGAGTAGTACGCGTTGATCTGGCGCGCACGCTTGGCCGAGTAGATGACCAGCGCGTACTTCGAGTCGACGTGCTCGAGCAGGTCGTCGATGGGCGGGTCGGTGATGCCCTCGGGGGCGGCGACGGTTCCGGACACAGTTCGCTCCGTGGGTTCAAGGGTCTGCAGCGGGCGCTGCAGCTGGTCGATGGCGGCGGCGCGCACGGCGCCCCCGTCCGGGACCGGGCGGCCGCGGCACCACGTCGCAGGACGGGCCGCCGACCGGGCCTCGGGCCCACGGGGGAACGCCCGCGCACGGGCACCGCAGGACAGTCTACTCGCTGTGCCCCTCGCCGTGCCCGGACGGCACGGGGGACGACGCCGGGGACGTGCCCTCCGCCGGGACGGGACGGGGCTCGAGCCCCATGACGCGCACCAGCTCGTCCGTCGCGCGGTGCACCTCGTCGTTGACGATGACGTGGTCGAACTCCGACTCCGCCGCGAGCTCGACCCGGGCCGTCGTCAGACGGCGCTCCCGCTCCTCCGCGTCCTCCGTGCCGCGCCCGACCAGGCGACGCACGAGCTCGTCCCAGCTCGGCGGCGCGAGGAACACGAACCGGGCCTCGGGCATCGACGCGCGGACCTGCCGCGCACCCTGGAGGTCGATCTCCAGGAGCGCCGGCACGCCCGCGGCGAGCTTCTCCTCGACCGCGCGCCGGGGCGTGCCGTAGCTGTTGCGCCCGTGCACGACGGCCCACTCCAGCAGCTCACGGTCCGCGACCATGCGCGCGAACTCGTCCGGGCCGACGAACAGGTAGTGCACGCCGTCCACCTCGCCCGGCCGCGGGTCGCGCGTCGTCGCCGACACGGACAGCCACACCTCCGGGTAGCGGGCCCGGATGTCGGCCGACACCGTGCCCTTCCCGACGGCGGTCGGGCCGGCCAGGACGGTCAGGCGGGCGGGTCCGGGGACGACGGGCGGCGACGCCGGCCCCGTGGTCTCCCCGGCGGGGACGGACGGCGTCGGCTCGGACGGGTGCGCGGAAATGTCAGCCAAACCTCTCGATGAGGGCCGCGGACTGGTGGGGGCCGAGGCCGCGGACACGACGTGTCTCGGCGATCCCGATCTCCTCCATGATCGCCCGAGCCTTCACCTTACCCACGCCGGGCAGGGACTCCAGCAACGAGACGACCTTGAGCTTGCCGATCATGTCGTCCGTCTGGCCGCGCTCGATGACCTCCTTCAGGGAGCCCTGGGAGTACTTGAGCCGGTTCTTCACCTCGGCGCGCACGCGTCGTGCCTCCGCGGCCTTCTCGAGCGCCGCCGCGCGCTGTTCTGGGGTCAGGGGTGGAAGTGCCACGCAAGTCACCTACTCGTCGTCAGGCGGATGGGCCCACTCAGTCGTCCCGGCGTGCCCGCAGGTGGAGCCCCGACCGGGTGGATCACCCGGGCGACCTGCGCCGACGCACGGAGCCGACCCCTCGAAAGTAGCGAGCCTCGGGCGATCGGGCAACGACTGGGCGTGGCGCGTCGTCCGCGGCCGTACCCGGGACGGGCCCGGTGGCGGCCCCGGCAGCGGGCCGGGAACGCAGGCGGAACGAGGGCGGGACGCGGATCCGGGGGCGGCTCAGGACGTCACGAGGCGCGCCACGAGCGCGTCGCGCACCGCCGTCGTCACGCCGCACGCCACGAGGTAGTCGTCGATGCTCCCGTGCTCGCGCACCGCGAGCTCCCACGCGCCCTCCAGGTAGGCGGGCTCGACGGTGAGGACCGGCGCCAGCGCCTCGGGCGACAGCCCCGGCAGCGGGGGCACGAGCGCGGCGAGCCCCTCGGCCGCCGCCGCGCTCGCGAGGTACTCGGCCATGCGCTCCTCCTCCGGGACCCCCGCGACGTACTGCACGAGGGCCACGACCCAGCCCGTGCGGTCCTTGCCCGCCGAGCAGTGCACGACGCTCGCGCCGTCGGCCGCGGCGACGTCCGCCAAGACTCGGCCGACCGTCTCCCGGATGCCCGGGTCCGTGACGAACGTCGCGTACACGCCGTGCATGAGGCGCCGCGCGACCGCAGCCGGGTCGTCGGCCGCGAGCAGGCCCGCGACGAGCGCCGCCGGGTCCGCCGAGGCGCCCGCGCCCGCTCCCCCGTCGACCAGGCCCGGCGTCGGGTCCATGCCCCGGCGCAGCACGCGCACGCCGCCCGGGACGGCGTCCGCGCCGTCGCGCGCGAGCTCGTCCCCGCCGCGCAGGTCCACGATCGTCCGCACGTCCAGGTCGACGAGCGCGGCCTGGCCCGCGGGGGTGAGCCGGGACAGGCTCGCCGTGCGCAGCAGCACGCCCGTCCGCAGCGGCTCGTCGTGACCGGCCGGCACCGCCCGACCGCCCACGTCGCGCGCGTTCCACGTGCCCGGCACGTCCAGGGCGCCCGGCACGGCGCCCGTCGGAGGCAGCTCCGGAGGCGTACCGGCAGCGGTCGGGGCAGGGTCGGTCGTCTCGTCGCGGGAGGTCATGGGCGCAGTCTGGCACGGGACCGCGGGGCACGACGGCGACCGGGCCGGCACCCGCGAGGGTGCCGGCCCGGTCCCGGGAGGCGCGGGGCTCAGCCGCGCAGGGCCTGCGCCGCCTCGTCCGTGGCGGCGCGGGCCGCCGCGCGCAGCGCGTCCGCGTCCGGCCCGGCGCGCAGGACCCCGCGCGACGACGACGCGAGCACCTGGCGCCGCGCGTCGCCGAAGACGGCGGCCAGCTCGGCCGCGCCCGCGCCCTGCGCGCCCACGCCGGGCGCGAGGAGCGGCCCGCGCACGGCCGCGAGGTCCGTGCCGGTGCGCGCCGCGGCGTCCGCGATCGTCGCGCCCACCACGAGCCCGACCGGCCCGAGCGCGTCGCCCGCGGCGACGACCGGGGCGTTCACCTGGGCCGCCTCGCGCGCGACGTGCGCCGCGACGGACTCCACGCCCGCCCCGGCGCCCCGGCACGCGTGCTGCACCTCGGCGCCCTCGGGGTTCGACGTCAGGCACAGCACGAACAGGCCGCGCCCCGTCTCCAGCGCCGCGTCGACCGCGGGCTGCAGCGACCCGAACCCCAGGTACGGGGAGACGGTCAGCGCGTCCGCCGCGAGCGGCGACCCGTCGCGCAGGTACGCGTCGGCGTACGCGGCCATGGTCGAGCCGATGTCGCCGCGCTTGGCGTCCATGATCGTCAGCGTCCCGGCGGCGCGGGCCGCCGCGAGGACCTCCTCGAGCGCCGCGACGCCCCGCGACCCGTGGCGCTCGAAGAACGCCGACTGCGGCTTGACCGCGGCCACGCGGCCCCCGACCGCCTCGACGACCCGCAGGCCGAACTCGCGCAGCCCGGAGGCGTCGTCGGGCAGGCCCCAGTCCGCGAGCAGGCCCGGGTGCGGGTCGATGCCCACGCACAGCGGCCCGTGGTCCGCCGTCGCCGCCGCGAGGCGCGCGCCGAAGCCCGCGCTCACGCGCCCACCCGCTCCGCGGCGGGAGCGGGCAGCTCGACGCCGTCGGTCAGGCCCTCGCCCGCCATGTGCTCCTGGAGGCTCGCGACCGCGAACGGCCCGGCGAGGACGGCCTCGATGCCCTGCACCGCGGCGGCGAGCTGGTCGACCGTCGTCGCGATCGGCTTGTCGGCCGCCGTCGTGGCCGCGCGGATCTCGTAGCCGTCGGCGCGCGCGCCCTGCCCGGACGGCGTGTTGATGACCATGTCCACCTCGCCGGCCGTGATGAGGTCGACGATCGTCGGCTCGCCGTCCGCCCCGCGCCCCGCGGAGAACTTGCGCACCACGCGCGACGCGATGCCGTTGCGGCGCAGCACGCTCGACGTGCCGTCCGTCGCGAGGATCTCGAACCCGAGCTCCGCGAGCCGCTTGACCGGGAAGACGATCGAGCGCTTGTCGCGGTCGGCGACCGAGACGAACACGCGGCCCGACGTCGGCAGCCCGCCGAACGCGGCGGCCTGCGACTTGGCGAACGCGTGCGGGAAGTCGCGGTCGAAGCCCATGACCTCGCCCGTCGAGCGCATCTCCGGGCCGAGCACCGTGTCGACCACGACGCCGTCCGCGGTACGGAAGCGCTTGAACGGCAGGACCGCCTCCTTGACCGCGATCGGCGCGTCGAGCGGGAGCGTGCCGCCGTCGCCCTCGGCGGGCAGCACGCCTGCGGCGCGCAGCTCGGCGATCGACTCGCCCGCCATGACGCGGGCCGCGGCCTTCGCGAGCGACGTGCCCGTCGCCTTCGAGACGAACGGCACCGTGCGCGACGCGCGGGGGTTGGCCTCCAGGACGTAGAGCACGTCGGAGACGAGCGCGTACTGCACGTTGAGCAGGCCGCGCACGCCGACGCCCTTCGCGATGGCCTCGGTCGACCGGCGGATGCGCTCGATCTCCTGCTCCGAGAGCGACACGGGCGGCAGGACGCACGCCGAGTCGCCGGAGTGGATGCCGGCCTCCTCGATGTGCTCCATCACGCCGCCGAGGAAGAGCTCGGTGCCGTCGTAGAGCGCGTCGACGTCGATCTCCATGGCGTCGTCGAGGAACCGGTCGATGAGCAGCGGCGCGGGCAGCGTCCCGGCCGTGCGGTCCTCCGCCGCGGCCGCCACGAGGGCGCGCTCGACGTACCCCGTGAGCTGCTCGGCCGAGTACACGATCTCCATGCCGCGCCCGCCGAGCACGTAGGAGGGGCGCACGAGCACCGGGTACCCGATGCCGGCCGCGACGTCCTTCGCCTCGTCCAGCGAGCGCGCCGTGCCGAACGCCGGGGCGGGCAGGCCCGCCTCGACGAGCACGCGGCCGAACTCGCCGCGGTCCTCGGCGGCGTCGATCGCCTCGGGGCTCGTGCCGAGGATCGGCAGGCCCGCGTCGGCGAGGCGCTGCGCGAGCGCGAGCGGGGTCTGGCCGCCGAGCTGGACGATGATGCCCTTGACCGGTCCCGCGGCGAGCTCCGCCTGGTAGACCTCGAGCACGTCCTCGAACGTCAGCGGCTCGAAGTAGAGGCGGTCGGACGTGTCGTAGTCGGTCGAGACCGTCTCCGGGTTGCAGTTGACCATGACCGTCTCGTAGCGCTCGCGCAGCGTGAGGGCCGCGTGCACGCAGGAGTAGTCGAACTCGATGCCCTGGCCGATGCGGTTCGGGCCCGAGCCGAGGATGATCACGGCCTCGCGCTCGCGCGGGGCGACCTCGGTCTCCAGGTCGTACGACGAGTAGTGGTACGGCGTGCGGGCGGCGAACTCGGCCGCGCACGTGTCGACCGTCTTGTAGACGGGCCGGACGCCGAGCGCGTAGCGGACCTCGCGCACCGTCGCCTCGCCCGCCGGGCCCATGCCGCGCAGACGCGCGACCTGCGCGTCGGACAGGCCGTGCTTCTTCGCCTCGCGCAGCACGTCCTCCGTGAGCGCGGGCGCGTCCGCGACGGCCGCCGCGACCTCGTTGACCAGCTGGATCTGGTCGAGGTACCACGGGTCGATCTTCGTGGCCTCGAACACCTGCTCCACGCTCGCCCCGGCGCGCAGCGCCTGCTGGACGCCGATGATCCGGTTCTCCGTGGGGCGCGCGATGCGCACGAGCAGCGCGTCGAGCTCCGCGCCGGAGACGGGCTCGCCGTCCCAGTGGAAGACCGAGCCGCCCTTGTCGATCGAGCGCAGCGCCTTGCCGAGCGCCTCCGTGAAGTTGCGCCCGAGCGCCATCGCCTCGCCGACCGACTTCATGGTCGTCGTCAGCGTCGGGTCCGCGGCCGGGAACTTCTCGAACGCGAACCGCGGCACCTTGACGACCACGTAGTCGAGCGTCGGCTCGAACGAGGCCGGCGTGACCTGCGTGATGTCGTTGGGGATCTCGTCGAGCGTGTAGCCGACGGCGAGCTTCGCCGCGATCTTCGCGATGGGGAACCCGGTCGCCTTGGACGCGAGCGCGGACGACCGCGAGACGCGCGGGTTCATCTCGATGACGATGACGCGGCCCGTGTCCGGGTCGACGGCGAACTGGATGTTGCAGCCGCCCGTGTCGACGCCGACCTCGCGGATGACGGCGATGCCGATGTCGCGCAGCTTCTGGTACTCGCGGTCGGTGAGCGTGAGCGCGGGCGCGACCGTGATCGAGTCGCCCGTGTGCACGCCGACGGGGTCGACGTTCTCGATGGAGCACACGACCACGACGTTGTCGTTCTTGTCGCGCATGAGCTCGAGCTCGTACTCCTTCCAGCCGAGGATCGACTCCTCGAGGAGCACCTCCGTCACCGGGGAGTAGTGCAGGCCCTGGCCGACGATGCGACGCAGCTCGTCCTCGTCGTACGCGAAGCCCGAGCCGAGGCCGCCCATCGTGAACGACGGGCGCACGACCATCGGGTAGCCGAGGTCGCCCGCGGCCGCGATCGCCTCGTCGACCGTGTGGACGATGACGGAGCGCGCGGACTCGCCGCCGCACGTCTCGACGACGTCCTTGAACTGCTGGCGGTCCTCGCCCTTCTGGATCGCCGCGATGTTCGCGCCGATGAGCTCGACGCCGTACTCGGCGAGGACGCCGGCCTCGTCGAGCGCGATCGCCGCGTTGAGCGCCGTCTGACCGCCGAGCGTCGGCAGCAGCGCGTCCGGGCGTTCCTTGGCGATGATCGACGTGAGGACCTCGGTCGTGATCGGCTCGACGTAGGTCGCGTCGGCGAACTCGGGGTCGGTCATGATCGTCGCCGGGTTCGAGTTCACGAGGACGACCCGCAGGCCCTCCTCCTTGAGCACGCGGCACGCCTGGGTGCCGGAGTAGTCGAACTCGCACGCCTGGCCGATGACGATCGGGCCGGACCCGATGACCAGGACGCTGGAGATGTCGGTTCTGCGAGGCACGGTCAGCTCTCCTTGGTGGTCTGCTCGACGGCGTCGGAGCCCGCGCCCGCCGCGCCGGCGGCGCGACGCGACGTCATGAGCTCGACGAAGCGGTCGAAGAGGTACGCGGCGTCGTGGGGGCCGGCCGCGGCCTCGGGGTGGTACTGGACGGAGAAGGCGGGCAGGTCGAGGCACTCGAGCCCCTCGACCACCTGGTCGTTGAGCCCGACGTGGGACACGACGACGCGCCCGTAGCGGCCGCCGTCGTGCGGGGCGACGGACTCGCCGTCGAGCGGCGCGTCGACCGCGAACCCGTGGTTGTGCGCCGTGACCTCGACCTTGCCGGTGCGGCGGTCCATGACGGGCTGGTTGATGCCGCGGTGGCCGTACGCGAGCTTGTACGTGCCGTAGCCGAGCGCGCGCCCGAGGATCTGGTTGCCGAAGCAGATGCCGAAGAACGGCGTGCCGCGGTCCAGGACGCCGCGCAGCAGCTCGACCTCGTGGGTCGCGGCGCTCGGGTCGCCCGGGCCGTTGGAGAAGAACACGCCGTCGGGCGCGTACGCCTCGATGTCCGCGATCGTCGAGGCCGCGGGCACCACGTGCACGCGCACGCCGCGCTGGGCGAGGCGCTGGGGCGTCATCGACTTGATGCCGAGGTCCACGGCGACGACGGTGGCGACGGGCTCGCCGTCCGGCGTCGTGCCCTCGAAGGGCTCGACGACGTACGCCGTGTCCGTGCTCACCTCGCGGGCGAGGTCGGCGCCGGCCATCGCGGGCGCCGCCTTCACCTCGGCCACGAGGTCCTCCACGGTGCGCGAGTAGCCGTCGCGCACGAGCGCGTCGCCGGAGAAGATGCCCGCGCGCATCACGCCGAGCTCGCGCAGGTGGCGCGTGAGGGCGCGCGTGTCGACGTCGCTGATGCCGACGACGCCCTGGGCCGCGAGCTCCTCGTCGAGGGTGCGCTGCGCGCGCCAGCTCGACGCGCGACGGGCCGCGTCGCGCACGACGTACCCGGCGACCCAGATCTTGCCGGACTCCGGGTCCTCGTCGTTGACGCCCGTGTTCCCGATGTGGGGGGCCGTCATGACGACGATCTGCCGGTGGTAGGAGGGGTCGGTGAGGGTCTCCTGGTAGCCGGTCATGCCGGTGTTGAAGACGATCTCGCCGACGGTCGTGCCGCGCGCGCCGTACGCGCGGCCGGGCTGCACCGTGCCGTCCTCGAGGACGATCAGGGCCCGGTCGGGGGCGGGTGCGCCGGTCACCGAGGTGACTGCGGTCGGTGAGCTCACTGCGTTCGCTGAGGCGGTCAAGGTGCTTCCTCGTCGTTCTCGTCGGTGCCGGGTGCCGCGCTGTCGCGCGTCGGCGCCGGGCCGTCCTGGTCGGTGGGTGCGTCGGTGGCGCTGCTCGGCGCCCCGGTTCGTCGTTCGCGGGTGCCGTCGGCGCCCGCGCTCCGGGGGCGGCCGGCGAGGTCGCGCACGGCCTCCAGGAGACGCGGGACGTCGTGGTCGTGGCGCGGCATGAGGCCGGTGTCGAGCCGGACCTCGGGGTGCGCCGGGGCCTCGGGGGCGTCGGCGGGGACCGGCTCGGCCGGGACGGACCACGTCACCACGACGATGGCCTCCTTCCCGACGAACTTCCCCGCCATGCCCGGGGTGAGCGCGACGTCCTCGACGGCCGCCGCGGGAACCCACACGTCGTCGGCGCCGCGGCGCGCGACGTGCAGGCCGGCGTCGTGCACGGTGACCTGGGCCTGCGCCCGGTCGCCGAGGCCGTGGGCGCCGACGCGCGCGAGCCAGTCGCCCGCGAGCGTGCTCGACACGTACAGCGCGTCGAGCGGGCCGAGCACGACGCCGCCGCGCGCGGCCTCCGGCGGCACGACGGGCGGCGTCGGGACGAAGCCCGCGGAGCGGCGCACGAGCCGGCGGCGGCCGACGAGCACGAGCGTCAGCAGGACGACGCCGAGGACGACCCAGATCCCGGCCGCGACGGGCTGCGGCAGGTTCACGCCCCCACCCCCCGACCGGCGGCGACCGCCTCGACGGGCGCGCCGTCGAGCACGGTGGCCCGGCCCCGCAGGAACGTCGCGACGACCGCACCGGGCAGCTCGCGACCCTGGAAGGGCGTGTTGGTGCTCGCGGTGGCCTGCCCGGCGCCGTCGACCACGCGCCGCGCGGCCGGGTCGACGAGCGTGACGTTCGCGGGCTCGCCGACCTCGAGCGGGCGGCCCTGCGCGCGCTCCCCCGTGTCGATGCGGCCGATGCGCGCGGGCGCGCTCGACAGCACGCGCGCGACGTCGGCCCACGTCATGCGGCCCGTGTCGACCATGGTCTGCTGCACGACGCTCAGCGCCGTCTCGAGGCCCGTCATGCCGAACGCGGCCGCGGCCCACTCGCAGTCCTTGTCCTCGCGCGCGTGCGGCGCGTGGTCGGTCGCGACGATGTCGATCGTGCCGTCGGCCAGGCCCTCGCGCACCGCCTCGACGTCCGCTGCCGTGCGCAGCGGCGGGTTGACCTTGAACGTCGGGTCGTAGCCGCGCGCCAGGTCGTCGGTGAGCACGAGGTGGTGCGGCGTGACCTCGGCCGTGACGTCGATCCCGCGGCCCTTGGCCCAGCGGACGATCTCGACCGAGCCGGCGGTCGACAGGTGGCACACGTGCAGGCGCGAGCCCACGTGCTCCGCGAGGAGCACGTCGCGCGCGATGATCGCCTCCTCGGCGACCGCGGGCCAGCCCGCGAGGCCGAGCTCGGCCGACACGACGCCCTCGTTCATCTGGGCGCCCTCGGTGAGGCGCGGCTCCTGCGCGTGCTGGGCGACGACGCCGTCGAACGCCTTGACGTACTCGAGGGCGCGGCGCATGAGGATCGGGTCGTCGACGCACTTCCCGTCGTCCGAGAACACCCGCACGCGGGCCGCGGAGTCGGCCATCGCGCCGAGCTCGGCGAGCTGCTCGCCCGCGAGCCCGACGGAGACGGCGCCCACGGGGTGCACGTCGACCCAGCCCGCGTCGCGCCCGAGGCGCCACACCTGCTCGACGACGCCCGCCGTGTCCGCGACCGGGGTCGTGTTCGCCATCGCGTGCACGGCCGTGAAGCCGCCCGCCGCCGCGGCGCGGGTGCCGGACGCGATCGTCTCGGCGTCCTCGCGCCCCGGCTCGCGCAGGTGGGTGTGCAGGTCGACCAGCCCGGGCAGGGCGACGAGGCCCGTCGCGTCGACGACGACCGTGCCGTCGTCGTCCGCGGCGCGCGCGGCGCCGACCGGGGCGAGCTCGGCGACCACGCCGTCCGCGAGGACGAGGTCGACCGGGTCGCCGCCGAGCGGGCGCGCGCCGCGCAGGACGTACGTGGTGGTTGCGGCGCTGCTCACGAGGCGGAGACCCTTTCGACGGCGGGGACGGGCTGGGCGGAGGGCAGGGGCGCGGCCGACGCCGCGGCGTCGGCCTCGTCGCTGCCCGCGAGGAGGAGGTAGAGCACGGCCATGCGCACGGCGACGCCGTTCGCGACCTGCTCGACGATCACCGCGCGCGGCGAGTCCGCCGCCTGCGCGGAGATCTCGAGGCCGCGGTTCATGGGGCCGGGGTGCAGGACGACGGCGTGCTCGGCGAGGAGCCCGAGGCGCCGGGCGTCGAGCCCGTACTTGCGGCTGTACTCGAGCGGGTTCGGGAAGAAGGCCCCGCCCCCCGCGCCGGCGCCGCTCATGCGCTCGCGCTGCACGCGCAGCATCATCACGGCGTCGGGGCCGCCGTGCGCCGTGTCGCCCGCGAGGGCCGCGTCCAGGTCGTAGGAGACCTCGCACGGCCACGTCTGGACGCCGACCGGCAGCAGCGTGGGCGGGGCGACGAGCGTCACGCGAGCCCCGAGCGTGTGCAGCAGGTGGACGTTCGAGCGCGCGACCCGCGAGTGCAGCACGTCGCCGACGATCGCGACGTGGCGCCCGTCGAGGCCCGCGCCGCGCGCCGCGGCGTCGTCGGGACCGCTCGCCCCCGGCGACGTCAGGCCCGTCCCGGTGAGGTGGCGGCGCAGCGTGTACGCGTCGAGGAGCGCCTGCGTCGGGTGCTGGTGCATGCCGTCGCCCGCGTTGACCACGGCCGCGTCGAGCCAGCCCGCGTGCGCGAGCAGGTGCGGGGCGCCCGACGCCTGGTGCCGCACGACGACCGCGTCCGCGCCCATCGCCTGGAGCGTCAGCGCGGTGTCCTTGAGCGACTCGCCCTTGGACACGCTCGACCCCTTGGCCGAGAAGTTGATGACGTCCGCCGACAGGCGCTTCGCCGCGGTCTCGAAGGAGATGCGCGTGCGCGTGGAGTCCTCGTAGAAGAGGTTGACGACCGTGCGACCGCGCAGCGTCGGGAGCTTCTTGATCTCGCGCGACTGCGTCGCGGCCATCTGGGCGGCCGTGTCGAGGATGCGGACCGCGTCGGCGCGCCCGAGGTCCTGGGTCGAGAGCAGGTGCCTCATGCGCGGGCCTCCCCGTCCTCGGAGGAGCCCGGCTGCGCAGCAGCGGGCCGGATGACCACCGCGTCGGCGGACGCGTCGCCCGCCGCGGGAGCGCCGTCGATCTCGGCGAGGCGCACGCTCACGCGCTCGGACGTCGACGTGGGCAGGTTCTTGCCCACGAAGTCCGGGCGGATCGGCAGCTCCCGGTGGCCGCGGTCGACGAGCGCCGCGAGCTGCACCGCGCGCGGGCGGCCGAGGTCGCTGATCGCGTCGAGCGCGGCCCGGATCGTGCGGCCGGAGTACAGGACGTCGTCGACGAGGACCACGACCTTGCCGTCGATCCCCGACGCGGGCAGGCGCGTCGCGCCGATCGTGCGCGTCGGGTGACGGTGCAGGTCGTCGCGGTACATCGTCACGTCGAGCTCGCCGACGATCGCGTGCGGGTCGGGCGCGCCGTCTGCCTCGATCGCGGCGAGACGCTCGGCGAGCCGGGCCGCGAGCGGGACGCCGCGCGTCGGGATGCCGAGGAGGACGAGGTCGTGGGCTCCCTTGTTGCGCTCCACGATCTCGTGGGCGATGCGCGTCAGCGCGCGGGAGATGTCCGCCGCCGCGAGGACGACGGTCCCGGCGGTCGGCCCCGTCTCGGGGTCGGCCCCCGGCCGGGGTGCGGATGGTGTGGGCACAGCAGCGCCAGAGCTCATGTCCGGCGACCTCCTTCCCCGCCTCACTGGACGGGCCTTAAAGGATGTCTGACGGTCACCCACCCTACCGCCGGTGGTCCGGCGGCCGGGTGCGCGTCCCGCCCGGTGGGACGCGGCGTCGGTCACACCCGTGACCGACGCCGCGCGAGGCGTCGTCCCGGCCGCGGCCGGGCGCCGCGGTCAGGCCGTGATCGTCGGCTTCATCTCGACGATGCGCGCGAGCAGCCCGTTGACGAACGACGGCGAGTCGTCCGTCGACAGGGAGCGCGCGAGGTCGACGGCCTCGTCGATCGCGACGACGTCCGGGACGTCGTCGTTGAAGAGGATCTCCCAGCCGCCGATGCGCAGCAGCGCCCGGTCGACGGCGGGCATGCGCTCGAGCGTCCACCCGTGGGAGTAGGTCTCGAGCAGCTCGTCGATGCGCTCGCGGTGGGCGAGCACGCCCTCGACGATGTCGACCGCGTACTGCGGCAGCGCGGTCTGCGCCGTCCCGGGGTCGGCGACGCGCTCCGCGAGGAGGGTCGTCGGGTCCACGTGACGCTGCTCCGCCTCGAAGAGGACGTCGAGCGCGCGCTTGCGCGCCTTGGTGCGTGCGGCCATGTCAGTCCGTCGTCTGTCCGTCGGGGCCAGCGGTCAGTCGTTCACGCGGCCGAGGTACGACCCGTCACGCGTGTCGACCTTGACCTTGGTGCCCTGCTCGAGGAAGAGCGGGACCTGGATCTGCGCGCCCGTCTCGAGCGTCGCGGGCTTGGTGCCGCCCGTCGAGCGGTCGCCCTGCAGGCCCGGCTCGGTGTACGTGATCTCGAGGACGACCGAGGCGGGCAGCTCGATGTAGAGCGGCTGGCCGTCGTTCGACGCGATGAGCACGTTCTGGTTCTCGAGCATGTAGTCCTTGGCGTCGCCCACGATCTCGGCACCGACCGTGATCTGGTCGTACGTCGAGGTGTCCATGAACACGTAGTCCGCGCCGTCCTGGTACAGGTACTGGAAGTCACGGCGGTCGACGTTGGCGGTCTCGATCTTGAGGCCGGCGTTGAACGTCTTGTCGATCGTCTTGCCCGTCATGACGTTCTTGATCTTGGTGCGGACGAACGCGCCACCCTTGCCGGGCTTGACGTGCTGGAACTCGATCACGGTCCACAGCTGGCCGTCGAGTCGCAGCACGGTGCCGTTCTTGATGTCGTTGGTGGTCGCCACGTTCGTCTTCCTGTCGGAGGGTCAGCGGTCCCGTCGACGCGCTGCCGCGTGCCGGGACGGCACGACGGGGCCACGAGAGCGGGATGCGGAAATGGGCCTTGACGATCTTACCGGAGCGCGGCGAGGACCGCGTTCGCCACGACGCCCAGGGTCGCCGCCCAGCACATCGAGGCGAGCGTCCCGATGACGAAGCGCTCCGACGCGACGGGGTGCTCACGCAGCTCGGGGTAGCGGCCCAGGCCCTTGATCGCGACGACGAAGGCGATGCCGCCCGGCTCGCCCGCGAGGAGGCAGCCGGTGATCGCGAACCGCTCGAGGATCCCGATCCACGTCCCGCCGCGCAGGGCCTTGACGGCCTCCGTCCCGATCGGCCCCGTCGTCGGAGGGGGCGGCGGGGGCACCGGGACGGCCGCCGGGTCCGCCGGGGCACCGCGCCGCGGCCGGCCGGCGCGCCCTGGGGCGGACGAGCCGCCCGCGCGCGCCGCCGCGCGCAGGACCACCTGGGTCACGGGGCCGCCGCCGAGGACGCTCGCGGCGAGCGCGACCACCCAGACGAGCACCACGAGCACGACTGTCACCGGGTCCGTCACGCCCTCTCCTCCTGCCGATCCACCGGCGGCCCCTCGTGGAGCTCGCCCAGCAGCCTCGCGACCACGGGCCGCGCCGCCGCCTCCTCGGGCCACAGCGCGGTGCGCAGCCGCTGGCTGACCGCCTGCTCGGATACGCCGAGCGCGCGAGCCACATCCTTCTGGGTCCCACCCACACGCGCCAGCGCGTCGACGGCCTCCCACCCGGGCGCGGTGCGCCGGTCCACGACCGCCGCGAGGAGGCGCAGGAGCGCCTCGACCTCCGCGGCGCGCGCCGCGGGCTCCCCACGGACGGCCACGGGCGCGGTGGCCGCGCGCGACTTCGCCTGCTCGACCGCCTCGCGGGCGCGCACGAACGCCGTGCCCGACGCCTCGCGCGACACCGGGGGCAGCGGCTCGTCGACCGGCCCGACGCCGAGGCCGACGCTCCAGCCGCCGTCGCGCAGGAGGTCGAGCACGACCTCGACGACGACCTCCGGGTCGTCGAGGACGCCCTGGACCTCGTCGCCGACCGTCCGGGCGAACGGGACGACGACGCCGTCGCGGCCTGCCAGCATCTCGTCGAGGCGCGCGAGCACCTCGGGGACGCGGTCGGGCCGACCGGTGCTCCCCCGCTGGTCGACGGTCAGCACGTACATGACATCAAGGCTAGATCCTTGTTCGTCGACCATCAAGCCCGGAGGCTTGATCGGAGCAGATCAAGCCTCGGTGGACCGAAGGCGAGCCGCGACGGCCTCCAGCGCGAGCCGGTAGGAGTCGAACCCGAAGCCTGCCACCGTGCCGGTCGCGACCGCCCCCACGACGGAGTGGCTGCGGAACGCCTCGCGCGCCGCCGGGTTGCTGAGGTGGACCTCGACCAGCAGCAGGCCGGACGTCGTGACCTGCGCGGCGGCGTCACGCACCGCGTAGGAGTAGTGCGTGAACGCGGCCGGGTTGAGCACGACGTGGGCCCGCGCGTCGACGGCCTCGTGCAGCCAGCCGACGAGCTCGGACTCGTCGTCGGTCTGCCGCACGTCGACGGCGAGGTCGAGAGCGCTCCCCCACGTCGTCGCCGACTCGCGGAGGTCCGCCATCGAGGCCGAGCCGTAGATCTCCGGCTCGCGCACGCCGAGCCGGCCGAGGTTGGGTCCGTTGAGGACGAGCACGCGTTCCATGGCGCCCGAGCCTAGCCGTGCCGGGGAGGACGACGGCGACACGTCCGGGGCCGCTCCCGACGGGCGACGGACCACGGCCTCGGGCAGGCTGGCGGGGTGACCCTCAGCGCTGCCCGCCCCCGGCCGCCGGCACGGCACCCGCACCTGCGCTCCGCGCCCGTCGCCGCGCCGTCCGGCGCTCGTCCGCGGACAGCCGCATGAGCGCGACGCGCTACCTCGACGCCCCGTTCGCGGCGCTCGCGCACCGCGGCTTCTCGCGCGACGGCCTGGAGAACTCGATGGCGGCGTTCGCGGCGGCCCGTGAGCTGGGGCTCCGGTACGTCGAGACGGACGCCCACGCGACGTCGGACGGCGTCGCCGTGGCGCTCCACGACGCCTCGCTGGACCGGACGACGGACGCGCGCGGCCTGGTGGCCGACCTCCCGTGGCGCACGGTGCGCACCGCCCGGATCGGCGGCCGCGAGCCGGTGCCGTCGCTGGAGGACGTCCTCGGGACGTGGCCGGACCTGCGGGTGAACGTCGACGTCAAGTCGGCCGCGGCGGCCGAGCCCGTCGCGCGCGCGATCGAACGCACGCGCGCGCACGACCGCGTGTGCGTCGCGTCGTTCGCCGCGTCGCGGCGAGAGGCGACCGTGGCGCGGCTCTCGCGCCCCGTGACCGTGTCCGGCGCGCGAGGCGCGGTCGTGGGCATGCTGCTCGCGGGGCGCGCGCGGGCGGACGCGCTCGCCCGCCTCGCGGCCCGCTCGGTCGACTGCCTCCAGGTCCCGGTGCGCGAGGGCTGGGTCCGGGTCGTGGACTCGGCGTTCGTGCGGGCCGCGCACCGGGCCGGCGTCGCGGTGCACGCCTGGACGGTCAACGACGCGCCGACGATGCACCGGCTGCTCGACCTCGGGGTCGACGGCATCGTGACCGACCGCTCGGACGTGCTGCGCGACGTGCTCCGCGGCCGGGGGCTCTGGGCCTGACCCCGCCGAGGATCCGTCAGAGGGCGATCGGCCCCCGGCCCACCGGGGCGTCCGCCGCGATCTCGGCGTAGGCCGCGGCGAGGAGCGTCGGGTCCGGGCCCTCGAGGCGCGTCGGGCGGGCGACGTCGTCGAGCACGACGAAGCGCAGGAGGTCGCCGCGCGACTTCTTGTCGCGGCGCATCGCGGACAGCAGCTGCTCCCACCGGTCGCCCCGGTAGGTGAGGGGCAGCCCGAGCGAGCCGAGGATCGCGCGGTGGCGGTCGACGACGGCGTCGTCCAGCTTCCCGGCGAGGCGCGAGAGCTCGGCGGCGAACACCATGCCGACGGAGACGGCCGCGCCGTGGCGCCACTGGTAGCGCTCGGTGAGCTCGACGGCGTGGCCCAGCGTGTGGCCGTAGTTGAGGATCTCGCGCAGCCCGGCCTCCTTGAGGTCCTCCCCCACGACGCGCGCCTTGACCGCGACCGAGCGCTCGACGAGCTCGGCGACGACGGCCCAGGTCTCGTCCGTCGTCGGCCGGGTGCCCCACGCGGCGAGCGCGTCGGCGTGCTCCTCGACGAGCTCGAGGATGCGCTCGTCCGCGATGAAGCCCGTCTTGACGACCTCCGCGAGCCCCGCGACGAAGTCCCAGCGGCCGAGCGACTCCAGGGCCGCGAGGTCGCACAGGACGCCCGCCGGCGGGTGGAACGCGCCGACGAGGTTCTTGCCCTCGGCGGTGTTGATGCCGGTCTTGCCCCCGACCGCGGCGTCGACCATCGCGAGGAGCGTCGTCGGCACGTGCACCACGCGGATGCCGCGCAGCCACGTCGCGGCGACGAAGCCGCCGAGGTCCGTCGTCGCGCCGCCGCCGACCGTGACGACCGCGTCCGTGCGCGTGAAGTCCAGCTGCCCGAGCACGCCCCAGAGGAACGCGGCGACCTGCGCGGTCTTGGCCTCCTCGGCGTCCGGCACCTCCGCGACGTACGCCTCGTAGCCCGACGCCTTGAGGTCCTCGTGGACGACCTCGGCCGTCGCGGCGAGGGCCGCGGGGTGCACGACGAGCACCCGGCGCACCGAGCCGCCGAGCATCGCGGGCAGCTCGCCGAGCAGGTGGCGCCCCACGACGACGTCGTACGGCTGCTCGCCCGCGACCCGGACGCGCGTCGGCGCGGCAGCGGCCGGGTGCTGGGCGGGGGTGGTGGCGTCGGGGGTCACGCGTTCTCCTGTTCGACCGGGGTGCCGGCGGGGTCGGCCGGCGGGGGTGCGGGCGTCGTGCGCCCCGGGGTGCCGGGCGCGATGTCGCCCGCGAGGTGCCCGCGGATCTCGCGGGCGACCTGGGCGGGCGTGCGCGCGTCGGTGACGACGTGCAGCGTCGAGACCCGCTCGTAGACGGGCCGACGCGCCTCCATGAGGGCGGCCCAGCGCGCCCGCGGGTTGCCGAGCAGGAGCGGGCGCGCCTGGTTGAGGCCGACGCGCGGCGCGGCGTGCGCGAGGCTCACGTCGAGGAACACGACCGTCCCGCCCGCGGCGACGTACGCCGCGAGGGCGGTCTGCGTGTGCTCGTCGAGCACCGCGCCGCCGCCCAGGGCGAGGACGCCGTCGTGCGTCGCGAGCGCGGTCGTCACGGCCTCACGCTCCAGCTCGCGGAAGTGCGGCTCGCCGTGGTCGACGAAGATGTCCGCGACCGGCTTCCCGGCCGTGGTCTCGACGTCGACGTCCGTGTCTCGCTGCGCGAGGCCGAGCAGCTCGGCCAGGTGGCGGGCGACCGTCGACTTCCCGCTGCCGGGCGGGCCGACGAGCACGACGACCGGACGGGTCCCCGGGGCGACGGGCGTCATCAGCGCTGCAGCTCGGGGATCGCGGCGAGGTACGCCTCGGCGTTCCGGCGGACCTCCGCGACCGAGTCGCCGCCGAACTTCTCGAGCGCCTGCTCGGCGAGCACGAGCGCGACCATCGCCTCGGCGACGACCGCCGCGGGCGGGACCGCGCACACGTCGGAGCGCTGGTGCTGGGCCTTGGCGACGTCGCCGGTGACGACGTCGACCGTCGCGAGCGCGCGCGGCACCGTCGAGATCGGCTTCATGGCGGCGCGCACGCGCACCACCTCGCCGTTCGACATGCCGCCCTCGACGCCGCCGGCGCGGTTGCTGCGACGGTGGATGCGGCCGTCGGCGCCGCGCTCGATCTCGTCGTGCGCGGCAGACCCGCGGCGGCGCGCGGTGCGGAAGCCGTCGCCGACCTCGACGCCCTTGATCGCCTGGATCCCCATGAGGACGGCGGCGAGGCGCGCGTCGAGGCGACGGTCGCTCTGCGCGTAGGTGCCCAGGCCAGAAGGGACGCCGTACGCGAGCACCTCGACGACGCCGCCGAGGGTGTCGCCCGCCTTCTGGCACTCGTCGATCTCCGCGACCATGGCCGCGGCGGCGTCCGGGTCGAAGCAGCGCACCGGGTCCGCGTCGAGCGCCGTGACGTCGTCGGGGCCGGGCACCGGCGCGTCCTCGGGGACCTCGACCGGCCCGATGGCGACGACGTGCGACACGAGCCGGACGCCGAGCGCCTGCTCGAGGAACTTCGCCGCGGCCGTGCCGAGCGCGACGCGCGTCGCCGTCTCGCGTGCCGAGGCGCGCTCGAGCACGGGGCGCGCGTCCTCGAAGCCGTACTTGCGCATGCCGACGAGGTCGGCGTGCCCCGGGCGGGGCCGGGTGAGCGGGCGGTTGCGCGCGATCTCCCGGACGTCGCCCGTCCCGGCGTCGACGAGCAGGGCCTCGGGCGGCACCGGGTCGGACGACATGACGTCGACCCACTTGGGCCACTCGGAGTTCGCGATCTCGATGGCCAGCGGCCCGCCCTGGGTCACGCCGTGGCGCAGGCCGCCGAGGACGCGCAGCTCGTCCTGCTCGAACTTCTGCCGCGAACCGCGGCCGTACCCGAGGCGGCGGCGCGCGAGCGCGGCGCGCACGTCGTCCGTCGTGAGCTCGACGCCCGCGGGCAGCCCGTCGAGGATCCCGACCAGCGCCTCGCCGTGCGACTCACCCGATGTCAACCAACGCAGCATGATCGCCATCCTCCCACGTCGGCGCGCCCGTCCCGGCGGGCGCCCGCAGTACGGACCGACGGCGTGCGACGACGGGTCGAGGGGTCCTGAGGGGACGCCGCGGACCGCGCCGTGCTCGTCGATGCGGCGGTCTGTGGACGACGACGTCCCACGCCACCGCGGGCGCGCTACGGTGCCGCGCATGGTCCAGCAGGGGGACGGGACGAGGCACGCCGCGGGATCGCTCCGCGGGTCGGGTGACGACGAGCGGGACGAGGCGCGGGCGGCTGTCGTGACCGCGGACGCGCCGAGGTCGTGGGGACGACGCCGTCGCGCCGACCTCGCCCGGGAGCTCCGGGTCGCGGGCCGGGCGGGTGGAGCGCTCGCGCTGCTCGCGGCGCTGGCCGCGGTGTGGTGGTCGGGCCCGTCGTGGGCGACGCCCGCCGTCGTGGTCGTCGCCGCGGCCGGTGCGCTGCTCGCCGTGGTCGACGCGCGCACCCACCGCCTGCCGGACGTGATCGTGCTCCCGACGGGGGTCGCGGTCGTCGTGCTGCTCGCGGGCGCGTCGCTCGCGGCGGGCGACGGGGAGCCGCTCGTCCGCGCGCTCGCCGGGGGCGCCGTGGGCTTCTGCGCCTACGCCGCGCTGCGGCTCGCGCACCCGCCCGGGCTGGGGTTCGGCGACGTGAAGCTCGCCGGCACGCTCGGCACCCCGCTCGCGTGGCTCGGGTGGGCCGAGCTCGTCGCCGGGCTCCTCCTGCCGTTCCTGCTCGGCGGGGCGTGGGCGCTCGGCCTGGTGGTCTCGCGGCGCGCTCGCCGCGACACCGCGGTGGCCTTCGGCCCCTTCATGGTGCTCGGCCCGGGCGTCGCCGCCGGCTGGGGGCAGACGACGACCGACGCGGTCCTCGGCGGCTGAGCGCCCCCGGCGGGCTCAGACCGGGGCGCCGAGCGCGGAGCCGAGCGCGCGGTCCATCGTCGCCAGCGGCGCCGTCCTGCCGGTCATGAGCCGCACCTGCTCGGCCGCCTGGTGCAGGAGCATGCGCTCACCGCCGACGACGGTGCCGCCGCCCGCGGTCCAGGCGACGGACAGCGCGGTGGGCCGGGGGTCGTAGACGACGTCGAGGAGGACCCCGCCGGGCGTCGCCCCGGCCCGGGACAGCGCGTCCGCCACCGGGTCGGCGGCACGCGACGGCAGGGTGGCCACGACGGCGTCCGTGCGCGCGAGGCGGTCGACGACCGCGGGCGACGCCGGGTCCAGCACCTCGAACCGCGGCTCGACGCCCATGCGGTGCGCGGCGCGCTGGAGGCTGCCCGTGCGCCCGAGCGAGCGCACGAGGACGGTCGGCGCCGCGCAGCCCAGCTGCGCGAGCGCGGCGAGCGTCGAGGCGGCGGTCGCGCCGGCGCCCAGCACGACGGCGGAGCGCACCTCCCGCTCCCCCAGCCCCTCGCGCAGCGCCGCCACGAGGCCGTGCACGTCGGTGTTCGTCCCGACGAACGTCGGTCGCGTCCCGCCCGTGGGCTGCACCACGAGCGTGTTGACCGCCCCGACGACGTTCGCGAGCGGGTCGACGTGGTCCAGCAGCGGGATCACCGCGTGCTTGAGCGGCATGGTCAGGCTCAGACCCGCCCACGAGGCGTCGAGGCCGTTGACGAAGGCCGGCAGCTGCTCCTCGGTCGTGTCGATCGCCTCGTACGACCACCCGTCCAGCCCGAGCGCGTCGTACGCGGCACGGTGCAGCACCGGGGACAGCGAGTGCGCGACGGGGTGACCGAGGACGGCCGCCCGTCGCGGCGGGCGCGTCGCGCTCACCCCTCGTTCTCCTCCAACCACTGCCGGTACTCCTGCTTGAACTGCTCGAACTCCGCGTACTTGTCGGTGAACTTCGTCTCTCCGGTGTCCAGGTTCACGGTGACGTACCAGAGCCACGGACCCTCCGGCGCGTTGAGGACGGCCTCGACGCTCTCCCGGCTCGGGCTCCCGATCGGGGTCGGGGGCAGCCCCTTGTGGACGCGCGACGCGTACGGGAGGTCGGGATTCTGGAACTCCTCGGTCGTGATCTGGCCGGCCGGCTTGCCCAGCCCGTAGACGTCGATCGCGTCCATGCCGAGCGGCATGCCGTCCTCGATGCGGTTGTAGATCACTCGAGCGACCTTCTGCCGCTGCTCCGCGTTCTTGCCCTCCCACTCGACGATCGACGCCATCGTGAGCACCTCTTGGAAGCGCTCGGGCGCGACGCCGAGCTCGGCGAGCTCGCTCGTGGTCTGGCTCACCATGCCCTGGATGATCCCCGTGGCGGTGACGTCGCCCGGCTCGAGGACGTACGTCGTCGGGTAGAGCCAGCCCTCGTAGTTGCCGTTCGCCTCGGCGGGCAGCCCCGTGGCGGCGGTGTCGGCCATGGCCGCCTCGAACTCCGCGACGGAGATTCCCGTGACGGAGGACGACCGCTCGAGGATCTGCTTGACGGTGTAGCCCTCGGGGATCGTGATCTTCGTCTCGACGCGCGAGTCGTTCGCCACGAGACGCGCGACGGCGTCCTTCGCGGACATCCCGAGGAGCAGCGTGTGCGTGCCCGGCTGGATCTTGCCGGCGTTCGGGTTCTCCTCGAACGCGCTGGCGAACGCCGCGGAGCTCGCGACGACGCCCGCCTCGGTGAGCACGGCCCCCATGTCGCGGCCCGTGGACCCGGGCTCGATCACGACGTCGACGGGCTCGGTCCCCGGGCCGTCGAAGTCCTTCGCCTCGAGCGGGTTCGCGAACCCGAAGAGGTCGGAGGCGTTGTTGAGCAGGAGGTAGCCCGCTCCGCCCACCACGAGGAGCGAGACGAGCAGGACCACGAGGGCCCGGCGGCGCCGGCGCTGGCGTCGCTTCTTCGCGGCCCGGCGCGCGCGCTGCTCGGCGCGCGAGGAGCGCGCGGGCTGCTGCTCGCCCTGGACTGCGGGCCGTTCGAACAGGTCGGTCACGGTCGGTGGTCTCCTGTCGGGTCTACAGGTTCTCCGGCGCGCACCCCCGCGCCCCGCTCGGCCTCGAGAGCGGATTGCAGAATGATAACGGCGGCGGCCTGGTCGACGACGCTCCGGTGCTTGCGCCCGGCGCGTCCCGACGCGTGCAGCGCCTGGTGGGCGCTGACGGTCGTCATCCGCTCGTCGACGAGGTGCACCGGCACCGGTGCGACGACGCGAGCCACCGCACCAGCGTACGCCCGCGCGCCCTGGGCGGCGGCGCCCTCCCCGCCCGAGAGGTGCCGCGGCAGGCCCACGTACACGACCTGGGCGTTGCGCTCGTCGACCTCGGCCGCGATGCGGGCGACGTCGGCGGGGACCGCCGCGCCGCCGCGGGTGTCGCGCGCGAGGGTCTCGACGGGGGTCGCGACGAGCCCGTCGGGGTCGCTCGCAGCCAGGCCGACGCGGACGCTGCCCACGTCGACGCCGAGGCGCGCCCCCCGCGGGAGGGGGGCGCGCCCGTCGTCGGCGGGCTGCACGAGCAGGCCGGTCACGCGCCGGCCGCGGCGCCGTCGCGCACGCCCCGGAGGGCGGCGGGCAGCGCGGACACGTCCGTGCCGCCGCCCTGGGCCATGTCGTCCTTGCCGCCGCCCCCGCCGCCGAGCGTCTGGGCCGCGGCCTTGGCGAGCACGCCGGCGCGCAGCCCGGCCGCGCGCGCGGAGGCGTTCGTCACGACGACGACCTGCGGGCGGCCCTTGGCGACGCCGCCGACGGCGACGACCGCAGGCTCCGCCTCGCCGAGCCGGCCGCGCACGTCGAGCGCGAGCGCGCGCAGGTCGTCCGCGGACGCGACCTCGCCGGCGTCGTGCACGACGACGCGCGTGCCACCCACGAGCTCCGCCCCGGCGGCGAGCGTGCCGGCCGCCGCGAGGAGCTGCGCCTGCCGGAGCTGGGCGAGCTCCTTCTCGGCGTCGCGCAGGCGCGACACGAGCGTGCTCACGCGGTCGGGCAGCTCCTCGGTCCGCACGTTGAGCAGGCCCGTGAGCTGGCCCACGAGCGCGTGCTCCTTCGCCTGGAAGCCGTACGCGCCGTCCCCGACGAGCGCGTCGACGCGCCGCACGCCCGAGCCGATCGACGACTCGCCGAGCAGCGTGACGAGGCCGAGCTGGCCCGTGCGCTGCACGTGCGTGCCCGCGCAGAGCTCGCGCGACCAGTCGCCGCCGATGGAGACGACACGCACGGTGTCGCCGTACTTCTCGCCGAACAGCGCCATCGCCCCCAGGGCGCGCGCCTCGGTGATCGGCATGAGCTGGTCGGTGACCTCGAGGTTCTCCTGGAGCTGGGTGTTGACCCGCTCCTCGATCTCCGAGAGCGCGCCCGAGGGCACGGCGGACGAGCGGCGGAAGTCGAAGCGGATGCGGCTGGGCGCGTTCTCCGACCCGGCCTGCGTCGCGTCCTTGCCGAGCGACTCCTGGAGCGCCTTGTGGATCATGTGCGTCGCCGAGTGGGCGCGGCTGATCGCCTTGCGGCGGTCGCGGTCGATCGTCGCGGTTCCGGGGTCGCCGAGCGCCGCGGTGCCCTCGACCAGGCGGCCGCGGTGCACCGACAGGCCCTTGATGGGGCGCTGCACGTCGTCGACCTCGATGGTCGCGCCGCCGTCGAGCACGATCGTGCCGTGGTCGGCGAGCTGGCCACCGGCCTCCGCGTAGAACGGGGTGCGGTCGAGCACGACCTCGACGTCCGCCGGGGCCGTCGCGGCCGGGGCGGGGACGCCGTCGACCAGCAGGCCGGCGACGCGCACCGCCGCGGACGACTCGGTGTACCCGAGGAACTCCACGGGCGCCGCGAGCTCGGACGCGAGCGACTCGTACGCGGCCGTGTCGACGCCGCCGGAGCGCTTCGCGAGCGCGTCGGCGCGCGCCCGCTGGCGCTGCTCGGTCATGAGCGCGCGGAACGCCTTCTCGTCGACCTGGACGCCCTGCTCGGCGGCCATCTCGAGCGTGAGGTCGATCGGGAAGCCGTAGGTGTCGTGCAGCGCGAACGCCTGGTCGCCGCCGAGCAGCGGCGTCCCGCCCGAGCCGGCCGCGGCCTTCGCCCGCGACACGGCGGTGTCGAGGATCGTCGTGCCGGCCGTGAGCGTGCGACGGAACGCGTCCTCCTCGGTGTAGGCGACGTCGGAGATGCGCGCGAAGTCCGTCGCGACCTCCGGGTACGACGGCGCCATCGCGTCGCGGCTCACCGGGAGCAGCGCGGGCATGGCGCGGTCCTCGACGCCGAGCAGGCGCATCGCGCGCACCGAGCGGCGCAGCAGACGGCGCAGCACGTAGCCGCGGCCCTCGTTGGACGGGCGCACGCCGTCGCTCATGATCATGAGCGCCGAGCGGACGTGGTCGGCCACGACGCGCATGCGGACGTCGTCCTCGTGGTTCGCGCCGTAGCGCTTGCCCGAGAGCGCCTCGGCCGCGGTGATGACGGGGAACACCTCGTCGATCTCGTAGAGGTTGTCCTTGCCCTGGAGCAGGTACGCGACGCGCTCCAGGCCCATGCCCGTGTCGATGTTCTTGCGCGCGAGCTCCGAGACGATCCGGAACTCCTCCTTGGATTTCACGTCGTCGATCGCGTACTGCATGAAGACGAGGTTCCAGATCTCCAGGTAGCGGTCCTCGTCGACGACGGGGCCACCCTCCTGACCGAACTCCGGACCGCGGTCGATGTAGATCTCCGAGCACGGGCCCGCGGGGCCGGGCTGGCCCGTGGACCAGTAGTTGTCCTTCTTGCCGCGGGCCTGGATGCGCTCGTCCGGCAGGCCGGCGATGCGCTTCCAGAGCTGCCGCGCCTCGTCGTCGTCGTGGTAGACGGTGACCCACACGCTCTCCGGGTCGAAGCCGTACTTCCCCTCCTCGCGCGCGCCCGTGACGAGGTCCCAGGCGTAGGTGATCGCGCCTTCCTTGAAGTAGTCCCCGAACGAGAAGTTGCCGTTCATCTGGAAGAACGTGCCGTGACGCGTCGTCTTGCCGACCTCGTCGATGTCGAGGGTGCGCACGCACTTCTGGACGCTCGTCGCGCGGTCCCACGGCGGGGTCTGCTCCCCCGTCATGTACGGGATGAACGGGACCATGCCCGCGATGGTGAACAGCGTGGACGGGTCCGGGGAGACGAGCGACGCCGACGGCACGACGGTGTGGTCGCGGTCGGCGAAGTAGTCGAGCCAGCGCTTGCGGATCTCGGCGGTGCGCATGATGTCCTTCGGAAAGAGGTCGGTGGTCGTGCGGGGTGGTGCGGTGGGCGCCGCGGGCTCGGCGTCCTAGAAGGAGTAACCGAGCAGGTCCTCGACGTCATCCGCGTCGTCGAACGCGTCCCGGTCGGCGCCGGCGGGGCGCGCGTGGCGTCCGGCCGCGCGACGCGCGCGGACGGCGTCCGGGTCCTCCTGGCCCTCGGCGAGCAGCGCCGCCATGAGCTCCTGCTCGCGCGCGTCGCGCGCGAGCACGAACTCCGTGCGGAAGTCGCGGGCGATCTCGACGACCTTCTCGCCGAGGCCGTTCACCTGCTCCGTCGCCTGGTCCACGAGCGACGCCGGCGCGTAGCGCGCGAGGACCTTCTTGCCGCGCACGACGACCACGACCGTGATCGCGACCCCGACGCCGATCCAGAAGACCCGGCGCATCAGCGCGACCCCTCGGCGCGGCTCGCGGAGCTGCTCGACGACCGCCGGCGGCCGAACGAGCGCGCGGCAGCCTGGCGCACGCCGTACGTGAACGCGGCGACCTTGACCAGCGGCGCACCGAACGTGGCGGCGTACAGGCCCGTGAGCGCGGAGACGTTCTCGCTCACCTGGGCGGCCGACGTGGTGATGGTGTCGACCTTGACGAGCTGGCTGTTCGTCGTGGCGACGGTCGTCGCGGCCTCGTCGAGGATCGGCACCGAGTGGTCGGTGACCTCCTTGATGCTCGCGCGCGCCTCGTCGAGCACGCGGCCGAGCTTGAGGAGCGGCACCGCGAGCAGGCCGACGAGCAGCACGAAAGCGACGGCTGCGATGAGGCCGGCCACATCTCCCAGGGACATTCTTCCTCCAGTGCCAGTCACGGTGCCGCGGGCGCGGCACCCGCGCGCCGTGCGCGCGGGACGGTCGTCGCCGCGGGCTCCTCGCGGACGTACCCACGGCTCCGCGAAACACTACCCGCACCAGGGCGGGGACCGTCGTCGGGCACGGCGCAACGGCGCCCTCGCGGGGGCGGGCCGACGCACCGGCCCGGACGCACGAACGCCCCGCTCGCCGACGAAGCGGTGAGCGAGGCGTCCGGAGCGGGACTCAGCGAGCGTAGTACTCGACGACGAGCTGGACCTCGCACTGCACGGGGACCTCGGCGCGCTTCGGGCGACGCGTGAGCACCGCGCTGAGCTTCTCGAGCTGGACGTCCAGGTAGCCCGGGACGGCCGGCAGCACGTCGCGGTGCGCGCCCGCGGCCGCGACCTGGAACGGCGTCGTCGCCTGGCTCTTCGGCTTGACCTGGAGGGTCTGGCCGGGCTTCACGCGGAACGACGGGCGGTCCACGATCTTGCCGTCGACGAGGATGTGGCGGTGCGTGACCGCCTGGCGTGCCTGCAGGATGGTGCGGGCGAAGCCGGCGCGGAGCACGAGGGCGTCGAGACGCATCTCGAGGTTCTCGACGAGCGCCTCACCGGTCAGGCCCTTGTCCTTGCGGGCGTCCTCGTACGCACGCGCGAGCTGCTTCTCGCGGAGCATGTACTGGGCGCGCAGACGCTGCTTCTCGCGGAGACGGACCGCGTAGTCCGACTCGGTGCGGCGGCGGGCGCGGCCGTGCTCACCCGGGGGGTACGGGCGCTTCTCGAAGTGCTTGACGGCCTTCGGGGTGAGGGCGATGCCCAGGGCGCGGCTCAGGCGGACCTGGCGGCGCGAGCGCTTGACAGACGTCACAGCGGTATCTCATTCCTGTCGTTCGGGTTCTGACGTCACACCTGGTCCCGAGAACCGGGTCCGGGTGCGGGACCAGCCGATGGACCGCGCGCTCCACCGCGAGGAGGGGCGAGGGGTCGGGGCCGAGGTCCCAGGTGGTCGCCGTGAAGGCAACCTGAGCAGTCTACCGCACGTGGGGCGTCGTGGTCCCCGCCCTCGTCAGCGCGCGGGGCCGTCCTGGTCGAGGATGTCGCGGATGCGCCCGAGGCGCTCCGTGACCTGCCGCTCGTACCCGCGGTCCGTGGGCGTGTAGTACCGCGACCCGACGAGGGAGTCCGGAAGGTACTGCTGCGCCGCGACACCGTGCGGCGCGTCGTGCGCGTACCGGTAGCCCGCGCCGTGCCCCAGCTGCTTGGCGCCCGGGTAATGCGCGTCGCGCAGGTGCGGCGGGACGGAACCCGCCCTCCCGGCCCGCACGTCCGCGAGCGCTGCGTCGATCCCGAGGTAGGCGGCGTTCGACTTGGGCGCGGTCGCGAGGTGCACGACGGCCTCGGCGAGGACGATGCGTCCCTCGGGCATGCCGATGAGCTGGACGGCCTGGGCGGCGGCGACGGCGGTCTGCAGGGCCGAGGGGTCGGCCATGCCGACGTCCTCCGCGGCGGCGATGACGATGCGGCGGGCGATGAAGCGTGGGTCCTCCCCCGCCGCGATCATGCGGGCGAGGTAGTGCAGCGAGGCGTCGACGTCAGAGCCGCGCATCGACTTGATGAACGCGGACACGACGTCGTAGTGCTGGTCGCCGTCGCGGTCGTACCGCACGGCGGCGACGTCGACGGCGCGCTCGACCGCGTCGAGGTCGACGGGCACGGGCGGGGGGCCGGCGTCAGGCGTGCCGCTCCCCGCACCCTCGGGGAGCGCGGCGTCGTCGTCGGCCGGGACGGCCGTCGCGGGCACGGGCACCGGGGCGTCGGACAGCGCGGCGCCCGCGGCGGCCTCGAGCACGGTGAGCGCCTTGCGCGCGTCGCCGCCCGCGAGGCGCACGAGGTGGTCCTCGGCCTCGTCGGTGAGCGCGACGAGGCCGCCGAGCCCCCGCTCGTCGGCGACGGCGCGCCGCACGAGGGCACGGACGTCGTCGTCCCCGAGGGGCTGGAGCGTGAGCAGGAGCGAGCGGGAGAGCAGGGGCGAGTTCACGGAGAAGCTGGGGTTCTCCGTGGTCGCCGCGACGAGCGTGACCCAACGGTTCTCGACGCTGGGCAGGAGCGCGTCCTGCTGGGACTTGGAGAAGCGGTGCACCTCGTCGATGAAGAGGACGGTCTCCTCGCCGCCGGTGGCGAGGCGGCGCCGGGCGTCCTCGACGACGGTGCGCACGTCCTTGACGCCCGCGGTGACGGCGGAGAGCTCGACGAAGCGGCGGCCGGAGGCGGTCGCGATGAGGTAGGCGAGCGTCGTCTTCCCGGTGCCGGGCGGGCCCCAGAGGATGACGGAGCCGGGTGCGGCGCGGCCGCCGGACGCGTCGCTCTCGCTGCCGGACCGGATGAGCCGCCGCAGGGGCGAGCCAGGCACGAGGAGGTGGGACTGGCCCGCGACCTCGTCGAGGGTGGCGGGGCGCATGCGCACGGCGAGCGGGGCCCCCGGTCCGGGTCGCGGCGTGCCCTGCGCGCCGGACGTGGCGGCACCGAAGAGGTCGCCGCCGAAGAGATCACCGGTGGACATGGCTCGAGCCTACGCACCGCCGCCCACGCGGCGGTGCCGGGTCGAGGAGGTCGGGTGAACGTCCGGCCCCGGGGCGTGGGGGATCTGACACGCGGCGCGGGCGGGTGGGATGCTGGCGCTCGTGTTCTCGAGCCTCGGTCGTCGTGTCGCCCGCCACCCGCGTCTCACCGTCGTCGTGTGGGTCCTGCTGACAGCGCTCGGCTTCGCGCTGGCGCTGTTCGGCGTCCACGGGGAGAGCGTGTTCGACCGTGTGACGACGGGCGCGCCGACGATCCCGGGCTCGGACAGCGAGCGGGCGTCGCAGGTCCTCGCGGAGAACGACGAGGGCGGGACGGAGATCACGCTCCTGGTGTCCGGCGTCGACCCGGCGGACCCGCAGGTCGTGGAGGCGATGACGGGGGTCGACGCCGACCTCGTCGCCATCGAGGGCGTGGACACGGTCATCGACCCGTACGTGATCCCGGGCGGCGTGGAGGACCCGGCGGCGCAGTCGCTCGTCGCGCAGGACGGTCGCGGCTTCCTCTCGGTCGTGACGCTGCGCACCGACCTCGACGCCGAGCGCACCGACGCGGTCGCGGACCGCGTCGTGGAGCAGCTCGAGGCCGTGCCGGACGTGCTCGCGGACGCCGCCCCGGAGGCGGCGGGGGACGCGACGGGCCTCGTGGGGTCGAACGGGCTCATCGTCGAGGCGATCACGAGCCAGGTGAAGGAGGACCTCACGACGGGTGAGGCCGTCGCCCTCCCGGTGGCGCTGCTCATCATGGTGCTCGTCTTCGGCGGGTTCCTCGCCGCGGCGATGCCGATGGCCGGGGCCGTCGCGTCGATCGGTGCCGGTCTCGGGGTGCTGCTGGGCCTGACGTACGTGCTCGACGTCGACGCCTCCATCGTCAACGTCGTCACCCTGCTCGGCCTGGGCCTGTCCATCGACTACGGGCTGCTCGTGGTGTCGCGGTTCCGGGAGGAGCTGCACCGGCTGATCGAGGCGGGCGACGACCCGTCGCTGCGCCGGCGGCGCGGCGACGGCGTGGTGCACGCGGCGCTCGTGCGCACCATGGAGACCGCGGGCCGCACGGTCGCGTTCTCGGCGCTGACGGTCGCGATCTCCATCGCGGGGCTCATGGTGTTCCGCCCGGACATCCTGCGCGCGGTCGGCGCGGCCGGGCTCGGCGTCGTGCTCGTGGCCGTCGCGACGGCGCTCACCCTCGTCCCGGCGCTGCTCGCGTACTCGGGCCGTCGCCTCGCCCGCCCGGGGCTGCTCGGCCGGGTCCCGGGCCTGCGCCGCGTGCTCGCCCGGACCGCGGACGTGCAGTCGGACGAGGGCGCGTTCTCCCGTCTCGCGGGGCGCGTCCAGCGGCACCCGCTGTGGGTGCTGCTCACCACGGCGGCGCTCCTCGTGGTCCTCGCGCTGCCGGTGCTCGGGCTGCAGCTGCGGAACTCCGGGATCGAGCTGCTCCCCCAGGGCTCTCCCCAGCGCGAGTTCGTGGACGAGCTCGCCGCCCAGTACCCGTCGAGCGCGGGTGCCCAGGTCGTCGCCGTCGTGGACGCGAGCGTCGAGGACGCCCAGGCGTGGGCCGACGACGTGGCGGCGCTCGACGGGGTCGAGAGCGTCGACCCGGCGGCGCCGCTGGGGTCGTACGCCGTCGTGGGCGTGCACGTCGACGCGGACGACGCCGGTGGCCCGGAGGCCGTGTCGGTCGTGCGGGAGGTCCGCGCGACGGACCCGGGCTTCGACGTGTGGGTCACCGGCCAGGCGGCGGGGCAGGTCGACTTCCTCGAGGCGCTCGGCGAGCGCGTGTGGTGGGCCGTGGGGATCGTCGTTGGCGCGACGCTCGTGCTGCTGTTCCTCATGACCGGCTCCGTCGTCGTGCCGGTGAAGGCGCTCCTGACGAACGCGCTGTCGCTCGCCGCCTCGCTCGGGGTCCTCGTGTGGGTCTTCCAGGACGGTCACCTCGAAGGGCTGCTGAACTTCTCGTCCGTGGGCGGGATCGAGACGTACGTCGTCGCGCTCGTCGTCGCGTTCGCGTTCGGTCTCGCCATGGACTACGAGGTGTTCCTGCTCGCGCGCATCAAGGAGCTGTACGACGCCGGGCTCTCCAACGACGAGGCGGTCCGCCTGGGCCTGCAGCGCTCCGGGCGGATCATCACGTCGGCGGCGGCGATCATCGTCGTCGTGTTCGCGGGCTTCGTGTTCGGCGACCTGCTCGTCATCAAGGAGGTCGGGTTCGCGCTCGCCGTCGCCGTCCTCATCGACGCGACGATCGTGCGCCTCCTGCTGGTCCCCGCGACGATGACGCTGCTCGGGCGGTACAACTGGTGGGCACCCGGGCCGCTGCGCCGGGTGCACCGTCGGCTCGCGATCACCCACTGAGACGCTCCGACCGGCGGGGACGGTTCGTGCGCGGGCACTCCCGCGGGCGGCTACGGTAGGCGGCAGACTCAGTCGCACGGGGGGAGACGGATGGCGGACAACACACGCACCGCAGTCATCGTCGAGGACGACGCGGAGATCCGTGATCTCCTGCAGACGGTGCTCGGTCAGGCAGGCTTCGTCACCGAGGCGGCCGCGACCGGCGTCGAGGGCGTGGAGCTCGTCCGGCGGACCGACCCGGTCGTGACGACCCTCGACGTGAGCCTGCCCGACATCGACGGGTTCGAGGTGTGCCGGCGCATCCGTCAGATCTCCGACACCTACATCGTGATGCTCACCGCGCGCACCGACGAGATCGACACTCTCATGGGCCTGGACGCCGGTGCCGACGACTACCAGACGAAGCCGTTCCGCCCGCGCGAGCTGCGCGCCCGGATCGAGGCCCTCCTGCGGCGCCCGCGACGCGGCCTGCCGTCGGACGGTGCCGACGCCGCCCGGCCCGCCCCGGCGGACCACGAGCCGACCCTCGTGGGGTCGGACGGGCTCCTGCTGGACGTCCCGCGCCGCACCGCCACGGTCGACGGCGAGGCCGTCCACCTCACGCGCAGCGAGTACGACCTCCTGGGAGCGCTCGTCGAGGCGGCGGGTCGCGTCGTCAGCCGCAACGAGCTCGTCCGCGTCCTGTGGGGCGAGGAGTACGACGCCGGCACGTACGTCACGGACGCGGACCGGCGCAGCGTGGAGGTGCACATCGCGAACCTGCGCCGCAAGCTCGGCGACGGTCCGTCGTCGCCCCGGTGGATCCGCACCGTGCGCGGCGTCGGCTACCGGTTCGACCCCACGGGCTGACCGACGGCGGGCGGCGGGTCGCCGAGCAGCAGCGCCACCTCGTCGCACGCGCTGCGCGCGGCGGCCCGCAGCGTCGCGAGCGCGCGCGCCTCGTCCGCGGTCGTGCGGTGCCCGGCGCGGTGCCGGTCGAGCACCGCGGAGGCGGCGTCCCCGACCTCCGCGGCCCCGACCATGAGCGACGTCGACCGCACCGTGAGCAGCGTGCTGCGCGCCTCCTCGTCGTCGCCCCGGGCGAGCGCGACCGCCGCCGCGTCGACCCGTGGGACGACGAGGTCCCGGTACGCGACGAAGAAGCGCCGGACCGCCTGCACGTCGCCGTCCAGGTCGTCCGTGAGCGCCGTCCACGCCTGGCGCAGGTCCTCCCTCACGTGCGGGGGCCGTGGTGGCGGCCCGGGACGCCCCGGGTCTCGTCGGGCGTGCACCGATCACGGTCGAGCCGGGCGCCGTGGGGCGCAGGCTCGACGACGTCGACCGCGTCGCGGTCGGTGAGCAGGGCGGTCATGAGTGCCTCGTTCTCGTGGTGTCCGACGGGATCGATCCTGCGCGCCCTGGCGCGAGGGACCCGCCGCGTCGGCGCAGCGAAACCTCAGGATCTGCTCAAGATCCTGAGCTCGCGGCAGCGGGATCAACAGCTTCCGGACGCGCGGAGGGCGCGCCACCCGGCAGGGTGGCGCGCCCTCGGCGTCGAGCGTGCTGGGGTCAGGCGTCCGTGCGCCCGCTCTCACCGGTCGTGTCGCCGTCCGCGCCGCCCTCGGTGCCGCCGTCGCGCGACGGGGCGGCGGGCTTCGCGTCGACGCCCGCCTCCTTGCGCTGCTCGGGCGTGATCGGGGCCGGTGCCTGCGTCAGCGGGTCGTACCCGCCGCCCGACTTGGGGAACGCGATGACGTCGCGGATGGAGTCCGACTTCGTCAGCAGCGCGACGATGCGGTCCCAGCCGAACGCGATCCCGCCGTGCGGGGGCGCACCGAACTTGAAGGCGTCGAGCAGGAAGCCGAACTTCTCCTGCGCCTCCTCGGGCCCGATCCCCATGACGTCGAAGACGCGCTCCTGCACGTCCCGACGGTGGATACGGATGGACCCGCCGCCGATCTCGTTGCCGTTGCACACGATGTCGTAGGCGTAGGCGAGCGCCTCGCCCGGGTTCTGCTCGAACGTGTCGACCCAGTCCGGGGTGGGCGACGTGAACGCGTGGTGCACGGCGGTCCAGGCGGAGTGGCCCAGGTCGACGTCGTCGTCCTCACCGGTCGGCTTGAACAGCGGCGCGTCGACGATCCAGACGAACGCCCACGCGTCGTCGTCGATCTGACCCGTCCGCTTCGCGATCTCCTGGCGCGCGGCGCCGAGCAGTGCGCGCGAGTCCGACGTCTTGCCCGCGGCGAAGAACACGGCGTCCCCCGGCTGCGCGCCGGTCGCGTCGCGCAGGCCCTCGCGCTCGGCGTCGGACAGGTTCTTCGCGACGGGGCCGCCGAGCGTGCCGTCCTCGCCGAACGTCACGTACGCGAGGCCGCGAGCGCCGCGCTGCTTGGCCCACTCCTGCCACGCGTCGAACTGGCGACGCGGCTGCGAGGCCCCGCCCGCCATGACGACGGCGCCGACGTACTCGGCCTGGAACACGCGGAACGGGGTGTCCTGGAAGTAGTCCGTGAGCTCGACGAGGGGGTTGCCGAACCGGAGGTCGGGCTTGTCGGACCCGTACAGCCGCATGGCGTCGTGGAAGGTCATGCGCGGGATGGGCGTCGGGATCGTGTACCCGATGAGCTCCCACAGCGCGACGAGGATCTTCTCGGCGAGCGCGATGACGTCGTCCTGCTCGACGAAGCTCATCTCGACGTCGAGCTGCGTGAACTCGGGCTGGCGGTCGGCGCGGAAGTCCTCGTCGCGGTAGCAGCGCGCGATCTGGTAGTAGCGCTCCATGCCCGCGACCATGAGGAGCTGCTTGAACAGCTGGGGCGACTGCGGCAGCGCGTACCAGGAGCCGGGCGCGAGGCGCGCGGGCACGAGGAAGTCGCGCGCGCCCTCGGGCGTCGAGCGGGTGAGCGTCGGCGTCTCGATCTCGACGAACTCCTCGGCGTCGAGCACGCGGCGTGCGGCCTGGTTCGCCTTGGCGCGCAGGCGCAGGGCGTGCGCGGGGGCGGGCCGGCGCAGGTCGAGGTAGCGGTGCTTGAGGCGCGCCTCCTCGCCGATCGTCTCGGTGTCCGCGAGCGCCGTCGACACCTGGAACGGCAGGGCCTCGGAGGTGTTGAGCACGACGACGTCGGTCGCGACGACCTCGATCTCGCCCGTGGGCAGGGACGGGTTCTCGTTCCCGTCGGGGCGGCGCGAGACCTCGCCCGTGACCTGGAGGACGAACTCGTTGCGCAGCGGGTGCGCGACGGCCTCGTCGCGGATGACGACCTGGGCGATGCCGGAGGCGTCGCGCAGGTCGATGAAGGCGACGCCGCCGTGATCGCGCCGACGGTCGACCCAGCCCGTGAGGGTGACGGTCTGACCGGTGTGCTCGGCCCGCAGTGAGCCGGCCGTTCGGGTGCGCAGCACGGAGGGTTCCTTCCAGGTGGGCGGTGGGGGGTCGCGCTCCCGGAGCGGGGGCGCGTCCGCTGAAGTCTAGTGCGGGCGGGCGGGCGGCTCGACCGGATACCTCCGACCGGAGGCGGTCGACGGTCGGCTCTCGACCGGCGGGGGCGACCGGATACCGTGGCGGTGCCGCCGCGACGTCCCGTGGCGGCACCGCCGGGACCGGCGCGGCGCCTGCGGGCGCGCACGGGCCGACCGGCCGCGGCAGGGCCGTCCGGCCCGCCGCCCGCACGAAGGAGGGTGACCCGTGGCACGCACCATCGCGACGAACCGGCGCGTCGAGCGCGACGAGCTCGAGGAGTTCCTGCGCTCCCGGCACGACGGCGTCCTCGTCACCACCCGCGCCGACGGCCGTCCCCAGCTCAGCCCGGTCACGTACGGGGTCGACGACGCGGGTCGGGTCGTCGTGTCGACGTACCCGGAGCGCGCCAAGGCGGTCAACGTGCGCCGCGACCCGCGCGCGTCGCTGCTGTCCCTGGGCGAGCGGTTCTCCGACCCGTGGGTGCAGGTCGACGGCGAGGCGGAGGTGATCGACCTGCCCGAGTCGGTCGAGCCGCTCGTCGACTACTACCGCGCCGTGGGCGGCGAGCACCCGGACTGGGACGAGTACCGCGCCGCGATGGTCACCCAGGGCAAGTCGCTCGTGCGGCTGACGATCACGCGCTGGGGACCGGTGGCGACGGGCGGCTTCCCGGCGCGCCTCGCCGACGCCTGAGACAGGTCAGAACAGGACCTGCTCCACTCCCCCGCCGACGACGTCGAGCCCGCCGCCGTCCACGGGCATGCCCGCGAGCGCCCCGCCGTGGCCGTGGCGCGCGTCCTGCGGCGCCGGGTCGACGGCGAGGCTGCCGGCCGGGTAGGCGCCGTCCGTCGGCGGCCCTGGCCGGCGGTGCCGGTCGCCGGGCTCGCCGCGGCGGAACCGGCCCTCGACGCCCGCGGGGCCGCGGTGCCCCGCGACGGCGAACCCGCGCGCCTCGAGCATCGGCCGCACCCGGTCCCACAGCCAGGACCGGTACGCCGTCGAGGCGTACGTGCCGCAGCCGTACACGCGCTCGTAACCGGGGACGAGCCGCGGGTGCTCGCGCGCGAGCCAGCCCATGTACCACTCGCGAGTGCCGGGCTTGAGGTGCAGCGGCAGCACCGTGACGCCGGTCGCGCCCGCGTCCTTGACGGCGTCGAGCAGCTCGGTGAGCGCGCGGGTCGAGTCGGTGAGCCACGGCAGCACGGGGGCGACCATGACGCCGCACGGCAGACCGGCCTCCCGGACCGTGCGGACGAGGTCGAGCCGCGCGCGCGGCGAGGGCGTGCCCGGCTCGACGCTCGCCTGGAGCTCGGGGTCCAGGAGCGCGAGGGACACGCCGATCCCGACCTCGACGCGCGAGGCGGCGTCGACGAGCAGGGGCAGGTCCCGGCGCAGGAGCGTGCCTTTAGTCAGCACGGACAGCGGCGTGCCCGACCCGGCGAGCGCGTCGATGATGCCGGGCATGAGGCGGTAGCGACCCTCGGCGCGCTGGTACGGGTCGGTGTTGGTGCCGAGCGCGACGGCCTCGCGCGCCCAGGACGGGCGGGCGAGCTCGGCCCGCAGCACGTCGTCGACGTTGACCTTGACCACGACCTCCCGGTCGAAGTCCTCCCCCGCGTCGAGGTCGAGGTACTGGTGCGTGGGGCGGGCGAAGCAGTTGTGGCTCACGACCCCCGCGGCGACGAAGTCGCGCGTGCCGGTCGTGATGTCGACCAGCTCCGTCGTCTCCCCCGGCCCGTCGAGCGCTTCCAGGGAGTCGACGCGCAGCGCCTCGCCGCCGGTGACGTCCTGGCCGTCGAGGACGGGCCGCCCCTCCGCGAGCGCCGCGGCGCCCGGCCCGACGAGTACGTCGCCGAGCGCCAGGCGGGCACGGTGCCCGGCACCGCCGACGACGTGGCGCCACCCGCGCTCGGTGAGGAACCGGTGGTCGCCGCTCGCGACGAGGCGCGTGCCGTCGGCGAGGGTCACGCGGTAGGCGCGCTTGCGGGTGGTCCAGCGGTCGAGCACGCGGGTACGCACGTAGCGCCGGTACGCGCCGTGCGGGACGGTGCCGACGATCTCGTCGCCGACACGCAGCTCGCCGATCGGCCGTTGCGCGCCGTCGGCCAGCAGCACCGGGGTGGCGGGCGCGAGGCAGTAGGAGCACGCGTGGCTGCACCCGCGGTACGGGTTGACGGTCCACCGGAACGGCATGCGCGACATCGCCGGCACCTTGGACAGCGCGCTCTTGGCCGTGACCTCGTGGAACGTGATGCCCGCGAACTCGGGCGTGCGCACGCTGCGGACGAGGCCGACCCGCTCCAGCCCGGGGAGCGCGCCGTCGTCCGCGCCGAGCACCTGTCCGTCCCACCGCATCGCGCCATTCGAACAAACGTTCGAACGCGCTGTCAAGAGCGGGTCAGCCGTCGGCGGACCACGCCTTGAGCAGCGCCAGGTTCCCGAGGGGGATGTGGTGGCCGATGCGCGGGTGGTCCAGCGCGACACCGACGACCCCGGCCGCGCCGAAGGACGCGACGTAGTCGATCGCCGCCGGCACAGGTACCCCGAGCAGCGGCACGGAGCCTGTCTCGTCGTCCGCCAGACCGAGCGCCCGGGCCGCCTCGTCCGCGCGCGCGGCGCTGCTGTAGAGGCAGATCATGGGCCCCTGGTCCGCAGCGACGGCGTACGGACGGGGCTGGTCCTCGGACCCCCGCGCGATGAAGAACCACGTGCCGAGGCGCACCGTCTGCCGCCACAGCGCGATCTGCGCCGACGTGTCGCCCGCGGGCGCGCTCCGCACGGCCTCGTCGAGGCGGTCCAGCTCTGCGACCGCGGCGGAATCGTTGTCTCGGGTCATGCGCGCTGCCTCGTCCCTCGTGGTCGGAGCCCGTCCCCGGTCCGCGCGGGCTCCTCGTCGCCGTCACCTTCTCACGGCGGCCGGGCGTCCCGGTGGGTGAGACGCCGGGATTGTCCGGCGGGCGTCCAGGCCCTAGGGTCGGGCCGAACGCCCCCGGGGAGCGCACGAGCGCTGAGAGTGCAGGCCGGACACCCGTCCCCCCTGCAGACCCGTGGAACCTGATCTGGTTCGTACCAGCGAAGGGAGCAGGGCGGACGTCACCGTCCCCTGCCCGCTCGTGCCCGCGCCCCGCGCGTGCCGTCCGCGCGGGGCGCGGTGGCGCGCCGTCGTGCACCCCTCGCCCCGGGGGCCCGACGGAGGGAACCGCATGACCGAGCCCCGCACCACGCCGCCCCGGGCGACCCCGCCCACCGCCACGCCCGACGACCGACCCGACGGCGTGGGTCCCACGCCCGCCCCCCGGGACCGCGCCGTCGCCGCTCCCCCGAGCCGTGCCCGACGCCGCGGCCTCACCCTCCACGAGACGGTCCTCGTCGCCGTGCTGGGGGTCGTGTTCGGGTTCGTCTACTGGGCGTTCGTGCAGCTCTGGGCCCCGCTCCAGCTCGCGATGGGACCGCTCGCGGACCTCGCCGCCAACGTGCTCGCCGGCGCGTGGATCGTCGTCGGCCCGCTCGCGACGTACATCGTGCGCAAGCCGGGCGTCGGCATCCTCACCGAGACGCTCGCGGCGCTCGTCGAGGTGGTCTTCCTCGCGTCGCCCGCCGGCCCGCTGCTCGTCCTCGTGGGGCTCGTCCAGGGCGTGGGTGCCGAGATCCCCTTCGCCCTCACCCGGTACCGCCGCTACGGCTGGTGGGTCTTCGTCGCGTCGGGCGTCAGCGCGGCGCTCGTCACGTACGCGTTCAACGCGGTCCGCTTCGGCTGGCTCGGGCAGGACTACGCGATGCTCCGGCTCGGCGTGCAGGTCGTCTCGTGCGTCGTGCTGTGCGGGATCGCGGCGCGCCTCCTCGGCGACGCCCTCGCCCGCACCGGCGCGCTCGACGCCTTCGCGATCGGGGCTGACCGCCGTGGCTGAGGCACCGACCGCCGCACCGGACGTCACGCCGGACGCCGTGCCCGGCGACCTGCCCGACGCCGTCGCCGCCGCCGGCCTGACCGTCACCGTGGGCCACGACGGCACGCGCGTGCTCGACGACCTCACCCTCACCGTCCCCGCGGGCACCGGGCTGCTCGTGCTCGGCCCCTCGGGCTGCGGGAAGTCCACGCTGCTGCGTGCGCTCGTCGGCGTCGTGCCCCACACGCTGCCGGGCTCCGTCGCGGGGGACCTGCGCGTGACGGGCGTCGACCCGCGCGACACGACCCCGGCGGCGCTCGCCGCGCGCGTCGGCCTCGTCCAGCAGCGGCCGGGCGACCAGCTCTGCCTCGCCCGCGTCGACGACGAGCTGCGGTTCGCGCTCGAGAACCGGGCCGCGGACCCGCGCACGATGGACGCCCGCGCCGCCACCGCGCTCGCCGCCGTCGGTGCGGACCACCTGCACGACCGGCCGACCCACGCGCTGTCGGGGGGCGAGGCGCAGCGCGTCGCCCTCGCGGCGGCGCTCGTCGCCGACCCCGAGCTCGTGGTCCTCGACGAGCCGACGGCGTTCCTCGACCCGGCCGCGGCGCACGAGGTCGGGACGCTCGTGGGCGGGCTCGTCCGGGCGCCCGGACGGGACGCGCCCGACACCCCCGGCCGGTCGGTCGTGCTCGTCGAGCACCGCCTCGACGACGTCGGGACGCTCCCGGACGCGACGCTCGTGCTCGACGACACCGGCCGCGTCGTCGCGCACGGCCCCACGACCGCCGTCCTGCGCGCGCACGCCGCCACGCTCGCCGAGCTCGGGTGCTGGCTGCCGCTCGACGTCCGGCTCCGGCAGGCAGGAGCCCCGGGCCCGCTCGGCGCGCCCGCGACCGACGACTGGCTCGTCGACCTCGCGCGCACCGCCCCCCGCACCGTCGACCCCCGCGCCGTCGACCCCCGCGCCGTCGACCCCCGCGCCGCGGACCCCCGTGACGCGGACGCCGGCCCGGCGGCGCTCGCCCCTGACCGCCCGGTCGCCCTGCGTGCCCGTCGCCTCGCGGTGCACCGCGCCGCGGCAGGCCGCCGAGGGCGCGGGCGGGACGAGACGCCGGTGGTGCGCGACGTCGACCTCGACGTGCGAGCGGGCGAGGTGCTCGCGGTGGTGGGGCCGAACGGCGGCGGCAAGTCGACCCTCCTGCGCGGGCTGGCGGGACTCGAACGGACCACGGGCGAGGTCACGACGACGCCCGGCGCGCCCGTCGCGATGGTGTTCCAGGACCCGGAGCACCAACTCCTCGCGCGCACGGTCCTCGACGAGGTCGCCTGGTCGGCCCGGCACGCGCGGCTCGACGACGTCGACGGACGCGTCGCGCGCACCCTCGACGCGTTCGCCCTCACGCACCTCGCCGACGCGAACCCGTACCGGCTCTCCGGCGGCGAGCAGCGGCGACTGTCCCTCGCGACGGCGACGGTGCTCGACCCACCCGTCCTCCTCGCCGACGAGCCCACGTCGGGGCTCGACCGCTCCCAGGCGGACGCCGTCGCCCACGCGCTGCGCGAGCGCGCCGACGCGGGCGGCGCGGTGGTCGTCGTCACGCACGACCTCGCGCTCGTCGCGGCCCTCGCCGACCGTGTCGCCGTCGTCGTCGGCGGCCGGCTCGTGGCGCTCGGGCCGCCCGCCACCGTGCTGGCCGACGACGCGCTGTGCCGGCGCGCCCGCCTGAGCCGTCCTCCCCTGCTCGCGTGGTGGGCCCGCACGGGCCGCCGCCACGGCGTGGACCCGGGCGCGCTCGTCCGGGCGCTCGACGCAGCCTCGGGCACCGCCGTCGCGGCCGAACCCCCAGAGACCGCGCCCGCAGCCCTCGCGGAGGTCGCCCCGTGAGCGCGCCGCACAGCACGCCCCTCGGGCGCTGGAACCCGACGGTCAAGCTGGCGACCGTCCTCGTCGTGTCGACGGGTGCGCTGCTCGTCACCGACCCGTACACCCCCGCGATCGGGTGGGTGCTCACGGTCGCGGCGCTGCTGGTCGCGGGACGCGTCCCCGTGCGCACGCTCGCCCTGGCGCACGTGCCCTTCCTCGTGTTCGCGACGAGCCTGCTGGTCGTCAACGTCGCCACCCGGCCCGGCGGCGACCCGGTCGACCTGGGGCCGGTCACCGTCGGCTCCGACGGCCTGACGATCGGCGCCGGGCTCGCCGTGCGCACGCTGCTCGTCGGCGCCCTCTCGCTCACGGTCGCGGTGACGACCGACCCGGTGCACCTCATGACGAGCCTCCACCAGCACGGGCGGCTGCCCCTGACGTGGACGTACGCGGTGCTCGCGGCCCACCGGCTGCTCGTCGAGCTGCCCGACGCCTGGCACACGATCCGCTGCGCGCAGGCCGTGCGCGACCCGCGGCGGCGGCCCGGCACGCTCCCCCGGTCCCCCCGCGCGCTCGGGACCGCCGCGTTCGCCCTCCTCGTCGGCGCCGTGCGCCGGTCCGAGCGCCTGACCGTGGCGCTCGAGTCGCGCGGCCTGGGCTCCGGTCCACGCACCACGGCGCGGCCCGTCCCGCTCGGCGTGCCCGACGTCGTCGCCGCGGTCGTCGTGCTCGCCGTCGCCGCGGCGGTGGTCGTCGTCGGGGTCCGTGCGGGCTGGGTCACGGGGCTGGGCGCGCTCACGGCGTGAGGCTTGCCGGACCGCGGTCACGCAGGCTCGACGACCGCGCCCTCCGCCGGGACGCCGAGGTCCACGACGCGCGACGAGCCGTCGCGGGACCGCTCGCGGAAGCCCCGGAAGACGAGCGGCAGCCCGCGGGCGGCGAGCGCGTCCGGCGCGTCCATGACCTGCAGGTGCACGTGCGGCTGCGTCGAGTTCCCCGAGCTCCCGCACCGGCCCAGCTCGTCGCCCGCCTCGACCCGTCGGCCGGGCACGACGGCCACGGACCCGGCGCGCAGGTGCGCGAGGACGACGTACGTGCCGGGCGGGTCGAGGGCGAGCACCACGTGGTTGCCCGCGAGCGCGGCGGCGCCACCGCGCGCCCGCGCCGCCTGCGTGAGCGCGTAGCCGAGCAGCGCGGTGGGCGACCGGCGGGCCTCGTGGTCGGGCTCGCCGTCGTGCACCGCGACGACGGTGCCCGCCGCCGGGGCGAGCACGGGCCGCCCGAACGCGACGAACCGTTCGGGCGGCTCGGTGCTCAGCACGGTGCGCCAGTCGCGCACGGCGGCGGTGCGCCGCCCTCGGACGGCGACGAAGTCGATCGCGTACGTCGTCGCGAAGAGGTCGGTGCCGTGGCTCGGCACGCGGCGCGCCGGGCTGTTGCGCACGAGCCACGTCCCCTGGAAGGGCAGGGCGAGCTCGACCGGTCGCGTCACGTCGCCCTCCCCTCCCCGGTGCGGCGGGTCAGCCCTCCGCGGGCACGACGCGCGGGAAGAGGTCCCCGGCGGGCGGCTCCCACGTCGCCGCGTCGGCGTCGACCTGCTCCCCCGAGCGGATGTCCTTCACCTGGTCGGGCGAGCGCGTGCCGTCGTCCTCGACGCGCCCGGGGAACCAGACGAACGGGATGCCGCGCCGGTCGGCGTAGCGGATCTGCTTGCCGAACTTCGCGGCCGCGGGCGCCACCTCGACCGGGACCCCGCGGGCGCGCAGCGCGTGCGCGACCGCGTCGGAGGCGTCGCGCGTCTCCTCGCTCGTGACGGCCACGACGACGGCGCTCGGCACCGACCGCGTCGCGCGCACGAGGCCGGCGGAGAGCAGGCGCGACACGAGCCGGGACACGCCGATCGACAGGCCGACGCCGGGGTAGGTGTTCGCGCCGTCGGACGCGAGCGTGTCGTAGCGCCCGCCCGAGCAGATCGAGCCGAGCTGCTCGTGGCCCACGAGCACGGTCTCGTAGACGGACCCGGTGTAGTAGTCGAGGCCACGCGCGATCTTGAGGTCGGCGACGACGACGCCCGGGGCGCGCACGCTCGCGGCCTCGATCAGCGCGCCGAGCTCGCCGAGCCCGGTCTCCAGCAGCTCGCTCTCCACGCCGTGCTCGGCCGCGAGCGCCCGCACGCGGTCGACCACGCCGGAGTCGCTCCCGCTGATACCCGCGAGCGCGAGGCACGCCTGCGCCTGCTCGGGCGTCGTGCCGGCCTCGGACTCGAGCAGCGCGGCGACCCTCTCGGGGCCGACCTTGTCGAGCTTGTCGATCTGGCGCAGGACCTCGTCGACCGCGTCGATGCCGAGCCCGCGGTAGAACCCCTCGGCGACCCGGCGGTTGTTCACGAGGACGCGGACCTCGGGCACGCCGATGTCGCGCAGCGCGCCCAGGGCCTCGGCCATGACGAGCGGCAGCTCGACCTCGTAGTGGTAGGGCAGCTCGCCCGCGCCGACGACGTCGACGTCGGCCTGGGTGAACTCGCGGAAGCGCCCGTCCTGGGGGCGCTCGCCGCGCCACACCTTCTGGATCTGGTAGCGCTTGAAGGGGAACGCGAGGTGCCCGGCGTTCTCGAGCACGTAGCGCGCGAACGGGACGGTGAGGTCGAAGTGCAGGCCGAGCTGCTTGTCGCCCTTCGCGGCCGACCCGGCCGCGGCGTCGTCCTGCGTCTCTTCCTGGAGCCTGCGCAGGACGTAGACCTCCTTCGACGTCTCCCCCTTGCGCAGGAGCTGGTCGAGCGGCTCGACCGCGCGCGTCTCGATCCCGGCGAACCCGTGCAGCTCGAACACCCGGCGCAGGGTGTCGAGGACGTGCTGCTCGACGATCCGACCGTCGGGGAGCCATTCGGGGAAACCGGAGAGGGGTGTGGGCCTGGCCATGGGTCAGATCTTCCCAGACACCGGGACCGACGACCGCATCGTCCGGCCCCGGCCCGTCGCTCAGCGGGCGAGGAAGGGGTTCGTCGCCAGCTCGCGCGCGACCGTCGTCGCGGGGCCGTGCCCCGGGAGCACGTCCCAGGCCGGGTCCAGGTGCGCGACGACGTCGCGCAGGGTCCGGGCCATCGTCGCGCCGTCCCCGCCCGGCAGGTCGGTGCGGCCGACGGAGCCCGCGAAGAGGACGTCGCCGCTGAGCACGAGACCCGCTCCCGGCTCGCCCACGAGGTAGAGCGTGGAGCCCTCGGTGTGCCCGGGCGCGCCCACCGCGCGCAGCGCGACGCCGCCCCAGCGCAGCTCCTGCTCGCTGCCCGCGGGTACGTCGAACGTCTCGACGAGGCCCGGCTCGCGGTAGTCCTGCGGCCCGGCGCCGGCCGCCGCGAGCGCCGCGCCGAGCGGGCCCGACACGACGGCGCCCGGACGGCTCGCGGCGCGCCCGCCGTGCTCCAGGCTCCCGAACGGGTCCGCGAGCCGGTACGCGTCGGCCGCGTGCAGCACGACGGGCACCCCGAAGCGGTCGGCGAGCGCCGCGGCGTCCCACGTGTGGTCCACGTGGCCGTGCGTCGCGAGCACGGCGCGAGGCACGAGGCCGGCAGAGCGGACGTGCGCGACGACGGCGTCCGCGACCCCGGCCCCCGCGTCGACCACCACGCAGTCGCCGCCCGGGGCGCTCACCACCGTGCAGTTCGTGCCGAAGACGGGCGCCACCACCACGTGCACGGCCGGTCCGGGCGGGGTCGCGCCGTGCTCGGCAGAGGGAGTCGGCGTCGTGCCACGAGGTCGGTCCACGAGGGCGAGGGTAGCCCGCAGCACGGGCGGCGGGGCGGCTCCGGGCGGGCGCAGCGCGGGTTGCGGGCCGGCGCCGTCGATACCGGACCGTGACCTGCGCGCGGCAAATCCTCCCGCCACCAGGGTTCTCGGTGCCTAGACTGTCCCGTACCGACCACGGCCGCACCGGGGTCGACCGTGCGCGCCGTCGCGGCGCCGGACGAAGGAGCTGGGGTGTCGACGAAGAGTCGCGAGCGCGAGCAGGCGCGTCGTCGTGAGGAGAAGTGGGACCGTCACGTGGCCCAGCTCCGGGCGAAGCGCCAGCGCACGTGGTCGATCGTGGGCGTCGTCGTCGCGCTCGTCGTGATCGGTGTCGCCGTCTGGTGGGCGCTCGCCGCCACCCAGGATCCCGGCACCGACCCGGGCGGCGACACGGGCGCGGCGCCCTCGGGCGAGCACACCCTGCCGCCCGCGTCCGCCGCCGAGGGCCGTGACTGGACCACCACGCTCACCACGAGCGCGGGCGACCTCACGCTCACGCTCGACGGCGCGGCCGCCCCCCAGGCGGTCGCGAGCTTCGTGTCCCTCGCCGAGTCCGGGTACTTCGACGGCACGTCGTGCCACCGCCTCACGACGTCGGGCATCTACGTGCTCCAGTGCGGCGACCCGACGGGCACCGGCACGGGCGACCCGGGCTACAAGTTCGGCCCCATCGAGAACGCCCCCACCGACGACGTCTACCCCGCGGGGACCGTCGCCATGGCCCGCCAGGGCGGGGACGCCGACTCGATGGGCTCGCAGTTCTTCCTCGTCTACGAGGACTCGACCATCCCGTCCGACGCAGCGGGTGGTTACACGGTGTTCGGCACCATCACGTCCGGCCTGGACGTCGTCCAGGCAGTCGCTGACGCGGGGACGCAGGACGGATCCGGCGACGGGTCCCCCGCCACCCCGGTCACCATCGAAGGAGTTGAGACCCAGTGAGCGATCCCGCCCAGAACCAGGCGAGCGCACCGGCACCGGAGCCCGCGGAGGCGAGCGAGACCGGACGGGTCGACGCGACAGACGTGGAGCCGACGCCCGAGACCACCGAGGCCACCGAGGCCACCGAGGCCACCGAGGCCACCGAGGCCACCGAGGCCACCGAGGCCACCGAGGCCACCGAGGCCACCGAGGCCACCGAGGCCACCGACGAGGGTCCCACCTCCGCCGCGGCCGAGGAAGTCGCTCCGGCCGAGCAGGTGGAGGCCACGCCTGCCGCCGAGGCCGAGGCGACCGACGCACCGGCAGCGGAGGCCGAGACCGCCCCCGAGGCCGAGCAGACCGAGGCCCCCGCGGCCGACGACGCTCCCGCCGCCGAGGCCGAGACCGACGCGTCCGCTGACGCGGCACCGGAGGCGCCTGCCGCCGACGCAGCTGAGGCAGCCGAGGCAGCCGACGACACTCCCGCCGCCAAGGCTCCTGCCGCCGAGACGACGGCACCCGCCGGGGCGGCGCCCCGGCCCGCCGCCCCGCGTCCCGGGCCGCGGCCCAAGCCGTCGGCGCTCCCGCACCCGCCGCGCAAGCCGGCCGCCCCGGCCGCGGGCGCTCCCGCCGCAGCGGCCGTCGTGCCGGAGGTGCCCGCCGTCCCGGCGCTGGCCGACGACTCGGCCGCCGCCAAGGCCGCCGCCGCGTTCGGTCGGGTCGACGAGGACGGCACGGTGTACGTCCGCGAGAGCGCGGGCGAGCGCTCCGTCGGGCAGTTCCCGGGCGTCGGCGCCGACGAGGCGCTCACGCTGTACGTGCGCCGCTACCTCGACCTCCAGGCGAAGGTCGCGCTGTTCGAGGCGCGGCTGACGAGCACGGACCTGTCGGTCAAGGAGATCGACCAGACGATCGCCCGGCTCACCGAGGAGACGGCGGAGCCCTCCGCGGTCGGCGACCTCGACGGGCTCCGGGCGCAGGTCGAGTCGCTGCGCGGCGCCGCTGCCGAGCGTCGCGCGCAGCTCGAGGCGGAGCGCGCCGCGGCGAAGGCCGCGGCTCTCGAGGCCCGCACGGAGATCATCGAGGCCGCCGAGAAGATCGCCGCGACCGACCCGAGCCGCATGCAGTGGCGGCCCGCGGGCGAGGAGCTGCGCGGGCTGCTGGAGCGCTGGAAGGAGGCCCAGCGCTCGGGCCCGCGCATCGACCGCGCGAGCGAGGAGGCGCTGTGGAAGCGGTTCAGCCACGCGCGCACCGCGTTCGACCGCGAGCGCCGGCACTACTTCGCCGAGCTCGAGCAGCGCAACGCCTCCGCGAAGGCCGCGAAGGAGAAGCTGGTCGCGGAGGCCGAGGCGCTGTCGTCGAGCACGGACTGGGGCCCGACGGCGGGCGCGTACCGCGACCTCATGGCGCGCTGGAAGGCCGCGGGCCGGGCGAGCCGCAAGGACGACGACGCGCTGTGGGCCCGCTTCCGCGCCGCCCAGGACACGTTCTTCCAGGCGCGCGACGCGGTGAACTCCGCGACCGACGCCGAGTACGCGGCGAACCTCGAGGTCAAGGAGGCGCTGCTCACCGAGGCGGAGGCGCTCGTGCCCGTCAAGGACCTCGCCGCGGCCAAGGCGGCGCTGCGCGACCTCCAGGAGCGCTGGGAGGAGGCCGGCCGCGTGCCGCGTGGCGACCTGCAGCGCGTCGAGGGCCGCCTGCGTGCCGTCGAGAACGCGGTCCGCGACGCCGAGCAGGCGCAGTGGACGCGGAGCAACCCCGAGACGCGCGCCCGCGCGGAGGGTGCGGCGGCGCAGCTCGAGGCCGCGATCGAGGCGCTCGAGGCCGACCTCGCCGCCGCGCAGAGCCGCGGGGACGCGCGCGCGGTCAAGGAGGCCGAGACGGCGCTCGCCGCGCGGCGCTCCTGGCTCGAGCAGGTCGTCCGCGCGGCGGAGGACTCGCGCGGCTGACGCACGTCCCGCTCGTCGCAGGGCCGGCGCTCGTCCACAGACGGGTGCCGGCCCTTCCGCGTCCCCACGGCCGTGCGGCACGGTAGGGGCGTGCCCGCAGCCACGACCGCGCCCGACCACGCCGCATCCGCCCGCGCCACGGGGCACGTCCCCGCTGCCGCGCTCGCGCACCTGCTGGCTCCGCCGGGACCGGAGGTCGGCCTGCTCGTCGTCCCGGAGGACGTCGGCGGGCCGGCGGCCTTCCAGGAGCTCGTCCGCGCGGGCGCCCTGCGTCGGCTGTGGGGCGACGTCGCCGCTCCGGCGAGCGTGCCCGTCACCCCCACGCTCCGCGCGCTCGCCGTCCGCGACCAGGTGCCGCGCGGCACGGTGCTCGCTGGCGCGGCCGCCGCGTGGGTGCTGTGCGGCTCCGCGCCGCCCCGCGTGCTCGACGTCGTCCACCCGCCCGGGCGTCACCGTCCGCCGCCGCGGCAGGGCCGGGCCGCGCGGCAGGCGCACGTGCTGCGCGACGAGACGACCCTCGTCGCGGGCGTGCTCGTCACGTCGGTGCTGCGGACCGCGCTCGACGTCGCCACCCGGTGCGAGCCGGTGCAGGCGCTGAGCACCCTGCGCCGGCTGGACGCGGTGTGCGGGCTCGACGCCCGTGCGGCGGCACGGTCGCTCGAGCTGCGCCACCGGTGGGCCGGCCGGCCGCAGGCGCGACGCACCCTCGCGCTCCTGCTCGCCGGGACCGACGACCCGGTCTAGGTTGGTCGGCATGGCCGCAGCCACGACTCCCCCCGTGGAGCTCGACGTCCGAGGAAGGACCGTGCGCGTCACGAGCCCGGACCGCGTCGTCTTCCCCGCGCGCGGGCTCACCAAGCTCGACGTCGTGCAGTACTTCCTCGACGTGGGCGACGGCATCCTCGGCGCCCTGGTCGACCGCCCGACGACGCTCGAGCGCTGGCCCAAGGGCGTGTTCGAGGGCGCGCGCATGAGCACGCGCACGGACAACACCGGCGACGCGTTCTACCAGAAGCGCATCCCGAAGGGCGCGCCCGAGTGGGTGCAGACCGCGCGCATCGCGTTCCCGAGCGGGCGCACGGCCGACGAGGTGTGCCCCACGGAGCTCGCCGTCGTCGCCTGGGCGGCCAACCTCGGCACGCTGACGTTCCACCCGTGGCCCGTGCGCGGCGGCGACGTCGAGGCGGTGGACCAGCTCCGCATCGACCTCGACCCGCAGCCGGGCACCGACTTCGACGACGCCGTGCGCGTCGCGCCGCACTTGCGCGAGATCCTCGACGAGCTCGACCTCCCCGGCTACCCCAAGACGTCGGGCGGCCGCGGGATCCACGTGTTCGTCCCGGTCGCGCCCGAGTGGGACTTCGTGGCCGCGCGCCGCGCGACGATCGCGATCGGTCGTGAGCTCGAACGCCGCCTGCCGGACCAGGTCACCACGAAGTGGTGGAAGGAGGAGCGCGGCGCCAAGATCTTCGTCGACTACAACCAGATGGCGCGCGACCGCACGATCGCGTCGGCCTACTCGATCCGCTCCAACCAGCGCGCGACGGTGTCCGCTCCCCTGCGCTGGGAGGAGCTCGGCGACGTCCACCCGGACGACTTCGACGTGCTGTCGATGCCCGCGCGCTTCGCCGCGGTGGGCGACCTCTTCGCACCCCTGCGCGCCGACCGGGAGGACCCGGGCGCGTCGCTCGAGCCCGCCCTGGAGCTGTCCCGCCGCGACGAGGCCGAGCACGGGCTCGGGGACCTCCCCTACCCGCCCGAGTACCCGAAGATGCCCGGCGAGCCCAAGCGCGTCCAGCCGAGCAAGGACCGGGACCGCGCCCGGGACTGACGTGCCGCGCCCGCGCGGCGCGTGGGGCGTCAGTCGACGCCGGGCGCCCCGGGCAGGATGCCCGTGAGGTCGTAGCGCACCGGCTCCTCGAGCTGCTCGTAGGTGCACGACTCCGGGTCACGGTCGTCGCGCCAGCGCCGGAACTGCGCGGTGTGCCGGAACCGGGAGCCCTCCATGTGGTCGTAGGCGACCTCGACCACGCGCTCCGGACGCAGCGGCGTGAACGACAGGTCCTTGCCCGAGCTCCAGCGCGACACCGCACCCGGCATCCGCTCGCCGGCGGGGTTCTCCCACCCGGACCACGGGTGCGCGTCTGCGTCCGGCGTGCCCGGCTCGACGACGAGCGGCGCGAGCTCCTCGACCAGCGCGGCGCGCCGCGCCGTCGGGAACGACGCGGCCACGCCCACGAACTGGAGCTGGCCCGCGTCGTCGTACAGGCCGAGCAGGAGCGAGCCGAGCAGCGGCTTCGCGAAGGTCGACGTCTTGTGCAGGCGGTACCCCGCGAGCACGACGTCCGCCTCGCGACCGTGCTTGATCTTGAGCATCGCGCGCTTGTTCGGCTGGTACGTGCCGTCGAGCGGCTTGGCGACGACGCCGTCCAGGCCCGCGCCCTCGAACGTGTCGAACCACTCCCGCGCCACGGCGACGTCGCGCGTGCGGGGCGTGGCGTGCACCGCCGGGCCGTCGAGGCCCAGGGAGTCGAGCACCTCCTGCCGCCGCGCGAGCGGCGCGCGCGTGAGGTCCTCGTCCCCCAGCGCGAGCACGTCGAACACGACGAGGGCCGCGGGGGTCTGCTCCGCGAGCAGGCGCACGCGCGAGGCCGCCGGGTGGATGCGCTGCTGGAGCACCTCGAACTCGAGGCGACCGTCCCGCGCGACGACGATCTCGCCGTCGACCACGCACCGGGGCGGGAGCGCGGCCCGGACCGCTTCGACGACCTCGGGGAAGTAGCGGTCCATGGGCCGCGCGTTCCTGCTGTCGAGCCGCACCTCGTCGCCGTCGCGGTACACGATCGCGCGGAAGCCGTCCCACTTCGGCTCGTACACGTACCCGCCGTCGACGGCGTCGGGCTCGGGCACGGCGGGCACGGACTTCGCGAGCATGGGCAGCACGGGGGGCATGACGGGCAGGTCCATGTGCCGATGCTGCCACCGGGCCTGCCGCCCTGCGCGGCGTGGTGCCGCCGAGCCGCCTCCCGGCCCCGGCTCAGGCGGGGAGCTGCGCCGTCTCGGCGGCCTTCGTCCCCGTGATGCGGTAGACGTCGAACACGCCGTCGACCTTGCGGACCGCGCTGAGGACCTGCGCGAGGTGCGCGGGCTCCGCCATCTCGAAGACGAAGCGGGACATCGCCACGCGGTCGTTCGAGGTCGAGACGGTCGCCGAGAGGATGTTCACGTGGTTGTCCGACAGGACGCGCGTCACGTCGGAGAGCAGGCGCGCGCGGTCGAGCGCCTCGACCTGGATCTGCACGAGGAACATGGCGTTGCTGCCCGTGGTCCACGAGACGTCGACGATCCGCTCGGGCTGGTTGCGCAGCCCGACGACGTTCGCGCAGTCCGCGCGGTGCACGCTCACGCCCTGCCCGCGCGTGACGAACCCGATGATCTCGTCGCCCGGGACCGGGGTGCAGCACTTCGCGAGCTTGACCCAGATGTCGTCGACGCCCTTGACCATGACGCCCGGGTCGCCCGTGCGCACGCGGCGCGCGGTGTTCCCGGGGCGCGCGGTCTCGGCGACGTCCTCGACCGTGCCCTCCTCGCCGCCCATCGCCTGGACGAGCTTGGAGACGACGTTCGCCGCCGACACCTGGCCCTCGCCGATCGCCGCGTACAGCGCGGTGACGTCCGCGAAGCGGAGCTCGTTGGCGAGCGCGACGAGCGACTCGTGCGACAGCAGGCGCTGGATCGGCAGGTTCTGCTTGCGCATCGCCTTGGCGATCGCGTCCTTGCCGTGCTCGACGGCCTCCTCGCGGCGCTCCTTGGAGAACCACTGCCGGATCTTGTTGCGCGCCCGCGGGCTCTTGACGAAGGCGAGCCAGTCACGGCTCGGACCCGCGTTCTCGGACTTCGAGGTGAGGACGTCGACCGAGTCGCCGTTCTCGAGCGTCGAGTCGAGCGGGACGAGCCGGCCGTTGACGCGCGCGCCCATGGTCCGGTGCCCGACCTCGGTGTGCACCGCGTAGGCGAAGTCGACCGGCGTCGAGCCCGCCGGCAGAGCCATGACGTCGCCCTTGGGAGTGAAGACGTAGACCTCCGCGCCGCCGATCTCGAAGCGCAGCGAGTCGAGGAACTCGGCCGGGTCGGCCGTCTCGCGCTGCCAGTCCACGAGCTGGCGCAGCCACCGCATGTCGTTGGCCGCGGCGTCGTCCTTCGCCGTCTTGCCGCCCGACTTCGCGGTCTCCTTGTACTTCCAGTGCGCCGCGACGCCGTACTCCGCGCGCCGGTGCATCTCGTGCGTGCGGATCTGGATCTCGACCGGCTTCCCGCCCGGCCCGATGACCGTCGTGTGCAACGACTGGTACATGTTGAACTTCGGCATCGCGATGTAGTCCTTGAACCGCCCCGGCACGGGGTTCCACCGCGCGTGCAGCGCACCGAGCGCGGCGTAGCAGTCCCGGACGCTGTCCACCAGGACGCGCGCGCCGACGAGGTCGTAGATCTCCGCGAAGTCGTGGCCGCGCACGATCATCTTCTGGTAGATCGAGTAGTAGTGCTTCGGCCGGCCGGTGACGGTGGCCTTGATCTTCGCGCTGCGCAGGTCGGCCGTGACCTGCTCGCGCACGACGGCCAGGTACTCCTCGCGCGCCGGCGCGCGCTCGGCGACGAGGTGGACGATCTCGTCGTACACCTTGGGGTACAGGGCCTGGAACGACAGGTCCTCGAGCTCCCACTTGATCGTGTTCATGCCGAGGCGGTGGGCGAGCGGCGCGTAGATCTCGAGGGTCTCGCGCGCCTTGCGACCCGCCGACGACGACGACACGTACTTCCAGGTGCGCGCGTTGTGCAGGCGGTCGGCGAGCTTGATGACGAGCACGCGGATGTCCCGTGCCATGGCGACGACCATCTTGCGCACCGTCTCGGCCTGCGCCGCGTCGCCGTACGTGACCTTGTCGAGCTTGGTCACGCCGTCGACGAGCATGGCGATCTCCTCGCCGTACTCCTCGGTGAGCTGCGCGAGCGAGTAGTCGGTGTCCTCGACCGTGTCGTGCAGCAGCGCGGCGGCGAGCGTCGACCCGTCGAACCCGAGCTCGGCGAGGATCGTCGCGACCGCGACGGGGTGCGTGATGTACGGGTCGCCGCTCTTGCGCAGCTGGCCGCGGTGGGCGCGCTCGGCGGTCTCGTACGCGCGCTCGATGACGCTCAGGTCCGTGCGCGGGTGGTTGGTGCGGACGGCCTGGAGCACCGGCTCGAGCGCCGGGCTGCCCGCGTTGGGGCGCGCGCCGAAGCGGACCAGGCGCGAGCGCACACCGCGCCCGCCCGAGCCGCCGGTGCCGGAGGTCGGGGCGCCCGCGCGCTCAGGAGCGCGCGACGTCCGGGTGTTCTCGCTCATGCGCGCCTCCTTCCGCAGGGCGGCCGCCACCGGCACGATGCCGGCGACCAGCCGAGACGACCGGAGTGGCAATCCTACGACTCGACGTGGACCAGCGTGGCCACCTCGCGGCCCGCGAGCCGCTCACGGCCGCCCAGACCCTCGAGCTCGAGGAGGAACGCCAGGCCCACCACGACGCCTCCCCCGCGCTCGACGAGCTCGGCGCCCGCGGCCGCCGTGCCCCCGGTCGCGAGCACGTCGTCCACCACGAGAACACGCGCACCCGGGGGCAGTGTTCCCGACCGGAGCTCGATGGTCGCGGTGCCGTACTCGAGGTCGTACGTGACGGTGTCCGTGGGCGGCGGGAGCTTGCCCGCCTTGCGCAGCGGCACGAACCCGACGCCGAGGTGCGTCGCGAGCGGCGCCCCGATGAGGAAGCCCCGCGCCTCCATGCCCGCGACGAGGTCGACCCCGCCCGCGGCGCGCGCGACGTCGCCGAGCGCCTCGACCACGTGGCCGAAGGCGTCGCCGTCCGCCAGCAGGCCGGTGATGTCCCGGAAGACGATCCCTGGTCCCGGGTAGTCCGGGACGGCACGGACGAGCTCGAGCACGCGCGAGGCGCGCTCCGGGCCGAGCCCGGCGAGGTGGACGGCGCGCAGGCCGCCCGCCTCGCCGGCCGGCACGTGACCGGGTGCCGTCATCGGGGACGACGGCGGCGCGGCTGCGCCTTGTTGCCCTGGTGCGCGCCCGGCTGGAGCTGGCGGTGCCCCGCCCCGACGCCGGCCGCCGCGAGCGCGGCGTCCTCCTCGTCGCCCGCGACCTCGGCCCGCTCCGCGCGCAGCGCGAGGACCTTGGCCGTGTGCTCCTGGATCGGCTTCTCGCGCTCGCGCAGCGCGACCTCGAGCGGCGTCGCGAGGTACACCGACGAGTACGCGCCGACGGCCATGCCGACGAAGAGCGCGAGCGCGATGTCGCGCAGCGTGCCCGCGCCCAGCAGGAACGCCCCGATGAAGAGGATGCCCGCGACGGGGAGCAGCGCGACGACGGACGTGTTGATCGAGCGCACGAGCGTCTGGTTGATCGCGAGGTTGGCCCGCTCGGCGTAGGTGCTGCGCGTCTGGTCGAGGACGCCCGCGGTGTTCTCGCGGACCTTGTCGAAGACCACGACGGTGTCGTAGATCGAGTACGCGAGGATCGTCAGGAGGCCGATCACCGTCGCCGGCGTGATCTCCCAGCCGATCGCCGCGTAGATGCCCACCGTGACGATGAGGTCGTGGAACAGCGCGATGACCGCGGCGAGCGCCATGCGCCAGTTCCGGAAGTAGATCGTCATGACCAGGCTCACGAGGAGCAGGAAGACGACGAGGCCGACGATCGCCTTCTGGGAGACGTCCTTGCCCCAGGTGGGGCCGATGTACGAGCTCGTCACCTCCCCCTCGGACACGTCGTACGCGCTCGCGAGCTCGACGGCGACCTGCTCGACCTGCGCGTTGCTGAGCTCCGCCGTCTGCACCCGCACGGTGCTGGAGCCCACCGAGGTGACGCGCGGCACCTCCTCGGGGGCGACCGCCGCGACGGCGTCGAGCGCCGGCTGCTGCGAGGTGTCCGAGACGCCCGAGACGGTGAACTCCGACCCGCCGCGGAACTCGATGCCGAGGTTGAGCCCGTCACCGGCGATCCGGACCCCGATGATGCCGAGGGACAGGACGACCAGGACGAGCGCCACCACGAAGTAGGCGCGCCGCTTGGCGACGATGGCGTAGGACCGGCGGCCCGTGTACAGGTCGTTGCCCCACTGGGCGAAACCGCTGGCCATCAGTGCTTCTCCTCGTTCTCGTCGCCCGCCGCGTCAGCGGCCGGGGACCCCTCGTCGCCGTCCGCGGAGGCGGCGGCCCGCCGCTCGGCGGCACGGCGCTCGGCGATGGTCATGCGCGGGCCGTCGGACCGGCCGACGCCGGCACCGACCGTCTCCCGGACGGGCGCCGTGCGCTCGCGCGCCGGGGCGTCCTGCACCGGCGCGTCCTCGACGACGTCGCCGCCGTCCGCGGGTGCCGTCGAGGTCGCCCCGACGACGCGGCCGCGACCTGCGTACCGCGTGCCGCGCACCCCGAGGCGCCGCGGGTCGAGGCCCGACGCCGGGTGGCCGTTCGCGAAGAACTTGGTCCGGGCGAGGAGCTGCATGAGCGGGTGCGTGAAGAGGAACACCACGATCAGGTCGACCAGGGTGGTCAGGCCCAGCGTGAACGCGAAGCCGCGCACGCCGCCGACCGCCAGGTAGTACAGGACCACCGCGGCGACGAAGTTCACCGCGTCCGAGGCGAGGATCGTGCGGCGGGCGCGCTGCCAGCCCTTCTCCACCGCGGAGTTCAGCGTCCGGCCGTCGCGCAGCTCGTCGCGGATGCGCTCGAAGTACACGATGAACGAGTCCGCGGTGATACCGATCGCGACGATGAGCCCCGCGACGCCGGCGAGCGACAGGCGGTACCCGATCGTCCACGAGAGCACCGAGATCACGCCGAACGTCACGACGGCCGCGATGCCGAGCGACGCGACGGTGACCAGGCCGAGCACGCGGTACTGGAAGAGCGAGTAGATGACGACCAGCAGCAGGCCGATCGCGCCCGCGAGCAGACCCTTCTCGAGCTGCTCGGAGCCGAGCGTCGCGGAGATCTGCTCCTGGCTCTGCACCTCGAACGTCAGGGGCAGCGAGCCGAAGTTGAGCTGGTTCGCGAGCGTCGCCGCGCTGTCGCGCGTGAAGCTGCCCGAGATCTCGGCCTTGCCGTCGGGGATCGCGACCTGCGAGACGGGTGCCGAGATGACGAGGCCGTCGAGGACCATCGCGAACTGGTTCTGCGGCGACGGGAGCGTCGTGAGACGCGTCGTGACGTCACGGAAGGCCTTGGTGCCCTCGGAGTCGAACTCGATGTTGACGACCCACTCGTTGGTGACGACGCCGTTCTGCCCGACGCGCAGGCCGGAGCTCGCGTTCGAGATGTCGGTGCCCTCGATCTCGACCGGGCCGAGGATGTACTTGGCCGTGCCGTCGTCGGCGCACGAGACGAACGCGCTGTCGGTCGGGCCGCTGTCGCCGCCCACGAGGTTCTCGGGGAGCGTGCAGTCGAGCGCGTCGAACTGCGCCTGCAGTTCCGGCGTGATCTGCGCGAGGTCGCTCGGGTTCTCCGGGCGGGTCGTCTCCGGCGCCGGGTCCGTCGTGGCGTCGTCCGCCGGGGCGTCCGTCGCTGCGTCGGCCGCCGGGTCCGTGCCGTCCTCGGCCGCGGGGTCCGTCGCGCCGTCGGTGGCCGCGTCCGCGGACTCCGTCGCGTCCGGGGCGTCCTCGGCCGCGGCGTCGTCGCCCGCAGCCGGGTCGGTGGACTCGTCGGCGGGCGTCGCCGTCGGCATGCCCACGGAGAGCACGGGGCGGAAGCGCATCTGGGCCGAGGTGCTGACGAGGTCGATGGTCTCCTGGGACGGCTGCCCCGGGATGCCGACGACGATGTTGTTGCGGCCCTGGCTTGTGATCTCGGCCTCGGAGACACCCTGCGCGTCGATGCGCTGGCGGATGACGTTGATCGCCTGGTTGATGTCCTCGGCCGTCGGCTGCGAGCCGTCGGTGGTGACGGGCTCCAGGATGATCTGCGTGCCACCCTCGAGATCGAGCGCGAGGCCCGGGGTGAGGCTCGCCCCGCCCGGGTTGTCCTCGGTCTTCGGGTCGAGCTTCGTGCCCGCGAAGAGGGACCCGAAGAGGACGACGATGAGGATTCCCAGGGCGACGAGGGTCCGTACGGGCCTCGCTCGTGTGCTGCTGGTGGCCAACTGTCCGTCTCTTCTCGTGCGTGTGCGGTGGGCCTCGCGGCCCACCGCGTCAGGCCGGTCGCGGCAGCGACCGGCATAGGGTCACTTGATGTCGGTGCCGTCGTCCCGGCGTCCGCGGTCCTTCTCCGACCGGTCGTCGGTCAGACCGGAGAGGTCGTCGGGCACGACGAGGTCGTCGACGTCGCCCTTCGTGGTGGTCCCGGCGTCGGCACCGGCGGTGCCGTACTCGGCCGCGTCCTCGGACGCGTCGTCCGCCGTCGTCTCCTCGGTCTCCTCGACCGGGGGCTCGACGAGCTTGGCGATCGCGGCGCGCAGCCACCGGGACTGGTTGCCCGGCGTCGACTCGATGGTGATGACGTCGGCCTCGTCGTCGACGTCGACGACCGTGCCGAACATGCCCGAGCCCGTCATCACCTCCTGCCCGGGGGCGAGGGTCGCCCGGAAGTTCTGGGCCTCGCGCTGCTGCTTGCGGGTGCGGCTGGTCATGAGGAACATCGCACCCGCCGCGAGGGCGAGGATGAGGATGAAGCTGATATCCATGACGGAGTCTCGTGTCCTGTTCTGTGCGGGATCTGCGCGCAGTCTAGGCGTGCGCGCACGGTTCACCAACGAGCCGTCTCGCCGCGGAGTTCCGCCCGCCCGGGTCCGACCATTCTAGGACCACCCGCGGAGCGCCTGTGACCGCCGTCACGGAGCGTCCTCGCGAGCCCGTGACCGCCGGCGTCGCCTCAGGCGTCGAAGAGCGTGCCGCCCTCGCGCGGCGGGGTGAGCCCGAGGTGTGCCCAGGCGGCCGGGGTCGCGACGCGGCCCCGCGGCGTCCGCCCGATCAGCCCCTCGCGCACGAGGTACGGCTCGGCCACGGTCTCGACCGTCTCCGCCTCCTCGCCCACCGTCACCGCGAGCGTCGTCAAGCCCACGGGACCGCCGTTGAAGCGGGTGCACAGCGCGGTGAGCACCGCGCGGTCGAGCCGGTCGAGGCCGATCGGGTCCACCTCGTAGACCTCGAGGGCCGCGCGCGCGGCCGCGAGGTCCATGGTCCCGTCGCCGCGCACCTGCGCCCAGTCGCGCACGCGCCGCAGCAGGCGGTTCGCGATGCGGGGCGTCCCGCGCGAGCGCCCCGCGATCTCGCGGGCGGCCTGGGGGTCGAGCGCGACGCCCAGCAGGCCGGCCGAGCGCGTCAGCACGCGCTCGAGCTCGTCGCCCGAGTAGAAGTCCAGGTGCCCGGTGAAGCCGAACCGGTCGCGCAGCGGCGCGGGCAGGAGCCCGGCGCGCGTCGTCGCGCCGACCGCCGTGAACGGCGGCAGCGAGAGCGGGATGGCGCTCGCCCCGGCCCCCTTGCCCACGACGACGTCGACGCGGAAGTCCTCCATCGCCATGTAGAGGAGCTCCTCGGCCGGTCGCGCGAGCCGGTGGATCTCATCGATGAACAGGACCTCGCCCTCCTCGAGCGAGGACAGCACCGCCGCGAGGTCGCCGGCGTGCTGGATCGCGGGCCCCGACGTCACGCGCAGCGACGTGCCGAGCTCCGCGGCGATGATCATGGCGAGCGTCGTCTTGCCGAGCCCGGGCGGACCCGACAGGAGCACGTGGTCGGGCGCGCTCCCCCGCGCGAGCGCGGCCTGGAGCACGAGCGAGAGCTGGTCGCGCACGACGGTCTGGCCGACGAACTCCTCCAGCCGGCGTGGCCGGAGCGCGGCCTCGGCCGCGCGTTCGAGGTCGTCCGCACCCGCCGCGACGATGCGCTCGGACGAGAACGTGCCGTCCCCGCCGAGGTCGTCGAGTCCCACCTGGTCGAAGGTCGCCATCGTCAGCTCCTCGGCCCGCCGAGCACCCGCAGCGCGGCACGCAGCGCGCCCGCCACGTCGGGTGCCTCGACGACGTCGACGCCCGCCTCGGCGAGCACGGTGGACACCGCGTCGTCCGCGGCCTTGAGGTTCCAGCCGAGCCCGACGAGCGCCTCGACCACCTGGTCGCGCCGGTCCTCCGGACGCGGCGCCGACGCCGAGGCGGTCGATCCCGCCTCGGGGGCGTCGGCGCCCGTGGGCGGGCCGAGCTTGTCGCCGAGCTCGAGCGCGATCCGCTGCGCACCCTTGTTGCCGATGCCCGGGACGCGCACGAGCGCGGCGATGTCCGCGCCCGCGACCGCACGGCGCAGGCCGTCGGGCGTGTGCACGGCGAGCATCGCGAGCGCGAGGCGCGGACCGACGCCGCTCACGGTCTGGACGGTCTCGAAGACGGCGCGCTCGTCGTCGTCGGCGAAGCCGTAGAGCGTGAACGAGTCCTCGCGCACGACGAGGCTCGTCGCGAGGCGCGCCGTCTCCCCCACGCGCAGGCCGGCGAGCGTGGCGGGCGTGGCGTGGACGAGGTAGCCCACTCCTCCGACCTCGAGCACGGCGCGGTCGAGCTGGACGCTCGCCACGACACCGCTCAGGGACGCGATCACGCAGGCTCCTCTCCCGGCCGGCAGCACCGACCTGGTCCGATGGTCCGCCGGCCCCGAGGACCGCCGTCGGGCCGCGCGCCGAGGGGCGCGTCGAACACCCGTACGACCGCGGTCACTCTAGCAAGGGCCGCCCACCCGCCGACCGACCGACACGGACCGCCGGCACCCCCACCGGCACGACCGGCGGAACCGGCGCCGCTAGCGCGGCGCGCGCCGTCCCTTCGCCGCGTGCTCGGCGGCCGCCCACGCGCGCTGCGCGGCCGTGAGCTCGTGCCGCTCGCCGCCCTGCAGGGCGCCCGCGGGGCGCCAGAGGTGGCAGATCGCGAGCGCGAGCGCGTCGGCCGCGTCCGCGGGCTTCGGCGGCTCCGCGAGGCCGAGGATCCCCGCGACCATGCGCTGGACCTGCTCCTTGCCGGCGCGTCCGCTCCCCGTGACCGCGGCCTTGACCTCCGACGGCGTGTGCAGCGCGACGGGGACACCCCGCTTCGCCGCCCCGACCATCGCGATGCCCGCGGCCTGCGCGGTGCCCATGACCGTCCCGACGTTGTGCTGCGCGAACACGCGCTCGACCGCCACGACGTCGGGCACGTGCTCGTCGAACCACGCGTCCAGCCGCTCCGCGATCCGCAGCAGCCGCAGGTCCACGCTCAGCTCCGGGTCCGTCCGAATCACCCCGACCGCGACGAGCTCGGCCCGCCGCCCCCGCGCGGAGTCCACCACCCCGACACCGCACCGGGTCAGCCCAGGATCCACTCCGAGAACGCGCACCCCTCGACCCTTTCACGTGAACGGCACGGACCGGCCGTGCCACGCGGTCCGGCGACGGACCAGCCAGCGGTGGGGCCGGGAGGTCGGTGCGCGGTCGTGGCGGGCCTGGCGGGAGCGGCGCGAGGCACGAGCGCCGCGGATGGTAGACCGCGCGCCGACCTCCCGGCCGCGCCGCGACCCGATCATCCGGACGCGACCTGAACCGGGTCAGTCGTCGTTCTCGAGCTCCGCCATGACCTCGTCCGACGCGTCGAAGTTGGCGTAGACGTTCTGCACGTCGTCGCTGTCCTCGAGCGCGTCGATGAGGCGCAGGATCTTGCGCGCGCCCTCGGCGTCGACCTCGACCTCCATCGACGGGTGCCAGATCGAGTCGGCGGAGTCGTACTCGATCCCCGCCTCCTGGATCGCGCTGCGCACGGCGACGAGGTCGCTCGCCTCGGACAGCACCTCGATGACGTCGCCGGAGTCGGTGACCTCCTCGGCCCCCGCCTCGAGCGCGGCGAGCATGACGTCGTCCTCGGTCACGCCCTCCGCCTTCGGCACGACGACGAGGCCCTTGCGCGCGAAGAGGTAGGACACGGAGCCCGGGTCGGCGAGGTTGCCGCCGTTGCGGCTGAACGCGAGGCGGACCTCGGAGGCCGCGCGGTTCTTGTTGTCGGTGAGGCACTCGACCAGGACGGCGATGCCGTTGGGGCCGTAGCCCTCGTACATGATCGTCTGGTAGTCGACGGCGTCGGCGCCGGTGCCCGAGCCGCGCTTGACGGCGCGGTCGATGTTGTCGTTGGGGACCGACGACTTCTTCGCCTTCTGGATGGCGTCGAACAGCGTCGGGTTGCCCGCGGGGTCACCGCCGCCCGTGCGCGCCGCGACCTCGATGTTCTTGATGAGCTTCGCGAAGAGCTTGCCGCGCTTGGCGTCGATGGCCGCCTTCTTGTGCTTGGTCGTGGCCCACTTGGAGTGCCCTGACATGCGTTCCTACCCCTTCGCGATTCTGACGAACAGCTCGTGCACGCGCGCGTCCCCGGAGATCTCCGGGTGGAACGAGGTGGCGAGCAGCGATCCCTGCTGGACTGCGACGATCCTACCGGCGGCAGCCGCCGGGATGCCGGGTGCGCCGTGCTCGGGGATCCGTGCGAGCACCTCGACCCCGGGCCCGGCCTCCTCGACCCAGGGCGCCCGGATGAACACGGCGTGCACCGCGTCCCCGTCCTGGCCCGGTCTCGGTGCGCCGTCGCGCCCGTCGTCCGCCGGCGCCAGACCCGCGAACGCGAGGTCGGTCTCGAACGAGTCGACCTGCCGGCCGAACGCGTTGCGCCGGACCGTCACGTCGAGCCCGCCGATGGTGCGCTGGTCGGCGGTGCCGCCCAGGATGCGGTCGGCGAGCAGGATCATGCCGGCGCACGAGCCGTAGACGGGCAGGCCCTCGGCGATGCGCGCGCGCAGCGGCTCGTCGAGCTCGAAGATGCGCAGGAGCTTGTCGATGGTCGTCGACTCGCCGCCAGGGAGCACGAGCCCGTCGACCGCGGCGAGCTCCTCGGGGCGGCGGACGCCGACCGTGCGGGCGCCCGCGGCCTCGAGCGCGGCGCGGTGCTCGCGCACGTCGCCCTGGAGGGCGAGGACACCGATCGTGATCGTCACGAAGGGGAATGATACGTCGGCGGCTCCGCCGCTTGTCCCGCGGTGGGCCTCCGGCCGCGCCCACGGTTGCTAGCCTCGCCGTCGTGACGTACCCGCCCGCCCCCGGCCAGCCCTACCCCGCGCCCGGTCCGGCGCCGTACCCCGGGGCGGCGCCGCGGCCCCCGCGCAGCACGCGCGGCGCCACGACGATGATCGTGGTCGGCGCCGTCGTGCTCGTGCTCGCGCTCGTGGCCGGGGTCCTCGGCGTGACGACGTTCGTCCGGGCGCTGCCGACCGGCGTGATCGACGGCGCGGGCCGGCCCGGGTCGGCGGCGCTCGCGTCGGGCGACGTGCCGGGCGAGGCGGAGCTCGAGGTCACGGGCGGCCAGCCGTACAGCATCTGGGCGGTAGGCCGCGCGGGGTCCTCGGACGGCGCGGGCCTCGACGTCGAGGACGTGACCGTGACCTGCGCCGACGGCGACCTCACGGTGAGCGCCCCGTCGGTGTCCGGCAGCTCCGGCCTGGGCTCCTCCCAGGCGACGACGGTGGCCGAGGTCACGCCGCCCGCGTCCGGGACGTGCACGGTGACCGTCGCGCAGGGCGCGGCGCCCGCGGGCACGACGTTCGTCGTCACCGAGGGCTGGCGCTTCGGGACGTTCTTCGCGACGCTCGGCGGCACGATCGTGCTGTGGTTCGTCGCGATCGGCGGCGGGCTGCTGGGCGCGGGGCTGCTCGTCGGCGGGATCGTGTGGCGGGTGATCGCCCGCCGCCCGTGACCGGGACGGTGCCCTCCCGCGGCGGGCCCGAGTCCGCGAAGCGTCAGCCGTGGCCGGTACCGAGGTGCCGCGTCACGCCGTCCCACCCGCGCAGCAGCGGTGCGACGAGGTCGGGCAGCCCCTCGGGGAAGACCTCGATCTGGACGCCGCGCAGGTCGTCGAGCGTCCACCAGCGCATCTCGTCGACGACGTCGAGCTCGACGTCCGTCCACCCGGCGCGGCTCAGCCCGCCGTCGCGGTCCGCCCCGGTGACGCGCGCGAGGAACAGCACCTCGTCCTGGCGGCAGTGCTGCCGGTAGAAGTCGAAGATCGCGCTGCGCGTGTACACCGGGCCGACGAGCGCGCCCGGGTCGAGGCGCAGGCCCGTCTCCTCGTGGACCTCGCGCAGCGCGGCGTCGACGTCGCTCTCGCCCGGGTCCACTCCCCCGCCGATCGTGAACCACCACGAGCGCTCGGGCTGGTCGACGTCGTGCCCGCGCGCCAGGAGGATGCGATCGGCGTCGTCGAGGAGCAGCACGCGCGCGCCGCGCCGGAAGTACAGGCCGTCGTCCCCGAGCACCCAGTCGGGGCCCAGGGACGACGGCGCTCCGGCGGCCTCGGCCACGACGGCTCAGCCGTCCGTCGTCGGCACGACGACGGACGGCTGCGACGCGCGGCGGTCGGTCACCAGCCGCGCTCGGCCAGACGGTGCGGGACGGGGATGTCGTCGACGTTGATGCCGACCATCGCCTCGCCGAGACCGCGCGAGACCTTGGCGATCACGTCGGGGTCGTCGTAGAACGTCGTCGCCTTGACGATGGCGGCCGCGCGCTGGGCGGGGTTGCCGGACTTGAAGATGCCCGATCCCACGAACACGCCCTCGGCGCCGAGCTGCATCATCATCGCGGCGTCGGCCGGGGTCGCGATCCCGCCGGCGGTGAACATGACGACCGGGAGCTTGCCGGTCGCGGCGACCTCCTTGACGAGCTCGTACGGCGCCTGGAGCTCCTTCGCGGCGACGAACAGCTCGTCCTCGGGGAGCGACGTGAGGCGGCGGATCTCCCCGCGGATGGTGCGCATGTGCGTGGTCGCGTTGGAGACGTCGCCCGTGCCGGCCTCGCCCTTGGAGCGGATCATCGCGGCGCCCTCGGTGATGCGGCGCAGCGCCTCGCCGAGGTTGGTCGCCCCGCACACGAACGGGACGGTGAACTGCCACTTGTCGATGTGGTTGGCGTAGTCCGCGGGCGTGAGGACCTCGGACTCGTCGACGTAGTCCACGCCGAGCGACTGGAGCACCTGCGCCTCGACGAAGTGGCCGATGCGCGCCTTGGCCATCACGGGGATGGAGACGGCCTCGATGATCCCGTCGATCATGTCCGGGTCGGACATGCGCGAGACTCCGCCCTGCGCGCGGATGTCGGCGGGCACGCGCTCGAGCGCCATGACCGCCACGGCCCCGGCGTCCTCGGCGATCTTCGCCTGCTCGGGCGTGACGACGTCCATGATGACGCCGCCCTTGAGCATCTCCGCCATCCCCCGCTTGACCCTCGCGGTGCCGACCGCGCCGGCACCCTCCGCGGTCGCGGCGCCCGGGGCGCTCTCGGCAGGGACGTTCTGGTCGGCCACGTTGGTCACCGGTACCTCACACCTTCAGGTCAGGGGAACGTCGCGCGATCGCGCGCGGACGCCGTCGAACAGGCTCGACGGCACATGCTCCCACGCGCTCCCCATCCTAACGTCGGGCCGTCCACGGCCCCGGTCCCCGGACCGGCCGGGAGCGGGCCGCCGAGCCCGGTACGACCCGCGAGGGCCGACTCTCAGTCGGGCGTGGCCGCGGTGGCGACAGGGCGCACGAGCGCGTCGGGCGCGGCGTCGTCGAGCTCGACCGTGACGGGCATCGGCGCGTGGCCCGCGAGGTGGAACAGACGCACCCACCACTTGCTGCGCACGCGCAGCGCCTGGGCGACGGCCTCGTTGTGGAAGCGGCGCGCGAGCTGGGCGCGGTACCACGCGGCGGACAGCGTGGCGAGCAGCTCGTCGCCGGCGGGGACCGACCGCACCTCGGCGAGGTCGTCGGCGTCCTCCAGCGCGGAGCGCAGCGTCGCGGTGAGGTCGCTCTCCGCGAGGGCGCGCGACTCCGCCATGCCGCCCAGCAGGCGCCGGGGCCGCGGGCCGTCCGCCGGCACGAGGCCGGGCACCTGCTCGCGGAGCCGGCGCGCGTCGGCGTCGTCGTCGAGGACGGCGTGCGCCGCCTCGGCGACGAGGACGGAGCTCGCGGGGTCGAGCTCGCCGGACGCCGCGAGGTCCACGGCGGCCGACGCGCGGCGCACGAGCTGGGCGTCCAGCGCGAGCCTCGACGCCATGACCTTGCGGTGGAGGCGGTCGAGTCGCGACGCGGCGACCCACAGCAGCCACGCGGCCAGGGCCGCGACGACGAGGACGAGGACGGCGGTCTCGGACCAGGTCACGGGCGACCCACCTCCTCCTCGCGGGCGCGGCCCAGCAACCGCCCGCCGCGGCGCGAGCGCGGGTCCTCGTGCACGGGGATGACCGCCTCGGACGCCGCGAGCACCATGTCGTACACCGCGGAGACCTGGTCGGTCACCGCGGACCAGTCGAACCGCCGCACGAACTCGGCCGCACGCGCCCGGTGCGCGGCACGGGCCTCGGGGTCCGCGAGGACGTCGACCACCGCCCGGGCCAGCGCCTCGGGGTCGCCGACGGGGAACAGCACGCCCGCGGCGCCGTCGTCGAGCACGCGGCGGAACGCGCCGAGGTCGCTCGCGACGACGCACGCCCCGGCGCTCATCGCCTCCACGAGGACGATCCCGAAGCTCTCGCCCCCGGTCTGCGGGGCGATGTAGAGGTCCACCGACGCGAGCAGGCTCGCCTTGTCCTCGTCGCTCACACCACCGAGGAACTCGACGGAGGACGCGTGCGCGCCGAGCGCCTCGATCGCGGCGTCCCGACCGTCGTCGCCGCGCCCGGCGACGAGGAACCTCGCGCCGGGGAGCTGCTCGAGGATCCGCGGGATCGCGGCCGTCAGGACGGGCAGGCCCTTGCGCGGCTCGTCGAGGCGCCCGAGGAACGCGATCGTCGGCGCCTCGGGCGTGCCCTGCCAGGCCGGGCTCGGCACGGCGTCGGCGAACGTGTCGACGTACACGCCGTTGGGGATGACGACGGCGTCCCCGCCCAGGTGGTCCACCAGCGTGCGCCGCGCGTCCTCCGAGACCGCGATGCGCGCGTCGATCTTCTCCAGGCTCTGCCGCACGAGGGGGTAGGCGACCTGGAGCGCGCGCGAGCGCACGAGCGACGTGTGGAACGTCGCGACGATCGGGCCCTGCGCGATCCAGAGCGCGAGCATGCTCAGCGAGGGCGTCACGGGCTCGTGCAGGTGCAGCACGTCGAACCGTCCGGCGTCGAGCCACCGGCGCACGCGGCCCGCCGTGCGCGGGCCGAACGTGAGCCGCGCGACCGAGCCGTTGTAGCGCACCGGCACCGCACCGCCGGCGGAGGTGAGGTAGTCCGGGACGGGAGTGTCGTCGTCGGCCGGGGCGAGCACGGAGACCTCGTGGCCCCGCGCCATGAGCGCCTCGGCGAGGTCGCGCACGTGGAACTGCACGCCGCCGGGGGCGTCAAACGAGTAGGGGCACACGATGCCCACGCGCAGGCTCATGCGGCACGCTCCGCGTCCGGGGCCGGCTCGCCCGCCGCGGCGCGCGTGCGCGCGTAGCGCTCGGGGTCGAGGTCGTCGACGAACACCTTCTGGAGCATGTGCCAGTCCTGCGGGTGCTCCCGGATCGCGACGCTCAGCGCGTCGACCCAGGACTGCGTCGCCGCGGCCACCCGCTGGGCGCGCGGGAGGTCCGTCGCGATCTCGACGCGCGGGAAGAAGCGGATGACCAGGCCCCAGGGCGAGCCCGCGGCCCGCCGCCGCGCCCCGCGCAGCCGCTCGTAGAAGATGCCGGCCGGCACGAGCGGCGCGCCCGTGCTCACGGCAAGCGCCGCGGGCCCCGCCGCGACCCGCGCCCGCCGGCCGAAGAGGTCGACCTCGACGCCGCGGTGGGTGAGGTCGCGGTCGGCGAGCAACGGGATGATCTTCCCCGGCCGGCTCGCGCCGCGCACGAGGTCGCGGAAGACGTCGCCGTCGCCGAGCGCGAGGATCTCGAGCCCGAGCCCGGTGCGGAACGCGAGGAACTCCTCGAACAGCTCGTCGGGCTTCAGCCGCTCCGCGACCGTGAGCACGGGCGCGATGTGCGGGGTCGCGTACGCGCCCGCGAGGTCCCAGTTGCCCTGGTGGGACAGCGCGAGCACCGGGCTCCGGTCGCCTCCGAGGTGCTCGGCCAGGTTCTCGTACCCGACGAGCCGCACGCGCGCCTCGACCTGCTCCGGCGTCCAGGCGGGGAGCGTGAAGGCCTCCCGGTAGTACCGCATGTACGACCGCATGCCCGCGCGCGAGAGCCGGCGCAGGGCGCGCGGCGAGAGCCCGGGCCGGACGCGCGCGAGGTTGCGCTCGAGCTGGCGCACTCCCCCGCCGTGCAGGAGCCACGTCACGTCGGCGATCGCGTCGAACAGCCCGCGCAGCAGCGGGTCGGGCACCTTGCGCGCGTTGCGCCAGGCGAACGTGAACGCCTTGCCGGCGTCGAGGGCCATCAGCGACCGTCCTCCGTGTCGTCGGTCCGGGAGGCGCTCGCGGAGAGGGCGAGCGCCTGGCGGCGCACCGTCGCGACGCGCTGCACGACCGTGACCGCGCTCGCGAGCGCGAGCAGGCCGAGGACCGCGACGAGCACGACGGGTGGCAGGCCGAGGCCGACGAGCCCGGCGGCGACGAGGGCCGCGACGAGGCGGTCGGCACGCTCGGCGATCCCGACCTGCGCGGTCATGCCGACGCTCTCGGCGCGGGCCCGCGCGTACGGCACGACGGCGCCGAGCGCGAGGCACGCGAGCGCGACGACGGTCCCCCACGCGGCGAGGTCGGGCGTGAGGCGCGGGTCGTCGGCGCGGACGAACCACAGCGTGAGCCCGACGAACACGGCGGCGTCGGCGAGCCGGTCGAGCGTCGAGTCGAGGAACGCGCCCCAGGGGCCCGACCGGCCGGCGCGGCGCGCCATGACGCCGTCGAGCACGTCGGCGAAGGCGCAGACCATGACGACCATGACCCCGGCGAAGAGGTGGCCCGTGGGGAAGAGCCACAGCGCGCCGACGACGACGCCGAGCGTCCCGGTGACGGTCACCGCGTCCGGGCTCACCCCGACGCGCAGGAGGAACGCGGCGAGCGGCGTGAACAGGCGCGTGGTGAGCGCGCGCAGACGACCGAACATCAGGCGTCGTCCCCCTCGCCGGTGGTCGGCCACGCGTCCGCGAGCCGCGCCCGCGTGTCGGAGAGCAGCTCCGGCACGGCCTTCGTCTGCGCGACGATCGGCAGGAAGTTCGCGTCCCCCGCCCAGCGCGGCACGACGTGCTGGTGCAGGTGCGCGGCGATGCCCGCGCCCGCGACCGCGCCCTGGTTCATGCCGAGGTTGAAGCCGTCGGGCGCGGACACCGCGCGCACGACCCGCATGGCCGTCTGCGTGAGGTGCGCGACCTCGACCGTCTCGGCCTCCGTGAGGTCCGTGTAGTCGGAGACGTGCCGGTACGGCACGACCATGAGGTGGCCCGGGTTGTACGGGTAGAGGTTGAGCACGACGTACGCCGTCCGGCCGCGCGCGACGATCAGCCCGTCCTCGTCCGTGCGGTCCGGCACGCGGCAGAACGGGCACTCGCCGCGCGAGTCGTCAGCGGGCTTGTCCTGCCCGCCGATGTACACCATGCGGTGCGGCGTCCAGAGCCGGTCCAGGCCGTCGTCGAACCGGGGGTGCGCGTCCGGCGTCTCGACCGTCGCACCGGTCGCGGGGTCGGGTGCGGCGCCCGGCGCGGCCTCGTCGGCCGCGCCGGGCGTCCCCGTGCGCTCGTCGCTCACGCGCCGTCAGACCTGGACGCGGTCGCGCACGGCGGAGACGATCCGCTCGACGGCCTCGGCGACGGGCACGCCGTTGTCCTGGCGGCCGTCCCGGTAGCGGAACGACACGGCGCCCGCCTCGGCGTCCTCGCCGCCCGCGATGAGGACGAACGGGACCTTGCGCGTGCTGGCGTTGCGGATCTTCTTGCCGAACCGGTCGTCCGAGTAGTCGACCTCCGCGCGGATCCCCTGCGCCCTGAGCTGCGCGACGACGTCGGCCACGTAGTCGTTGAACGGCTCCGCGACGGGGACCGCCACGACCTGGACGGGCGCGAGCCACGCGGGGAACGCGCCGGCGTAGTGCTCGACGAGGATGCCGAAGAACCGCTCGATCGAGCCGAACAGCGCGCGGTGGATCATCACGGGACGCTGGCGCGTGCCGTCGGACGCCGTGTACTCGAGCTCGAACAGCTCCGGCTCGAAGAAGTCGAGCTGGATCGTCGAGAGCTGCCACGTGCGGCCGATCGCGTCCTTCGCCTGGACCGAGATCTTGGGGCCGTAGAACGCCGCGCCGCCCGGGTCGGCGACGAGCTCGAGGCCCGACTCCGTCGCGACCTGGCGCAGGACCTCGGTCGCCTCCTCCCACGTGGCGTCGTCGCCCACCGACTTCTCGGGGTCGCGCGTCGACAGCTCGAGGTAGAAGTCGTCGAGCCCGTAGTCGCGCAGGAGGTCCAGCACGAAGGAGAGCAGCGAGCCCAGCTCGTCGCGCATCTGCTCGCGCGTGGTGTAGATGTGCGCGTCGTCCTGCGTGAAGCCGCGCGCCCGCGTGAGCCCGTGCACGACGCCCGACTTCTCGTAGCGGTACACCGTGCCGAACTCGAACAGCCGCAGCGGCAGCTCGCGGTACGACCGCCCGCGCGAGCGGTACACGAGGTTGTGCATCGGGCAGTTCATCGGCTTGAGGTAGTAGTCCTGGCCCGCCCGCTTGACGTTGCCGTCGTCGTCGAGCTCCTCGTCCAGGTGCATCGGCGGGTACATGCCGTCGGCGTACCAGTCGAGGTGGCGCGACGTCTGGAACAGGTTCGCCTTGGTGATGTGCGGCGTGCTGACGAACGAGTAGCCGGCCTCGACGTGCCGCTTGCGCGAGTACTCCTCCATCTCCATGCGGATCGTCGCGCCGTTGGGGTGGAACACGGGCAGGCCCGAGCCGATCTCCTCCGGGAAGGAGAACAGGTCGAGCTCGTTGCCGAGCCGACGGTGGTCGCGCCGCTCCGCCTCCGCGAGCCGCTCGAGGTACGCCTTGAGCTCGTCCTTCGTCGGCCACGCCGTGCCGTAGATGCGCTGGAGCTGCGGGTTCTTCTCGCTGCCGCGCCAGTAGGCCGCGGCCGAGCGCATGAGCTGGTAGCCGTTGCCGATCAGGCGCGTGCTCGGCAGGTGCGGGCCACGGCACAGGTCCTTCCAGACCACCGTCTCGCTCTCGCGCCCGGCGCCGCGCACGTTGTCGTAGATCGTCAGCTCGCCGCCGCCGACCTCGACGTTCGCGCCCTCGGTGTCGTCCGCGGTGCCGGAGCCCTTGAGCCCGATGAGCTCGAGCTTGTACGGCTCGTGCGCGAGCTCGGCGCGCGCCTCGTCCTCGGTGACCACGCGGCGGCGGAAGGTCTGGCCCTCCTTGATGATGCGCGACATCGCCTTGTCGAGCGCCTTGAGGTCCTCGGGGGTGAACGGCGTCTCGACGTCGAAGTCGTAGTAGAACCCGTCCGTGATCGGCGGGCCGATGCCCAGCTTCGCGTCCGGGTTGACCTGCTGGACGGCCTGCGCGAGCACGTGCGCGGCCGAGTGCCGCAGCACCGCGAGGCCGTCGGGCGAGTCGATCGTCACGCCCTCGACCACGTCGCCGTCCGCGACGGGCGTGTCGAGGTCCTTGAGCTCCCCGTTCACGCGGATCACGACGACGTCGCGACGCGACGCGAACAGGTCCGTGCCCGTCGTGCCCGTCGTCACCGTGGTCTCCTCCGCGTCGAGGGTGATGGTGAGTGGTGACGAGACGACGTCAGACACGTCCGTGCTCCGTTCTGTGGCGGGAGGCGCGCGCAGCGCCCGGTCAGGTCCCCCGGCGCCGGGGCGTCCCCGACAGCACGAAGGGCGCCGTCGTGGACGGCGCCCCTCGATCGTACCGACCCGCAGGTCAGTCGTTGGCCTTCTTCGCCTTCTCGGCGAGGGTGTCGACGTGCCGGTCGACGGAGTCCGGGGCGACCGACTTGATCTTTCCCGCGACCTCGTCGATGCGCTCGTCGGTCATGAACTCCTTGGCCTTGTCGATGCGCTCCTCGGTCATGAACTCCTTGGCCTTGCCGAGGAGGTCGCCGAGTCCGCCCCGGTCCTTCGGTGTCTGCTCGCTCATACCGGCTCCCTCGGGGGTCGTGGTGCGCGCGTCCCGCGCCGGGCGGCGGCCGTCCCGCGCCCGCACGAAACGCTACCCGGCGGCACCACGTCGCGCGACGGGGCACAGGCAGGGGCCACGACCCGCGTGACCCGCCGACCCGGACCGGCGCACGCGCGGTCCGGGCCTGCCAGAATCGGCCCATGGACGACGACGTGGCACCCGGGGAGCGCACCGCGCGCGTCTTCCGGCACCGGCTCAACGAGCTCTTCGCGCGCGGCCGCGGCGGGCGTCCCGTGACCAACCGGGAGGCCGCCCACTGGATGACGGAGCGCGGCTACTCGATCAACGAGGCGTACCTCAGCGCCCTGCGCGGCGGGCACCGCTCGTCGCCCAGCCTGCGCGTCGTCGAGGGCATCGCCGCGTTCTTCGGGGTCAGCACCGGGAGCCTCGTCGACCCCGAGGAGAGCCCCGACGACCGCCTGCGCGCCGCGCTCGCCGACGAGGGCGTGGAGCAGTTCGCGCTGCGCGCCCAGGGGCTGTCGCCCGAGAACGTCCGCGCCATCATCGAGATCGTCGACCGCGTACGCAGCCTCGAGCACCTCCCTCCGGTGGCACCGCCCGGCACGCCGAACGGGCATCCTCCTGCATCGGGGGCCGACCGTGGATGACCTCCTGCGCGCCGCGGGCCTCGACCGCGCCCGCAGCATCGAGGAGGCGTGCCGCCTCGTCGCCGCGGCCCGCGGCAAGCCGCTCGAGGTCGTCGAGGGCGACCTCGGCCCCGGCGTCACCGGCCTCTGGCTCGCGTTCCCCGAGCGCGACCTCGTCCTCGTCGACGCCCGCCAGACGCTCCCCGGACCGCACCGCGACCACGTCGTCGCGCACGAGCTCGTGCACGTCCTCGACTCGATCCGCCCCGGCCCCGCTCCGGGCCCGGTCCCCGCCGGGTGCCGCGACGAGCACGACGACCCCGCCGAGCAGCGGGTCGAGCGCCTCGCGAGCGAGCTGATGATCTCTATCGCGTCGCACGGGAGCTCGGCCGCACGCCTCACGTCCCTCGAGCTCTACCGGTGAGCCCGGTGCTCGACCTCCTCGCCACGGCGCTGTTCGCCACCGCCGCGACGTGGACGGCGCTGCGTGCCCGCAGGGGCACCGACGCGGCTCTCCCGCTCGGCCTCGCATTCGTCGCCGTGGCGTCCGTGCTGCGGGTCCCGGCCGTGGCCGAGCTCCTCAAGACGCACGCCCCCGGCGGCACGCACGAGGTCGCCAAGCACGTCGCGCTCGTCGCCGGGTGCCTCTTCGTCGGCGTGTGGGCGTACAGCACGACGACCGGGCACGCGCCACGGACGCGGTACGTGGCCCTCGCGGCCGGTCTCGTCGGCGCAGTGATGGTCGCGCTCGCGGTCGCGAGCGGACCGTGGACGACGCTCGACCTCGACGCCCAGGCCTCCGGCCGGCCGCTCATGTGGGTGTACCGCGCGCTGTACTACGGCGCGTTCGTGGCGGCGACCGCGACGTTCGCCGTGTCGTGCGTCCGCACGCGCTCGCGCCGCCCCGTGCGGCTGCGGTGGGGCATGGACGTCGCGGCGGCCGGGGCGGTCGTCGCCATGGTGTGGGCCGTCGTCAGCTTCGTGGCCGCGCTGCTGCACGAGCCCGGCAGCGCCGAGCCGTACCTCGTCCTCGGCGTGCGCACCCGGTATCTCGTGCTCGCGGCGAGCGTCCTGCTGACGGTCGGCATCGTGGGCCAGCTCGCGTCGTCGGCGGCGTTCGCCCGCGAGCGCCGGCGCGATCTCGGGCACCTGCACGCCTTCGTGCTGGCGACCGTGGGCGGCGGGGGCATCCCCGGGTCCAGCGCGGCGGTGGACGAGTACCACCGCACCATCGAGATCTTCGACGGCCTCGCCGCGCTCGCGCTGCACTCGCGTCGGGACGACGTCGACCACGTGCGCGTCGCCGTCCCCGGCAGCCCGCGCGAGGTGATCCTCGCCTACCAGCTCCAGCTCGCGGCGACGCGGCGGGCCCGGGGTGACGCCCCGAGCGTCGACCCGGACGACTGGTCCGACCTGCTCGCGGACGACGACGCGCTGCGTCGGCTGGGCCGCGCGCTGCGCGACCGGACGAGCACGGAAGGGACGGCCCGCGTCCTCGCGGGCGTCTGAGCCCGCCGGGCCCGACGCCAAGCTCCCCCTGCGCGCTTGCCCCCGCGCCGGGCCTCGGCGGGCGGGCTCAACCTACAGACAGACGCACGGGGGCGCAACGTGCCTCACAGTTGAAATCTCAACGGTCCTGGGGTGTCCGTGGAGGACGGCTCGGGACGCCGACCGCTCGCGACGACACCGCCGAGGCGATGACGCCCGGGGCGGCGTCCACGACGACCGGCAACCCCTCCGTGCCCCCTGCGCACGGAGGAGGAGCGACGTCCGCACGACCCTCGAGGACCGGCAGGACGACCACCGGGACCGTCACGGCAACGCTGCGGCGGGTGTGCCCGGTGGCGCGGACCGCCTTCACCGGTCCTGCGAGCACTGTGCCCGGCAGCGGGGCACCGTGCAGGCTGGGCGCCCGTCCAGGATCTGTCGCGCGCCGCCCCCTCCCCCCGGGACGAGGGCGTCCGGGGGAGCACTTTGCCCCGTTTCGTCATGGACGATCCCCCCTGCACCGGGGTGCTCGCCGGTGCGGAGCGGCGTCAGATTTCACCCGCTCGACGTGCGCCGGATCCCGGGTGTCACGTGCGCCACGGTTCACTACCGTTCTTCCCATGACGGGAGCGGAACGCACCGAGCGGAAGGCGCTGCTCACCCAGGTTCTCGGGGGGCTCGCGCTCGCGGTCCTCGCCGGGTGCGCATCCGCCCAGCAGACCTGGGCGGAGACGATGGAGCAGGTCGACGGCGTCGCGTCGGTGGAGTACGAGTTCCGCGACAACCAGCTCGTCGGGCCCGACGACCACGAGGCGACCGTCCGGCTCGAGGACGACCTCGGCGCCGAGCAGGTGCGCCGCCTCGTCGAGACGAGCTGTGCGCGCGACGCGCCCCTCACGCGCCTCACGCTCACCACCGCGGCACCGGACACCGACGAGGCCGGGTCGGTGACCCTCCAGAACGCGGCGCCGTACGACAGCGCGTGCCTCGCCGAGGAGACGGTGGCCGGGTTCGCCGCCGCGAGCACCGCGATGGGTCGTCTGCTGCCGGGGTACGACGGCGACTTCTCCTCGCCGGGGTTCACCGCGGGAGCGGCGCCCTCCCCCGACGACCCCGACCGCGCGCTCGTCGTCGTGACGACGTCCGCCGAGCGCGCCCGCCTGCTCGACGCGCTCCGCGCGCTCCACGACGAGGGCACGGCGCTGCCGCTCCGTTACGTGGGGTGGTGGGACGAGGACCGCGACCCGGGCACCTCGGCGACGAGACCTCTGGTGGCAGAGCTCTCGCCCGACGCGGACATGGAGGTCCTGGCACCGTTGATCCGCGGCGCGTTCGAGCTCGGCGTGGACGACGTCGAGGTCACGGACCGCGCGATCACCGTCACCCCGCCGCCCGGCGCCGTCGCGGACGCCGCCGCGTGGCAGCACCTGGCCGACCAGGCCGCGGGAGCCGGCGTCGGGCTGGAGGTCGGGACGCCGAGCGAGCCGGACGCCACGACCGGCTGACTCCGGACGACCGCCGGCGCACCCGGGACACGAAAGAGGCCGCCTCCGCGGGTGCGGGGACGGCCTCTGCTCGGTGGGCGATACTGGGTTCGAACCAGTGACCTCTTCGGTGTGAACGAAGCGCGCTACCACTGCGCCAATCGCCCGAGTGCGTGGTCGATACTAGCCTGAAACGGACCGGATCGAAAAACCGGCCGCCGTCACGGGTCGAGACGCTCGCGACGACGCCGCTCGAACAGGTCCCGCGCCGCCACGGAGAGCTCCCCCGCGGCCACGTCCGCGCCGTCGAGCCAGGTCACCGGCTGGACGTTGCGCACGGAGCCGGTGAGCAGCAGCGCCGACTCCCCCGCGGTCACCTCGTCGAGCACGCCGAACGGGAGCTCGCCGGGACGCGCCTCGCGCGCGGGCAGACCGTCCTCGGCCGCCCACTCGAGCAGGAGCTCGCGCGTGATGCCCGCGAGGCAGCCCGAGGACAGGGGCGGGGTGACGAGCTCGCCCCCGCGCTCGACGAAGACGTTCGCCCCGGTGCCCTCGCACAGGTCGCCGGTCGTGTTCGCGAGGAGCGCCTCGTCGCCGCCCTTGCCCACGGCGTCGGCGAGCGCCACGACGTTCTCCGCGTACGACGTCGTCTTGAGCCCGGCGACGGCGGAGCGCTCGTTCCGGGTCCAGGGCGACCGCACCGCGCGGCCGGCGGGACGGATGACCGCGGGGCCGACCGCGACGACGACGGTCTGCTCGCCAGGGGTGCGCCCGGACCCGAGCGGCCCGACGCCGGCCGTCACCGTGATGCGCAGCCGGCCCACCGGCCCGGCGCCGGCACGCGTGCGCGCGTCCGCCTCGGCGAGCACCGCCTCGACGCCGTCGAGCACGCGGCGCTCGTCCGGCGCGTCGAGACCGAGCCCGGCGGCGGACCGCGCGAGCCGGCGCAGGTGGCGCGTGAGCGCGAAGGCGCGGCCGTCGAACACGGCGCACGTCTCGAACACGCCGTCCCCGACGGTCAGGCCGTGGTCGACCGCGCTGAGCGCGACCTTGCTAGGCGACACGAGGCGCCCGTCGGCCCAGATCACGAGGTTCTCGGTCGCGCTCGCGGACGTCGGTGTCGTGGCGGCAGGGGTGCTCATGGCTCCAGTGTGCCCGAGGCGAGGCCGACGAGGCGGCGCGCCTTGAGCTCGGTCTCCTCCCACTCGCGCGCGGGGTCGCTCCCCCAGGTGATCCCGGCGCCCGTGCCGAAGCGCAGGACGCCGTCGGACCACCAGAAGGTGCGGATCCCGACGGCGAGGACGGCCTCGTCGCCGTCGACCCAGCCGACGGCGCCGCAGTAGGGGCCGCGCGGCACGGGCTCCAGGGCGTCGATGATCCGCAGCGCGGACGACTTGGGCGCCCCGGACACCGATGCCGGCGGGAAGGTGGCCTCGAGCAGCGTGGGCCACAGCGCGGCCGACCCCGCGAGCCCGGCACGCAGGCGTCCTGTCACCGTGCTCACGAGATGCACGAGGCCCGGGTGCTGCTCGACCGCGAGCAGGTCCGTGACCTCGACGGTCCCCGGCTCGCACACGCGCTGGAGGTCGTTGCGCACGAGGTCGGTGATCATGACGTTCTCGGCCCGGTCCTTGGCCGTGAGCCCCGCGGGGGTGGGCGCGGTGCCCTTGATGGGTCCGGACGTCACCGTGCCCCCCGCGACCCGGAGGTACAGCTCGGGCGAGGCGCTGACGACCCACACCGGGTCGACGCCGGACCCCGCCGGCACGTGGAGCACGCCCCCGTAGGGAGCGGGGTTGCCCCGTGCGAGACGACGCGCGAGGGCCCGGGCGTCGGGCTCGCCGCCACCCGGGCCGACGAGCGGGGCCGCGAGCACGCGGCACACATTCGCCTGGTAGACCTCGCCCTCCCGGACCTCGTCGCGCACGTGCGCGACGGCGGCCTCGTAGCCGGCCCGGTCCAGGGAGCTGCGCCACGCGGACGGGTCGGGCCCGCGCCACGGGTCGGCCTCTGCTCCCGCGGGCGTGGCGCCGTCCAGGTCCGACGGGGCGAGCCGCTCGGCGAACCGCCACGCGCGCGCCCGGCCGCCGCGGGCAGGGCCGTCGAAGTCGGCGACCACGAACCACGGCCCGTCGTCGGCCAGACGCTCCGGCTCGCGCCGGAGGTCGACGCACTCGAGCACGCCGCTCGCGGCGCGCCCGGCGAAGCGAGCGAACCCCGGCGCGGGTGTTCTCCCAGGTCCTGGCACGGGACCACGCTACCCAGGGCGCACCTCCGCCCGGACCCCCGGCCCCCGAGCACCGACCGCGGGCTCGGCGGGGCCGGTTGGACGCCGGACGCGAACGTGGACTAATGTCTGGGACGCGCCGGAACGCCGGAGGGCCGGGGGAAACGCTCCCCGAAGCTCCAAGGTCCGGCCGCGCGGATGTGGCTCAGTTGGTAGAGCATCACCTTGCCAAGGTGAGGGTCGCGGGTTCGAGTCCCGTCATCCGCTCGGAGGCCCACCCTCCCGCCGCCCTCGTGGTGGCGGAGGGCAGGTCGCGGTGGAGTGGCCGAGAGGCGAGGCAGCGGCCTGCAAAGCCGTATACGTGGGTTCGAATCCCATCTCCACCTCGCAACAGCACCACCCCTCTGGGGCGATTGGCGCAGCGGTAGCGCGCTTCCCTGACACGGAAGAGGTCACTGGTTCGATCCCAGTATCGCCCACGAGCACGACGAGAGAGGCCGCCCCGGCACCGTCCGGAGCGGCCTCTCTCGCGCCGACCATCACCTGGACCGGATGCACGGGTCCGGGCGGAAGTCGGCTAGTATGTGCTTCGCGCCGATCACCACGGGGTTCGTGAGAGCCCCCGACGGACCGGCCGCGCGGATGTGGCTCAGTTGGTAGAGCATCACCTTGCCAAGGTGAGGGTCGCGGGTTCGAGTCCCGTCATCCGCTCGGAGGCCCACTCTCTGGCCCGCTCCCCCGGGAGCATGAGAGGACGCGTCTCAAGGTGGAGTGGCCGAGAGGCGAGGCAGCGGCCTGCAAAGCCGTATACGTGGGTTCGAATCCCATCTCCACCTCGTATGCAGCACCCGGGCGATTGGCGCAGCGGTAGCGCGCTTCCCTGACACGGAAGAGGTCACTGGTTCGATCCCAGTATCGCCCACCACTCGAAGGCCGTCCCGACGCCGGGGCGGCCTTCGTCGTCTACTCTCGGCGCATGCCCGACCAGCGCCCCGCCCACGACGTCCTGCCGCTCGGCGCGGCCCCGCGTCCCACGACCGCCCCCGAGCTGCTCGCACGCCTGCGGCCGGCCGCCCTCGACGCCCTGGGCCCCGAGGTCGAGGGCACGGCAGCCGTCCGGCTCGACGCCGACCTCGAGGGCGCGGACGTCTCTCGCCTCGACGTCGACCTCACGGGCGTCCGGGTCCGGGTGGGGGCGGACCGCCCCGCCTCCTCGTCCGGGCGCAGCACCTCCCCGACGGTCGACGTCGAGCACGTCCGCTCGCGCGAGGACGCGGTGGTGCGCCGGCTCCGGGTCGACGCGCACCCGCTCCTGGTCGACGACGTCCCCGTGGACGTCACGGCCGAGATCGAAGGGCTGCGCTTCCGCTGGGTCGAGGGCGCCGACGGGTCGCTCGCCGTCGAGGGCGTCGAGCCCGACGACGCCGCGCCCCTCGGCGGGCACGTCCGCGTCTCGGCCCCGCGCGAGGCGGTCCTCGCCACCGCCCGGAGGATCGTCGCCACCGAGCTGCAGAACATCGGCCTCACGCTGGCCTCGCTCGACGTCGACCTCGTCGCGACGGGGCCACGCACGGTGTCGCTCCAGGCGTTCGCCCGCGTGCGCAAGGGATTGCTCTCGGCGAGCGTGCGCGCGACCGGTACCGCCGAGGTCGACGCGCGCATGGTACTCACCGTCCGCGACCTCGAGCTGTCGAGCCGCAACCCCGTCGTCGCGGCGCTGCTCGTGGTGGCGCGCGGCGAGCTGGCGAAGGTCGAGGGGCGCCACGTCGACCTCGCAGCCGACCTGCCGCCGGGGGTGCGGGTGGCGGACGTGCGGGTGGAGGCGGGCGAGCAGCTCGCGGTGACGGCTCGCCTTTCCTGACCTCGGCCGCCCTTGTGGCGCTCCTCACACGCACGTAGCGTCGAGGCATGTGCCGGAACATCACGACCCTGCGGGGCCTCGAGCCGCCCGCGACCGACGAGGAGATCGAGGCGGCCGCGCGCCAGTTCGTCCGGAAGGTCACGGGCATCCAGCGCACGAGCGCCGCGACCGAGGAGCCGTTCGAGCGCGCGGTCGACGAGGTGACCGCGATCGTCGCGCGCCTGCTCGACGAGCTGCCCGAACGCCGCAACCCGCCGACGACGGTCCCGCCCCTGCGGCGCGAGGAGGTCCGGGCGCGCATCGCCGCCCGCGAGGCCGCAGTGCGCGAGCACGAGCGGGCGCACGAGCTCGGGATCGCGCACACCCACTGAAGGCCACGGCCAGGACGGGTGCGACGAGGTCCCGGCGGCGTCTAGGCTCGGAACCCGTGACCGACGCACCCGCCTCGCCCCCGCCCCAGGCCCACCGGCCCGAGCCTGTGAGCGCGACCATGCGCCGCGCCAAGGCGGACGCGCGGTCGGAGCACGTGACGATCGGGCAGGTCCGCGAGGACGCCGCCGGGCGCGTCACCATCGACTGCTCGTGCGGCATGCCGCTCACCAACGGTCCCGACTGGACCGTCGACGAGCACATCCGCCTGCACCGGGCCGAGGCGCGCTACCTCGCCCTCAGCGCCGTCGCCCCCGCGGGGATGCCACGGCTCATCGCGGTCGACGCCGACCGCCTGCCGCGCGTCGACTGAGGGGCCGGGCGCGAAGTTCCTAGAGCTCGTCCGGGTCGTCCCAGGACGTGCCCGACGACGCGCCGTCGATGGGCCGGCGCTCGTTCTCCGAGAGCGACTGCGGGGCCTTCGTCGCGTCTCCCCCGGTGAGCACGTCGCCGGACCCCTCTCCCTCGTCCTCGCGGCGCGGGGACAGCCGGGCGGACGCGATGTCGGACTGGTTGAGGTCGTCGCGGTGGTGTGCGTGGGTGCTCATGGCACGGGTCTACCAGGTCCGCCCGCACGATGCACGACCGTCCGCCTCCGGGCGGGTCGGTGCGCCGCACGGGCGGGGCGACCAGGAGGTCGACCGCCGCTTGGCACACTATTAATGTCCTGATCGCGGCGGGAGACCCCGGTCGAGATCGATCGCGTCACCGAGGGGTCTCCTGCGACGACAGCGAACAGGACCCCGTGACATCCTCAGGGACATGCAGACCTGGCCAGGCCACCCCTACCCCCTCGGCGCCACGTACGACGGCACGGGGACCAACTTCGCGCTGTTCTCCGAGATCGCCGAGCGCGTCGAGCTCTGCCTCTTCAACGACGACGGCACCGAGACCCGCGTCGACGTCCAGGAGATCGACGCGCACGTCTGGCACGTCTACCTCCCGGGCAAGGGACCCGGCACGCGCTACGGCTACCGCGTGCACGGCCCCTACGACCCCGCGAACGGCCACCGCTGCAACCCGGCGAAGCTCCTGCTCGACCCGTACGCGAAGGCGATCGAGGGGCAGATCGACGGCGACGAGTCGCTGTTCTCCTACCGCTTCGCCGACGCGGACGAGGTCGCGCAGGCGGACGAGCCCGCCGAGGGCGAGGAGGACGACGCGCCCCCGCCCGCTCCCCCGCTCAACGACGACGACTCGGCCGGGCACACGATGATGTCGGTCGTCATCAACCCGTTCTTCGACTGGGGCCACGACCGCCCGCCGAACCGGGACTACCACGACAGCGTCATCTACGAGGCGCACGTCAAGGGCATGACGATGCTCCACCCGGACGTGCCCGAGGAGCTGCGCGGCACCTACGCGGGGATGGCGCACCCGGCCGTCGTCGAGCACCTCGTGACGCTGGGCGTCACGGCGGTCGAGCTCATGCCCGTGCACCAGTTCGTCAACGACCCCACGCTCGTCGAGAAGGGGCTGTCGAACTACTGGGGCTACAACACCATCGGGTTCTTCGCGCCCCACAACGGCTACGCGGCCCACGGGACGCGCGGGCAGCAGGTCATGGAGTTCAAGACCATGGTCAAGGCGCTGCACGAGGCCGGCATCGAGGTCATCCTCGACGTGGTCTACAACCACACCGCGGAGGGCAACCACCTCGGCCCGACGCTGAGCTTCCGCGGCATCGACAACAAGGCCTACTACCGGCTCGTGGACGGCGACGAGGCGCACTACTTCGACACGACCGGCACGGGCAACTCGCTGCTCATGCGCTCGCCGCACGTGCTCCAGCTCATCATGGACTCGCTGCGGTACTGGGTGACCGAGATGCACGTGGACGGGTTCCGCTTCGACCTCGCGGCCACGCTCGCGCGCCAGTTCCACGAGGTCGACCGCCTCTCGGCGTTCTTCGACATCGTGCAGCAGGACCCGGTCATCTCCCAGGTCAAGCTCATCGCCGAGCCCTGGGACCTCGGCGACGGCGGCTACCAGGTGGGCGGCTTCCCGCCCCTGTGGACCGAGTGGAACGGGCGCTACCGCGACACGGTGCGCGACTTCTGGCGCGGCGAGCCCTCGACGCTGCCCGAGCTCGCGAGCCGCCTCACGGGCTCGTCCGACCTCTACGAGCACGGCGGGCGCAAGCCCATCGCCTCGATCAACTTCGTCACCGCGCACGACGGCTTCACGCTCAACGACCTCGTGTCGTACAACGAGAAGCACAACGAGGCGAACGGCGAGGACAACAACGACGGCGAGAGCCACAACCGGTCCTGGAACTGCGGGGTCGAGGGCCCGACGGACGACCCCGACGTGCGGTCGCTGCGGGCGCGCCAGCGCCGGAACTTCTTCGCCACGCTGCTGCTCTCACAGGGCGTGCCCATGCTCGCGCACGGCGACGAGATCGCGCGCACCCAGCGCGGCAACAACAACGGCTACTGCCAGGACAACGAGATCACCTGGATGGACTGGGGCGGCGAGGAGGGCCTCGACGACGAGCGGGCCGCGCTCCTCGACTTCGCGCGCCGGGTCGTGTGGCTGCGCCGCGACCACCCCGTGCTGCACCGGCGGCGCTTCTTCGTGGGCCGGCAGGACGGCGCGGAGCCGGGCATGCCCGAGGGTCCCGACGACCTCCCGGACATCGAGTGGCTCGACATCACCGGCTCGCGCATGGACCAGCAGGACTGGGACCACGCCTACGCGCGCACCGTCATGGTGTTCCTCAACGGCGACGCGATCCCCGAGCAGGACCGGCGCGGCGAGCCGATCGTCGACGACTCGTTCCTGCTGCTGCTCAACGCGCACTCCGAGGAGCTGGACTTCACCGTGCCGCCGGCGGCCTACGGGGAGAGCTGGGACGTCGTGCTGGACACCGACGGCACGGTCGACGTCGGCGAGGTGCTGCAGCCCGGGGAGACCGTGTCCGTGACGGGCCGCAGCGTCATCGTCCTGACCCGCCCGCCGCTGCGATGACCGCCGTCTCCCCCGCCGGCACGCCGGGCGCGCCGCTCCGCGTCCCGGTGTCGACGTACCGGCTCCAGCTCGGCCCCGACCTCACGTTCGACGACGCCGCGCGCCAGGTGCCGTACCTCGCGAGCCTCGGCGTCACGCACCTCTACCTCTCGCCGGTGCTCCAGGCGGCGCCCGGGTCGACCCACGGGTACGACGTCGTCGACCACACGCGGATCAGCGACGAGCTCGGCGGGCGCGAGGGCCTCGGCCGGCTCGCGGCCGCGGCCCGCGACGCGGGCCTGGGCATGGTGCTCGACGTCGTCCCGAACCACATGGCGGTCCCCACCCCCGCGTGGCACAACCGTGCGCTGTGGTCGGTCCTGGAGGAGGGCTCCGCCTCCCCGTACGCCCGGTGGTTCGACGTCGACTGGTCGGCGGGCGAGGGCGCGGTCCTCATGCCCGTCCTCGGCGCGCGCCTCGGCGACGTGCTCGCGGCGGGCGAGCTCGTGCTGGACGAGGTCGAGGTCCCGGGCACGCCCGGGCCCCGGCGCGTGCTGCGCTACTACGACCACGTGTTCCCCGTGCGCGCCGGGACGGAGGACCTGCCGCTCGCGGAGCTCGTCGAGCGCCAGCACTACCGGCTGGCCTACTGGCGCGTGGGCGACGAGGAGCTCAACTACCGCCGGTTCTTCGACGTCGGGTCGCTCGTCGCGGTCCGGGTCGAGGACGAGGAGGTGTTCGACGCGACGCACGCGCTCGTGCTCGACCTCGTCACGTCCGGGGTCGTCGACGGCCTGCGCATCGACCACCCCGACGGCCTCGCGGACCCGGCGCAGTACCTGCAGCGCCTCGCGGACCGCACCGACGGCGCGTGGGTCGTCGTCGAGAAGATCCTGGCGGGCGAGGAGCAGGTGCCGCCCGACTGGGCGACGGTCGGGACGACCGGCTACGACGTCGCGTGGCGCCTGCAGCAGCTCTTCGTCGACCCGGGCGGCCGGTCGGGCCTCGACGCGGTGATGACGCGCCTCACGGGCGCGCCGCCCGGCGGCCTCGGCGCGCTCGTCGAGGAGGCGAAGCGCGAGGTCGTCGCCGGGCCGCTCTACGCGGAGGTGCACCGGCTCACGGACCTGGCGGCCGCCGTCTGCCACGACGACCCGCGCCTGCGCGACCACACGTGGCGCGGCCTGCACCAGTGCCTGCGCGAGCTGCTCGTCGCGTTCGACCGCTACCGCGCGTACGTGGTGCCGGGCACCCCGCCGCGGCACGAGGCGGTCCGGGCCGTCGAGGAGGCGGCCGAGCGCGCCCGCGCGCACCTCGACCCGCAGCGCGCGGAGACGCTCGCCGTCGTCGTGGACCTCGTGCTCGGCCGCGAGGTCGGCAGCGCGGGGCGACGGCGCGAGGCGCGCCGCGACGAGCTCGTCGTGCGCTTCCAGCAGGTGTGCGGGGCCGTGACGGCGAAGGGCGTCGAGGACACGGCGTTCTACCGCTGGACCGAGCTCGTGAGCCTGTGCGAGGTCGGGGGCGAGCCGGACCGGTTCAGCCTCGGCGTGCACGACTGGCACGCGTTCGCGCAGCGGTTCGCCGCGCTCACCCCGCACGCCCTCACGGCCGGGTCGACGCACGACACCAAGCGCGGCGAGGACACGCGCGCGGCCCTCGGCGTGCTGTCCGAGGACGCGGGCGCGTGGTCGCGGCTCGTCGACGAGGTGCGCGCGGCGACCGCCCCCTACCGCGGGGTCCTCGTCGACGGTCTCGCCGAGAACCTGCTGTGGCAGACCGTGGCCGGGACCTGGCTCCCCGACGCGACCACGCCGGACGACGCGCCCGACGGCACGTCCGAGGCCGCGATCTCTCCCGACCGGCTCGTCGACTACCTGCGCAAGGCGCTGCGCGAGGCGAAGGTCGCGACGTCGTGGACGAGCCCGGACGAGGCGTACGAGGAGGCCGTGGCCGAGCTCGCCCGCCGCGCGCTCGCCGACCCCGCCGTGACCGGGGCGTTCGCCCGGTGGGCGCGCGAGCACCGCGAGGAGCTGCGCGCCGCGAGCCTCGGGATCACGCTCACGCGGCTCACGGCCCCGGGCGTCGCGGACGTCTACCAGGGCGCCGAATCGTACGCGCCCACGCTCGTCGACCCGGACAACCGCCGCCCCGTGGACGTCGACGACCTCACCGAGCGCCTCGCGCGGCTCGACGGTGGCGCGCCCGCGCGCACGCTCGCGGACGAGAAGCTGCTCGTCACCGCGCGCGCCCTGCGCGTGCGCCGCGCCCTCGCCGCCGCGTTCGTCGGCGACGGCGCCGGGTACGCGCCCGTCGCGTCGTCGACGCCGTGCGCGCTCGCGTTCGCGCGTACGGCCCCGGCCGGCACCCCCACCGGCGACCCCGCGACCGCCGACGCGTCCGGTGGCGACCGGCAAGACGACGCGGCCGTCGCGCACGTCGTCACGGTGGCGACCCGGCTCGCCGGGACGGTCGACCGCCTCGGCGGGTGGCGCGACCACGTCGTCGCGCTCCCCGCGGGCACGGGCACGTGGGTCGACGTGCTCACCGGGCGCGAGCACCCGGCCGGGAGCGTCCGCGTCGCGGACCTGCTCGCCGACCTGCCGGTCGCGCTGCTCGTCGCGCCGGGCTCCGCCGCGAGCGCCGCGGCGACGGGCGAGGGCGCCGCCGCGACGGGCGAGGGCGCACCGTGACGGCGGGCGCACCGGCCCCGCCCCCGCGCGTCCCCGCACCCCAGGCCACGCCCCTCCTCGCCGTGCCGGGGCCGCGGCCCGTGGTGTGGGCGCCGACGGCGCGCAGCGTCGAGCTCCTGCTGCCGGAGCAGGGCTCGGGCACGTTCGAGGGCGCCGAGCGCCTCCCGCTGCGCCTCGTGGGCGCGCACGTGCCGGGCTGGTGGGGGTACGACCACGAGCTGCCGTGGGGCACGGACTACGGGTACTCCGTCGACGGCGGTCCGGGCCGCCCGGACCCGCGCAGCCCGTGGCAGCCGTACGGGGTGCACGGGCCGAGCCGCACGTTCGACCCGGCGTTCGCCTGGACGGACGCCGCGTGGCCGGGCCGCGACGTGCGCGGCGAGGTTCTCTACGAGCTGCACGTCGGGACGTTCACGCCGCAGGGCACGCTCGACGCGGCGATCGACCGGCTCGACCACCTGGTCGCGCTGGGCGTCGGCGCGGTCGAGCTCCTGCCGGTCGCGGCGTTCGGGGGCGAGCGCGGCTGGGGCTACGACGGCGTGCACCTGTACGCGGTGCACGAGCCGTACGGCGGTCCGCGCGCGCTCCAGCGGTTCGTGGACGCCGCGCACGCCCGGGGGCTCGCGGTGGTGCTCGACGTCGTCTACAACCACCTCGGCCCGTCGGGGAACTACCTGCCGGAGTTCGGCCCGTACTTCACGGACGCGCACACGACCCCGTGGGGCTCGGCCGTGAACCTCGATCGCCCGGGCAGCCGGGAGGTGCGCGAGTGGGTGATCGACAACGCCGAGCGGTGGTTCGTCGAGTTCCACGTGGACGCGCTGCGGCTCGACGCGGTGCACGCCCTCGTCGACGACTCCCCGACGCACCTCCTCGCGGAGCTCGCGCGGCGCGTGGACCGCGTGGAGCAGGAGCTCGGGCGGCCGCTGACGCTCGTCGCCGAGTCGGACGAGAACGACCCCGCGACCGTGACGGGCGTGGAGCAGGGCGGGCGCGGGATGCGGGCCCAGTGGGCGGACGACGTCCACCACGCCGTGCACGCGCTGCTCACCGGGGAGCGCCAGGGCTACTACGTCGACTTCGGCTCGGTCGCGGTGCTGCGCAAGGCGCTCACGGGCGTGTTCGTGCACGACGGCACGTTCTCGACGTTCCGCGGGCGCGACTGGGGTCACCCGGTCCCCGCCGGGACCGACGGCCACGCGTTCGTCGTGAGCGCGCAGAACCACGACCAGGTGGGCAACCGCGCGCACGGCGACCGGCCGTCGGCGACGCTCGACGGCGGCGGTCTCGCGACGGCCGCGGCGCTCGTGCTCGTGTCGCCGTTCACGCCGATGCTGTTCATGGGCGAGGAGTGGGGCGCGTCCACGCCGTGGCAGTTCTTCACGGACCACGCGGAGCCGGAGCTCGCGGAGGCGGTCCGCGCGGGCCGGGCGGCCGAGTTCGCCGACCACGGGTGGGGCGGCGGCGACCCCGTGCCCGACCCGCAGGCCCGCTCGACGCGGGACGCGAGCGTCCTCGACTGGTCCGAGCGGGAGCGCGGCAAGCACGCGCGCCTGCTCGCCTGGTACCGGGACCTGGTGGCACTGCGGTCGCGGCCCGACGTGCGCTCGGGCGACCTCTCGCTCGTGCGCGTCCACGGCCCGGGCGGCCCGGACGACGACGCGTCGGGCGAGGAGCCGACGACGGGCGCCGCCCCGCACGGCGGGCCCGCGTTCGTCGTGGACCGGCGCACCGTCGCGGTCGCGGTGAACCTCGGGGACGCCCCGCGGCGCCTGCGGCTCGCGCTCGGCGGCACGCCGCGCGTGCTCGCCGCCTGGGACCCGGCGACCCGGGCGGGCCGGCACCACGTCGACCTGCCCGCGCGTTCGGTCGCCGTCCTGGCGCGCGGGTGACTACGCTCGCGCCCATGGCGACGACGACGAAGACGAAGGCCACGCACGGCGGCGGCGCGGAGGGCGCCTGGGAGGTCCCGCCGGAGCGGGCGCTGCGGGTGCCGGAGGGCTTCGACCTCGCGGCGTTCGACCGCGCGTCGACCCCGGGGTTCACGGGCGACAAGGCCGCCGGGAAGGCCCTCGTCGCGCAGCACGCGGACGAGCTGTCCGAGCTGCAGGAGCGCCTCTTCGCGGAGGGCCGCTCGGGCGGGTCGCGGTCGGTGCTCCTCGTGCTGCAGGGCATGGACACCGCGGGCAAGGGCGGGATCGTGCGGCACGTCGTCGGGCTCGTCGACCCGCAGGGCGTCGCGCACCGGTCGTTCGGGGTGCCCACGCCCGAGGAGCGGCGGCACGACTACCTGTGGCGGATCCGCCGCGCGCTGCCCGAGCCGGGGTACATCGGCGTCTTCGACCGGTCGCACTACGAGGACGTGCTCGTCGCGCGCGTCGACGCGCTCGTGCCGCCCGAGGTCTGGGAGTCGCGCTACGACGAGATCAACCGCTTCGAGGCCGAGGTCGCCGCGGCGGGGACGACGATCGTCAAGGTCGCCCTGCTCGTCTCCTACGAGGAGCAGCGCGCGCGGCTCATGGAGCGGCTCGAGCGCCCGGACAAGTTCTGGAAGTACAACCCGAACGACGTCGACTCGCGCCAGAAGTGGCCCGCGTACCAGGAGGCGTACCAGGCCGTCCTCGACCGGACGAGCACCGACGTCGCGCCGTGGCACGTGGTGCCGGCCGACCGGAAGTGGTTCGCGCGCCTCGCGGTGAGCGAGCTCCTGCTCGACGCGCTGCGCGGCCTCGACCTCGGGTGGCCCCCGGCCGACTTCGACGTCGCGGTCGAGAAGGCGCGCCTCGCCGCGACGTGACGCTCAGGCCGCGCCGCGCGCGACCGTGCGGCCGTCCTCCGCGAGCGCGCCGAGGCGCGAGAGCGCGCGGTAGTACTTCTTGCGGTACCCGCCGCGCAGCATCTCCTCGGTGAACAGGCTCCGCTCCCCCGTGTACGCGTCGGTCCCGGCGAGGAGCACGGGCACGTCGCGGTCGTAGAGGCGGTCGACGAGCACGACGAGGCGCAGCGCCGCGGACTGCTCGGTGACGGGATGCACGCCCGTGAGCGCGACGACCTCGACGCCGTCGAGCAGCGCCCGGTATCGGCTGGGGTGGACCTGCGACAGGTGCGCGAGCAGGTCGTCGAACACGTCGAGGGTCGCGCCGGGCCGGCCGGTGACGGCCGCCCGCACGTCGGCCTCGGGCAGCGGCGCGGAGTCCGTGACGACCGCGCGGTGCCGGTAGTCCTCGCCGTCGACGCGCAGCACCTCGAACCGGGCCGCGAGCGCCTGGATCTCGCGCAGGAAGTCCTCGGCGGCGAAGCGGCCCTCGCCGAGGGCCTCGGGGAGCGTGTTCGACGTCGCGGCCAGCGCCACGCCGCGGTCCGCGAGCTCGCGCAGGAGCCGGGACATGAGGACGGTGTCGCCCGGGTCGTCGAGCTCGAACTCGTCGATGCACACGAGCTTCTTCGTGGCGAGCGCGTCCACCGTGGCCCGGAACCCGAGCGCGCCGACGAGGTTCGTGTACTCGACGAACGTGCCGTACGCGCTGACGTCGAGGCCCACCGCGTGCGCGAGGGACGTGAGCAGGTGGGTCTTGCCGACCCCGAACCCGCCGTCCATGTACACCGCGGGCGCAGTCTGCTTCCGGGCGCCGAACAGCCCCTTGCGCGCGGGCTTCACGACGGCGGTCGCGACCTCCTCGAGCCGCGCGACGGTGCGCGCCTGGCTCGGGTAGGCGGCGTTGGCGCGGTACGTCGAGAACCGCGCGTCGGCGAAGTGCCGCGGCGGCACGAGGTCGGCGAGGAGCCGGGCGGGAGGTACCGAGGGCCGGACGTCGGCGAGGGCGCGGACGGGCCCGCCGGGGGTCGGCGAGGAGGCCGACGCGCGGGCGGTGCCGGGGAGGGCTGCCGGGGCCGAGGAACCACCGGAGGCGGGCGCAGTCACGAGGATCCAGCCTACGCCTGCGGCTAGCCTGGCCGCTGTGACCTCGACCACCACCCCGCCCGGCGGGCCGGTCGCGCCCGGCGGGCGCACCGACCTCCCCGCGCTCGACGTGCTCCTGCCCGCCGCGGAGCACCTCCCGCCCGACCCGCGCGAGGACCGGCTCGCCGCGCTCTACGCCTACGGTTCCCCGGTGCGCGGGGCGAGCGTCGTGCGCGCGAACATGGTCGCGAGCGTCGACGGGGCGGCGTGGGGCCCCGACCAGCGGTCGGGGTCGATCAACGACGACGCGGACTGGCGCGTGTTCCGCGTCCTGCGGGCGCTGGCGGACGTGGTGCTCGTCGGGGCGGGCACGGCACGCGCCGAGGGCTACACCCCGCTCGGCCGGCCGCGCGGGCTGCGGCACCTGCACGACGCCCCGCTCGAGCTCGCCGTCGTCAGCCGCAGCGGCCGCGTGCCCCCGGCGCTCGCCGGGACGGACCGCCCGCCGTTCGTGCTGACCGGCCCGGCCGGGGCCGCCACCGCCCGGGGCGACGTGCCCGCGGACCGGGTGCTCGTCGTCGGGCAGGACGCGACGGACGACGCGCGCGGGCCACGCGACGCGCTCGACCTCGCCGCGGGGCTCGCCGCGCTCGCCGGGCGCGGCCTCACGCGCGTGCTCACCGAGGGCGGCCCGTCGCTGCTGGCGGACCTCCTCGCCGCGGACCTCGTCGACGAGCTGTGCGTGACGACCACCCCGACGCTCGTGGGGCCCGGACCGGGCCGGATCGTCGGCGGCGCCCCGGCTCCCGGGACGACGACGGCGCTCCCCCGCGGGGCACGCCTCACCCACCTGCTGCACGCCCCCGAGGACCGGCCCGGGTCGCCCGCCGGTACGACCGCCGCGCGCTGGCTCCTCCCGCTAGGCTGACCCGCGTGACCGACACGATCCTCGTCCTGACCGAAGACACGCTCAACCCGGCCGACGTGCAACACATCCTGTCGCTGCACGAGGACGAGCAGCTCGCCTACCGGGTGCTGGTCCCGGCGGACACCGAGCGCAACGTCATCTCGGGAATCATCGACCACCTCAGCGTGGGCGAGCTCAAGGAGGCGTGGGACGAGGTCCTGGGCCGCGAGCCCTCGCCCACGGCGGCGAAGGCGGAGGCGAGCGAGCAGCTCGAGCGCAGCGTGGCCGAGCTCCGCGCGGCGGGCCGGGAGGCGGACGGCGTCGTCGTCGACGACGACCCGCTGCCGGCGCTGCGCACGGCCGTCGCGTCCGGCGGGGCGCGCGAGATCGTCGTCGTGACCTACCCGCACGCGGTCGAGGACACGTTCCACACCGACTGGGCCTCCCGCGCGCGCGAGGAGCTGCACGTCCCCGTGCTGCACCTCTACTCGGGCACGAGCGAGCTGGGCTGATCCTCCGCGCGTCCGGCCGACGAGCGCGCCGGCCGGCCCGGCGGTCGGCGGACCCGCGGGGTCACGCCCCGCGGACGCGGTGCCCGGCGCGGCGGATCGTCGCGCGGGCGAGCTGGTCGGTCGAGTCGAGGTAGAGCGGGTCGGCGAGGAGGTCGTGGTCGACGGCGACCACGGACAGCTCCGTGCAGCCCAGCACGATCACCTGGGCCCCGCGCTCGACGAGCCGCCCCGCGACGGCGCGGAACGTCTCGATGTCGACCGGCCGCCCCGCCTTCACCTGCTCGTAGATGATCTGCGACACGAGCGCCTGGTCGCCGTCGTCGGGCACGAGCGCCTCGACCCCGTGGCGCGCGAACGCGTCCTGGTACACGCCCGACGCCGCGGTCCCCGCCGTCGCGAGCAGGCCCACCGCCCGCAGGTCGTCGACCCGCGCCCGCGCCGCGTCGACCGTCGTGTCGATGATGGACACGAACGGGACGCTGATCGCGTCGAGCACCTGCTGCGTGAAGTAGTGCGCGGTGTTGCACGGCATGACGAGGAAGTCCGCGCCGAAGCGCTCGAGCCGCTCCGCGTCCCGCGCGAGCACCGGGCCCGGGTCCGCGTCCGACCGCCCGAGGATGAAGTCCGTGCGGTCGGGGATCGTCGCGTGGTTGAGCACGACGGCGTCCACGTGGTCCTGGTCGCGCTCGGCCTCCGTGAGCGCGACGAGGAGCTGCAGGAAGTAGGCCGTGGCGAGCGGCCCGACACCTCCGAGCACTCCGACGAGGGGCTGGGCGTGGTCCTGGTCCGGTCGCGACGTCACCCGTGGATCCTACGGCGCCCGCGTCCCGGGGAGCGGGCGGCGCGGACCGTAGGATGGCGGACGCCCGCCGACCCGACAGAGAAACGGACGACCCTCCGCGATGACGTACGGCAACGCCGAGTTCCTCCCCATCGTCCTGGGGACCAACCTCAACACCTACAACATCGCGAGGTCGTTGCACGAGGCGTACGGCGTCCGCACGCTGGCCCTGGGCCGCTTCCCCCTGCGCGAGACGGCGGACTCCCGCATCGTCGACGTGCGCACCTACCGCGACTTCGACGACCCCGAGCGCATCGTCGCCGTCCTGCGCGAGCTCGCCGAGGAGTTCCCGGGCCGCAAGCGCCTGCTCATCGCGAACATCGAGTTCTACACGAACGTCGTCATCGCCCACCGGGCCGAGCTCGAGGACCTCTACGTCATCCCGCTCGTCGGCGAGGACCTGGCCGCGCGCCTCATGAACAAGACGGACTTCGCGCGCACGTGCGCGGAGCTCGGCGTGCCGCACCCGGAGACGGTGATCGCCACGGCGGCCGACGTCGACGCCCCCGGCTTCGGCGAGGACCTGCCCTTCCCGTACCCGCTCATCCTCAAGCCGGCCGACACCGACACCTACCCGCGCCTGCGGTTCGAGGGCAAGAAGAAGGTGTACCTCGTCCAGGACGCGGCCGAGCTGCGCGACGTCGGCCGCCGCATCTACGCCGCCGGCTACACGGACGACCTCATCGTCCAGGAGTACCTCGCGGGCGACGAGTCGGTCATGCGCGTGGTCAACACGTACTCCGACCGCCACGGCCGCCTGCGGTTCCTGTCCGCGGCCCAGATCGTGCTCGGCGAGTACGACCCGAAGCTCGTCGGGAACTACAACGCCGTCGTGACGATGAAGGACGACCGGCTCACGGAGTCCGTCCGGCACCTGCTCGACAGCCTCGGCTACGTCGGCGCCGCGAACCTGGACGTCATGTACGACCGCCGCACCGGCACGAGCAAGATCCTCGAGGTCAACCTGCGCCAGGGCGCGGCGAGCTTCTACACGATGGCCGCCGGCGGCAACCTCGCGCGCTGCTACGTCGAGGACCTCGTGTACGGGCGCGAGCTGCCCGAGCAGGTCACGTCGGACGCGCGCCTGTGGGTCAACGTGCCCTACCCCGTCGTCCGGGCGCTCGTCCCGGTGTCGCTGCGCCACCGCGTGAAGAAGGCCCGCAAGCACGGCGTGTGGCACACCCTGCGGTACGCGCCCGACCGCAGCCTGCGCCGCCGCCTGGACGTGTGGCGCGTGGACCTGCGCCACACGCTCGACTACGTGAAGTTCGCGCGCTCGCGCCCGTCGGCGTAACCGCGGGAGGTCCGGCGCCGACCAGGTGATTCTGACCCGTCCGGTGGCGCGGACGCGCCGGGATCGCCTGGTCGGCCGTCACGGACCGCCTGGTCGTGGGGCTCAGGCGCCCAGGGCGGACCGGACGGCCTCGACGAGGCGGCGCGCCGTCGCGACGCCGACCGTGGTCGGCAGGTTGACGACGCGCGCGACGAGGTCCTCCGTCGTCGCGAGCGCGGGGTCGCCCGGGGTGTACCCGTAGACCGCGGGGTCGTCCGGGCCCGGGAACAGCGCCGGCCGGTACCACTTGCCGACGTAGTACCCGGCGGCCGTGAGCTCGGCGACCAGGCGGTCGGCGGTCGCGGCGTCGGGCGCGAACAACGGGAACCGCACGAGCGGCGCGCGCTCCCCGATCCCGGCCGGGACCTCGACGACGCCCGACAGCCCGCGCACGTACTCCGCGACCGTGTCGGCGCGGCGCGCCTCGGTGTCGCCGCTGGACCGCAGCGCGTCGACCATGCGGTCCACCACCCACGCGGACGGGCGCTGCGGCGGGTGCGCGAGCCCGCCCCGGTTCTCCACGGGAGCGATCGCAGGCTCGTACGCCCCGACGGCCGTGAGCGCACCGCGCACCTTGCCCGCCGCCGCGCCGGGCAGGCGGTTGAGCACGCGCACCTGGGTGCGGAAGCTGCGCGCGGCGAGGTCGAGCCGCGGCCCGACGACGGGCAGCGCGTCGAGCGCCGCCACCGTCGCGGCGCGCAGCGCCGGGTCGAGCGCGGGGCTCACCCACACCGCCCCGCCGAAACGCGTGGGCAGCAGCTTCTCGACGCCGAACGAGTGGAACGAGACGTCGGCGACGGGCGTGCCGTCGGCGTCGCGCGCGAGGCGCCCCACGCAGTGCGCGCTGTCCTCGACGAGCAGCGCCCCGACGGAGCGCGCGGCGTCGCGCAGGCGCCGCGCCGCCGCCTCGTCGACGATGCCGAACGTGTTCTGCAGCACGACCGCCCGCGTGTCCGGGCCGACGGCGAGCCGGTCGGGGTCGATCGCGACCGTCGCCGGGGACACCTCGGCGTAGACCGGCCGCAGCCCGGCCACGAGCACCGGGTCGACCGCCGTCGAGCACGTGAACACCTGCGTGACCACGTCGCCCGGGCCCCGGGCCTCGGCGAGCGCGCGGAACACGACCTCCATCCCGTAGCGGGCCTTGAAGACGAGGAACCAGTCGGCCGGGTCGGTGCCCGTCCGGTCGGCGAGCATCCTCGTCGCGGTCGCGTCCTGCGGGTGGCGGCTCATCGTTCTCCGTGTCGTCCGGCGTCAGGGGTCGGGGCCGACGCAGCGGCCCGCGCGCCTAGCCTGCCACGTCGGCGGGCCGCCCGGGCCGAGCCGCTCGTCACGCGCACGGGGACCGGCCGCGCGACGGGACGTGCGGGCGACAGGACGTGCGGGCCGGGACGCGCGACGGCGGCCGCCGCGCCGGAGCGCGACGACCGCCGTCGGGACGTCGGGGAAAACGTCAGGCGTCGGACTCGGTGCGGTCGCCCGACCACTCGGTGTGGAAGACACCCGGCTTGTCGACGCGGCGGTAGGTGTGCGCGCCGAAGAAGTCGCGCTGCGCCTGGATCAGCGCGGCGGGCAGGCGCTCGGCCCGCACGCCGTCGTAGTAGGCGAGCGACGACGAGAACGCGGGCGTCGGCACGCCGTTGAGGGCGGCCTGCGCCACCACGCGACGCCACGCCGCGAGGCCGTTGCCGACCGCGCCGGTGAAGTACTCGTCGGCGAGGAGCAGCGGGAGCTGCGCGTCGCGCTCGTACGCCTCGGTGATGCGGTTGAGGAAGCGCGCGCGGATGATGCAGCCGCCGCGCCAGATGCGGGCCATCGCGCCGCGGTCGATGTCCCAGCCGTACTCGGCCGACGCGGCCGCGATCTGGTCGAAGCCCTGGGAGTACGCGACGACCTTCGACGCGTAGAGCGCGAGGCGCACGTCCTCGACGAACGCGTCGCGGTCCTGCACGTCCCACGCCGCGGCGTCGGCGGGCAGCGCGGCGCGGCCGGCCTCGCGCTGCGGGACCGAGCCGGACAGCGCGCGCGCGAACGTCGCCTCGGCGATGCCCGTGATCGGCACGCCGAGGTCGAGGCCGTTCTGCACCGTCCAGCGGCCGGTGCCCTTCTGCTCCGCCTGGTCGAGCACGACGTCGACGAACGCCTTGCCGGTCTCCGCGTCGACGTGCTGGAGCACGTCCGCGGTGATCTCGATGAGGAACGACTCGAGGTCGCCCGTGTTCCACTGCGCGAAGATCTCGCCGATCTCCTGCGCGGACGCGCCGAGCCCCTGCTTGAGCAGGTCGTACGCCTCGGCGATGAGCTGCATGTCGGCGTACTCGATGCCGTTGTGCACCATCTTGACGAAGTGGCCGGCGCCGTCGGGCCCGACGTAGGTGCAGCACGGCACGCCGTCGACCTTCGCCGAGATGTCCTCGAGGATCGGGCCGAGGCTCTGGTACGACTCGCGCGTGCCGCCCGGCATGATCGACGGGCCGTTGAGCGCGCCCTCCTCGCCGCCCGAGACGCCGGTGCCCACGAAGTGCAGGCCCAGCGCCGCGAGCGCCTTCTCCCGGCGGATCGTGTCGGGGAAGTGCGCGTTGCCGGCGTCGACGACGATGTCGCCCTCCTCCAGCAGCGGCACGAGCTCGTCGATGACCGCGTCGGTCGCCGCGCCCGCCTTGACCATGACGACGACCTTGCGCGGGCGCTCGAGCGAGGCCACGAAGTCCGCCATCGACTCCGACGGCACGAAGTCGCCCTCGGTGCCCGCCTCGGCGATCAGGGACTCGGTCTTGGCGTACGAGCGGTTGTGCACCGCGACCGTGTAGCCGTGCCGGGCGAAGTTGCGGGCCAGGTTGCGACCCATGACGGCGAGTCCGGTCACACCGATCTGTGCGCGTGCTGACATCTGCTTCCCTGCTCCTCGAGGGTCGGTCCCGGCGCACGACGGCTGCGCGCGGGAAGGCGCGGAACCGGGCCGGGCGCGGGCGCGCGGCCGGGTGCACCGGGGATGGATACGCTGCCAGCCTAGTCCTCGGGCGCCGTCGCGCCCCGGCGGTGCCACGATCCGGTCACCCGCAGGGATCGTGACGAAGTCGGGGTCACGATTCGATGACACCCGCGCGGCGTGCGTCCGACCCGCCCCTCCCGCTCGTACTGTGCCGGGGTGACCACCCCTCACGGGACCGACGCTCCCCCGGAGTTCCGTGCCGTCCTCGACGCCCTCGGCGCGCGACGGCTGCGACCCGAGGTGACGCTGCGCGAAGTCCCCGCCCCGCGCCGGATCGCGCCGTGGTCGGTCGCGCTCACGGGCGAGGTCGAGGCGGCGCGCTCCGACGACCCCGAGCTCGCGTCGGGGCGCTTCATCGTCCTCTACGATCCGGCGGGCCAAGAGGCGTGGGAGGGCCGGTTCCGCGTCGTGACGCTCGTGCGCGCGACGCTGGAGCCGGAGATGGCGGCGGAGGACGTGCTCGCCGAGGTCGCGTGGACGTGGCTCGAGGACGCCCTGCACGACACGGGCGCCGTCGTGCGCGCGGAGGGCGGCACGGTCACGCGCGTGCTGTCGCAGAGCTTCGGGGCGCTGGCCGGCAAGCACAACGACGTCGAGCTCGAGATGCGCGCGTCGTGGACGCCCGTCGCGCCGGGCCCGGGCACGGCCGACCTCGGGGACCACCTCGCGGCGTGGGCGCAGCTCCTGTGCACGGCCGCCGGGCTGCCGCCGCTGCCCGAGGGCGTGACCCCCCTCGGTGCTCGACCCCCCGCGCGACGCAATACCGTGGGCTCATGAGCTCGACCGCAGCACCCGCTCCCCCTCCGCTCGACGCCGCACCCGGGGCGGAGCGCGCCCCGACCGTCGTCACCCCGCTGACGGAGCCGTCCGACGGCGTCGGCCCCGTCGTCGACACGCCCGCCGCGTTCGCTCGCGTCGTCGAGGCGTTCGCCGCCGCGAGCGGCCCCGTGGCCGCCGACGCCGAGCGCGCGTCCGGCTACCGGTACGGCCAGCGCACCTACCTCGTGCAGGTGCGCCGCGAGGGCGCGGGCACCGCGCTCGTCGACCCGGTCGCCGTGCCCGACCTGTCGCCGCTGCGCGAGGCGGTCGGGGACGCCGAGTGGGTCCTGCACGCCGCGTCCCAGGACCTGCCGGGGCTCGCGGAGCACGGGGTCGTCCCGGCGAGCGTGTTCGACACCGAGCTCGCCGCCCGCCTGCTGGGGATGGAGCGCGTCGGCCTCGCGGCGGTGGTCGCCGAGGTGCTCGGGCTCGGCCTCGCCAAGGAGCACTCGGCGGTGGACTGGTCGACGCGGCCCCTGCCCGAGGACTGGCTGCGGTACGCGGCGCTCGACGTCGAGGTGCTCGTCCCGCTGCGCCGCGCGCTCGGGGAGCGGCTCGACGAGGCGGGCAAGGCGGACTGGGCGGCGCAGGAGTTCGAGGCCGTCCGTACCGCGGGGCCGCCGGCCCCTCGACCCGAGCCGTGGCGCCGGACGTCCGGCACGCACACGCTGCGCGACCCGCGGCGCCTGGCCGTGGTCCGCAGCCTGTGGGAGGCCCGCGACGCGACGGCCCGGGCCCGCGACATCGCCCCGGGGCGGGTCCTGCCCGACCGCGCGATCGTCGCCGCGGCGGAGGCGCTGCCGCGCACGGCCGGCCAGCTCGTCGAGCTGCCGCCGTTCGCGGGCAAGGGCACGCGCCGTCGCGCGGCGTACTGGCAGCGGGCCGTCGACGCCGCGCTCGCGCTGCCCGCGAGCGCGCTGCCGACCACGCGCGGGCCGCGCACGGACGCCCCTCCCCCGCCGCGCGCGTGGGCGGACCGCGACCCGGGCGCCGCGGCACGGCTCGACGCGGCGCGCGGCGTCGTGCAGGAGCTCGCCGAGCGGTACGCGCTGCCCGTCGAGAACGTGCTCCAGCCCGACGCCCTGCGGCGCCTGTGCTGGACGCCGCCGGAGCCCGCCGACGCGGCAGGGATCGCCGCGTTCCTGCGCGGCCGCGGGGCGCGCGAGTGGCAGGTGGGGCTCGTCGCGGAGCCCCTCGCGGACGCGTTCGAGCGCGCCGGCGAGCGGTAGCGGGAGGGTAGGGTCGTCCGCGTGCACGACGCGAACCTGACGATCCGGACAGTCACCGACCGAGCCTCCTGGGACGCCCGGGTGAACGAGCTCGGCGGCCACCCCCTGCAGCTGTGGGGCTGGGGCGAGGTCAAGGCCACGGGCGCCTGGACCCCGCACCGCGTGGAGGCGGTGGACGGCGACGGCCGCGTCCGCGGCCTGGCGCAGGTTCTCGTGCGGTCCCTCCCGGCGCAGTTCAAGGCGCTGTGCCACGTGCCCCGTGGGCCCGTGATCGCGCCGGCGGGAGACGGCTGGGGCGCCGGCCCGGGCGTGGGCGACGACGCGACGCGCGACGCCGTGACCCGTGCGGTCGTCGCGTGGTGCAAGACGACGGTGGGCGGCGTCGGCGTCACTATCGAGCCCGACTGGCCGGTCGGGACGCACCTCGCGCTGCCCGACGCCCGCCCCGCGGCGAACCCGATCCTCTACCCGGTGACGCTGATTCTCGACCTCACCAAGTCCGAGGACGAGCTGACGAAGGCCATGGGCAAGTCGACGCGGTACGACATCCGCAAGGCGGCGCGCACCGGCCTCGAGGTGCGGCGCGTGACGGACGAGGCCGAGGTGCGCCAGGTGCTCGACGTCTACCACGAGACCGCCGAGCGAGCGGGCTTCGCGCTGCACGACGACGAGTACTACCTCGCGATCCACCGCGAGCTCGGCGAGCACTCGGTGCTCGTCGCCGCGTTCTCCGAGGGCGCCCCGGTGTCGTTCGTGTGGTGCGTGTCGTCGGCGACGACGTCGTTCGAGCTCTACGGCGGCATCAACGACGCGGGCCGCAAGCTCCGCGCGAACGCGCCGGTGAAGTGGCACGCGATCACCCTCGCGCAGCAGGCCGGTCTGGTCCGGTACGACATGAACGGTCTGCTCAACGACGGGATCAGCGAGTTCAAGCGCAGCTTCGCCCAGCACGACGACGAGCTCGTGCACAGCGTCGACGTGCCGTTCTCAATGTGGTACTCCGCGTGGAACAAGGGCCTGCCGACCGCGAAGAAGGTCGTGCGCAAGCTCCGCGGGAGCCGCTGAGGCGGACTCCCGGCCACCCCGAACCTCGAAGAGACCCGGTATCGCGCGATGCGATACCGGGTCTCTTCATGTCGTAGCATCGGTCTCGTGCTTTCCCGATACCCGCGGTAGCGTGTATCGCACGTACGACCCCCGAGCGGTGCCGCTCCGGACACCGCCGTCCCGACCATCTGCATCGGATGGAGATGCCATGACCGTGGCCAACGAGGCCCCCTCTCCCACCTCGGCACCCACCCAGGCGGCTACCCAGCGCTCGCGCCGACGCCCCGTGCGCGACGTCGTCTTCGTCGAGGGCGTCCGCAGCCCGTTCGGCAAGGCTCGCCCCGACGGGATCTACGCCGAGACCCGCGCGGACGACCTCGCCGTGAAGACGGTCCGCGAGCTCCTGCGCCGCCGCCCCGAGCTGCCCGTGGAGCGGATCGACGAGCTCGCGCTCGCCGCGACGACGCAGACCGGCGACCAGGGCCTCACCCTCGGCCGCAGCGTCGCCGTGCTGGCCGGGCTGCCCAAGTCGGTGCCCGGCTTCGCGATCGACCGCATGTGCGCGGGCGCGATGACCGCGGTCACGACCACCGCGGCGAACGTCGCCGTGGGCGCGCAGGACGTCGTCGTCGCGGGCGGCGTCGAGCACATGGGCCACCACCCCATGGGCGAGGGGTCGGACCCGAACCCGCGGTTCGTCGCCGAGCGCCTCGTCGACTCCTCCGCGCTCGTCATGGGCGCGACGGCCGAGAACCTGCACGACCGGTACCCGCACCTCACCAAGGAGCGTGCCGACGCGTACGCCGTCGCGAGCCAGGCCAAGTACGCCAAGGCCCTCGCGAACGGTGACATCTCCCCCGACCTCGTGCCGGTCGCGACCCGGTCGACCGAGCTCGGGTGGGGCCTGGCCACGGCCGACGAGCTCCCCCGCCCCGGCACCACGGTCGACTCGATCCGCGACCTCAAGACCCCGTTCCGCCCCGGCGGGAAGGTCACCGCGGGCAACGCCTCGCCGCTGACCGACGGCGCCACGGCGTGCCTGCTCGCCGCGGGCGACGTCGCCGACGAGCTCGGGCTCCCGGCGCGCATGCGCCTCGTCGCGTTCGCGTACGCGGGCGTCGACCCGGAGGTCATGGGCATCGGGCCGGTGCCCGCGACCGAGCGCGCGCTCGCGTCCGCGGGCCTGACGATCGACGACATCGGCCTGTTCGAGATCAACGAGGCGTTCGCGGTCCAGGTGCTCGCGTTCCTCGACCACTTCGGCATCGCGGACGACGACGAGCGCGTCAACCAGTACGGCGGCGCCATCGCCATGGGCCACCCGCTCGCGTCGTCGGGCGTGCGCCTCATGACGCAGCTCGCGCGCCAGTTCGAGCAGCACCCCGAGGTGCGCTACGGCCTGACGACCATGTGCGTCGGCCTCGGCATGGGCGGCACCGTCATCTGGGAGAACCCGCACCACGCCGACTACTCCGGCCACACCTTCGAGACCGCGGAGAACTGACGATGAGCGCACCGACCGACACCACGCCCACCACCTCCGCGGACGCGACGAAGGACGCCGCGCGCGGGGAGCGCGTCACGCACTCGCTCGTGCGCGACGTCGCGCTCCCCGGCGGGACGGGCACGCTCGCCCTCGTCACGCTCGACAACGGGCTCGACCACACCAAGCCGACGACGCTCGGCCCCGAGGGCCTCGCGGAGCTGCACGCGGCCCTCGAGACGCTGCGGCGCCGGGCCGCGGACGGCGAGATCGTCGCCGTCGCGATCACGGGCAAGCCGTACTTCCTCGCCGCCGGCGCGGACCTCACGCAGGCCGCGGCCGTCCAGGTGCGCGACGACGCGCTCGCCCTCGGGCGCGCCGGGCACGCCGCGTACACGCTGCTCCAGGACATGGGCGTGCCGACGTTCGCGTTCGTCAACGGCGTCGCGCTCGGCGGCGGCCTCGAGGTCGCGCTGAACTGCACGTACCGCACCGTCGCGTCCGACGCCGGTGCGCTCGCGCTGCCCGAGGTCGGCCTGGGCCTGGTCCCCGGCTGGGGCGGCGCCTACCTCGTGCCGCGCCTGCTCGGCGTCGAGAAGGCGATGGACGTCATCCTCGCCCGCCCGGCCGCGAACAAGCCGTTCAAGGCGAAGGAGGCGTACGAGATCGGGCTCGTCGACGCGCTCTTCGAGGCGCCGGACTTCCTCGAGTCCTCGCTGCGCTGGGCCGAGGCCGTGCTGCGCGGCGAGATCGTCGTCGAGCGGCGCGAGCTCGACCCGCAGCCCGTGTGGGACGCCGTCGTCGCCGGGACGCGTCAGCGCCTCGACGCCGTGGTCGCGGGCTCCCGCCCGGCCCCGTACCGCGCGCTCGACCTCGTCGCCGCCGCGCGCACCGCGTCGCGCGAGGAGGCGTTCGCCGCCGAGGACGACGCCCTCGCGGACCTCATCATGAGCGACGAGATGCGCGCGAGCGTCTACGCGTTCCAGCTCGTCTCGAAGGGCAAGCGGCCCCAGGGCGCGCCCGACGCGAAGCTCGCCCGCCCCGTCACCCGCGTCGGGATCGTGGGCGCGGGGCTCATGGCCGCGCAGATCGCGCTGCTGTTCGCGCAGCGCCTCCAGGTGCCGGTCGTCATGCGCGACCTCGACCAGGAGCGCGTCGACAAGGGCCTCGGCTACGTCCGCTCCACCGTCGAGAAGCTCGTACGCTCGGGCCGCATGTCCGCGGACACCGGCGCGCGCATCGTCGGCTCCGTGCACGGCACGACCGAGCTCGGCGACTTCGCGGGCTGCGACGTCGTGATCGAGGCAGTCACGGAGATCCTCGGGCTCAAGAAGAAGGTCTTCGCCGAGCTCGAGGGCGTCCTGTCGCCCGAGGCCGTGCTGCTGACCAACACGTCCGCGCTGTCGATCACCGAGATGGCGGCCGACCTGCAGCACCCCGAGCGCGTCGTCGGGATGCACTTCTTCAACCCCGTCGCCCAGATGCCGCTCGTCGAGATCATCCAGGCGGCGAAGACCGACGACGCGGCCCTCGCGACGGCGTTCGCCATGACGAAGAAGCTCCGCAAGACGGCCGTGCTCGTCGCCGACCGCCCCGGGTTCGTCGTCAACCGCCTGCTCATCCTGCTCATGGGCAAGATCGTCGAGGCGGTCGAGAACGGCACGTCGGTCGAGGTCGCGGACCGCGCCGTCGCACCGCTCGGCCTGCCGATGCCGCCGTTCGCGCTGTTCGACCTCGTCGGCCCGGCCGTCGGCCTGCACGTCCTCACGTCGCTGCGCGAGGACCTGGGCGACCGGTTCCCCGAGTCCCCCGGCCTGCAGCGCATCGTGGACGAGCAGATCCCCGTCGTCCTCGACGCGCCGAAGGGCCTGCCCAAGCCTGTCGACCCGGCGATCCAGCGGGTCTTCGGCACGGGTGCGGCGGGCGGCGACGGAGCACTGGACGAGGCGGGCGTCCTCGACTCCGTGCTCACGGCGCTCACGCAGGAGATCGGGCTCATGCTCGACGAGGGCGTGGTCGCGAGCCCGTCGCAGATCGACCTGTGCATGATCCTCGGCGCGGGGTGGGGCTTCCACCTGGGCGGCATCACGCCGTACCTCGACCGCACGGGCTACAGCGAGAAGGTCCTGGGCCGCCGCTTCCTGCCCGACGGCGTCGCCAACGTCCCGGCGACATCGCGCGTCTGACGAAACCCCTCCCCCTCCGCCGAGCAGGTGGTTGTGGCCCGTCCTGAGTACAGGACGGGCCACGACCGCCTGCTCGGCGGCCGCCGGAGGGGGTGGGTCAGTCCTCTCCGTTCATGAGCAGGAGCTCGAACGCCACGGCGTGCTCCACGCCCATCCGCTCGCCCGTCGGGGCGCTCATCGACGCGAGGAACGCCGCCGGGTCGAAGTCCTCCCAGTCGAGGCCGTCGAGGTAGGCGGCGTGCGCGCGCAGGGACGCCACGCCCGCGTCGAAGGTCGCGCTCACGTCCACGCCGTGCCGGGCGTCGGGCGACGCGGCGACCCACACCTGGCGCACGCCGCCCCACGGCTCGATCCCGTCCGACTCGACCTGCTCGCGGAACACCCACCGGTTCCCCGCGTCGCGCACGGCGTCCACGACGGCCCGCCCCGTCGCGACGTGGTCCGCCTGGTTGAGCATCCCGCCCGGGAACGTCTCGCGGTAGTTCCCGGTGATCACGACGTCGGGCCGGTGACGGCGGATCGCCCCCGCGATCGCGCGCCGCAGCGTGAGGCCGTACTCGAGCACGCCGTCGGGCAGCCCGAGGAACTCGACCTCGTCGACGCCGACGATGCGTGCGGACTCGACCTCCTCCGCCTCCCGCACGCGGCGCGCCTCGTCCGGGTCCATGCCGTCGATCCCCGCCTCGCCGCTCGTGACCATGCAGTACACGACCCGCTTGCCCTGCGCGGTCCACCGCGCGACGGCGGCGGCCGCGCCGAACTCCATGTCGTCCGGGTGCGCGACGACCGCGAGCGCCGTCGACCAGTCCTCTCGCAGCGGGGTGAGCGCGGGCAAGGTGTCGATCTCGGTCATGACGCCACGCTATGCCCCGTCCCGGTGCCGAGCGCGACGACGGCGCAGGCCCGGGCCGCGTCAGTGCTCGGCGGGCGCGTCCTCGGTCGCGTGACCGAGCGCGCCGGCGGGAGGGACCTCGTCGGTGGGCGCTCCCGCGACGGGCGCGTCCTCGACCGACGTCACGGCCGGGTCGACGAACAGCCGGGCGCGCTCGGCGTCGACCACCGCGCGCGCGAGCGACGCCTCGGACACGTCGACCGCGCCCGCGACCTCCTCGGCGAGCGCGCTGCGGCGCGCATAGGCGTCGAACAGCCGGGCCTTGGTGCCGAGAAGGCGCACGAGGTGCTCGTCGACGCTGTCGACGGTGAGCAGGCGGTGCACCTGGACGGTCTCGACCTGCCCCATGCGGTGGGCGCGCGCGACGGCCTGCGCCTCGGTCGTGGGCTTGGTCTGCGGCTCGCACAGGACCACGACGGACGCCGCCTGGAGGTTGAGACCCACTCCCCCGACGTCGATCTGGCTGACGAGCACGCGCGGGTCCTCGGCCGCGGTGAAGTCGTCGACGATCGTCTGTCGCGTGCGGGCGGGCACGGAGCCGGTGAGGGGCGGGAGCGCGAGGTCGCCGAGGGCGCGCACGACCACGTCCACGACGTCCCGGAAGTACGAGAACACCACGACCTTGCGCCCGTTCTCGGCCGCCTCGCGCGCGATCTCGACGAGCCGGCGCAGCTTCGCCGAGTCCTCGGGGTGCTCGACGGCGAACGCCGCCCGCCGCATGGCCATGAACGACCCCGCCGCGACCGCCTCCCGGTACGCGGCGCCGTCGACCGGGCCGAGCCGCTCCCACTCGTCGACCTGCACGAGCTCGGGCAGCTCCTCGAGCACGTCTTCGGCGTTGCGGCGCAGGTACGCGGGCGCGACAGCGTGCCGGAACGCGTCGGGGCCCGCGGCGCCGTGCGCGGCGTCGAGGCGTGCCGCGAGCTCGGGCTGGAGGTAGCCCAGCAGGGTGCGGAACTCCTCGACCCGGTTCTCCATGGGCGTGCCCGTGAGCAGCAGCACGTGCTCGGTCGTCCGCGCGAGGGCCGCGACGGCCACGGACCGCTTCGCGAGCGGGTTCTTCACGTAGTGCGCCTCGTCCACGACGAGCACGGCCGGCGCCGCCGCCGCGAACGCCTCGGTCCCCGCGCGCCGCAGGCCCGCGAAGGTCACGACGGCGACGCCGCCCGCAGCGCGCCACGCGGCGGCTGCCTCCTCCCGGTCCTCGCCATGGACGGCGTGCACCGGGAGGCTCGCGTGCGCGCGCAGCTCGCGCACCCAGTTCTCCAGCACGCTCGCCGGGCACACGACGAGCGCGTGGGTCGCGCCGCGGGCGACCAGGTGCGCGACGACGGCGACGGCCTGCACCGTCTTGCCCAGGCCCATCTCGTCGCCCAGGACGACGCGGCGCTGGGCGAGCGCGAAGCGGGCCCCGAACGCCTGGTACCCGCGAAGCGAGACGGTCAGCAGCGACTCGTCGAGCGCCTGCGTCTGCACGCGGTCGACCAGCTCGGCAGGCAGGTGCCCGGCCGCGGCGGCGACGTCGCGGCCCGTGGGGGCGACGCCGTCGAGCAGCGCGTAGTACCCCGCGGACCGGCGCCGGAAGTCCTCCCAGACGTCGTACGGGCGCGCGGGCTCGGCGAGCAGCCCGACGACGCGCCGCGCCTCCTCGGCGAGCCCGGTGACCCGGGCCCGCTCGACGACCGCGGCGAGCACCGTGACCGCCGCGGACGCCCGACGCCGCCGCTCGCCCCACGCGAGCAGGCGGCGCGCCCCGCTCGCGGCCACCAGCGCGTCGGCGCGCACGCGCTCGTGCTCCGCGAGCGCGGCCCGCACCTGGTCGCCGTACCGCGCGACGGCGGCGTCGGCCTGGTCGAGCGTGTGCAGCGCCTGGACGAGCGCGGTCGCGACCGGGTCCGTCGGCGTGAGGTCGATCCGGAAGCGCAGGCTCTCGCGCACGGCGCGCGCCACCTGCTCGGCGGCGGCGAGCAGGTGCGTCGCCGTCTGGGGGCCGATCTCGGGGAGCTTCTCCAGCCCGTCGCGCCCGAGCCGCGCGACCTCGCCGACCGTCCGCACGCCCGCGTCCGCGAGCGCCCCGAGCCGCAGGCGCTCGCGCGTGACGTCGCGCAGCGACGCGACGTCGACGGCGTCGAGGCGCGCCAGGACCTTCTCCTCGCGGCTGTCGCCGAACGCGGCGCGCACCTGCTCGCGGGCCGTCCCGGGCGCGGCGGAGAGGGTCGCGAGCAGCGCGGCGAGGGCGTCCGCGTCCGCGACGACCGCCCGCGCGGTGGCGACGTCGGGCAGCGCCGCGCGCGGCGCGGTCACGCGTGCCAACGAGCGAGGCACTCGGCGACGTACGTCACGTCGTGCGTCGAGCCGTCGGCGATCGACATCGTCAGCTCGTACACGTCGTCGTGGGGGGCACGCAGCGCGACACCGTTCATGCCGTAGAACACGACGACGGCGACGAGACCGAGCCGCTTGTTGCCGTCGACGAGCGCGTGGTTCTGGACGACGGAGAGCATCAGCGCGGCCGCCTTCAGGTCGAGCGACGGGTACGCCTCCTCACCGAACATCGAGGCGCGAGGACGATGCACGGCCGAGTCGAGCGCACCCCAGTCGCGGACGACCGGCTCCGCCCGGAGCAGCGCGCGCGCCGCCGCGAGCAGGTCCCCGACCTCGAGGTACTCGACCTCTCGCGACGCGACCACCTCAGGCGAGCTTGTCGAGCACGGGTCCGTACTCGCGGATCGCGTCCGCGATCAGTCGATCACGGAGGGCGTCGCGCTCCGCGCCGTACCGTCGTACGGCCTCACGGACGATCTCGTTCTGCGAGCGCCCCTCGCGCTCCGCGGCCGCCTCGAGGACTCGCTTCTCGTCCTCGGTGAACCGCACGACCATCTGGTTGCCGCTCATCCCGCACCTCCCGACGTGGTATCACCACAGTATCGCTCCCGGCCGCAGGCACGCTCCGGCGCCCTCACGACGACCTGCCGGCCTCCGCCGTCCAGCGCTCCATCCGGGACTGCGCCGCGTCGAGGAACGCCGTCTTGTCGCGCGTGTAGTCGTCGTAGTCGTCGGCGTCCGCGTGGCGCGCGGCGAGGTCGCGCTTCGTCGCCTCGTACGCCGCGGCCTCGGCGGGGACGGCACGCAGCCAGTCGCGGAACGCGACGACGTACGCCGCGAACGGCGAGTCGAGGCGCCGGACGTGCAGGATCACGGGCGGCTCGTCCCCGTCGCCGGGGCGGGTGAGCAGTCGCTTGGCGTAGAGCTCGGGGGCGGGGTCGGCGCCCGGACGCGGGACGTCCCGGTACACGCCGGGCGAGTCCGGACGCGCGCCGCGCTCGATCGAGAACCCGAGCGGCCCGAGCGCGGCGTCGAGCTCCGCCTCGGAGGGCAGCGGCGCGACGCGCACCTGGAGGTCGATGATCGGCTTCGCCGCGAGCCCGGGGACCGCCGTCGACCCGATGTGCTCGACCACGACCGGGCTCGTGCCGTCGGGGCTCGCGAGGTCGGCGAGCGCGCCGGCGGCGCGCTCGGTCCACCGCCTCCCGCATTCGGTCCATCGGGGGTCGTGGGCGTCGACGGTCGCTGCAGGCACCCGCGCACCCTACGGCCCGACCCCGACCCGGGGAGCGCGCACCCGCCGAGACGGGAGAAGTGGCCCCTGGAGCACGGCGGTCCGGGGCCACTTCTCCCGTCTCGGCGAGCGGGCGCTCGTCGGCGGGTCGGGTCAGTACGTCGTCAGGCCGTGGGCGCGGAACTGGTCGCGCACGCGCTCGGTGAGCTCGGCCGACGGCGCGGGCGTGTCGTCGAGCTCGTAGGTGCGCCCGAGCGCGTCCCACTTGTCGCGGCCCATCTGGTGGAAGGGCAGCACCTCGACGCGCGTCACCGTGCCGGGGCGGATCGCGTTGAGCGACGCCGCGTACGCGGCGACCTTCTCGACGTTGTCCGGGTCGTCGGTGAGGCCCGGGACGAGCACGAAGCGCACCCAGACCTCGGGCGCGTGGCCGGTGAGCCCGCGCTCGGCGATCCGTCGCCCGAACCGCAGGGTCGGCTCGAGGTCGCGGCTCGTGACCTTCGTGTAGGTCTCCGGGTCGCCGGACTTCACGTCGAGCAGCACGAGGTCGGTGTCGTCGAGCATCGCGTCGGTCGCGTTCGCGCCGAGGAAGCCGGACGTGTCGAGCGCGGTGTGCACGCCCATCGCCTTCGCACCGCGCAGGACGCGCGCCGCGAACGCGGGCTGCATGAGCACCTCGCCGCCCGAGAGCGTGAGCCCCCCGTGGGTGGCCCGGAAGACGGGCAGGTAGCGCCGGACGCGCCCGAGGAGCTCGTCCGCCGTGACGGGCCTGCCGTCCTTCATCGCGAACGTGTCGGGGTTGTGGCAGTACAGGCACCGCAGCGGGCACCCGTTGAGGAACACGGTGAGCCGGGTCCCCGGCCCGTCCACGGCGGTGACGAGCTCCCAGGAGTGGACCGAGCCGAGCTCGCCCGCGCGCATCGCCGCGAGCTTGTCGGCCCGGTCCACGTCCGCGACCGTCAGCCCGTCCAGGCCCGCGCCGGCCCGGCGCGCGTGGCCCACGGGCGTGCCCGACGCCGCGGGCTCGGCCGCGGAGGTCGGGACGCCCGGGACGTCGAGGCGCGTGGCGTCGTCGGGCAGGGTGCCCCCGGCGACGCCGCACCCGCGCGACGGGCGGACGGCGGGGCCGGGAAGGGTGACGGTCATGGCTGGCTCCTCAGCGCTCGTCAGAGCGCGCCGTGGAAGGTGCGCGACAGCACGTCCAGCTGCTGCTCGCGCGTGAGGCGGACGAAGTTCACCGCGTACCCGGACACGCGGATCGTCAGCTGCGGGTAGTTCTCCGGGTGGTCCATGGCGTCCAGGAGCGTCTCGCGGTTCAGCACGTTGACGTTCATGTGGTACCCCTCGGACCCGATGTAGGCGTCCAGGAGGCCGGCGAGGTTGGTGACCTGCTCCTCCTTGGTGCGCCCGAGGCCGCTCGGCACGACCGTGTTGGTCAGCGAGATGCCGTCCTGCGCCTCGTCGTACGGCAGCTTGGCCACCGACAGCGCCGAGGCGAGCATGCCGTGCGTGTCGCGCCCGTTCATCGGGTTGGCACCCGGGGCGAACGGCTCGCCGGCGCGGCGGCCGTCAGGCGTGTTGCCCGTCGCCTTCCCGTACACGACGTTCGACGTGATCGTCAGGACCGACTGCGTGGGCACCGCGTCACGGTACGTCGGGTGCGTGCGGACCTTCGCCATGAACCGCTCGACGAGGTCGACGGCGATCGCGTCGGCCCGGTCGTCGTCGTTGCCGAACGTCGGGTACTCGCCCTCGGTGACGTAGTCGACGACGAGGCCGCGCTCGTCGCGGACGACGGAGACCTTCGCGTGCTTGATCGCCGACAGCGAGTCCGCCGCGACGGACAGGCCCGCGATGCCGCACGCCATGGTCCGCAGCACGTCCTTGTCGTGCAGCGCCATCTCGATGCGCTCGTACGCGTACTTGTCGTGCGACCAGTGGATGCAGTTGAGCGCCTCGACGTACGTCGCGGCCAGCCAGTCCATCGTCGCGTCGAACTTCGCCATGACGTCGTCGAAGTCGAGCACGTCGCCCTCGACGGGCGCCGCCACGGGCGAGACCTGCTTGCCGGAGATCTCGTCGCGGCCGCCGTTGATCGCGTAGAGCAGCGTCTTGGCGAGGTTCACGCGAGCGCCGAAGAACTGCATCTGCTTGCCGACCCGCATCGGGGACACGCAGCACGCGATCGCCGCGTCGTCGCCCCAGTGCTGGCGGATGAGCTCGTCCGACTCGTACTGCACGGCCGAGGTGTCGATCGAGACCTGCGCGCAGTAGTCCTTGAAGCCCTGCGGCAGGTCCGGGCTCCAGAAGACCGTCATGTTCGGCTCGGGGGCCGGCCCGAGGTTGTAGAGCGTCTGGAGGAACCGGAACGAGTTCTTCGTGACGAGCGGGCGCCCGTCCTCGCCCATGCCGCCGATCGTCTCGGTGACCCACGTCGGGTCGCCGGAGAACAGGGCGTCGTACTCGGGTGTGCGCAGGAACCGCACGATGCGGAGCTTGATGACGAAGTCGTCGATGATCTCCTGCGCCTCGGACTCCGTGATGCGGCCGGCCTCGAGGTCGCGGTCGATGAACACGTCGAGGAACGTCGACGTGCGGCCGAGGGACATCGCGGCGCCGTTCTGCTCCTTCACCGCGGCGAGGTAGGCGAAGTAGAGCCACTGCACGGCCTCGCGGGCCGTCGTCGCCGGGCCGGAGATGTCGTAGCCGTACGAGGCCGCCATCTCCTTGAGCTCGCCCAGCGCGCGGATCTGCTCCGCGTGCTCCTCGCGCTCGCGCACGACCTTCTCGCTGAAGGGCTGCGTGTCGAGCCCGAGCTTGTCGAGCTTCTTCGCGGCGATCAGCGCGTCGACGCCGTAGAGCGCGACGCGGCGGTAGTCGCCGATGATCCGGCCGCGGCCGTAGGCGTCGGGCAGGCCCGTGATGATGTGCGAGCTGCGGGCCGCGCGCACGTTCGGCGGGTAGACGTCGAACACGCCCTGGTTGTGCGTCTTGCGGTACTCGGTGAAGACCTTCCGCAGGGTCTCGTCGACCTCGTAGCCGTACGTCTCCAGCGCGCCCTCGACCATGCGCCAGCCGCCGTTCGGCATGATCGCGCGCTTGAGCGGGGCGTCGGTCTGCAGACCGACGATCACCTCGTGCGCCTTGTCGATGTAGCCCGGCGCGTGCGCCGTGATGCCGGCGGGCGTGTGGGTGTCCACGTCGTAGATCCCCATCTCCCGCTCCTCCGGGAACATGGCGGACAGCGTGCTCCAGATGCCCGTCGTGCGCTCCGTGGGGCCGACGAGGAACGACGCGTCGCCCGTGTACGGGCGGTAGTTGCGCTGGATGAAGTCGCGCACGTCGACCGTGTCGCGCCACGGGCCGTCGGTGAAGCCCTCCCACGCAGGGACGTGCGCGGTGTCGCGCTGCGGGTCGACGGCGCCCGCCCCCGTCGCGCGGCCGCCGCTCGTCGTGCCGGTTGCCTCGGAAACGCTGGTCATCTGGACCTCCCTCGTGCCTGACGCGCGGGTCCGCGCGCCGGCCGGACCCGCCGGCCTCGCGAGGTCCCGGGTGGGGCCCTCGGCCGAGGTTCCGACGGGCTCCTTCGCCACCTCCAGGCTAGGTTCCCGGAGCCCGCCGCGGAGGCGTTCGGGACCGCCCGGGGACCTAGGTCCCGAGGCGGGCGGGACCCGGCAGGAACGGCCGGATTCCGCGGTTCCTCGCCCCCGCGGCACCCTTTCCGAGGGGGTCTTGTGATGACCTTCACAAGCCCTCCGGCCCTCCCCCTGGGGACCCCGCGCCGCCGTCGTGACGCACGACACGGGCGCGCGTCACACGCTCGCCGGACGTGCCGCGCGCATCCATGTGAGACTGCCCGGGTGAAACGCACCGTAGGGGTCGAGGAAGAGTTCCTGCTCGTCGGCGACGACGGGCAGCCCGTCGCCCGCGCGGCCGAGGCCCTCGAGGCCTCCGGCACCGACGACAAGGGCGGGGGCACCGGCTCGCTGGAGTCGGAGTTCATGGAGGAGCAGCTCGAGACGGCGACGCACCCGCGCCGCGAGATCGACGAGCTCGCGACCGAGATCCGCGAGGGCCGGCGTCGCGCCCAGGAGGCCGCGGACCGCGTCGGGGCCCGCGTCGCCGCGCTCTCGACGTCTCCCCTGCCGTTCGAGGGCACGACCGTGTCGCGCCTGCGCTACCTCGAGGCGCGCGCCGCGTTCGGCCTCACGGCGCGCGAGCAGCTGACGAGCGGCTGTCACGTGCACGTCGCCGTCGCGGACGACACCGAGGGCGTCGCTGTGCTCGACCGGATCGGGCCGTGGCTCGCGACGCTCCTCGCGCTGAGCACGAACTCGCCCTTCTGGCAGGGCCAGGACAGCGGGTACGCGAGCTTCCGGTCGCAGGTCTGGTCGCGCTGGCCCACCTCCGGCCCGACGCGCGCGTTCGGCTCGCCCGAGGCGTACCGCGCGGCGGTCGACGGCCTCGTCGCGACCGGGACGATCCTCGACGAGAACATGGTCTACTTCGATGCCCGCCTGTCGTCGCGCTACCCCACGGTCGAGATCCGCGTCGCGGACGTGTGCCTCGACCCGGACACCGCGACGCTGCTCGCGGCGCTCGCCCGCGGTCTCGTCGAGACGGCGGCCCGGGAGTCCGCCGACGGCGCGCCCGCGCCCGAGCTGCGGCCCGAGATCCTGCGCACCGCGTCCTGGCGCGCCGGCCGCTCGGGCCTCGAGGAGGACCTCGTCTCGCCCCTCACCTGGCGCCCGGCCCCCGCGCACGACGTCGTGGGCCAGCTCGTCGCGCACGTGCGCGACGCGCTCGTCGACGCCGGGGACCTGGACGCGGTGACCGAGCGGCTCGGGCGCCTGTGGTCCGGGGGCAACGGCGCCGCCCGGCAGCGCGCGTGGCACGCGGCGTCCGGCGGCGACCTGCGCGCCGTCGTCGAGCAGGCGGTCGAGGTCACCCACTCCTGACCGACGCGACGGCCCGCGGCGCACCTGCGCCGCGGGCCGTCCGCGTGTCCGGAGCCGCGCACCCGGGAGCCGGGTGCGCGGCAGGGGTCGTCAGCCGCGTGCGAGCGCCGCGAGCGCGTCCAGCACGTCGCGCGCGACGTCTGCCCCGGTGAGGCGGTACGCGGACACGACCTGATCGCGCGTGGCGTGGTCGAGGAACTGCGCCGGGAGGCCGATCGGGTGCACGGGCGTGCGCACGCCCGACTCCAGCGCCCGCTGGGCCAGCAGCGCGCCGACCCCGCCGTCCGCGACGCCGTCCTCCACCGTCACGACGAGGTCGTGCTCCCCGGCGAGCTTGACGAGCGCGCTCGGCATCGGGAGCACCCACGTGGGCGACGCGACCGTGACGTCGACGCCGTGCGCGGTGAGCGACTCCCCGGCGTCGAGCGCGACGCGGGCCATCGAGCCCAGGCCGACGAGCAGGACGCGGCGCGGACCACCCGGCGCCGCCGCGGCGGGAGCGGCCTCGTCGCCCGCGCCCGCAGGCACCGCGAGCAGGTCCACGCCGTCGACGGACTCGACGGCGGGCAGGGCGTCCGAGAGCGCGCCCTTCGGGTACCGCACGACCGTCGGGGCGTCGTCGACGTCCACGGCCTCGCGCAGCGCGGTCCGCAGGGTCTCCTCGTCGCGCGGCGCGGCCAGGCGCAGGCCCGGCACGATGCGCAGCATCGCCATGTCCCACATGCCGTTGTGGCTCGCGCCGTCGTCGCCCGTGATGCCCGCGCGGTCGAGCACGAACGTCACGCCGGCCTTGTGCAGCGCGACGTCCATGAGCACCTGGTCGAACGCGCGGTTGAGGAACGTCGCGTACACCGCGACCACCGGGTGCAGCCCGGCGAACGCCATGCCGGCCGCGGACGTCGCGGCGTGCTGCTCCGCGATCCCGACGTCGAACGTGCGCTCGGGGAACGCCTGCGAGAACGGCTTGAGACCGACCGGCTCGAGCATCGCCGCGGTGATCGCGACGACGTCGGACCGCCGCCGCCCGATCTGGACGATCTCGTCGGCGAAGACGCTCGTCCAGCCGAAGCGCGAGGGTGCGACCGGGAGCCCGGTCTCCGGGTGGATCTTGCCCACGGCGTGGAAGCGGTCGGCGACGTCCTGCTCGGCGGGCGTGTAGCCGCGGCCCTTCTCGGTGAGCGCGTGCACGATCACGGGCGCGCCGTACGCCTTCGCACGGCGCAGCGCGTGCTCCATGGCCTCGACGTCGTGGCCGTCGACCGGCCCGACGTACTTGATGCCGAGGTCCTCGAACATGCCCTGCGGCGCGACGACGTCCTTGAGGCCCTTCTTCAGGCCGTGCAGCCACTCGTAGGCGAACCGCCCGGGCGCGCCGGACCGGTTGAGGGTGCGCTTGCCCCACTGCAGGAAGCTCTCGTAGCCGTGCGTGGTGCGCAGCGTCGACAGGTGGTGCGCGAGGCCGCCGATCGTGGGCGAGTACGAGCGCCCGTTGTCGTTGACGACGACCACGAGCCGCCGGTCCTGGCTCTCCGCGATGTTGTTGAGCGCCTCCCAGGCCATGCCGCCGGTGAGCGCGCCGTCGCCGATGACCGCCACGACGTGCCGGTCGGTGAGACCGCGCACGACGTTCGCCTTGGCGATGCCGTCGCCCCACGAGAGCGCGGTGGACGCGTGCGAGTTCTCGACGACGTCGTGCTCGGACTCGGCGCGCGACGGGTACCCGGACAGCCCGCCCTGCTTGCGCAGCGCGGAGAAGTCCTGGCGCCCCGTGAGGAGCTTGTGCACGTAGGACTGGTGGCCCGTGTCGAACACGAAGGTGTCCGTGGGCGAGGAGAACACGCGGTGCATCGCGATGGTCAGCTCCACGACCCCGAGGTTCGGGCCGAGGTGGCCGCCCGTGCGGGAGACGGAGTCGACGAGGAACGCCCGGATCTCCGCGGCGAGCTCGCGCGCCTGCCCCGGGGTCAGCCGTTGCACGTCCTCGGGCGAGGTGATCGTGCCAAGCAGGCTCATGCAGATGCTCCGTTCCGTTCCCGTGCGACCAGCCCGACAACTCTAGGCCGTCCGGGCCGATGACCTGCGCCGCGGTGCGCCGGGCGACGGGACCTTCACGTCATTGACGCACACTCGCGCCGCGGACGCACGGACGCGACGTTCGTGGAATTCTCCTTCCGCACTGCGGACAACGGCGGGGTGCGACCTCGTAGGATGGAACCATGCGCTTCCTGCCCGGACAGTCCCCCGCGACCGACCTCACCTACGGCGACGTGTTCCTCGTCCCGTCGCGCTCCGAGGTCGCGTCGCGCTTCGACGTCGACCTCTCCTCCGCCGACGGCACGGGCACGACGATCCCCGTCGTCGTCGCCAACATGACGGCCGTCGCGGGGCGCCGCATGGCGGAGACCGTGTCGCGGCGCGGCGGCATCGCGATCATCCCGCAGGACGTCCCGACCGACGTCGTGGCGGACGTCGTCGCGGACGTGAAGTCCAAGGACCCCGTCATCGAGACGCCCGTCGTCGTCGGCCCGCACGACACCGTCCACACCGCCCTCACGCTCATCGGCAAGCGCGCGCACGGCGCCGCGGTCGTCGTGGACGGCGGGCGCCCGGTCGGCGTGGTCACGGAGGCCGACTGCGCCGACGTCGACCGCTTCACCCAGGTCCACCAGGTGATGACCGACCACCCCCTCGTCCTCGACGCCTCCGTGCTCGACGGCGGTCGGGCCGGGCTCGAGGCGGCCTACGAGCAGCTCCACACCGCGCGTCTCAAGGTCGCGCCCGTGACGCGCGACGGCGCGCTCGTCGGCGTCCTCACGCGCAAGGGCGCGCTGCGCTCGTCGGTCTACGCGCCCGCGCTCGACGACGCCGGCCGCCTGCGCGTCGGCGCCGCCGTCGGGATCAACGGCGACGTCGCGGCGAAGGCGAAGGAGCTCCTCGCGGCCGGGGTGGACGTGCTCGTCGTGGACACGGCGCACGGCCACCAGGCCAAGATGCTCCAGGCGCTCGACGCCGTGCGCTCGGTGGGCCCGGACGTCCCCGTCGTGGCGGGCAACGTCGTCACCGCCGACGGCGTGCGCGACCTCGTCGCCGCGGGCGCGGACATCGTCAAGGTGGGCGTGGGGCCGGGGGCCATGTGCACCACGCGCATGATGACGGCCGTCGGGCGCCCGCAGTTCTCCGCGGTGCTGGAGTGCGCCGCCGCGGCGCGCGAGCTCGGCAAGCACGTCTGGGCCGACGGCGGCGTGCGCCACCCGCGCGACGTCGCCCTCGCGCTCGCCGCGGGCGCCTCGCAGGTGATGATCGGCTCGTGGTTCGCGGGCACCTACGAGTCCCCGGGCGACCTGCACGACGACGGCACGGGCCGCCTCTACAAGGAAAGCTTCGGCATGGCGTCGGCGCGCGCCGTCGCCGCCCGCACCGCGGGGGGCTCGCCGTTCGACCGCGCGCGCAAGGCGCTGTACGAGGAGGGCATCAGCTCGAGCCGCATGTTCCTCGACCCGCAGCGGCCCGGCGTCGAGGACCTGCTCGACCAGATCACGTCCGGGCTGCGCAGCTCCGCGACCTACGCCGGGGCGTCGAGCCTCGCCGAGTTCGCGGACCGCGCCGTCGTGGGCGTGCAGTCGGCCGCGGGCTACGAGGAGGGCCGCCCGCTCCCGGTGAGCTGGTGACGACCCCGCCCGAGGCTGCGCGCGCGTCGGCGCGCGCGCAGCTCGCGACCCTCGCCCGGGACGGCGGTGCCTGGCCCGAGCCGTGGCGCCACGCCGTCGGCACGCTGCGCCCGGACGCGCGCGACGCCGCCGTGCTGCTGCTCTTCGGCGTCCTCGACGGGGTGCCCGCGGTGCACCCGGCCGCGGCCGTCCCCGCCGACCTCGACGTGCTCCTGCTCGCGCGCGCGACGACGCTCGGCCACCACCCGGGCCAGGTCGCGTTCCCGGGCGGCCGGCTCGAGCCCGACGACGACGGCCCGGTGGGCGGCGCGCTGCGCGAGGCCGAGGAGGAGACGGGCCTCGACCCGGGCGGCGTCGAGGTGCTCGGCACGCTCGGTCGGCTGCCCGTGCCGGTGAGCAACCACGTCGTCACGCCCGTGCTCGGGTGGTGGGCCCGGCCCACCCCGGTCCGCGCCGTCGACGCCGCCGAGTCGGCCCACGTGTTCCGGGTCCCCGTGGCCGACCTGCTCGACCCCGGCCGGCGCCGCACGGTGACGGTCCGCCGGGACCGCCGGGTGCACAAGAGCCCCGGCTTCCTCGTGGAGGCCGACGGGCGCGAGCACCTCGTCTGGGGCTTCACCGGCGGCATCCTCGACGCGCTGTTCGACCGGCTCGGCTGGACCGAGCCGTGGGACCGGACGCGCACCCTCGACGCCCCGCTCTGACGGCCCGCCCGCCCCTCGGTGCCCGTACCCCGCGTCAGCCGGGCGCGAGCGCGCGGGCGAGCAGGTCGACCAGCGCGCGGGCCGTCGTCGACCCGCCGTGGTCCGGGTTGAACTCGACCAGCGTGACCGCGACGAGGTCCGGGTCGGAGACGATCTCGCGCACGACGCGCTCCAGCTCGGCGGGGACGAGCCCGCGCCCGAAGACGGGCACGTCGGCGGCGGGCAGCGCGAAGAAGTCGAGGACGTCCACGTCCACGTGGAGCACGAACGGCCCGCTGCCCACGCCGTCCACGGCACGACGGGCCGCCGCCTCGGGACCTGCGGAGACCTCGGCGGCGGGGACCCGGGTCGCGGCGACGCGGCCGTCCTCGTCCTCCTCGGCGTCGGAGAAGCCGAGGAACGCGAGCCGTCGGGCGTCCAGGAGCGGTCGTCGCGCCCCGACGGCGCTCAGCTCCGGGCTCGCGCCCGGGAGGTCGAGGAGGTGGGCGACGCCCGTCGCGTCGGCGATGGGCTCCTCGGGGTGCGACGCCACCGTGAAGAGGTCCTGCCCTCCGTCGACGTAGACCAGGCCGCAGTCGTCGTGCACGTCCACGGCCGCGGCGACGACCCCGAGCGTCACGGTGCACTCGCCGCCGAGCACCAGGGGGACGTGGCCCCCTCGCAGCCCGTCGCGGACAGCCTCCCGGACCCGACCCGCGCCCGCGGCGACGCGCTCGACGTCGTTCAGGCGTCCGGGCACGTGGTGCGCGCGCCAGCGGGCCGGCTCGACGTCGCCCTGGTCGGTGACCACGAGCCCCCGCGCCCGGAGCGCGTCCACGAGCCCGGCCGCACGCAGCGCCGCGGGCGCCTTCTCGAGACCGGGGCCGTGGGCGGCCGCGCTCGACGGAACGCCCAGGACCGACCACGACCGCTGTGTCATGCGACCGACGCTACGCCGGACTCCCGACACCCGCGCAGGGCCTGGTGGAGAACGGCGACGGCGCGCCCGCCCCGGCCGGGGTGGACGCGCCGTCGGGACGCGCGTGCGTGTCAGGCGACGAGCGAGCGCAGCACGTACTGCAGGATGCCGCCGTTGCGGTAGTAGTCCGCCTCGCCCGGGGTGTCGATGCGCACGACGGCGTCGAACTCGACGCTCGTGCCGTCGGGCTTGGTGGCCGTGACCTTGACGGTCGACGGCGTGGTGCCGTCGTTGAGCGCGGTGATGCCCTCGATGTCGAAGGTCTCCGTGCCCGCGAGGCCGAGCGACTCGGCGCTCTCGCCCGCCGGGAACTGCAGCGGCAGGACGCCCATGCCGATGAGGTTCGAGCGGTGGATGCGCTCGAAGCTCTCCGTGATGACGGCCTTGACGCCCAGGAGCGCGGTGCCCTTGGCCGCCCAGTCGCGCGACGAGCCGGAGCCGTACTCCTTGCCGCCGAGGATGACGAGCGGGGTGCCCTGCGCGGCGTAGTCCTGCGCGGCGTCGTAGATCGTGTCCTGCGCGTCCTTCACGAAGTTGAAGGTGTAGCCGCCCTCGACGTTGTCGAGGAGCTGGTTGCGCAGGCGGATGTTCGCGAACGTGCCGCGGATCATGACCTCGTGGTTCCCGCGGCGCGAGCCGTAGGAGTTGAAGTCGCGGCGCGCGACGCCGTGCTCCGCGAGGTACTTGCCGGCCGGCGAGTCCACCTTGATGGCACCGGCGGGGCTGATGTGGTCGGTCGTCACCGAGTCGCCGAGCTTCGCGAGCACGCGCGCGCCGGAGATGTCCGTGACGGGCGACGGCTCCATGCCCATGCCGTCGAAGTACGGGGGCTTGCGCACGTAGGTCGACTCGGTGTCCCACGCGAACGTGTCGCCCTCGGGCGTCTCGAGCGCGCGCCAGCGGTCGTCACCCGTGAAGACGTCCGCGTAGTCCTTCGTGAACATGTCGCGGTCGATCGACGCGTCGATCGTCGCCTGGACCTCCTCCGGGGAGGGCCAGATGTCCTTGAGGAAGACCGGCTCGCCGTGCGGGTCGGTGCCCAGGGGCTCGCCGTCGAAGTCGAAGTCCATCGTGCCGGCCAGCGCGTAGGCGATGACGAGAGGCGGCGACGCGAGGTAGTTCATCTTCACGTCGGGATTGATGCGGCCCTCGAAGTTGCGGTTGCCCGAGAGGACCGAGACGACCGAGAGGTCGTGCTCGTTGACCGTCGCCGAGATCTCGTCGGCGAGCGGACCCGAGTTGCCGATGCACGTGGCGCAGCCGTAGCCGACCAGGTGGAAGCCGAGCTTCTCGAGGTACGGCCACAGGCCGGCCTTCTCGTAGTAGTTCGTCACGACCTGCGAGCCGGGCGCCATGGACGTCTTGACCCACGGCTTCGACGCGAGACCGCGGTCGACCGCCTTCTTCGCGAGCAGGGCCGCCGCGAGCATGACCGACGGGTTCGACGTGTTGGTGCACGACGTGATCGACGCGATGACGACGTGCCCGTGGTCGAGCTCGGTCGTCGTGCCGTCCTCGAGCGTGACCGGGACGACCTTGTGCGGGCGCTTCGCGCTGTCGGCGTGGCCCGGCGCGACCGGCTGGTCGGACGGGTCGTCGTGCGCGGCGGCGGCGATCGGGTCGGACGCCGGGAACGTCTCCTCGACGGACTCGTCGAGACCCGTGAACGGCGCCGCCTCCTGGGCGTCGACGTAGTCGAGGATCGCGGACGCGAACGACTCCTTCGCCTCGCCCAGCTCGATGCGGTCCTGCGGGCGCTTCGGGCCGGCGATCGACGGGACGACCGTCGAGAGGTCCAGCTCGAGGTACTCCGAGAAGACGGGCTCGACGTAGCCGTCGGCCTCGGGGTCGAGCCACAGGCCCTGCTCCTTGGCGTACGCCTCGACGAGCGCGAGCTGCTCGTCGCTGCGGCCCGTGAGGCGCAGGTAGTCGATCGTCACGCCGTCGATCGGGAAGATCGCGGCGGTCGAGCCGAACTCGGGGCTCATGTTGCCGATGGTCGCGCGGTTCGCGAGCGGCACCTGGGCCACGCCCGCGCCGTAGAACTCGACGAACTTCCCGACGACGCCGTGCTGGCGCAGCATCTGCGTGATGGTGAGCACGACGTCCGTCGCGGTCACGCCCGCCGGGATGGAGCCGTTGAGCTTGAAGCCCACGACGCGCGGGATGAGCATCGAGACGGGCTGGCCGAGCATGGCCGCCTCGGCCTCGATGCCGCCGACGCCCCAGCCGAGCACGCCGAGGCCGTTAACCATCGTCGTGTGCGAGTCGGTGCCGACGCACGTGTCCGGGTAGGCGCGGAGCACGCCGCCGACCTCACGGGTCATGACGGTGCGCGCGAGGTACTCGATGTTGACCTGGTGCACGATGCCGGTGCCCGGGGGGACGACCTTGAAGTCGTCGAAGGCCGTCTGGCCCCAGCGCAGGAACTGGTAGCGCTCGTGGTTGCGCTGGTACTCGAACTCGACGTTGCGCTCGAACGCGTCCGAGCGGCCCGCGACGTCGATCTGGACCGAGTGGTCGATGACCATCTCGGCCGGCGCCAGCGGGTTGATGCGCGACGGGTCACCGCCGAGCTCCGCGACGGCCTCGCGCATCGTCGCGAGGTCCACGACGCACGGCACACCGGTGAAGTCCTGCATGATCACGCGCGCCGGCGTGAACTGGATCTCGGTGTCCGGCTGCGCGTCCGGGTCCCAGGACGCGAGCGCGCGGACGTGGTCCGCGGTGATGTTGGCGCCGTCCTCCGTGCGCAGGAGGTTCTCGGCGAGGATCTTCAGGCTGTACGGGAGGCGCTCGACACCCTCGACGGCGGAGAGGCGGAAGATCTCGTACGAGTTCTCACCGACCTCCAGCGTTCCCTTCGACCCGAACGTGTCGACGCTGCTCACTCGTAGCTCCTTCGTGGCGAGACGGTGGCACGGATGCCATGGTTCAGGGGGCTTCGCCCAGACTACGCCGGGCCGGTGCGCCGCTCCGGCCGCGTCCCGGAGGACGGGCGGGGCGGTGGCCGGCGGCTCGTCCACGACCCGCTGCGACCTGCACCGCGACCAGCATACCCCATATATCTTGACGTCAAGATATATGGGGTCGGCGACGGCTCAGAGGTCGCAGTCGCACAGGACGTTGAGCTCGACGACCTGCTCCCCCTCCTCGGGCCGCGCCCACGCCTCCGCCTCGGCGCGCGACGCGAAGCTCCGGCCCACGAGCCGCCCGTTCGGCATCAGGACGCCCACGCCGACGACGTCCCGGACGTCGTCCGGACCGTCGCCGGGCCCGTCCTGGCTCGCCGCCCGGACGACCGTCCGGGTCCCCGTCGCCGCCGTGCTCGTCATGCGCGCCTCACCGTCCGTGCTCGTGGGGTCTCCCCTCATCATGCGCCCGGGGCGGCGCGCACGCGCCGCCGCGCGGTCAGCGCGTGAGGACCGCCACCGCCTCCAGGTGGTGGGTCATGGGGAAGAGGTCGAACGCGCGCAGCGACGACAGCCCGTAGCCGTGCTCCGCGAGGTACGACACGTCGCGCGCGAGCGCGGCCGGGTCGCACGCGACGTAGACGACGCGCGACGGCACACGGCCCACGACGGCCTCGACGACGGCGCGCCCGGCACCGACGCGGGGCGGGTCGAGCACGACGACGTCCGCACCGCTCCCGTCCTGGGCGAGCACCTGCTCGACCGGCCCGTGCCGCAGCTCGACCCGGTCGAGCCCGTGCGCGTTGCGCCGAGCGTCGCGCACGGCCCGCTCGTCGCCCTCGACCGCGAGCACGGTGCCCGCGTCCCCGACGGCGGCCGCGAGCGGCGACGTGAACAGCCCGGCCCCCGAGTAGAGGTCGAGCACGCGCGCGCCGTCGACGTCACCGACGCCGTCGAGCACCGCGCGCGTCAGGGCGGCGGGCGCCTCGCGGTGGACCTGCCAGAACCCGTCCGCGGCGACCCGGTACGTGTGCTCGCGGTCGCCGAGCACCACGCGCTCGGTGACGCTGCGCCGCGCGTTGGGCCGGTGGTCGGGCGACCCCCCGCGCCAGGGCTCGCCGTCGACGAGCAGGACCGGCGCGGACCCGACGGGCGCGACGAGCTCGATCCGGGTGCCCGGGCGCCACGAGCGGGTGAAGACCTTCTCGTGGGCCGCGAGGTCGGCGACGTCCTCGCTCGCGAGCGGCATCGCGTCGAGCGGGACGACGGTGTGCGAGCGGAAGCGGTGCATCCCGGCGCGGCCGCCGCCGTCGGCCACGAGGTCCACGCGCGTGCGGTAGGCGAGGCCGCCGCGCTCGTCGTCCCCCGGCAGACCCTCGACCTCTACCTGAGGGTGAAGATCGTCCAGGTCCACGTGCGCGAGGCGGCGCAGCTGCTCGGCCAGGACGTCGCGCTTCCACCGCCGCTGCGCGCCGATCGCGACGTGCGCGAGCTCCCCGCCGCCCACGCCGCCCGGACCGGCCTCGGGCCACGCGGACGGCACGCGGTCGGGCGACGCCTCGAGGACCTCGACCGCGTCGGCGCGCCAGAACTTCGCGGCGTCGCCGCCCTCGGTGACGCGGGCGCGCACGCGCTCGCCCGGCAGGGCGTGCCGCACGAAGACGACCCGGCCCTCGTGCCGTGCCACGCAGTGACCGCCGTGCGCCACCGGGCCGACCTCGAGCTCGACCTCGACCTCAGGTCGAGGGAGCACGCGCGGCGACTGCCGGGTCTGCCGGCCGGGTCGTCGGCCGGACCGGCGCGGCGCGCGCTCGGGACGACCCGCGCCGGGGTCGGACGGTCGGTCGGAGGGCACGGCAGGACCACGCGAGGAGGACGGCATGCCCCCAGTATCCCGGACTCTCCCGCGCGCTCCCCCCGCACTCTCCCCCGGCTTCCCGCCGGCCCCCGCCGCGGACGCACGAAGGCCCGGCCCCGACGTCGGGACCGGGCCTCCTCCGGGGGTCGCGCCGGCGCGATCAGTACCCGGTGAAGCGCTGGCGGAAGCCCTCGCCCTCGAGCCCGGTCTGCCCCTCCGTCGAGGAGAGCTGCCACGGCACGGACGCCACGACGACGCCCGGCGTGAAGAGGAGCCGGCCCTTGAGGCGCAGCGCGCTCTGGTTGTGCAGGAGCTGCTCCCACCAGTGCCCGACGACGTACTCGGGGATGTAGACGACCACCAGGTCGCGCGGGGACTCGCGGCGGACCGACCGCACGTACGACAGCACGGGGCGCGTGATCTCGCGGAACGGCGAGTCCAGCACGCGCAGCGGCACCGGGAGGTCGAGAGCCTCCCACTGCCGCATGAGGTCCTCGACGTCCTCGGCGTCGACGCCGACGGTGACGGCCTCGAGCACCGACGGCCGTGACGCCCGCGCGTACGCGAGCGCCCGCATCGTCGGGCGGTGGATCTTCGAGACGAGCACGATCGCGTGCACGCGGCTCGGCAGCGCGCGGGCGGCCGCGGCGTCGTCGCCGAGCGCGAGCTCGTCACGCACCGTGTCGTAGTGCTTGCGGATCGACTTCATGAGCACGAAGACGATCGCCATCGCGAGGATCGCGATCCACGCGCCGTGCGTGAACTTCGTGAGGAGCACGATGACGAGCACCGTGCCCGTCATGCCGAGGCCCACGGTGTTCACGACGCGCGAGCGGCGCATGCGGGACCGCTCGCGCGGCTGGTGCTCGGTGCGCAGCGCGCGGGTCCAGTGCAGCACCATGCCCAGCTGGGACAGCGTGAAGGACACGAACACGCCCACGATGTAGAGCTGGATCAGGCGCGTCACCTCGGCGTCGAAGGCCCAGATGAGCACGATCGCCGCGACCGCGAGCGTGATGATCCCGTTCGAGAACGCGAGGCGGTCGCCGCGCGTGTGGAGCTGGCGCGGGAGGTAGCCGTCCTTGGCGAGGATCGAGCCGAGCACCGGGAACCCGTTGAACGCGGTGTTGGCCGCGAGCACGAGGATGAGCCCCGTCACGGCCGACACGACGTAGAACAGGATCGGGGCGCCGCTGAACACCGTCTCCGCGAGCTGCCCGATCACGGGGTGCTGCACGTAGTCGACCGGGAGCGGCTCGCCGTTGAGCGAGAGCTGCGCGTGCGGGTCCTCCGCGTAGTGCACGCCCGTCGCCCGGGCGAGGAAGAGGATGGAGAGCATCATCGCCGCCGAGATGCCGCCCAGCAGGGCGAGCGTCGTGGCCGCGTTGCGCGACTTGGGCTTGCGGAACGCGGGCACGCCGTTGCTGATGGCCTCGACGCCCGTGAGGGCGGCGCAGCCGGACGCGAACGCGCGCGCCACCAGGAACGCGCCCGCGATGCCCATGAGCCCCTGGTCGAACCCGCTCTCCGCCGTGAGCTCGAACTCCGCGCTCTCCGCCGGGCCGAGGTTGCCGGTGACGTACTGGAAGAAGCCGACGACCGCCGTCGTGCCGATCGCGAGCATGAAGAGGTAGACGGGGATCGCGAAGAAGGTGCCCGACTCCTTCACCCCGCGCAGGTTGACGAGCGTGAGCAGCACGACGAGCCCGATCGCGAACGCCGCCTCGTGGTCGCGCAGCGCGGGGATCGCGCTCGCGGCGTACTGCGCGCCCGAGGAGATCGAGACCGCGACCGTGAGCACGTAGTCGACCATGAGGGCCGAGGCGACGCCGACGCCCGCCGTCGGGCCGAGGTTGACCGTCGCGACCTCGTAGTCGCCGCCGCCCGACGGGTACGCCCGCACGTTCTGGCGGTACGACGCGACGACCGTGAGCAGCACGACCACGACCGCGAGGCCGACCCACGGCGAGATCATCGTCGCGCTGAGGCCCGCGAGCGCGAGCGTCAGGAGGATCTCGTCCGGGGCGTACGCGACGGACGAGAGCGCGTCGGACGCGAACACGGGCAGCGCGACGCGCTTGGGGAGCAGCGTGTGCCCCAGGTGCTCGGAACGGACAGGCCGTCCGAGCAGCAGCCGCTTCGCGGCATCAGCGATCTCCGACACGAGGCCACATGCTATGCCCGACGGCGTCCGGTCGCGCTGGTGCGCGCCCGCGGGCCCGGCGGGCGGTAGCGTTCGGTGCGTGCACTTCGTGATCATGGGCTGCGGGCGCGTCGGTGCGACGCTCGCCCAGTCCCTCGAGTCGAGCGGCCACTCGGTCGCCGTCGTCGACCAGAACCCCGACGCGTTCCGGCGCCTGCCCGCGGAGTTCACGGGCAAGAAGGTGACCGGCGTCGGCTTCGACCGCGACACGCTCGTGCAGGCCGGGATCGAGGACGCGTACGCGTTCGCCGCCGTCTCCGACGGCGACAACTCGAACATCCTGTCCGCGCGCGTGGTCCGCGAGACGTTCGGCGTCGAGAAGGTCGTCGCGCGCATCTACGACCCGCAGCGCGCCGAGATCTACCAGCGGCTCGGCATCCCGACCGTGGCGACCGTGCGCTGGACCTCCGACCAGGTGCTGCGCCGCATGCTCCCGTTCGGCGCGACCGACGAGTACCGCGACCCGTCCGGGCGCGTGCGGCTCGCCCAGGTCGACTTCCACCCCGGCTGGATCGGCCGCACCGTGCGCGCCATCGAGGACGCGACCGAGGCGCGCGTCGCGTTCGTCAGCCGCTTCGGCGACGGCGTCCTCGTCACCGACCGCACCGTCCTGCAGGAGAACGACGTGCTGCACGTGCTCATGGACGACGAGCGGGCCGCCGTCGTCGAACGCAAGCTCACCCACGCACCGAAGGTCGAGGCCGAGTGATGCGCGTCGTCATCGCCGGGGCGGGCTCCGTCGGCCGCTCGATCGCCCGCGAGCTCCTCAGCCACGACCACGAGGTCATGCTCGTCGACAAGCAGCCCGCGGCGATGCGCGTCGCGCAGGTCGCGGACGCCGACTGGCTGCTCGCCGACGCGTGCGAGCTGTCGTCGCTCGCCGAGGCGAAGGTCGACGAGTGCGACGTCATCGTCGCCGCGACGGGCGACGACAAGGTGAACCTGGTCGTGTCGCTCCTCGCCAAGACCGAGTTCGGCGTGCCGCGCACGGTCGCGCGCGTCAACAACCCGAAGAACGAGTGGATGTTCGACGAGTCGTGGGGCGTCGACGTCGCGGTGTCCACGCCGCGCATCATGACGGCGATGGTCGAGGAGGCCGTCGCCGTGGGCGACCTCGTGCGCATCTTCACGTTCCACCAGTCCGGCGCGGACATCCTCGAGGTGACGCTGCCGCCGTCGTCGCCGCTCCTCGGTCGCCGCGTGGGCGAGGTGCGCTGGCCGGCGGACACCGTGCTCGCGGCGATCGTGCGCGGCACGCGCCCCATCGCGCCGAGCGCGGACGACACGCTCGAGGTCGGGGACGAGCTCTTGCTCGTCACGGGAAACGAGGCGGACGAGGGCGCGCTCGCGCGGCTGCTCGCCGGCGAGGGCGAGGACGGCCCGACGGCGCCGGACGCGCCCGTCGAGGCTCCCGAGCTCGGCGGCGACCTGCTCTGACGGCGCGGCCCGCGCGACGGCGCGGCCCGCGCGACGGGCGGCTACGCCGTGCGCCGCGGTCCGGCGGTCGCGGGGCGGCGCACCAGGATCCACGTGAGCCACAGCACGAGGGCCCACAGCGGGATCCCCATGACGAGGCGCGCGGTGCCGAGCCAGCCGACGTCGCCGTCGAGGTACAGCGGCACCTGGACGGCGAGGCGCGCCCCGAAGAGCCCGATCCACAGCCACGTCGCGGCGGTGTAGCGGCGCACGAGCGCGCGGTCCGACCGCCACGCCCGCGCCCAGCGGGCGAACGCGCCGGGCTCTCCCGCGCTCCCGGCGGCCGGCTCGGCGGGCTGCGGCGCGGGAACGTCCGCGCCCTCGCGGGGCTCGCCGTCGGTCGCGTCCGCCGTCGTGCCGCCGGACGCCGTCCCCACGCCGAAGCCGCTGCGGAAGCCCTCCACGACGAGCCCGACGAGCGGCCAGCGGACCACCACGGACACCAGGAGCGCGACGAGGTACGCGGCGTTGGTCCACAGGCCCCACGCGAAGTAGTCCTGCGCCTCCCCCGAGCGCCACGCCCACAGGACGCCGATGCCGACGCCCAGAAGGCCACCGAACGCCTGCGTCACGGGCGTGCGCTGGACGAGGCGCGCGGCGACGGCCACGAGGGCCGCCGCGACGGACGTGACGAGCGCCCAGCGCAGGTTGGTCGTGGCGACGTAGACGACGACGAACACGAGCCCGGGCGCGACGGACTCCACGAGCCCGCGCACGCCGCCGATCGCGTCGGCCACCGAGAAGTCCTCGCCCGCGAGCGCGCGCACGCCGCGGGCGCGGCCGTCCTCGGGCGCCGCGACGTCGTCGACGACCGTCTCGACCACCTCGGCGTCGTGCGCGACGGGCTCGGGCGCGCGGCCCGGGTCGGGGCGCCCGCCCACGGGGCCGCCGGTCGCGTCGCTGCTGCTCGTCATGTCGTGGCGTCCTCGGGGGCTCGGGTGGGCGGCGCCGGCGGGAGGGCCGGTGCGGCCGGGTCGGGTGCGCAGGATCGTACGGCACGGCCGTCCACGACGGCCGCCGGGCTCACTCCCCCGGCTTGGCCAGGAGCTCGTAGCGCGGGTTGAAGATGGTGCGGCGGCCGTCGACGTCGCACACGAGGCCCTCGACGAGCGCGCGGCGCCCGGGCTCGATGCCCGCGATCCGGCGGCGCCCGAGCCAGACGAGGTCGACGACGCCGGACCCGTCGAAGAGCTCGACCTCGACCGTCGGTACGCCCTCGCGCGGGCGGAGCACGACGGACCGCAGGACGCCGGAGATCTTCGCGCGGCGGCGGTTGGGCAGCTCGGCGACGGCACGGCAGCCCTTCTGCCGGGCCGCCTCGGTGCGCTCCTCGTCGGCCGCGAGCTCCTCCTGGGAGGCGAGCGCGGTGCGCCAGGCGTCACGCAGGGTGGGGACCATGTCAGCGGATCTCCGTGATCTCCGGCCCACGGGTCAGCGGGTCGAACGACGGCGTCTCGGGGGCACCGGCCGGGGTCGGGGCCGGGGCGGCCTCCGGGCCCTTGCCCGGCAGGTGCAGGGTGAGCAGGTCGCGCGGCGGGCGCGGGTTCTGGTCGCGCACGACGACGATGTTCGCGAACACGGTCTCGAGCAGCCGCGCCTCGGCCGGGTCGACCGCGGCCTTGCCGGTGAGCACGCCGCGCAGGAACCAGCGGGGGCCGTCGACGCCCACGAAGCGCGCGGGCCGCACGCCCGGGCGGCCGTCCGGCGTCTGCGCGGGGATGCGCGCGAGCAGCTCGCGCCCGAACGGGCCCGGCAGGTCGTCGACGGTGCCGCCCTGCTTGGTGACGGACGCCGCGATCTCGCCGCGGATCTCGTCCCAGATGCCCTCCGTGCGCGGCGCGGCGAACGCCTGCACCTGGAGCCCGGAGCCGCCGACCGCGCACGCCACGCCCGTGATGCGCTGCGTCTTCTTGTCGACCTCCATGCGCAGCTCCATGCCCGGCACGCCGGGGAGCCACACCGCGCCGAGGTCGAGGCGCGGGCCGCGCTCGGGCACCTGGGCGGAGTCGTACGGGCCGCGTGCGGGGGCCTCGGCGGCCGCCTCCGGGGCGGACGCGCCGTCGCCGACCTGCTCGGACGTCGTGCCCGACGGCTCGGGCGACTCGGTCGGCTCGGACGACCTGGAGCGACGGAACAGACCCACGGACGAACTCCTTCACCTGCCCGGCACTCGGCCGGGACTCCTCACGGGGCGCTCGCCCCGCACTGATTCCACACTAGCCCGCGCAGCGGCGGGCCGGGTGCGCCGGTCAGGGTGCGGGCGTCCAGCCGCCGCTCGACCCGAACCCGCCCTCGCCGCGGTGCGAGCCGGGCAGGCGCTCGGCCTGCACGAACCGCGCCCGCTCGACCTTCTGGACGACGAGCTGCGCGACCCGGTCGCCGCGCCGCAGGACGACGGGCTCGCGCGCGTCGGTGTTGAGCAGCGTCACCTTGATCTCGCCGCGGTACCCGGCGTCCACGGTCCCCGGCGCGTTGACGACCGTGAGGCCGTGCTTCGCCGCGAGACCCGAGCGCGGGTGCACGAACGCCGCGTAGCCGTCGGGCAGCGCGATCGACACGCCCGTCGGGACCACGGCGCGCTCCCCCGGCGCCAGCTCGACGTCGACGGTCGTCACGAGGTCCGCACCCGCGTCGCCCGGGTGGGCGTAGGCGGGCAGGGGGACGTCGTCGAGGAGCGTGATGAGGACGTCGACGTCGCCGGTCGAGGGCTGCTGGTGGTTCGGCACCCGCAGAGCCTAGTGCGCGCGGCGCGCTGCGAGCACGTCGGCCGCGGTGCGCGGGGCTGGGATGATGGACCCATGACCGACGCCGCCGACCGCAGCACCCCGTCCTCGACCCGCGGAGCCGCCGGGACGCCCGGCACCGCGGGCACGGCCTCCTACCGCGAGCGCCTCGTCCCGGGCGTCGGCGGCTGGGCCGCGGCGCTCGGCTTCGCGCTCGTCCTCGGGATCGCCCTGTGGCCGGCGAGCCACGCCGTCGCCCTCGGGGTCGGCGGCCTGGCCGCCGTCGCGGGCGTCGTCGCGCTGTGGTGGACGTCGCCCGTCGTCGAGGTCGCCGACGGCGAGCTGCGCGCGGGGCGGGCCCACGTCCCGGCGTCGCTGCTCGGCCAGGTGACGACGCTCGACGCCGACGCGATGCGCGTCCAGCTCGGCCCCCGCCTCGACGCCCGCGCCTACGTGTGCCTGCGCGCGTGGGCGCGCACCGGGGTCCACGTCGTGCTCGAGGACCCGCAGGACCCGACGCCGTACTGGCTCGTCTCGACCCGGCACCCGCAGCGCCTGGCGGACGCGGTCCGCGCCGCGCACGCCGCCTGAGCGGGGGCGCTCGCACGCGGCGCGGCTGGACCGCTGGACCGCGCGTCCGCGCCCCGCTCGGTCTACAGGCCCCGCGGACGACGACGGCCGCCACCCCGGGGAGGGGGCGGCGGCCGTCGGCCGTGGTGCGCGGAGGGTCAGGCAGCGCACTCCGAGCAGATCTGCTGGCCGTTCTTCTCGTAGGCGAGCTGGCTGCGGTGGTGCACGAGGAAACAGCTCGCGCACGTGAACTCGTCCGCCTGACGGGGAAGGACCCGGACGGAGAGCTCCTCGCCGGACAGGTCGGCACCGGGCAGCTCGAAGCCTTCGGCCGCCTCGGTCTCGTCCTCGTCAACGACGCCCGAGCTCTTGTCGGAGCGACGAGCCTGGAGCTCCTGGAGCGAGTCCTCGCTGAGCTCCTCTTCACTCTTGCGGGGGGCGTCGTAGTCTGTTGCCATCTGTGGGGTCACTCTCCGGAATATCGTCGATCGCGACTGTGCGCGTCCGGACCACCGGCGACGGCCGGTCGTGCCGGGCGGCACGGGTGCGGGGTGCGGGGGCACCCCCTGACGTGTCGTGCCCCGAGGGGGTTCGTGGCACTGCACGCTCATCAATGCGCGGCGCACCGGAATTGTTCCCGGTGGGCCCCCGGATTCTGCACCATTTCCCTGAGTGATGCACCCTGTGGCCGGGCACCCGCCCGGGTGTCGTTGGTCACGGGTGCACGGCACCCCGTCAGGAGTCGGAGTCCGCTCCCGCGTCCTCGAGGATCCGGACGAGCCGGGCGACCGCCTCGGGCGGTCCCGCGACCGTCATCTCGCGGTCCGCGGCGCGACCCCGCAGGCCCGTCACGAGCGCCCCGGCCTCGTGCGCGACGAGCGCTCCCGCGGCCATGTCCCACGGGTTGAGACCACGCTCGTAGTAGAGGTCGAGCTCGCCCGTGGCGACGAGGCACAGGTCGATCGCGGCCGAGCCGAGGCGGCGGATGTCGCGCACCTGCGGCAGCACGTCGAGCAGCACGCGGGCCTGCGCGCGGCGACGGTCGGCGTCGTACCCGAAGCCCGTGCCCACGAGGCACTGGCCGAGGTCGGTCTCGGCGTTGACGTGCACGGGACGGCCGTCGAGGGTCGCCCCCGCTCCCAGCCCCGCCGTCCACGTGCGGTCGTCGACGACGGAGTGCACCGCCCCGGCGAGCACCGTCCACTCCAGCGGGTCGGGCGGGCCGACCACCGCGGCGACCGATACCGCGTACGACGCGACGCCGTAGAGGTAGTTCACCGTGCCGTCGACCGGGTCGATGACCCAGGTGACGCCCGACGTCCCGGCCGAGGCGCCCTCCTCCTCGCCGAGGATCGCGTCGTCGGGGCGGGCGGCGGCGATGCCGCGGCGCAGCAGCGCCTCGGAGTCGGCGTCCATCCGCGTCACGACGTCGGTCGCGGTCGACTTCGTCGCGGCCACCTCGACCCGGTCGGGACGGCCGGAGCGAACCAGCTCGCCGGCCTCGCGCGCGAGGCGCTCGGCCAGGTCGCGCAGGTCGGCCACGGTGACGTCGTCGGGCTGCCGGGGGTCGTCGATGAAGAGGCGCACGGCTCACATCCTGCCCGACCCGCGGCCTGCCCGGCGACCCTCCCACGGGCCGGGCGCGGACCAGCCGAGGCGCAGCGAGACGAGACGGAAGCCGAACACGAGCGCGAGGACCGCCGCCTGCGAGAACGGCCCGAGCAGGTCCGCCTCGGCGAGCGCCGCGGTGAGCGCGGCCCCCGCGAGCGCCGGGATGGCGTAGAGCTGCTTGTCCTGGAACAGCAGCGGCACCTCGTTGGTCAGCAGGTCGCGCAGGATGCCGCCCCCCACGCCCGTGAGCACGCCCGCGAAGACCGCGGCGAGCGGGCCGACGCCGTACTCCAGGGCCTTCATGGTCCCGGACAGCACGAAGAGCGCGAGGGCGCCGGCGTCGAGCACGATGATGCTGCGCCGCAGCCGCTCGAGCCGCGGGTGCCAGAAGAACGTGACGACGCCCGCGAGGGCGGCGACGGCCACGAGCCGCCAGTCGGAGATGCCGACGGGCGGGATGGCCCCGATGAGGACGTCGCGCAGGAGCCCGCCGCCCAGTCCCGCGGCCCACGCGAGCACGAGGACGCCGACGAGGTCGAACCGCTTGCGCACCGCGGCGAGCCCGCCGGACAGCGCCGCGAAGAACACGCCGCCGAGCTCGAGGGCGTCGCCGGGCACGAGGTCGAGGATCACCCCCGCATCATCCCAGCCACGGCCCGCTGGGGCCGGGGCCGGGCCGGGGCCGGGCCGGGCCGGTGCGAATGGGCGGCACACCGCGCGTGCTGCGCCGCTCGGGGATGGGACGATGGCACCCTCGAGGGAGCGGTGGCGCGGGCGTCGCGGTCCACGGCGCACGGCGGTCCGGCACGCGGCCAGGCGCCGGACGACCGGGGCGGCACCACGAGCGGCACACGAGCGGCACACGAGCGGCACCGCGAGCGCCACCGGGCGCGGCGACACGGGAGGGTCCATGGACGAGCTGGAGCTGGTGAGACTGCACGAGGACGGGGAGCACCTCGTCCTGCGCGCGACGGGTGGCGCGCAGTTCGTGCTGCCCATCACCGAGGCGCTGCGCGCGGCCGTACGGCGCGACCGCCCGCACCTGGAGCACCTGCGCGCGGAGGGCGAGCGCAACCTCGCCCCGCGCGAGATCCAGGCCCGGCTGCGCGCCGGGGACTCCGTCGAGGCGGTCGCCGAGGCTGCGGGGCTCGGGGTCGAGCACGTGCGCCGGTTCGCCGGCCCGGTCGTCGCCGAGCAGGAGTACGTCGTCGAGCGCGTGCGCGGGCTGCGCCCGGGGCACGACGAGGACTCCCCGACGGTGGACGAGCTCGTCGCGCAGCGGCTCGCCGCGCGCGACGTCGACGCCGCGGCGGTCGCGTGGAGCGCGGCGCGCGCGCACGGCTCCCCGTGGGTCGTGACGGCGACGTTCGAGGCCGGGACCGGCGAGCGGACGGCCCGCTGGACCTACGACCCGGCGACGCGCGCGCTGCAGGCGCTGGACGACGAGGCCCGCTGGCTCTCCGGGACGGACGCCCCGCGCGACCCGGCACCGGGGGCCGTGGCGGTGTTCGACGTGGACGCGACCGCGCGCGGCGCCCGCGGCCTGCGGGCCGCGCCGCCCGCCGACGACGGGACGGCCGAGCTGCTCGACGACCTGAGCCAACGGCGCGGCGTGCGCCCGCGCAAGGACCCGGCGTCCGCGGGCGACGCCGTCGGGCAGGAGCCGTTCGAGGGCTTCGGTCCGCTCGCCCCGGGGAACCGTGAGCAGGACGAGGACGAGGGCGGGTTCTCCGGCGGCCTGCCCGCGGGCGCGACCGTGGTGCACCTGCCGACGATCCGGCCCCCGCAGGGCCTGGTCGCCGCCGCCGACGCGTCCGAGGACGGCCCCGACGAGCCCGGGCGCCCGCAGACCGCGCCGTCCGGGGAGGCGGGCGCGGACGACGACGCCCCGTCGGCGTCCGACGCCGACGGCGCCTCGAGCACGACGCGGCCCCCGGCCGCGCGCGAGCCCCGCAAGGGCAAGAACCGGTCGCGCGCGAAGGTCCCGAGCTGGGACGAGATCGTGTTCGGGGCCCGCCCCGAGTGATGCCGGCGGCGCGTCAGCGCGGCAGGTCGAGCGGCAGGCCGTCCTCCGTCGCGTGCCGGCGCGCGACCACCGTCGTCATGCGTCGCATGTGGTGGCGCCGGCAGAGCACCTCGTAGCCGATCTCCCCCGAGCCGGCCCGGACGTCCCCGACGACGACCTGGTCGCCCTCGACGACCATGCGCCCGTCCACCGTGCGCGCGTTGTGCGTGGCGCGCCGCCCGCACCAGCACAGCGACTCGACCTGGAGGACCTCGACCCGGTCCGCGAGCTCGATGAGGCGTGCGGAGCCCGGGAACAGGCGCGTGCGGAAGTCGGCCGTGATGCCGAACGCGAAGACGTCGATCTCCGTCTCGTCGACGAGGCGCGCGAGCTGCTCGACCTGCGCCGGGGAGTAGAACTGCGCCTCGTCGCACACGAGGTAGTCCACGGGCACCGGCTCGGCGGTGACCAGCGACCAGAAGTCGGTGTCGTCGTGGACCTCGCGCGCGACGACCTCGAGCCCGAGGCGCGAGGAGAGCCGGTCGGACCCGGCGCGGTCGTCGCGCGAGAAGATCAGCCCGCGCCGGCCGCGCGCGGCGTGGTTGTGGTCGAGCTGGAGCGCCAGGGTGGACTTGCCGCAGTCCATGGTCCCGGAGAAGAAGACGAGCTCTGCCATCGGCGGTCCTCCGCGAGGTCGGTCGGTGCGTCCGCGCCGGGTGGCTCCGGCGCGACGGGACGCGGTCGGGTCAGGTGGCCGCGACGAGCAGCGGCACGCGCATCTCGCGCTCGGTGAGCGAGCCGTGCACGCCCACGAGCGTGAGCGACGCGGGCGTCTGGGTGCGCGAGTCGACGACGGTCGCCCGCCCCCGCAGCGCGACCATCACGTCGCCGGCGGAGGCGACGGCCTCGGGCCGAGGGTCGGGCCCGAGGAATCCCCGGGCCAGCACCTCGTCCCGCTCCAGCACGAGCGCGTCGTCGCCGAGGACGTCGCGCCAGCGCGCGGCGACGGCCGCCGTCTGGCCGGGCTCGGTGTACACGTGGACGGCGCGCGGCTCGCCGCCGACGAGCTCGACGCCGCGGGCGAGCGCGGGGTCGGTCGCGACGTCGCGGCGCAGCGCCGGGTCGACGTCGACCATGCCGTGGTCCGCGGTGACGAGCACGAGCGTGCCGCGCGGCACCGACCGCACGAGGCGCGCGAGCTCGCGGTCGAGCGCCTCGAGCTCGTCGCCCCACTGCCACGACGCGCTGCCGTGGTGGTGGCCCGCCTTGTCCACCTCGCCCCAGTAGAGGTAGACGAGACCGGGCCGGGACAGCGCGCGGACGGCCGCGTCGACGCGCCCCGCCAGCGGCTCGGCGGCCGCGTACGTGCCGCCCCGCAGCGCGGCGACCGTCATGCCCGACCCGGCGAACCGGGCGGGGCCGGTGGACGTCACCGCGACGCCCGCCCCGGCCAGGCGCGCGAGCACCGGCTCCTCGCGCTGGAGCTCGGCGGGCGCGGGCGCGCCCTCCCACGACACCATGTTGGCGAGGCCGCGCGTCACCGGGTTGCGCTGCGTGTACCCGAGCATGCCCGTGCGGCCCGGCGCGGTGCCCGTGCCGAACGCGCCGATCGCGGCGGCGGTCGTGCTGGGGAACGTCGAGGTGAGGGGCCGCGCGTCGGGCAGGAGCGAGCGCAGGAACGGGGCGTGCCCCGCGCGCTCGGCGAGGTTGACGTGGCCGAGGCCGTCGACCAGCACGACGCACACGCGCTCGGCGCGCGGCAGGTCGAGCGCGCCGCGCGCCGTCTCGCTCGCGAGCCCCGTGGCGGTGGTCAGGCCGACGCCGAGCGCACCCGCGGCGGCGGGCAGGACGGCCGCGAGGCCGCGCGTCCCGTGCTCCGGCGCGAGCAGGCCCGGGGGGAGCGCCGGGTCGGCGACCGGGGCCGGCGCGCCCGCGGGTGCCTCGCTCACCGGGCGCTGTGCCGGGTGGTCGAGCGCGACAGGGCCCGCGCGAAGTCCACCGCGGCACGGACGGCGTCGCGGCCCTCCGCCTCGGCGCTCACGCGGACGACGACGTCGTCGGGCGTGATCTGGCCGGTGAGCCCGTGGTCGGCGTCGCACGCGGGGTCGGGGCAGCCGGCGGGCTCGAGGTCGACGCGCGAGACCGCGCCCCAGCCGAGCGCGAGCGTGACCTCGAGCGGCGCGGCGCCCGCACGGTGCTCGTGCGGCTCGGCCACGACGTGCGTGAGCGAGACGGACCGCACCTCGGACAGGGGCACCGCCTCGGTCGTGGCGGCGGCGGAGGCCGACGGGTTCTCGCTGTCCGCCGGGTGGTCGTCGACGTGCGCCGTGACGAGCCGCGTGGGCGTGAGGACGAGCACCGTGAGGTGGCGGCGCACCTCGGTCGCGTCGAACGTCGTCTCCGGGAGCACGAGGTGCGAGACGATCTCCTCCCCCGCGACCGCGAGGTCGAGGACGTCCGCGACGAGCTCCGGGTAGTAGCCGGCGCGGTGGAGCTGGGTCGTCAGGTCGGTCCAGGCGTTGGAGGTAGCAGAGGGCACCCGCGCATTGTCCCATCCGGCGCCGGGCCGGGGCCACCCGCCGTCGGGGGCCCGGGCAGGTCGCGGCCGGCCCGTCAGCCCGGCAGGGCCCGCCGGAGCGCGTCGGCCCGCTGGGCGTCGGCGAGCGTGACGCGCGCGCTGAGGACCGCGGCCCCGTGCTCCGAGACGACGACGGGGTACAGCTCGAGGCTGCGGACCTCGGGCAGGTCGTCCGCGAGCACGGACACGCGCGCCAGGACGTCCTCGAGCGCGGCCGTGGCCACCACGTGCGTGCCCATGTAGCCGAACAGGCGCGGCGCGGCCCGCACCGAGCGGACCATCGCCGCGACGTCGACGTCGGTCAGGGGCGGCACGCCGTACGCGACGTCGCCGAGGAGGTCGACGGCGTCGCCCGCGAGCCCGAACGAGACGACGGGGCCGAAGAGCTGGTCCTCGGTCGAGCGGACCACGCACGCGACCCCGGCGTCGGCCATCGCCTGGACCTCGAACGGCTCGTCCGCGGCGCCCGGCAGCACGGCCGCGAGCGCCTCGCGCATCTGCGCGAAGTCCGTGCGCAGCTCGGTCTCGTTCGCGATGTCCAGCCGCACGCCGCCGAGGTCGGCCCGGTGCCGCAGGCCTGCCGCGGTGCTCTTGAGCACCACGGGCCAGCCGACCTCGCGCGCCGCCTCGACCGCCTCGTCGGCGGTGCGGACCCGGCGCGCGGGCCAGACCCGCACGCCGTAGCACGCGAGCAGCTCCGCCGTCGTCGTCGGGTCGAGGTCGACGGCGTCCTGACCGGCGAGCGCCTCCTCGACGAGCGCGCGCGCCCGCACCGGGTCGACGCCGGCCGGGCGCACGGGCGTGCCGTGGTCGGCCTCGCGCCAGCGCGCGTAGCGCACGACCGCGCCGAGCGCGGCGACGGCGTCCTCCGGCGTCGAGTAGGCGGGGACGCGCACAGGGGCCGCCCCGCTCTGCGCCCCCGGGGCCGGGGCCGAGAGCTCGTCGGTGAGGCCGTGCAGGCCGAGCATGCTCGCCACGGTCGTGCGGCCCGTGCGGGCCGCCGCGTCCGCGACGGCGCGCGAGACGTCCGCGCGCCGGGGCCCGACGACCGGGACCTGCACCACGACGACGACGTCGCACGCGTCGGGCGCGTAGAGCGCGTCGACCGTCGCGGCGAGCTCGTCGGCGGACGCGTCCTCGGGCAGGAAGTCCGAGCGCGCGACGACGAGGCCCGCCGAGGAGGACGCCTCGGCGACGAGCGCGGCGAGCGACGCGGAGCTCGCGAGGATGCCGACGCGGCGTCCGGCCGGGAGCGGCTGGTGCGCGAGCAGCTGGGCGATGTCGATCATGTGGTGCGTGTTATCGGCCCGGATGACGCCGGACTGCCGCAGCATCTCCTCGAGCGTCCGCCGCGGCGCGCGCGTCGAGCGGACCGCGTGCCCCGGCGGCACGACGTGCCCCGAGCGCCCCGCCGTCACCACGACGACGGGCTTGACCGACGCGAGGCGGCGCGCGATGCGCGAGAACTTGCGCGGGTTGCCGATGGACTCGAGGTAGAGGCACACGACCTGCGTCGCGGCGTCGTCCTGCCAGTACTGCATGAGGTCGTTGCCCGAGACGTCGGCGCGGTGCCCGGCGGACAGGAACGACGACACGCCCAGGCCGCGCCGCGCCGTCGTCGCGAGGAGCGTCACGGCCATGGGCGCGGACTGGCTGAACAGGCCCACCACGCCGGGGGCCGGCAGGTCGTGGGCGAGGGTCGCGGCGAGGGCGGGGCGGTCGGGCGCGTCGCCCGTGCGCAGCAGCCCGTAGCTCGCGGGCCCGACGACGCGCAGGCCCGCCGTGTGCGCGACGCGCAGGAGCTCGCGCTGCAGCGCGAGCCCGTCCGGACCCGTCTCGGCGAAGCCGGCCGACAGCACGACGACGCCACGTACCTCGAGGCGCGCGAGCCGGCGGACGGCGTCGATCGCCGCGGGCGGGGGCAGCGCGACGACGGCGAGGTCGACGGGACCGGGCACGTCGGCGAGGGTCGCGGACCACCGCTCCTCCCCCGGGCCGCGCGCGGCCCCCACGACGTGGACCGTCACGTCGCTGCGCTCGAGCGCGGCGAGCGCGCGCTGCGCGAGCAGGCGGTCGAGGGCCTCGCCGTCGTGCTCCGCGCGCGCGTCGGCCGGGGCGTCGGGGCCCACGAGCACGACGCTCGTGGCGCCCAGCAGCCCCTGCATGCTCCGGGCCTCCGCGCGGTGCTCGCGGTCGGCCATGACGGCCCGCGACCGCTCCGTGGGGTCGAGGTCGACGCTGACCTGGACGAAGCCGTCGTCCATCTGCTGGCGCACGTCGTACCCCGCCTCGCGGAACACCGCGAGCATCTTGCCGTTCTGGGGCAGCACCTCGGCCGTGAAGCGGCGCACGCCGCGCTCGCGCGCCGCCGCGGCGACGTGCTCCAGCAGCACGGAGCCCAGGCCCCGGCCCTGCGCGGAGTCCGCGATGTTGAAGGCGACCTCCGCCTCGGCGGGGCCGGTGCGGTCGAACCGTGCGACGCCGATGATGTCCTCGCCGCCGTCCCCGGGGGCGCCGTCGCGCGGGCGCACCGCGACGAGCGCGACGCGGTCCACGTGGTCGACGCGCGTGAAGCGCTCGAGGTCGCGCTCGGACAGCCGTTCCATGGGCGCGAAGAACCGCAGGTAGGTGGAGCGCTCGGACTGGCCGACGTGAAAGCGCTGGAGCGCGTCGGCGTCCTCGGGGCGGATGGGCCGCACGTGCGTGGTGGTCCCGTCGCGCAGCACGACGTCGGCCTCCCACTCCACCGGGTACCGGTCCGGGTCCCGCCCCGGCGCGCCGTCGTCCACGACCCCAGGCTATGCGGTCGCGCGCGCGGTGCGCCTGCGCCACCCCGGCCCGCGCCGGGAGGACAATGGTCCCGGCAGGCAGTCCCGGCACGTGCCACGGCAGGCGCCGTGGCACGGCGTGTCGGACGCGTGGCGTACCCTCGCGTGCGGCACGCAACCGCAGCACCCCGGCCGGCCCAGCACCGGCCACGACGGCACAGACCCCGCGCCACCGCGGCGCACCGAACGGCAGGAGCCCGCAGGCCCATGGCGCGCAAGTCCTCGACCCCCTCGATCGACCCGGCCGAGGTGAACGAGAAGATCGTCGACGTCGACGTCCAGGCGGAGATGGAGACGTCGTTCCTCGAGTACGCCTACTCCGTCATCTACTCGCGCGCACTGCCCGACGCGCGGGACGGCCTCAAGCCCGTCCAGCGCCGCATCCTCTACATGATGGCCGACATGGGGCTGCGCCCCGACCGCGCCCACGTGAAGTCGGCGCGCGTCGTCGGCGAGGTCATGGGCAAGCTGCACCCGCACGGCGACGCCGCGATCTACGACGCGCTCGTGCGCCTCTCCCAGGACTTCTCGCTCCGGCTGCCGCTGGTCGACGGGCACGGTAACTTCGGCACGCTCGACGACGGCCCCGCCGCCTCCCGGTACACCGAGGCGCGTCTCGCGCCGCCGTCGCTCGCGATGACGGCAGGGCTCGACGAGGACGTCGTCGACTTCGTGCCGAACTACGACAACAAGCTCCAGCAGCCCGAGGTCCTGCCCGCCGCGATCCCCAACCTGCTGGTCAACGGCGCGTCGGGCATCGCGGTCGGCATGGCGACGAACATGGCGCCGCACAACCTCGTCGAGGTCGTCGCCGCGGCACGCCACCTCGTCGCGCACCCGGATGCCGACCTCGAGGCGCTCATGCGGTTCGTGCCCGGCCCGGACCTGCCGACGGGCGGCAAGATCGTCGGCCTCGACGGCGTCCGCGACGCCTACCGCACGGGCCGCGGGACGTTCCGCACGCGCGCCACGGCACGCGTCGAGAACCTCACGCCGCGCCGCAAGGGCATCGTCATCACCGAGCTGCCCTACCTCGTCGGCCCGGAGAAGGTGATCGAGAAGATCGCCGAGGGCGTCAAGACGAAGAAGATCCAGGGCATCACGGCCGCGACCGACCTCACGGACCGCGAGCACGGGCTGCGCATCGTCGTCGAGGTCAAGACCGGCTTCAACCCCGAGGCGGTGCTGGAGCAGCTCTACAAGTTCACGCCGCTCGAGGACTCGTTCGGCATGAACAACGTCGCGCTCGTCGACGGCCAGCCGCGCACGCTCGGCCTGCGCGAGATGCTCACGGTGTGGGTGAACCACCGGATCGACGTGGTCCGCCGTCGCTCGGCCTACCGCCTGCGCAAGCGGTCCGAGCGCCTCCACCTCGTGGACGGCCTTCTCATCGCGATCGTCGACATCGACGAGGTGATCCAGGTGATCCGCTCGTCCGACGACACGGCGACCGCCCGCGGGCGCCTGCAGACGGTGTTCGACCTGTCCGAGCCGCAGGCGGAGTACATCCTCGAGCTCCAGCTGCGCCGCCTCACCAAGTTCTCGCGCATCGAGCTCGAGAAGGAGCAGGAGACGCTGCGCCGCGAGATCGAGGAGCTCCAGGAGATCCTCGGCAGCGACGCACGGCTGCGCGCCGTGGTGTCGGGCGAGATGGCCGACGTCGCGAAGACGTACGGCACCCCGCGCCGCACGATCCTGCTGGAGTCCGCGGGCGCGGCGCCGACGACGACCGCGGCCGTCCCGCTCGAGGTCGCCGACACCACGTGCTGGGCGCTGTTCTCCGCGACCGGGCTCCTCGCGCGCACGAGCGACGAGACGGAGCCCGCGCGCTCGGGGCCGCGCGCCGCGCACGACGTGCTGCGCGCCGCCGTCCGCACGACCGCGCGCGGCGAGGTCGGCCTCGTCACGAGCCGGGGCCGCATGCTGCGCGTGTCCGTGCTCGACCTGCCCGCCCTCCCGCCGACGGACAACGCGCCGAGCCTGTCGGGCGGCGTCCCGCTCAGCGAGGTCGTCGCGCTCGAGCCGGGCGAGGACGCGGTGACCATCGCGTCGCTCGACCCCGACGCTCCCCCGCTCGCGCTCGGCACCGCGCAGGGCGTCGTCAAGCGTGTCACGCCGGGCGACGTCCCGGGCAACCGCGACGAGTGGGAGGTCATCGGGCTCAAGGACGGCGACACCGTCGTGGGCGCGGCGCCCGCGACGGACGCCGACGAGCTCGTGTTCGTCTCCAGCGACGCGTCCCTGCTGCACTTCGACGCGTCGGCCGTGCGGCCCCAGGGCCGCCCGGCCGGCGGCATGGCCGGCATCCGGCTCGCCGACGGCCAGCGGGTCGCGTTCTTCGGCGTCGTCTCGGCCGACGTGCGCGACCTCGGCGTCGTCGTCACCGTCGCCGGGTCGTCCGACGCGCTCCCCGGGACCCAGACCGGCGCCGGCAAGGTGACCCCGTACGAGCTCTACCCCGGCAAGGGCCGCGGGACCGGCGGCGTCCGCGCGCACCGGTTCCTCAAGGGCGAGGACGCGCTCATCCTCGCGTGGGTCGGGCAGGGTCCGGCGCGCGCGACGGGGTCGGGCGGGCAGTCGGTCGACCTGCCCCCGGTCGACCAGCGCCGCGACGGGTCGGGCACGCCGCTCGCGTCCCCGGTCACGGCCGTCGGGTAGAGCTCGACCCTCGCGCCCGGTCCGCGTCGTGCGCCGGGCGGGATGCCCCGCGCGCGCCCGCCCTTGCGAGTGCACGGGATCGGGGCAGGCTCGAGGTGTGGCAGAGAACGAAGGGGGCGGCGTCCGCACGCCCTCGGACGTGGACGGGGCCGCGGGCCCCGTCGACTACCACGCCGTCTTCTCGGTCCTCACGGCGCCCAAGGCGGTCCTCGCGCCCGACCTGACCATCCTCGACGCCAACGAGTCCCTCCTGCGTACCATCGGCGCGCCCGCGAGCGCCGTCGTCGGGCGCCACTACCTGGACGTCTTCCCCGTCCAGGGGCCGGACGGGAGTGCCGTCGACCGGGTCGTGCTGTCGCTCGAGCGCGTCGCGCGGACGGGACGTCTCGAGATGATCGGCCCGCACCGGTACGACTTGCGCGGTCCCGGCGGCGGGTGGTCCGAGCGCTGGTGGCTCACGACGAACCTCCCCGTGCTCGACGCCGCGGGCCGGGTCACGGCCGTCGTCCACCGCGCGGAGGACGTGACGTCCGTCGTGCAGGCCGGCGGGACGACGGCGCCCGAGCCCCCGTCCGGCCCCGCGGACCCCACCGCGCTCTCGGTCGTCGACCAGGCCCTCCTGCTCGGGTCGTCCGTCGACCGGTACGCGGACGTGATCACGCGCGAGCGCAGCGCGTCGCTCGCCCTCCAGGACTCCGTGCTCACGCCTCCCCCGCGCATCCCCGGCCTGATGATCGACGTGCGGTACCGGCCGGCGGTGCCGGAGGTCCACGTCGGCGGCGACTGGTACGACGCGTTCGTCCACCCCGACGGCGAGGCGACCGTCGTCGTGGGCGACGTGACGGGGCACGACGTCGCCGCCGCCGCCCACATGGCCCACCTGCGCGGCGTGCTGCGCTCGGTCGCGTTCGCGACGGACGCCGGGCCAGCCGAGGCGCTCGACGCCGCCGAGCGCACCGCGGAAGGGCTCGGGCTCCAGGCGCTGTCCACCGTCGCCGTCGCGCGCATCGGCACCCCTGGCCTGACGGGGCGGCGCGCCGTGTGCTGGGCGAGCGCCGGGCACGTCCCGCCCGTCGTGCGTCGCGCCGACGGGACCGCGCACCTGCTCACCGCACGCCCCTCGCCGATGCTCGGCGTCGGGCTCGGCGGCCCGCGCGCCGAGCACGAGACGTCGCTCGACCCGGGCGACACGCTCCTGCTCTACACCGACGGGCTCGTCGAGCGGCGGGACCGGTCATTGCGGGACGTGCTCGACGAGCTGCCGGCCCGCGTCGAGGCGCTCGGCGCTGTGCCGCCCGACGCGCTCCTCGACGCCCTCCTCGCCGAGCTCGTGCCGCTCGGCTCCCAGGACGACGTCGCGCTCGTCATGGTGCACGTCGACGACGAGCGCACGGCCGCGGGCGCCTAACCAGGTACTGCCAGAACCCTGCTGGAGCGGGACTCCCTCAGGCCCCGGGGTGCGGTGTCGAATGGTGAGCGCACCCCACAGCGAGGAGAGCTCCATGAAGGCCACCATCATCTACGGCGCGGGCGACGTCCGGGTCGAGACCCGTCCCGACCCGACGATCCTCGAGCCGACCGACGCGATCGTCCGCGCGGTGCGCGCGTGCGTCTGCGGCTCGGACCTGCACCCCTACCGCTCGATGGGACGCAGCGACGAGGGCGTCCCGATCGGCCACGAGCTCCTCGGCGTCGTGGAGGAGACCGGGTCCGCCGTCGCGACGGTCCGTCCGGGTGACCTGGTGATCGCGCCGTTCGCCTGGTCGGACAACACGTGCGCCGTGTGCCGCGACGGGTTTCAGACCGCGTGCCCCCACGGGGGCTTCTACGGCAACCCCGGCGACGTCGGCGGCCAGCAGGCCGAGCTCGCGCGCATCCCGCTCGCGGACGGCAGCCTCGTCGCCGTGCCGGACGTCGACGAGACGAGCCCTCTGCTGCCGTCCCTGCTCACGCTCTCGGACGTCTACCTCACGGGCTACCACGCCGCGCACATGGCGCGCGTGTCGCCGGGCCAGACCGTCACCGTCGTCGGCGACGGCGCGGTCGGGCTGTCCGCCGTGCTCGCCGCACGCCTCATGGGCGCCGAGCGCATCATCCTCATGGGCCGTCACGAGGCCCGGACCGACCTGGGGCGCGAGTGGGGCGCGACCGACGTCGTCGCCGAGCGCGGCGCCGAGGGCGTGCAGCGGGTCCTCGACCTCACGGACGGCCTGGGCAGCCACGTCGTCGTGGAGGCCGTCGGGCACCTGCCCGCCTACGAGCAGTCCTACGGCGTCGTGCGCGCGGGTGGCGTGATCAGTCGCGTCGGCGTGCCGCAGTACGACGACGCCCCCGTCGGCTTCGCCTCGCTGTTCGGCCGCAACATCACGCTCACCGGCGGGCCCGCCCCCGTCCGCGCGTACCTCGAGGACGCGATCCCGCAGGTGCTGAGCGGCGCGATCGACCCCGGCCGCGTGTTCGACCAGGCCGTCGCGCTCGACGACATCGCCGAGGGCTACGCCGCGATGGACCGCCGCGAGTCCCTCAAGACGATCGTCACGTTCTGACCGGCGGGACGCTCGGACCGGAGCCGCGCCGCGTGGACGGGTGCACCGCTCGCGCGTCGCGCCGTCGTCCCGCACTACCGTGAAGGACGTGGAGGCCATGGACAACCGTTCCGAGGTGCGCGAGTTCCTCATGAGCCGCCGCGCCCGGGTGACGCCCGAGCAGGCGGGCATCGAGACGTACGGCGGCCGTCGGCGCGTCGACGGGCTGCGCCGCGACGAGGTCGCCCGCCTCGCCGGGGTGAGCGTCGACTACTACACGCGGCTCGAGCGGGGGAACCTGCGGGGCGTGTCCGACGCCGTGCTCGAGTCCGTCGCGCGGGCCCTCCTCCTCGACGCGGCCGAGCGCGAGCACCTGCTCGACCTCGCGCGCACCGCCAACCCCGTCGGCGCACGCCCGCCGCGCGGCCACGGCGACACGCCGGTGCGCCCGGAGCTGCAGTACCTGCTCGACGCGATCACCACCGCGCCGGCGTTCATCCAGAACAACCGCATGGACCTCGTCGCCGCCAACGCGCTCGGGTCCGCGATGTACGCGCCCATGATCGCGGGCTCCGCGGGACCGGCGAACTTCTCGCGCCACATCTTCCTCGACCCCGCGTCCCACGACTTCTACCCCGACTGGGACCGGGCGGCCTGGACGAACGTCACGATCCTGCGCCGCGAGGCGGGCCGCCGCCCGACAAGCGGCTCCAGGCCCTCGTCGGCGAGCTGTCGACGCGCAGCGAGCGGTTCCGCGAGTTGTGGGCGTCCCACGACGTGCGGCGGCACTACGCCGGGCAGAAGACGTTCCGGCACCCCGTCGTGGGGGACCTCGAGCTGCACTACCAGACGCTCGAGCTCCACGGCGACCCCGGGCTCGGCATGACCGTGTACACCGCGACGCCGGGCTCCCCGACGGAGGAGTCGCTGCGCCTGCTCGCGTCATGGGCGGCCACCGCGGCCTCGACCACCGCGACCTTCACCGACTGAGAGGAACCCATGGACCTGGACGACCTGCTGGCCGAGCTCGACGCCGGGCGGACGATCCCTGGCGGCTCGCCGCTGCACGCCGTCATGCACCGCACGAGCCAGGAGGCGCTGCGCATCGCCGGTGAGCTCAACGGCGCATACCGCTCGCCCGAACGGGTCCGCGAGCTCCTCGCGGAGCTGACGGGCAAGCCCGTGCACGAGTCCGTGAACCTCTTCCCGCCCTTCACCGCCGACTTCGGCAAGAACATCACCCTGGGGCGTGACGTGTTCGTCAACTCCGGCTGCCGGTTCCAGGACCAGGGCGGCATCGTCGTCGGGGACGGGTGCCTCATCGGGCACAACGCCGTCCTCACGACCCTCAACCACGACCTCGACCCGGCCCGCCGCGCCGACATGCACCCGGCGCGCGTCGTCCTCGGCCGCAACGTCTGGCTCGGGGCGAACGTGACCGTCCTCCCGGGCGTGACGATCGGGGACGACGCCGTCGTGGGGGCCGGTTCCGTCGTCACCCGGGACGTGCCGCCGCGCACGGTCGTCGTCGGCTCACCCGCTCGCGTCGTCCGCTCGCTCGACGCCTGAGGCCTCAGTCGCCCTCGAACCGCAGCTCTGACCCGAGCTCCCGACGACACCGTTCGGCGAGCACGACGACCGCGCCCAGGACGACGGCGTCAGGAGGGGACGAGCGGTCCATGAGGATGTGCAGCTCGTCGAGGAGCTGTTCCATCTCGGAGCCGCTGAGCACGACGTCACCGTACGGATCGACCCGCGCGAGCATCGGCAAGCCGCTCGCCGGGAGCAGCCGGGCCAGCACGTCACCGTCGTCGGGCACCACGTCGACAGACGTCGTGGAACGACGCCGGGGACTCGTCCCCTGCTGAACGACCCTCGCGAGCGTCACGTCGACGCCCATGCGGCTCCTCCCTTCTCCGCGACGGGGACCACCGCCGCACGCTCTCGACGGAGCACACCGAGCACGAGCAGCACCTGGCCGACGACGTAGGTGAGCATGACCCAGAAGCCGTGCCCGGGCAGGTCGTACCACGGGGCGAAGGCGTTCAGCGCGATGAGCGCGTCGGACAGGAGGAAGACCGCACCACCGACCGCGGCGAGCCGGTCGACGCCCGTCGCGACCACGGCCATCGTCACGAGGCACACGCCGTAGACGACGACGGGGACGAGCAGCGACCCGGCGTCCGGCGCGCACGCGACGACGAGGGCGAGCAACGCGAGGCCGTACGGCACGAGCGCGAGCGGGCGGCGCAGGACGGAGCCCGCGCGGTAGGGCCAGAACGCGATCGTGTACGTGATCTGGGCGCAGAGGAAGAACCCGACCATGACCAGGAAGGCGGTGTCGCCGTCGGCGAGGTCGGGCGCGGTGTCGCCGAGCCACGAGAAGCCCAGCGCGACGAGCGTGAGCCGGACGAGCCGCGAGCGCCGGCCCGGGCCGTGGGCGGCGTGGCGCCGCGTGGCGAGCCAGAGGCAGCCCGCCAGGACCGGCATGAGGAACCACTGCGACGTGTCGGCGAAGGTCTCGGCACCGAGGAGGTGGGCGGCGAGGTGGACGAGGGTGAGCAGGGCGAGCACGCCCCACGCGACGATCATGGGCGAGGAGACTCCTTCGGTCGTGCACCGGCTTCCTTGCCGGCGGTGGCCGATCCTAGCGCCTGGGACCGGGGCGAATGACCTTGTGGGGCACCCCGGTGCGCGCGAGCATGGGGTGATGACCGAGCCCGTGCGGTGGACCCGCGCAGCCGTCTACCCGGACATGTGGGTGGACCCGGACGAGGACCCGCGCAACACCGACGGCGTGAGCCCGGACGGCGAGCTCGCGACGCTGCTCGACTACACGGCGAGCTACCGGACGACGCTGCTCATGAAGTGCGAGGGACTCGACCCCGAGCAGCTCGCACGGCGCTCCGTGCCGCCGTCGACGATGTCGTTGCTCGGCCTTGTCCGCCATCTCGCGGAGGTCGAGCGGGAGTGGCGCGGGTGGGTCTCCGACGACGACGGCGAGCCGGCGCTGTACGGGGGGCACGACGCGGACTTCGACGGCGCGGTCGCCGACCAGCGCGTGGTCGACGAGGCGTACGCGAACCTGGCGCGCGAGCAGGCCGCGACCGACGCGGTGCTGGCCCGGCACCCGGACCTCGGGGAGCGGCTCGGCGCGGACCGGGTCGCGGTCCGCGAGGTCCTGGTCCACCGGATCGAGGAGTACGCCCGGCACTGCGGGCACGCCGACCTCCTGCGCGAGCGGATCGACGGCAGGACCGGACAGTAGGGCCTCAGCCGACGACGGCCCTGCCGCTCACGTCGTCGCGCCTCCCGCCGTCCCCGGTGTCGAGGTCGCGGCGTCCGCGACGAGGACGCGCCCGTCGCGCACCTCGGCCGCGAAGACCGCCAGGGGTCTGCGGTCCTTGCCCCCGGCGTCGAGCACGTCGCCGGTGTCGACGTCCCAGACCTGCTTGAGCATCGGGGTGGTCACGGTGTCGACGTCGCGCTCCGTGCCGTCGTCGAGCGTGACGCGGTGCGTGCCGACGAGGCCGCGCGACATGACGTTGGCGCCGGAGTAGGGGTCCCGCTGCTGGACGGCTCGCACGGTGCCGTCGGCGAGCCGGAAGACGGCGATCTGGATCCCGCCCAGGAGGGCCCCGACCCCGCGCTCGGGCTCGAGGTCGTCGAGCGCGCAGATGTCGACGAACGTGCTCATCGGATGTCCTCCAGCTCGGCGCGGGCAGCAACGAGCGCGACGTCGCGCGCCGCGCGGGGGTCCGGGTAGGCGACGGCGTCGGTCTCGTCGGCGGGACGGACCTGCCCGCGCTCGGGGACGAACGCGAGGTCGCCGTCGACGGCCTCCGGCGCGTTGACGAACGGCGTGAACTTGCGCAGCTTGGCCGGGTCCGCGAGCGTCGCGCTCCACTCGTCCTCGTAGTCGCGCACGTGCTCGGCCATCGCGGCCTCGAGCTCGTCGGCGATCCCCAGCGAGTCCTCGACGACGACGCGGCGCAGCTCCTCGAGCCCGCCCGCGCGCTCCGCGACCCAGGGCGCCGTGCGCTGGAGACGGTCGGCCTCCTGGACGTAGAGCATGAGGAACCGGTCGACGTAGCGGACCAGGGTCTCGTCGTCGAGGTCCTCGGCGAGGAGCTGGGCGTGGGCCGGCTGGGCTCCGCCGTTCCCGCCGACGTAGAGGTTCCACCCCTTGTGGGTCGCGATGATGCCGACGTCCTTGCCACGAGCCTCGGCGCACTCGCGCGCGCACCCGGAGACGCCGAACTTGATCTTGTGCGGCGAGCGCAGGCCGCGGTAGCGCAGCTCGAGCCGCACCGCCATGGCCGACGAGTCCTGCACGCCGAACCGGCACCACGTACGCCCGACGCACGTCTTCACGGTGCGCAGCGACTTCCCGTACGCGTGCCCGGACTCGAAACCCACGGCCGTCAGGCGCCGCCAGATCTCCGGGAGCTGGTCGAGGCGCGCGCCGAACATCGCGAGCCGCTGGCCGCCGGTGACACGCACGTAGAGCCCGAAGTCGTCGGCGACCTTCGCGAACTCCAGGAGCTGGTCCGCACGCACCTCGCCCCCGGGCATCCGCGGGATCACCGAGTAGGTGCCGTTCTTCTGCAGGTTCGCCATGACGTGGTCGTTGGTGTCCTGGAGCGCGGCCTGCTCGCCCTCGAGGACGTGCCCGCGGCGCAGCGTCGAGAGGATCGACGCGACGGTCGGGCGGCAGACCGCGCAGCCGCGGCCCGTCCCGTGCGCCGCGACGATCTCGGAGAACGTGCGCAGCCCTTCCTCCCGCACGATCCGGTACAGGGTCGCCCGGGACATCGCGAAGTGCTCGCACAGCGCGTCCGAGACGGTGACCCCTGCCCGGGACAGCTCGCCGTTCAGCAGCTTGGTGAGCGCCGGGACGCACGACCCGCACACCGTGCCCGCCGTCGTGCAGTCCTTGACCTGCCCGATCGTCCGGCAGCCGTGCTCGGTCACCGCGGCCCGGACCGTCCCCGCGTCGACGTTGTTGCACGAGCACACGACGGCCTCGTCGGGCAGCTCGGTCTCGGCCAGGCCCTCGCCGTCGGGCGCGATCACGGCCGCGGGGTCGGCGCCGAGCGGGCGGCCCAGGAGCGGACGCAGCGCCGAGTAGAGCTCGATGTCGCCGACGAACACGCCGCCCAGCAGCGTCGTCGCGTCGTCCGAGAGCACGAGCTTGCGGTACCGGCGGTGGATCGGGTCGACGAACGAGACCTCGAGCGCGCCCGCGCTCACCGCGTTGACGTCGCCGAACGACGCCGCCTCGACGCCCACGCCCTTGAGCTTGGTGCCGTCGTCGGTGCGCCGGTGCACGCGCTCGCCGCCGAGGAAGCGGTCGACGACGACGTCGGCCATGTCGTTCCCGGGCGCGACCAGGCCCGCGCACGCGCCGTCGACCGACGCGCACTCGCCGATCGCCCACACGCCCGGGTCGGAGGTCTGGCACGCCTCGCCGACGACGACGCCGCCGCGTTCGCCGATCGCCAGGCCCGCCTCGCGCGCCACCCTGTCGCGCGGACGGATGCCCACGGAGAAGACGACGACGTCCGTCGCCAGCTCAGAGCCGTCCGTGAGCTCGACCGAGCCCACGGACCCGTCGCCCGCAGGCAGGAACCGGTGCGCGCCCGCACCGGTGCGGACCGTGACGCCGAGGTCCTCGATGAGCAGGCGCAGCATCTCGCCGCCGCCCTGGTCGAGTTGGACGCTCATGAGCCGGTCGGCGAACTCCACGACCGTGGCCTCCGCGCCGAGCCGCTGGAGCGCCGCCGCCGCCTCGAGGCCCAGCACGCCACCGCCGACGACGACGCCGCGCACCGCCCGCCCCAGCGCCCGCTCGCGCAGGCGCACCCACTCGGCGAGCCGCTCGACGTCGTCCAGCGTGCGGTAGGTGAACAGTCCCGGCAGGTCCGTGCCCTCCGCGCGCGGCGTCCACGCCCACGAGCCCGTCGCGAGCACCGCGCGGTCGTAGTGGACCTGACGCCCCGACCGTGTCGTCACGACGCTCGCCGTGCGGTCGAGCGACGCGACCGCGTCCCCGGTGACGAGCGTGACGCGCGGGTCGTCCCACACCGCGCGGTCCAGGGTGAGGGCGTCCACGTCGCGGGCGTCGAACCACTCGGACAGGTGCACGCGGTCGTACGGCTCGTGCGGCTCGTCGCCGATCACAGTGACGGACCAGGGGCCCTCGGGGTCGCGGGAGCGCAGGCCCGCGACGAGGCGGTGGGCCGTCATACCGGCGCCGACGACGACGATCCGGTCGCCGTCCAGAGGGCCGTCGTGGGGCGAGGGCTGAGAGAGGGAGGCCACGGGGAGCACTTTCGAGAGGCGGGGCTGCGTCGAGGCACCGACCCGGGTGCGACCGGTGCCTGCCCCGACCCTAGGCGACGCGGTCCGACCACAGCCGCCCTCGGGGACCAAGGTCCTCGGTTCCCACGGCGAAAGCCACCCGCCCGGCCATGCGTGCGGTGGCGACGGCACGACGCCGCGTCCCCTCCGGGGCGCGGCGTCGTGCCGCCGAGCGCTCGGCGGCGCGTCAGGCGTTCGCGAGCTCGCGGGCCTCGTCGGCCAGCTGGTCCTCGTAGCGACGCACGACGCGGCTCACGGTCGACCGCGACGCCGAGACCCGCTGGGCGATCTCGCGCTGGTTGAGGCCCTCGCGCGCGAGCTCGACGATGCGGCGGTCGCGCTCGGCCATCGGGTCCTCACCGAGCGTCGTCCCGGCGTCGTCCGCCGGCGTCGGCTCCACGTCCTGGGGCCGCGGGAGGTCGAAGACCTCGACGCGGCGCGTGTGCCCCGTCACGGCCGGCGGCTCGGGGGCCGACGGCGTCTCCGCCTCCTCGGGGGCGGGCTGCTCCCACGGGAGCGGCCGCGTGCGACCGAAGATCTCCTTGACTCGTGCCTCGAGGTCCGGCAGGGCCTCGAACGCGGGCTCGGCGGCGGGCGCGTCCTCCGCAGTCTCCGCGTCGGTCGCCTCGGCCGTCGCCTCGGCGGCGGGCAGGTCGCGGGTCACCTCGCGCACCGGGAGGTCGGCCGACGGCGCACCGTCCGTCGGGACCTCGTCGCGCAGCGCGGCGTCGGTCGTCACGGCGTCGGTCGTCACGACGTCGACCGGTTCGGGAGTCGGGGAAGTCTCGACCGCGCCGGTGTCGTCGTGGCGCGCGGGCTCCGGCGCGAGCAGCGCCGGGCCGCTCGCCCCGGCGGCCACGGCGGCCACGCCCATGGGCGCCTCGGCGGGCGCGGGAGCCTCGGACACCGCGGCCCCCGCCTTGCCACGCGCGGTGCCGCGCTTCGCGGAGCTCGCCCCGATGAGGTCGAGCCGGTTGCCGTGCCGCTCGGCGGCCTCCAGGCGGTCGACCCAGACCTGCATGCGACGCTCGAAGTCCTCGACCGTCAGCAGCTTGAGCGCGGCGTCCCGGGCGGCGCGTTGCCGCTCGTGCGCGGCGCGGACCTTGCGCAGGTCCGCGGGCGAGCCAGCGCTGTCGGCGCGCGCGTCGCGCCACTGCTCCAGCGCGGACACGTACCCGTGGACGCGCAGCTCACGACGGCGCTCCTCGAGCGTGTGGCCCGTGACCATGTGCCGCTCCCCCACGAGGGCGAGGTGCCACATGAGCGCGGCGACCAGCGGCGGCACGAACCGGAACACCACCATGTACGGGGTGCTCGCCGTCGGGACGGCGATCTCGTGGAGAGCGGCGAACAGGCCCGACGTCCCCGAGAGCACCCACGTGAGCGCGAGGAGCACGCCGTAGGGCCGCCCCTCGAGCGCCGCGTTGCGTGCCATGAGCGCGACGGCGACGAGGCTGATCTCGAGGAAGCCCGCGAGCCCGTACGCCTCGAGCGGCGACATGTGCGCCACCTCGAGACCGAACAGGACCATGCCGCTGTACGCCAGGGCGGTGGCGATCGTCGCCGCGATGACCACCGCCACCATCGGGAGATGCCGGCCGCGATAGCGCACCTGCCGCGGGGAACCGCCCGCGCCGGTCTGGTCCTGCTGTGTCACGTCGTCCTCCGAAAAGTGGTGTGGGCGCACATATCCCAACACTCAGGACGATCCGCGTCAACGTACCGGAAGGGGCGAACCGCGACCGGGCACGACCGGCACCGCACGACCTGCCGGGAACAGCACGACGCCGCGCCCCCCGGACGGGGACGCGGCGTCGGTCGCAGCGGTGGTCTCAGACGTTGAAGCCGAGCGCGCGGAGCTGCTCCTTGCCGTCGTCGGTGATCTTCTCCGGGCCCCACGGCGGCATCCAGACCCAGTTGACGCGGAAGCCGTCGACGAGGCCTTCGAGCGCCTGCGCGGACTGGTCCTCGATGACGTCGGTCAGCGGGCACGCCGCGGACGTGAGCGTCATGTCGATGACGGCGTGGTTGTTCTGGTCGATCTGGATGCCGTAGACGAGGCCGAGGTCGACGACGTTGATGCCGAGCTCGGGGTCGATGACGTCGCGCATCGCCTCCTCGACGTCCGCGACGTTCGGCGGGCTCGGCGTGGCGCCCGCGGCGGGCGCGCCGGTCTCGGTGGTCATCGGTTCTCCTCCGTCGTTCCCCGCGCGGCGAGCGCCGCGTCGGAAGCCATTGCGGTCGATGCGTCGCCCAGCGGGCTCAGGGCGCCCGAGGTGACGAGCGAGTCGCGCAGCGCGGCCCAGCCGAGCAGGGCGCACTTGATCCGTGCAGGGTAGCGCGAGACGCCCGTGAACACCGTGGCGTCACCGAGCTCGTCCTCCGCGGCCTCGTCGAGGCCCTTGCCCCGCGAGCCCATGAGCTCGCGGAAGACGTCGCCGAGGTGCTCGGCCTCCGCGGCGGGGCGCCCCGTCACGAGGTCGGTGAGCACGGACAGGGACGCCTGCGAGATGCTGCAGCCCTGCCCCTCCCAGCTCACGCGGTCGATGGTGCCGTCGGCGAGCTCGACGCGCAGCGTCACCTCGTCGCCGCACGTGGGATTCACCTGGTGCGACTGGCCGCTCGTTGCGCCGTCCGCCACCTCGACCAGGCCTCGCCCGTGCGGGGTCTTCGCGTGGTCGAGGATGACCTGCTGGTACATCTGCTCGATCGAGCTCATCGGGTCCTCTCTCAGTCCACCGAGAAGAACGCGCGGACCCCGGCCAATGCTTCCCGGAACGCGTCGACGTCCTCGCGCGTGGTGTACACCGACGCGGACGCGCGCGCGGTCGCGGCGATCCCGAAGCGGCGGTGCAGGGGCTGGGCGCAGTGGTGACCGACGCGCACGGCGATGCCTGCGTCGTCGAGCACCTGGCCGACGTCGTGCGCGTGCACGCCGTCCACGACGAACGACACGACGGCGAGCCGGTCGGCCGGCTCGCGCGGGCCGACGATGCGCACGCCGGGGATCTCCCCGATGCGCAGCAGCTCCGCGGCGAGCTCGTGCTCGTGCGCGGCGACGCCGTCCATGCCGAGCTCGTGCAGGTACTTCGCGGCGGCACCGAACCCGACGACCTGCGCGACGGGCTGCGTGCCCGCCTCGAACCGCTGCGGCGGCGCCATGTACGACGACTCGGTCATCGTGACGACCTCGATCATCGACCCGCCGGTCGTCACGGGCGGCAGCGCCTCGAGCAGCTCGCGCCGCCCGTACAGCACGCCCACGCCCGTGGGGCCGAGCATCTTGTGCGCCGAGAACGCGGCGAAGTCGACGCCGAGCGCGGGCAGGTCGACCGGCAGGTGCGGCACGGACTGGCACGCGTCGAGCACCGTGAGCGCCCCGACCTCGCGCGCCCGGGCCACGATCGGCTCGACCGGGGTGACCGCGCCCGTCACGTTCGACACGTGCGTGAAGGCCACGACGCGCGTGCGCTCGGTGATGACGGTCGCCGCGTCCTCGACGCGCACGCGACCGTCGTCGTCCACCTCGAACCAGCGCAGGACGGCCCCGGTGCGGGCGGCGAGCTCCTGCCACGGCACGATGTTCGCGTGGTGCTCCGCCTCGGTGACGACGATCTCGTCGCCCGGGGCCAGCGCGAAGCGGCGGGCCGCCTCTCCCCCGCGGCCGAGCGTCGCGTTCGAGATCCCGTACGCGACGAGGTTGATCGCGGCCGTCGCTCCCGACGTCCAGACGATCTCGCCCGGGCGCGCACCGACGAACGCCGCGACGTCGGCCCGGGCGTCCTCGAACGCCTCGGTCGCCTCCTCGGCGAGCTGGTGCGCGCCGCGGTGCACGGCCGCGTTGCGCTCCTCGTAGAAGTCGACCTCGGTGTCGAGGACGACCTGCGGCTTCTGCGCGGTGGCCGCGGAGTCGAGGTAGACGAGCGGACGACCACCGCGCACGGTGCGCTCGAGCAGCGGGAAGTCCGCCCGCACGGCGGCGAGCTCCACGTCGGTCAGGCGCGCCGGACCGGCGTGCTGCCCTGCGGGGTGCGCGGTGGTCGTCATGGTCGTCTCCTCAGGTGGTGCGAGCGCTCAGGCCGAGGCGGCCGAGGCGGACTCGACGGCGCCACCGAGGTAGCGGTCGTAGCCCTCCTCCTCCAGGCGCTCGGCGAGCTCCGGGCCGCCCTCCTCCGCGACCTTGCCGTCGACGAAGACGTGGACGAAGTCCGGCTTGATGTAGCGCAGGATGCGCGTGTAGTGCGTGATGAGCAGGACGCCCGCCTGGGTCGCCTCGTGGACGCGGTTCACGCCCTCGGAGACGATGCGCAGCGCGTCGACGTCGAGGCCCGAGTCGGTCTCGTCGAGGACGGCGAACTTCGGCTGGAGGAGCTCCATCTGGAGGATCTCGTGGCGCTTCTTCTCACCGCCCGAGAAGCCCTCGTTGACCGAGCGCTCGGCGAAGGAGTCGTCCATGCGCAGGCGCTCCATGGCGCCCTTGACGTCCTTGACCCAGTGGCGCAGCGCGGGGGCCTCGCCGTCGATCGCGGTCTTCGCGGTGCGCAGGAAGTTGGACACGGAGACGCCGGGGACCTCGACCGGGTACTGCATGGCGAGGAACAGGCCCGCGCGGGCGCGCTCGTCGACGCTCATGGCGAGGACGTCCTCGCCGTCGAGCGTCACGGTGCCGCCGGTGACCTGGTACTTGGGGTGGCCGGCGATCGAGTAGGCGAGCGTGGACTTGCCCGAGCCGTTCGGGCCCATGATGGCGTGGACCTCGCCGCTGGCGATCGTCAGGTCGACGCCGCGCAGGATCGGCTTCGGCCCTTCCTTGGTCTCGACGCTGACGTGCAGGTCGCGGATCTCGAGAGTGGACATCAGTGGTTCTCCAAGAGGTTCTTGAGCTGGGGGGCGCGCGCGGCGCGCCGGGTCAGAGGAGGTCGGGTCAGGTGGGAGCGACGACACGGTCGACGTCGACGAGCACCTGCTCGCCGTCGACCGTCACCGGGTAGACCGGCACGGGCCGCATCGCGGGCAGCGCGGTCGGCATGCCGGTCCGCAGGTCGAACTGCGAGCCGTGCAGCCAGCACTCGACGAAGCAGCCCTCGACCTCCCCGTCGGACAGGGACACGGCCCCGTGCGAGCAGATGTCGGAGATCGCGTGCCACCCGCCGTCGCCGTCGCGCACGACCGCGACCTCGACGACGCGCCCGTCCTCGGCCGGGAGCTCGACGCGCAACGCCTCCTCCGGGCCGAGGTCGGACGTCGTGCAGGCGGGCTGTGCGGTCACGCCGTCGCCTCGGCGGGCTCGGCGCTCCCGTCAATGATCGACATGGACTTGCTCAGCTCGCGCTCGATCGCCTCGAGCAGGCGCTCCTCGACCGACGCGACGCCGATCTCCTGGATGAGCTCGGCGAAGAAGCCGCGGACGACGAGACGGCGCGCCTCGACCTCCGGGATGCCGCGAGCCTGCAGGTAGAAGAGCTGCTCGTCGTCGAAGCGGCCGGTCGCGGACGCGTGTCCCGCGCCCTCGATCTCACCCGTCTCGATCTCGAGGTTCGGCACGGAGTCCGCGCGCGCGCCGTCCGTGAGGACGAGGTTGCGGTTGAGCTCGTAGGTGTCGGTGCCCTCGGCCTCGGCCCGGATGAGCACGTCCCCCACCCACACGGCGTGCGCGCCCTCGCCCTGCAGCGCGCCCTTGTACGTCACGCGGGACTTGCAGCGCGGGACGGCGTGGTCGACGAACAGGCGGTGCTCCTGGTGCTGGTCCGCGTCGGCGAAGTAGAGGCCCACCATCTCGACCTCGCCGCCCTCGGCGGTGAACTCCGCGTCCGGGGTGACGCGCACGACGTCGCCGCCGAGCGTGACGACCACGTGCTTGAGGCGCGCGTCGCGCCCGATCCGCGCGCGGTGCGACGACGCGTGCACGGCGCCGTCGGCCCAGTCCTGGACGGACACGACGGTGAGGTGCGCGCCCTCCTCGACGACGATCTCGACCGTCTCGTTGAGCGTCGCGGCGCCCACGTGGTCGAGCACGACGACGGCCTCGGAGTGCCGCTCGGCGCGCACGAGGACGTGGCTCGCCGTCGGCGTGGAGCCGTGGCCCTCGATGCGGACCGAGGTGACGTCGGAGGCGACGGCCTCCTTCGGCACCGTGACGACCGTGGCCTGCTCGAAGGCGTTCCACGCCGTCACGGCCGTGCGGTCGCCGGGCTTGCCGGCGGTGCCGAGGCGCTCGTCGTCGCGGCCGACGATCGTGACCTCGACCTCGGGCGCCTCGACGACCGTGACGCGCACGTCGCCGCCGCCGCTCTGCCCGACGATCGTGTCGTCGAACAGCGGCGCGAGGCGCGCCACGGGCGAGAAGCGCCACTCCTCCTCGCGCCCGGAGGGCACGGGGATGTCGGCGAGGTCGAACGACGTGAGCCGCTCGGCGCGCGAGCCCTGGGGCACGACGACGCCGTGGGAGTGCGCCCCGTCGGCCTGCGCGCGCGAGTGGTCGGTGGTCAGACCGGCCTCTTCGGGAACGGTGGTGGTGGTCATATCAGCCGACGGACCCTTCCATCTGCAGCTCGATGAGGCGGTTGAGCTCGAGCGCGTACTCCATGGGCAGCTCGCGCGCGATGGGCTCGACGAACCCGCGCACGATCATGGCCATCGCCTCGGTCTCCTCCATGCCTCGGGACATGAGGTAGAACAGCTGGTCCTCGCTCACCCGCGAGACCGTCGCCTCGTGCCCCATGGACACGTCGTCCTCGCGGACGTCGACGTACGGGTAGGTGTCGGACCGGGAGATCTGGTCGACGAGCAGCGCGTCGCACAGCACGGTCGAGGCCGAGTGCGAGGCGCCCTCGAGCACCTGGACCAGACCGCGGTAGGACGTGCGGCCACCGCCGCGCGCGACCGACTTCGAGACGATCGACGACGACGTGTGGGGCGCCGCGTGGACCATCTTGGCCCCGGCGTCCTGGTGCTGGCCCTCGCCCGCGAACGCGATCGACAGCGTCTCGCCGCGCGCGTGCTCGCCGAGCAGGTAGATCGCCGGGTACTTCATGGTGACCTTGGAGCCGATGTTGCCGTCGACCCACTCCATCGTCGCGCCCTCGGCCGCGGTCGCCCGCTTGGTCACGAGGTTGTAGACGTTGTTCGACCAGTTCTGGATCGTCGTGTAGCGCACGCGGGCGTTCTTCTTCACGACGATCTCGACGACCGCGGAGTGCAGCGAGTCCGACGAGTAGATCGGCGCGGTGCAGCCCTCGACGTAGTGCACGTACGAGCCCTCGTCCGCGATGATCAGCGTCCGCTCGAACTGGCCCATGTTCTCCGTGTTGATGCGGAAGTAGGCCTGCAGCGGGATCTCGACGTGCACGCCCGGCGGCACGTAGACGAACGACCCGCCCGACCACACGGCCGAGTTGAGCGCGGCGAACTTGTTGTCGCCCGACGGGATGACGGTGCCGAAGTACTCCTGGAAGATCTCCGGGTGCTCGCGCAGCGCGGTGTCCGTGTCGAGGAAGATGACGCCCTGGCGCTCGAGCTCCTCGTTGATCTGGTGGTAGACCACCTCGGACTCGTACTGCGCGGCGACGCCCGCGACGAGGCGCTGCTTCTCCGCCTCGGGGATGCCGAGCTTGTCGTACGTCTCCTTGATGTCCTCGGGCAGGTCGTCCCACGTGGCGGCCTGCTTCTCCGTGGAGCGCACGAAGTACTTGATGTTGTCGAAGTCGATGCCGGTGAGGTCGGAGCCCCAGCTCGGCATGGGCTTCTTGCCGAACAGGCGCAGCGCCTTGAGGCGCTGGTTCAGCATCCACTCGGGCTCGTTCTTGAGCCGGGAGATGTTGCGCACGACGTCCTCGTTGAGGCCGCGCTGCGCGATCTGGCCCGCCTCGTCGGAGTCGTGCCAGCCGTACTCGTAGGCGCCGATCGAGGCGATGATCTCGTCGTCGGTCTGCTTCTCACCGGTCGGCAGGGCCGTGCCGGCGGCGTCCTGGGTGGGAGCGCTCATGGTCGTCCTTCCACTGTCCGTCGTTGCGGGCGGGGGCAGTCGGTACAGGTTCTTCGGGGGAGGTCGTGCGGGCGGGGCGGGGCGCCCCTCGGGGTCAGGTCTCGCCCGACGACGGGCGCCCCCGCGCCCGGACGTCGTGGGCCAGGGCGGCTCGCGCCACCCGCGGTGCGGGGGCCGGGACGGAGATCCCGACCGGCACGTTCGTGGTGCACGCGTGCGCGCCCGTCGCGAGGGTCGCGAGGCGCTGCACGTGCGAGCCGAGCAGCTTGGCGAAGACCTGGGCCTCCGCCTCGCACAGCTGGGGGAACTCCTCGGCGACGTGCTGCACCGGGCAGTGCCCCTGGCACAGCTGGACGGCGGAGGTGCCCGGCACGGGGCGCACGCTCGCGGCGTAGCCGTCGTCGGCGAGCGCGGCGGCGAGCTGGGCCGCGCGGCCCTCGACGTCCGGCGCGTCGAGCCGGTCCGCGTAGCGGTCGGCGAGCTCGGACAGCCGGTCCTGGGCGAAGCGCTCGACGGCGCCCGGTCCCGCGACGTCGCGCAGGTAGCGCAGCGCCTGCGCGGCGAGGTCGGCGTACGTGCCGCTGAGCTCGCCCTGACCGGCCGACGTCGTCACGTACCGCCGCGCGGGGCGGCCGCGCATCCCGGTGGGGTGCCCGGCGTCGTGCACGGCGACGAGGTCGTCCTCCTCGAGGAGGGCGAGGTGGCGGCGCACCGCGGCGGGCGTGAGGCCCAGCGTCGCGGCGAGGTCGGCCGCGCTGACGGGGCCCGCGCTCGCGACGAGCTCGAGCACGCGCTCGCGCGTGCGCCGGTCGACGTCGGCAGCGGGCGCGCCGGAGGGGGCGACGGTACGCAGCGCGTCCGGTCGGACGGCTCCTGCTCCCATGCTCACCTCCGTGGTCGGTCGGGGGCACGCCTGCGCGCAGCGCCCTCGATATAGACAACATGGTTGTTCCCTAATTGTTCCGGCGCAAGCAAGGCGACCCTCAGACGGGGCCCTAACACGGCGGATGTGGCGTACGCGACACCCTGCGCGACCAGGGCGGGCGCGGGTCGGCAGGCGCGCGCGCTCCCCCTAGAATCGGCCGGGTGCCCGCCCCCGCCGTGCTCGTGCACGACCTCGTCAAGCGCTACGACGGTCGTGCCGTCGTCGACGGCGTGTCCCTCAGCGCCGAGCGCGGCGCGATCACCGCGGTGCTCGGCCCCAACGGCGCCGGCAAGACGACGACCGTCGAGTGCTGCGAGGGCCTGCGCTCCCCCGACGCCGGGCGCGTCGAGGTGCTCGGGCTGCACCCGCTGACCGACGCGCGCGAGCTGCGTCCCCGCGTGGGCGTCATGCTCCAGGACGGCGGGCTGCCGACGGGCGTGCGCGCGCTGGAGATGCTGCGGCACGTCGCGTCGATGTACGCCCGGCCGCGCGACGTCGGCGAGCTCACCGAGCGCCTCGGGCTGGAGAGCTTCGCGCGCACGACCGTCCGGCGCCTGTCCGGCGGCCAGCGGCAGCGCCTCGCGCTCGCCGCGGCGATCGTCGGGCGGCCCGAGGTCGTCTTCCTCGACGAGCCGAGCGCGGGCATGGACCCGCAGAGCCGGCACGCCGTGTGGGAGCTCGTGCGCGAGCTGCGCGCCGAGGGCGTCGGGATCGTCCTCACGACGCACCTCATGGACGAGGCGGAGGACCTCGCGGACCAGGTGTACGTCGTCGACCACGGGAAGGTCATCGCGGCGGGCGCGACGCGCGAGCTTCTCGAGTCCGGGGACGACGGGGAGACCGACCGCACGGTCCGCGTCGAGGCGACGGCCGGCCTGGACCTCGGCGGCCTGCGCGACGCGCTCGCCGCGCCCGACGGCGCCCCCGGCCCCGCGTCGTGGACCGTCGCCGAGCCGCAGCCCGGCTCGTACACCCTCACCGGCCCGGCCGACCCTGCGACGCTCGTCGCGCTGACGACGTGGCTCGCCGCGCGCGGCGTCCTCGCGTCGCGCGTCACGGTGGGCCGCCGCACGCTCGAGGACGTGTTCCTCGACCTCACGGGACGGCACCTGCGATGACCGCGAACGAGACGCCGTCGGCCACCGCCGCGGCCCGGGGACCGGCCGGGACCGAGCTCGCCGCGCCCGCGTGGCGCCGCGTCGCCGCCCAGACGGCGTTCGAGACCCGGATGATCCTGCGCAACGGCGAGCAGCTGCTCGTGACGATCATCCTGCCCGTCATGCTCCTGCTCGGCCTCGTGCTCACGTCCTTCGTCGACCTCGACACCGGCGGTGCGTCGCGCGTCGACTTCGTGACGCCGGGCGTGCTCGCGCTCGCCGTGATGTCGACGGCGTTCACCTCGCAGGCCATCGCGACCGCGTTCGACCGCCGCAACGGCGTGCTGCGCCTCATGTCGACGACCCCCCTCGGCCGGGGCGGCCTGCTCGCGGGCAAGGTGCTGGGCGTGCTCGCGGTCGAGGTCGTGCAGGTCGTCGTCATCACCGCCGTCGCGCTCGCGCTCGGCTGGCAGCCCGACGTCGCGGGGATCCCGGCCGCGCTCCTCGCCGTCCTGCTCGGCACCGCGGCGTTCACGTCGCTCGCGATGCTGCTCGCCGGCACGCTGCGCGCCGAGGGCGTGCTCGCGGTCGCGAACCTCGTGCTCGTGCTCCTCACGGTCGGCGGCGGCGTGCTCGTCCCGGCGGACCAGCTGCCCGGACCGCTCGCGCCCGTCGCCCTGCTGCTGCCGTCGGGCGCGCTCGGCGAGGCGATGCGCGGCGCCCTGCTCGACGGCTCGGTCCCGCCGTTCTCGGTCGTCGTGCTGCTGGGCTGGACCGCCGCGCTCGGTTGGGGCGCGGGCAAGCTCTTCCGCTGGACCTGACCCGCCCCGGGCACATCTCACACCCGCAGGATTCCGGGGCTGCCCGCGCGTCCCGATACCGTGGGACCGTGAGCACCCCGCCCCCCGCGCTCGACCCCGGCACGACCGCCCGCCCCGCCGGCGACGGCGTCGCCCGTCCGGACCGGCTCGCGCCGCTGCGCCGCTGGACCCGGCCGGTGCTCGTCGCCAACCTCGTGGCGCAGATCGGCATCATCGTCACCGGCGGCGCCGTCCGGCTGACCGGCTCGGGCCTCGGGTGCTCCACGTGGCCGCAGTGCGAGCCCGGGCAGTTCGCGGCGCGCTTCCACCCGGAGACGACGTACCACCAGTTCGTCGAGTACGGGAACCGCACGCTCACCGGGGTGCTGAGCGTCATCGCGATCGCGGCCCTCGTGCTCGTGTGGACCGACCGCTCGCGCGTCCTGTCCTACCGGCTCCTGGGCGCCGTGCCGCTCCTCGGCGTCGCCGCGCAGGCGATCATCGGCGGCGTCATCGTGCTGCTGCACCTGCACCCGGGCTGGGTGTCGCTCCACTTCGTGGTCTCGGCGGCGCTCGTGTCCGTCTCGCTGCTGCTGCTGCACCGCTCCGGGGAGGGCGACGGCCCGCCCGTCCCGACGGTCGCGCCGCGCTCGCGCGCGCTCGCGTGGGCGCTGTACGGGCTCACCGCGGTCGTCGTGGTCCTCGGCGTGATCGTCACGGGCGCGGGCCCGCACAGCGGTGACGAGGAGGTCGGGTACCGGTTCGCCGTCGACCCGGCGCTCATGAGCAAGGTCCACGCGTGGGCCGTGTGGGTCTTCGTCGCCGTCCTCGTCGCCTACCTCGTGAGCGTCCGCCGCGGGCCGCAGGAGGTGCGCCGCGCCGGGTGGATCCTGCTCGCCATCACGCTCGCCCAGGGCGCGATCGGCTACGTCCAGTACTTCACGGGCCTGCCCGCGCTGCTCGTGGGCCTGCACATGCTCGGCTCGGCGCTGCTCGTCGCCGGGTCCACGCGCGTCGTCCTCACGACCCGCACGCGCGCCTGACACCGGGGTCCGGCGCGTCGACGGACGACGCGCCGGACCGGGCCCGCGCTCAGCGCCAGAGGCGCGCGACGCGGTCGGCGGTCTCCACGCCCTGGGCGTGGCCCGCGCGGGCGGCGGACGGGCGCAGCGTCAGGTCCATCGCCCGCGGTCCCACGAGCCCCTCGGCGGACGCGTCGGGGACGAGCGTCTCGACCGCGCTGCCCTGCGCGCGCAGCTCCGCGACCTGCACGTCGAGCTGCATGCCCCACTCCCGCGGCGTGCGCGTCCTGCCGCCCAGCGGCGACAGCACGAGCACGCGGCGGTACCCCGCCGCGACGTCGGCGTTCTCGTTGCGGCGGTACCCGCCGTCGATGAACCGGTCCGGCCCGACGCCGTACGCGAACCCGCCCGCACAGCTCGCCGCGACCGCGTCCACCAGGTCGACCCCGCTATGCGCGCCGAGGACGACCGGTGCGCCGGTCCGCGCGTCGACCGCGATGAGGAGAAGCGCGCGGCGCGGCCACGCCGTGCTCGGCAGGCGCGCCGCGACCGTCGCCCGCCAGTGCTCCTGCGCGGACGCGTCCGAGGCCGCCGGGAGGTCGAGCGCCGCGGCGCCGAGCCGGCGCCGCATGTCCGCAGCGTCGCGCGACGCGGCGATGAGCGCGGCCGTGCGTGCCATCTGGTCCGCCGCCTGGCGCGTGCGCTCGCGGCGGTCGTCCCGCCCGGGATCCGGTGCGCGCCGCGGCGGGGCTCCGGCGACGACGGCGGCGTAGAGCTCGGCGGGCGTCGCGCCGGCGAGCTGGGCCGCGGTGGTGGCGCCCGCCGACGTCCCTACGGTGAGGTCGGCCGTCGTGACGTCGACCCCGGCGTCGGCGAGACCGGCGACGACGCCGATCAGCCACGCGTTGCCGGTGGACCCGCCGCCCCCGAGCACGAGGGCGCGCTCGCCCGTCGTCGGGGTCGGGGTCTGGACCGGGACCGGGACCGGGACCGGGACCGGGACGGACGCTGCCGCCGGGCCGGGGACCGCGGCGCCTGCTGAGGAGCCCGGTACAGGGGAAGGTGTGGTGGTGCTCATAGGAGTCGCCTCTCGCGATGGTGCGGCGAGCGCTCCCGGGACGGCTACGGCCGTCGCGCGATCGTGGGCAGCGAGGGAGCGCCCGGTACGGACACAGCGTTCACGGGGCTCACCTCCTCGGCTCGGTGCACGACCGACTCGACGCTAGCACACCCGCCTCGGCGGGCCCGGGGCGGGACGGCAAGGGACCGCGGCTGTGGCCGGCCGCCGGCGTCGGGCACGCCGGGGACGAGAAGCCCGCGGCATGGCTCACGACGCCGCCCGCGGTCGGACCGTCACGGACCGCGGACCGGCCCTCGTCGGTGTCAGCCCCCGCGGCGCTCGGGCCACGGCGCGTCGGCAGGGCGCAGGGAGGCCCAGCCGCCCGCGCGCGACGTGGCGGCCGCGAGGATCCCGACGACCGCCGACGGGTTGTGCAGCGCGCCCCCGAGGACGGCGGGCACCGCCTCGTCGAGCGGGACCCAGCGCAGCTCGATGTCGAGCTCCTCGGCCTCGCGCGCGAACCGCTCGTCGTCCGGCACGGGCGACAGGTCGCGCGCCAGGAACACGCGCAGCGCCTCGTTGGACCCGCCGGGCGTCGTGAAGTAGTCCACGAGCACGTCCCACCGGGCCGCCCGCAGGTCCGCCTCCTCGGCGAGCTCGCGGGCCGCGGCAACGCGCCCGTCCTCGCCCGCGACGTCGAGCAGGCCCGCGGGCACCTCCCACAGCTCGCGCCGTACCGGATGGCGGTACTGGCGCAGCAGCAGGACACGCTCGTCCGCGTCGAGGGCGACGATCGCGACCGCACCGGGGTGGTCGAGGTACTCGCGCGTGACGCGGCCGCCGTCGCCGAGGTCGACGACGTCGGACCGCAGGTCGAACACGCGACCCTCGTGCACGACCGTCGTCTCGACGACCGGTCGGGGCGCGAGCGCGTCCACGACCGGGTGCTCGCCGGCCACTCAGTCCGCCTGGTTCTCGAGCGCGGCGCGGACGAGGCCGCTGAACAGCGGGTGCGAGCGCGTGGGGCGCGACTTGAACTCCGGGTGCGCCTGCGTGCTCACGTAGTACGGGTGGACGTCCGCGGGGAGCTCGACGAACTCGACGAGCGACGAGTCGGGCGACGTCCCGCTGATGACGAGCCCCGACTCCTCGAGCTGCTTGCGGTAGGTGTTGTTCACCTCGTAGCGGTGGCGGTGGCGCTCCGTGACGCGCTCCGCGCCGTAGGTCTTCGCGACGACCGAGCCCGGGGTGAGCGCGGCCTCGTAGGAGCCGAGGCGCATCGTGCCGCCGAGGTCGCCGTCGCCGCCGACGATCGCGAGCTGCTCCTCCATGGTCGCGATGACGGGGTGCGACGTGCCCGGGTCGAACTCGGTCGAGGACGCGTCGTCGATGCCGAGCACGTTGCGCGCGTACTCGATGACCATCGACTGCAGGCCGAGGCAGATGCCGAGGGTCGGCACCCTGTTCTCACGCGCCCAGCGCAGCGCGCCGAGCTTGCCCTCGATGCCCCGCACGCCGAACCCGCCGGGCACGAGGACGGCGTCCACGCCGTGCAGCGCGTCGTCCGCGCCCTCGGGCGTCTGGCACTCGTCGGACGCGACCCAGCGGATCGTGACCTTGGCGTCGTTCGCGAACCCGCCGGCGCGCAGCGCCTCCGTGACGGAGAGGTAGGCGTCCGGGAGGTCGATGTACTTGCCGACGAGCGCGACCTCGACGCGGTGGGCGGACTGGTGCACGCGCTCGAGGAGCTGGCTCCAGCCGTCCCAGTCGACGTCGTGGAACGGCAGGCCGAGGCGGCGCACGACGTAGGCGTCGAGGCCCTCCGCGTGCAGCACGCGCGGGATGTCGTAGATGCTCGGCGCGTCGATCGCGTTGACGACGGCCTCGTTGTCGACGTCGCACATGAGGGCGATCTTGCGCTTCACCGGCTCGGGCACCACGCGGTCCGCGCGCAGCACGATCGCGTCGGGCTGGATGCCGATGGACCGCAGCGCCGCGACGGAGTGCTGCGTGGGCTTCGTCTTGAGCTCGCCCGACGGGCCGATGTACGGCACGAGCGACACGTGGAGGAAGAAGACGTCGTCCCGGCCCAGCTCGTGGCGGACCTGGCGGGCCGCCTCGAGGAAGGGCTGCGACTCGATGTCGCCGACGGTGCCGCCGATCTCGGTGATGATGACGTCGACGTCCTCACCGGCCTGGGCGCGCATGCGCGTCTTGATCTCGTCGGTGATGTGCGGGATGACCTGGACCGTGTCGCCCAGGTACTCGCCGCGCCGCTCGCGCGCGATGACCTGGGAGTAGACCTGACCGGTCGTGACGTTCGCGGACGCCTCGAGGTCGACGTCGAGGAAGCGCTCGTAGTGGCCGATGTCGAGGTCCGTCTCGGCGCCGTCCTCGGTGACGAACACCTCGCCGTGCTGGAACGGGTTCATCGTCCCGGGATCGACGTTGAGGTACGGGTCGAGCTTCTGCATGGTGACGCGCAGGCCGCGCGAGCGGAGCAGACGACCGAGGCTGGACGCCGTGAGGCCCTTGCCGAGCGAGGAGGCGACGCCGCCGGTGACGAAGACGTGCGCGGTGCGGTGCTCGGTACGAGCGCCCGAGGCGTTGAGGCGGGAGGAGGGCCGGTTCAGGTGATCTGCCACGGAACTCCATCCTAACAGCGTGCCCGACGACGGCACGCGGACCCGAGGGTCGGTCCGCTCACACCGGGCGGCACGGCGAGGTCTCCCTCGTCTCGACGCGCGACCCGGCGCGCGTCCGGGCGCGCGTCACGGGCGCGTCACCTCGGCGACGTGTCGCCGGGTGCCTTCGTCGTGGGTTCGTCCGCCGCGGGCTCGTCCCCCGCAGGCGGGTCCGTCGTGGGTCCGACGGTGTCGCCCGCCCCGGGAGCGGCCGTGCCGCCGGTGCTCGGCGTCCCGCGCCGCAGGACGCCCAGGAGGGCCGCGCGGTCGCCGACGAGCGAGACGCCGACCACGACCGTGCCCGCGACGAGGGCCGCGAGGGCGCCGACGCCGACGGCGGGCAGCCAGCCCGCGTCGTCGGGCAGCAGGACGCTCGACAGCGCCGAGCCCGCGAGCGAACCCAGCGCCACGCCGACCGCGACGACGACGAGCGTGCGCGGGACGCCGCGCGTCGCCTCCGGGCCGGCGTGGCGCCGCGTCGCGAGGAGCAGCCCCGCGCCCGCGACCGACATCCCGACCGCGGTCGCGAGGCCGAGCTGCAGGAGCACCCCGGCCTGGTCGCGGGCGCCCGTGAGGGCGGGGAGCACGTAGGCGGCCGCCGCGACGACGAGCCAGCCCGCGGCCGTCACGACGACCGCCACCCGCTGGCGGTCGATCGTGTACAGCGCGCGGGACAGGTGCAGGATCAGCGAGAACCCGACGATGCCCACCGCCATCGCGGCGACCGCTCCCCCGAGCCCGTCGACGGAGCCCTGCGCGATGCGGGCGAAGACCGCCTCGACGGCGGCCGACGCGGCGATCAGCGCCGCGACGCCGAGCCCCGCGACGACGAGCAGCGTGCGCGTCGTGGTCGCGAGCAGGCGCCGGTAGGCGTCGTGCCGGGCGTGCGCGACGTGCTCCGCGAGGCGCGGGAACGTGCTCGTCGCGAGCGGGAACGCCAGCACCGCGTACGGGAGCAGGTAGACCTGCTGGGCGTACCAGTAGGTCGGGAAGGTCTGCTCCGGTCCGAACCGGTAGGCGGCGCCCATGATCGCGAGCACCGAGAGCTGCTGCGCGACGAGCGCCCCCACGCCCGCGAACGCGAGGTTGCGCGCCCGGACCGCCTCGCCGCCCGGGAAGCGCAGCGTGGGGCGCAGGCGGACGCCCAGCCGGTGCACCGGGAGCACGAGGGGCAGCGCGAGGACGGCGACGCCCGCCGTCATGCCCCAGCCGAGCCACGCGATGGCCTGCCCCGAGAGCGCGGCCACGTCGTCCTGGTTCCCGCCCGCCAGGCTCTCGAACACGAGGAAGACGACGATGACCGCGACGCTCGACAGGAGCGGCGAGAACGCCTGCCAGAAGAACCGCTTCTGCGCCTGGAGGATGCTCCCGAGCACGACCGCCATCCCGTAGAGCGGCACCTGGAGGGCGAACACGCGCACGAAGGTCGCCGTGACGTCGACGAGCTCCGGGTGCTTCGGCAGCATGAGGAGGGACGCGATCGGCTGCGCGAGGAGCGCGAGCAGCGCCCCGAGCGGGACGAGCACGACGAGCGTCCACCCGAGCAGCGCCGAGGCGATGCGCGAGACCTCGCCCCCCGCGCGCCGGGCGATGGGCCCGGCGAGGAGCGGGACCACCGAGCCGGCGAGCGCGCCGCCCGCGGCGACCTCGAACAGCACGTTCGGCAGAAGGTTCGCCGCCGTGAACGCCGACCCGACGCCCTCGGTGCCGACGGCGGCGGACTGCACGAGCGACCGTGCGAACCCGACGAGGCGGCTCGCGATCGTCACGAGCGTGATCATCGCGGCGGCGCCCGCCAGGGTGCCCGTGGCGGCGCGCAGCCGCCCCGCCCGCGCGCTCACGCCGGGCGCCGGCCCCACGCGTCCACGCGCCGCAGCGCGTCGTTGCCCTCGATGACCTTCGAGAAGCTCACCTTCTCGCTCGCGAGCGTGAGCCCCACGACGCCCGCGAGCGCGAGCCAGCGCACCGGGCGGGGCGCCGTGAACGCGACCTGGGAGCCCAGCGCGGCACCGAGCGCGTTCGCGCCGCAGTCGCCGAGCATGTCGCGCTCGCCGAGGTCCCCCGGGGCCGCGGCGACGGCGGCACCCAGGACGGCGCCCGTCGTCGGCGCGGCAGCGGTGCCGAGGTACGGGAGCGACGCCGCGCCGGCGGCCTTGAGGGCGCGCCCCGGCCGCAGGTCGAGGAGGTTGACCAGGTTCGCGGTGCCGGCCATGAGCGCGCCGTTCACGCCCACGTCCACGAGGTGCCCGAAGGCACCGCCCGTGCGTCGCGTGCCGATCGCCGCCGCGACGAGCGAGACGCCGCTGATCCCGAGGATCTTCAGCGCACCCGTCGTGACCCGACCCTGCGCGAGCGCGCCGAGGTGGCCGCGCAGCCCCTTGGTGCGGCTCGTCGTGTCCTCCGCGAGGTCGTCGACAAGGCCGAACGTGCCCGCGCTCGCCGTCGCGAGGGCGACCGCCGCGCGCGTGCGCGCGTCGCCTCCCGCGGCGAGCGTGCCGGCGACGAGACCGGCGGCCACGGCCGGGCCCTCGAGCAGGCTGATCGGCTCGCCCCGGTGGTTGGTCCGGGTCCAGCGCTCCGCGCCCCCGGGCGCGCGCGACCCGGTCGTGCGGCGTACCGCGGCCGTCACCGTCGCGGCGACGCCGGCAGCCGCGAGCGTGCGCAGCGCGCGCCCCACGTCAGCCCTCCCCCGCGCCGTCACCGGCCTGCTCGACGTCGGCCCCGTCACCGGCCGGTTCGCCCGTGGTGTCGCCCGCCGCGGCGTCCTGCGCGCCGGTGGGGGACGCCGTCGTGCGCGTCACCGGCGGGAGCTCGACCGCGGGCGGGAGGACGGCCGTCGCGCTCTCCTCGAACCCGAACTGCCCCACCTGGTCCGCGAGCCGCGCGGCGAGCGCGAGCGGGACGTTGATCCGGCCCGGCTCGGCCTCGATGCCGCTGACGGTCGAGACGGTGGAGGCAAGGTCCTCGTTCGCGCGGATCGTCGAGACGACGTCACCCGAGACCGCCGTCGGGCCGGCGACCAGCGCGGCTCCGGCGACCTCCTGCGCGGCGACGGCCACCTGGACCTCGATGTCGACCGCGTAGGTGTCGGGCGCGGGCGGCTCCTCGCCCTCCGCGGCGGGGGTGGCCGGCGAGGGCGCGGAGCCCCCGAGCAGCAGGACCACGTCCGCCGGCAGCGTCTGCTCGGAGACCACGTCGACGAGCGCGAAGCGCTCGAGCAGCGCCTCGAGCTCGAGCGCCTCGGGGCTGCGCTCCTCCGTGCTCGACGGTGCCGCCCCGGTGAGCGACAGCGCGAGCGCGCGCGACAGGCGCTGCTCGGGGGTCGCGTCCTGCGGGACGTCGCCCAGCTTGTCGCCGAGACCCTCGGCCACCGTCTGTCGCGCGCTCTCCTCGTCCTGGCTCGTCCACGAGTCCGTGAGGCGTACGTGCCCGACGACGGACGCACCCGCCGTCTCGAGCTGCGCGGCGATCGCGTCGTCGCGCTCGTCGTCCGCCCCGTCCAGGTCGACGACGGCCACGCGACGGTCCTGGAGGGAGCCCGCGACGAGCTGCGGGCCCGCGGCCTCGATGTACCGTGCGTCGTCGCCGAGCGTCACGTTCGCCTGGTCGAGCTGGTCGCGCAGCTCGTTGCGCTCGGTGCGCAGCTGCTCCACCTGCCCGGTGAGCTGGTCGCCGATCGCGCCCTGGAGCGGGCCCGCGCCGAGGATGATCCCCACGGCGAGCGCCAGGAAGACCGAGATCAACGAGACGATGTGGTACCTGAAGTCGATCACTGTGCGGTGGTGTCCTTCGGTTCGAGCTGCTGCGTGCTGGCAAGGGTCAGGGTCGGCGCTGGCCGCCGGAGGGCACGGGCCGCAGGCACGTGCGCGGGCCGTCGACCACGACGGCCCGGCGGGATCAGCCGCCGCCCGAGAAGAGCGTCCCGATCCACGACCAGAGGTCGTCGAACCGGGCGCCCACGATCCCGAAGAACGTCTGGCCCGCCGCCGTCGACCACAGCGCCGCGACGACGGCGAGGAGCCCGGCGATCGACAGGAGCCAGAGCTGGAGGTTGGAGATCCGGTGGCGGTACAGGCGCGAGACGCCCTTGGCGTCGACGAGCTTGCCGCCGACCCGGAGCCGGGTGAGGAACGTGCTCGCCATGCCCGCACGGCCCTTGTCGAGGAACTCGACGAGCGTCGCGTGCGTGCCGACGGCCACGATCACCTCGGCGCCCTTGTCGTCGGCGAGGAGCATCGCGATGTCCTCGCTCGTGCCGGTCGCCGGGAAGACGACGGGCTCGACGCCGAGCTCCTGCACGCGCTCGAGGCCGGGCGCCTTGCCGTCGCGGTAGGCGTGCACGACGATCTCCGCGCCGCTGCTCAGCGCGCGGTCGGAGACCGAGTCCATGTCGCCGACGATCATGTCGGGCTTCCACCCCGCGTCGAGGATCGCGTCCGCGCCGCCGTCCACGCCGATGAGCACCGGGCGGTACTCGGTGATGTAGGGGCGCAGCGTCGCGAGGTCCTCGCGGTAGTGGTAGCCGCGCACGACGATGAGGACCTGACGCCCCTCGATGGACGTGCGGATGTCCGGGACGCCGACGCCGTCGAGCAGGAGGTCCCGCTCGCGGCGCAGGTAGTTCATCGTGTTCTCGGCGAACGACTCGATCTCGACCGAGAGGTTGGCGCGCGCCTCCTCGAGGCTGCGCGCGACCGTCTCCTCGCTCTGCAGCACGCCCTCGGCGACGAGGTCGTCGCCCAGGTAGACCTTGCCGCCGTCGAGCCGCACCACGCGGCCCTCGGGGATCGCCATGATCGCGGGGCCAAGGTCGTCGACGAGCACGATGCCGGCCTCGACGAGGACGTCGGGGCCGAGGTTCGGGTAACGGCCCGAGACCGACTTGGCCGCGTTGAGCACGGCGGACGGCTTCGCGGCGACGAGCGCGTCGGCGGCGACCCGGTCGATGTCGACGTGGTCGATCACCGCGACGTCGCCCGGGTTGAGCCGCTTCGTGAGCGCCTTCGTGCGCGCGTCGACCTTGGCCGGGCCGAGCGTGCCGGACCCGGCCTCCGGCAGGGAGGCTTTGCGCAGAGTGAGTCTCATCGTGCCCTATCGTCCCACGACCGACGACTCCAGAAGCTCCACCGCGTGGCGGCGGGCCGCGTCGGAGTCCTCCTGGCCCGAGAGCATCCGCGCGAGCTCGCGGACGCGCTCCTCCCCCGTGACCTCGCGCACACCGGTGACCGTGACCGCGGTCGACGGGTCGCCCTCGCCCGACGCCTTCGTGACGACGAGCTGCACGTCCGCGAACGCCGCGACCTGCGCGAGGTGGGTGACGACGACGACCTGGGTGCGCCGCGCGAGCGACGCGAGCCGGCGCCCCACCTCCACGGCCGCCTTGCCCCCGACCCCGGCGTCGACCTCGTCGAACACGAACGTGGGCAGCACCTGGCCGGTGCCGTCGACGGCGGCCGTCGCGAGCGCGACCTCGATCGCGAGCATGACGCGCGACAGCTCGCCGCCCGACGCCCCCTTGCCCAGCGGGCGGGCGGGAGCGCCCGCGTGCGCGACGAGCGAGAACGTCACCGCGTCGACGCCCCACGGGCCGGGCTCCTCTGCCCGCTCGACGTCCACGACGAGGCTCGCCCCGCCCATCGCGAGCCCGCGCAGCTCGTCGGTCACGGCCGCGGCGAGCTCGGCGGCGGCCCGCTCGCGCGAGGCCGTGATCGCCGTGCCGAGCCGGTCCAGCTCCGCGTCGAGCTCGTCGCGGCGCGCCGTCGCGGCCTGGAGCCGCTCCCCGCCGTCGTCCAGGTCCAGGAGCCGCAGCCCCGCGTCGCTCGCCCAGGCGAGGACGTCGTCGACCGTCTCCCCGTAGCTGCGCGTGAGCGTCCCCAGCTCGGCGAGGCGCGCGTGCGCCGACTCGAGACCCGCCGGGTCCGCCGCCAGGTCCTCGACGTAGCCCGAGATCTCCGTGGCCACGTCGGCCAGCACGTACCCCACCTCGGCGAGCCGCTCGGCGAGGCGGGCGAGCGCGGGGTCCGTCCCGGCCACCGACTCGAGCGCGCGGCGCGCGCGGTCGACCGACACGACGGCGTTCTCCTGCGGCTCCGCGGCCTCGTCCCCCGCGACGGCGTCGTGCGCGAGCTGCGCGGCGACCCGGAGCTCCTCGACGTTCCCGAGCCGCGCGACGAGCGCGGTGAGCTCGACGTCCTCGCCCGGCTGGGGCGCGACCCGCTCGACCTCGGCGAGCCCGAGGCGCAGCAGCTCCGCCTCGCGGGCGCGCTCACCGGCGCGCGTCTCGATGTCGTCGATCTGCGCCTGCAGCGCCGACCGCTCGGCCCACGCCTCGCGGTACTGCCCGAGGAGCTCGGCGTGCTGCGGCCCGGCGAACGCGTCGAGCGCCGTGCGCTGTCTGCTCGCGGTGCGCAGCCGGAGCTGGTCCGACTGGCCGTGCACCGTGACGAGGTCGTCGGCGATCTCGGCGAGGACACCCTGCGGGACGCTGCGCCCGCCGAGGTGCGCGCGCGAGCGGCCCTCCGCGGCGACCGTGCGCAGGATGACGACCGAGCCGTCGTCGTCGACCTGCCCGCCCGCGTCGTCGACGCGCTGCGCGACCGCCGGGCGGTCCGCGACGCGCACCCGGCCCTCCACGACGGCGCTCGCCGCGCCCGGGCGCACCGTCGCCGGGTCCGCCTTGCCGCCCATGAGCAGGCCGAGGCCGGTGAGGACCATCGTCTTGCCGGCACCCGTCTCGCCCGTGATCACCGTCAGCCCGGCGCCGACCGGGACGCGCGCCGACCGGATGACCCCGAGGTTCTCGATCGCGATCTCCTCGAGCACGCTCACTCCTCCTCGTCCGTGGTGCCCCCGTCGCCCGGGAGCCTGGCCGTCTCGCCCGCGCCGCCCGGAGCGGCGGCGGCGTGCTCCGCGGTGGTGCCCGCCGTCGCGGCGACGCTCGCCGCGCGCTCGCGCCACCCGACCACCGGCAGCGAGAACTTCGACACCAGCCGGTCCGTGAACGGCGCCGTGCTCAGGCGCGCGAGACGCAGCGGCGTGTCGGAGCGCCGCACCTCGACGCGCGAGCCGTTCGGCAGGTCGATGCGGCGGCGGCCGTCGCACGTGAGGACGCCCGATGACGCCGAGTCCGGCAGCACGTCGACCGTGATCGTCGAGCGGGGACCGACGACGAGCGGGCGCGCGAACAGCGCGTGCGCCGCGAGCGGCACGACGAGCACCGCGTCGACCTCGGGCCACATCACGGGTCCGCCGGCCGAGAACGCGTGCGCCGTCGACCCCGTCGCGGTGGCGGTGATGACACCGTCGCACCCGAACGACGAGAGCGGGCGGCCGTCGACGCCGAGCACGACCTCGATCATGCGCTCGCGCTGCGCCTTCTCCACCGTCGCCTCGTTGAGGGCCCAGCCGACGAGCGGCTCCGGCTCTCCCGGCAGGTAGGCACGGACCTCGACGATCGTGCGCTCCTCGACGGTGTAGTCGAACGCCGCGAGGCGGCCCACCGCGGCGCGCAGGTCCTCGCGCTCGCTCTCCGCGAGGAACCCGACGTGGCCCAGGTTCACGCCCAGGAGCGGCACGCCCGTGCCGTGGGTGAGCTCCGCGGCCCGCAGGATCGTGCCGTCGCCGCCGAGCACGATGACGACCTCGGACTCCGCGACGCCCTCGCGCGCCCGCGTGCGCGCCATGTGGTCGCCGAACGACTCCGCGAGGTCGTCGTCGTGCAGCGTCACCTCGAACCCGGCGCGCTCGAGCTCGCTCACCGCCTCGTGCAGCGCGACGACCGCCTCGGGGCGGCCGCCGTGGGTGACGATCAGGACGCGTCGCGTCACGCTGCTCCTCCGGTCAGGGGTCGGTCGGTGGTCTCGGTCGCACCCGGTGCGGCGTGCGGCGCCGGTGGCGGGACGGCCCCGGCGGGAGGTCGGGCGGACGTCTCGGCGGGCGGTTCGGCGGACAGCTCGACGGACGCAGCCACGGCGCGGGCGACCGCGACGACCGGGGGCGGGCCGCCGTCAGGCCCCGGCTGCCACGCGACGGCCTGCGCCGCGGCGCCCTCGAGCGCCTCGTCCTCGAACGTCGCGCCGTCGGCCCGGCCCGGGTCGCCCGCGCGCAGCCACCAGAAGTACTCGCGGTTGCCGCTCGGACCGGGGAGCGGGCTCGGCACGACGGCGAGCGGCCGCAGGCCGACCAGCGCGGCGTGCCGCGCGACCGCGGCGACGACCTCGACGTGCAGCGCCGGGTCGCGCACGACCCCGCCGCTGCCGAGGCGCTCCCGGCCGACCTCGAACTGGGGCTTCACGAGCAGCAGGAGGTCCGTCCCGGGCCCGACGACGCCGGCCACCGCGGGCAGGACCATCGCCAGCGAGATGAACGAGAGGTCGCCGACCACGACGTCGGGCACGACCCCCACGTGCTCGGGCGACAGGTCGCGCACGTTGAGCCCCTCGTGCACGACGACGCGCGGGTCGGCGCGCAGCGCGGGCACGAGCTGGTCGTGGCCTACGTCGACCGCGACGACCTCGCGCGCGCCGCGCCGCAACAGCACGTCGGTGAAACCCCCGGTCGACGCGCCGAGGTCGAGGCACCGCGCGCCGTCGACCACCGGGCCGCGGGGCAGCGTCCCCGCCTCCGCCGAGCCCTCACCCGCGGCCGCGTCGAGCGCGTCGAGGACGCCCGCGAGCTTGAACGCGGCCCGGGACGCGTAGCCCGGGTCGTGGGGGTCGGCGGCCACCTCGACGACGTCCTCCGGGCCGACGCCGGTCGACGGCTTGGTCAGCACCGTCCCGGCACGCGTCACCCGGCCCGCCGCGACGAGCTCGGCCGCGTGCCGACGCGACCGCGCGAGCCCGCGCCGGACGAGCTCGCCGTCCAGCCGGGCGCCGTCCCGCTGCCCCACGCTCAGTCCTCCGCGCGGGCCAGCTCGGCGACCAGCGCGTCGTGCACGGCCTCCAGCACCCCCACGTGGTCGGTGGTCGCGAGGCCGTCGAGCTCGGCGAGGCGAGCGAGCACGGGCTCGAGCGACCCCTCGGCGTCGGCGACGCCCGGGTCGGCCACGCGGCCCGGAGGCGGACCGGGCACGGGTCGCTGCGGACCGTCCGTCATGTCCTGCCTCCTGTCTGGTCGCTCGTCGCCCGGGCGTCGTCCCGGGACCGCGGACCACGCTACCGGTAGCGTCCCACGGACGACCGCGCGCGGTACCGGAAGCACGCCGCGCGCCGCGCGCCGCCGCGGTGATCTGCCCCGCGTGCCGTCAGTGCGTCCCCACCGGGAGGTCGGGGACGCTCGCCGGCTCGACCGACAGGCCGTCGTCGACCGCCGCCCAGGCCGCCGACGCCGCGGCTCGCACCGTGTCGACCGTCGCCGCGCCGCGCACGTCCAGCCGGAGTGCGCCGTCGTCGACGCGCGCCGCGCTGTCCCCGCACGTCCACCAGCCCTCGGCGCCGCGCTCGGGCGCGGGGTGCGGCTCCAGGAGGCTGCGCAGGTCCGCGCCCACGTAGTGCGGGCGCAGCCCGGGCTCCGCGAGGATCGCGTCCCGCGCGGTGCTCACGCCTGTGAGGACGTGCAGACCGGGGTAACCCCCGGCACGCGCTCCGGCGAGGTCGGTGTCCAGACGGTCGCCGACGACCAGCGGCGCCCGCGCGCCCGCCCGGTCGATCGCGAGGCCGTACATCGTGGGCGACGGCTTGCCCGCGCTGTCGGGCGTCACGCCCGTGGCGGCCCGCACCGCCCCGACGAGCGACCCGTTGCCCGGCGCGAACCCGCGGGCCGTCGGGAGGGACAGGTCGAGGTTGCTCGCCACGTGCCAGGCACCGCGCTGGACGGCGTAGGCGGCCTCGGCGAGCTGGGTCCAGCCGAGCTCGGGCGCGAACCCCTGCGCGACGGCGTCCGGCTCGTCGTCCGCGCTCGCCACGACGACGAAGCCCGCCTCGCGCACCGCCGACAGCAGACCCGCGCCACCGACGACGAGGACGCGCGCACCCGGCTCGAGCCGGGTCCGCAGGAGGGCCGCGGCGGCCTGCGCCGCGGTCATCACCTCGTCCGGCGTCGTCGGGATGTCGAGACCGGTGAGCTGCTCCGCGACCGACCCGGGCTCGCGGGACGCGTTGTTCGTCACGAAGACGAGCCGCATCCCGCGCCCCCGCGCGGCCGTGAGGCCCTCGGACGCGTGCTCGATCGGCTCGTGCCCGCGGTACGCGACCCCGTCGAGGTCGACCAGCGCGAGGTCGTAGCGGTCCGCGAGGGCGACGTCGCTCGCGAGCAGGCCCGCGCTCACCGGTCGCCCCCGTCCGTCTCGCCCTCGCCCGTCTCGCGCTCGCCCGTCTCGCGCTCGTCCGTCTCGCGCTCGTCCGAGCCGGACGACGCCGGCCCGGCCACGTCCGCGTCAGGAGCACCGCCGGGCTCGTCGGTCGTGGCGTCGGGCTCTTCCGAGCCGTCCGTGTCCTCGTCCGCCTCCTCGAGCTCCTCGCTCAGGTCGTAGACGACGACGTCCTCGTCCTCCTCGCCGAGCGCGGCCGCCAGCAGGCGCGCGTCGATGCCGGCGAGGATCTCGGCGGCCTCCTCCGTGCGGCCGGCGAGCTCCAGGACGGACGCGCGCGCCTGGAGCACGCGGGCGCCGAGCTCGCCGCCGCGGCCGACCGGCGGCACGTTGTCGAGCGCCGCGAGCGCGGCGTCGAGCTCGCCGAGATCGACGCGCGCGCCGCTCACGACGATCGCCAGTTCGGTCCGGCCGACGTCGTCCAGGGTCGCGGCCTCGTCCGACGACGCGAGGGCGAGCGCGCGCTCCGGCCGCCCCAGGCCGCGCTCGCAGTCGGCCATGATCGGCAGGTGCTCCGACGACCCGTTGAGACGGCGCACCGTGCGCAGCTCGCGCAGGGCCTCGGCGTACCGTCCGGTCCGGTAGGCCGTCAGGCCCGCGGCCTCGCGCGCCACGTCGACGCGACCCGCCCGACGCACCGCCGCCTGGGCGTGCTCGTACGCGAGCTCCGGGTCGGTGTCGATGAGACGGCCGGCCATGACGAGGTGGCGCCCGACGACCTCGGCGGTGTCCTTGCTCAGCGTCCGCAGCCTGCCGCGCGCGGCGCGGTCGAGCTGGGAGATCTGCACGTCCTCGGGCAGGTCCGGGCCGGCAGGGTGTCGCGGCTCGGGACGGCGGTCGAAGCCCTCGCGGTCGCGACCCGCCCCGGCGCGCGGGGCGTGACCTCGGCGCTCACCGCCGGGACGGTCACCGCCGCGGCGATCGTCGCGCGGTCCCCCCGGTCCCCGGCGCCCGCCCGCGGAGTCGCGGTCGAAGCGACGCCGACCCGCGTCGCCACCCCGTGCCGGACGGTCCGCACCGTCACGCCACGGACGCGGCCCGGTGTCACCGTCACGAGAACGTGACCGGTCGTCGCGGCCTGCCCCGTACTCCCGCCGGGGACCGCGCGACGCGTCGCCACGCTCGTCCCAGGCACCCCGACGCTCGGAGCGGTCGCCGCTCCGGGCGTCACCGGTGCCGCGAGACGCGTCGCGACGGTCGCGGTCCGGGCGTGCGCCGGTACCGCGGCTCGCGCCGTCCCGCGCGGGCCGGTCACCGCCCGGGCGGCCACGGTCGTCGTCGCGCCGACCGCGGTATCCGCCCTCGCCCCGGCCCCGCTGGTCCCCGGCGCCTCGGCCCGCTCCCCGGGCGGACCCGCCACGGCGGTCGCCCGACGGCGCGCCGCCCTGCCGGCCTCGTCCTTCACGGGGAGGATCCTGCCGGCCGTCACGGTCGCGGCGACCGCCGCGGTCGTCGCCCGCGGACGGACGATCCGGCTCGGGCTCACGGGGGGTGTCGTTCACCGGGGTTCCCTCTCGTTCTGAAGTTTGCGCAGGCCATCCTCCCACGACGGGACGACGAGGCTCCTGCCGTGCCACCGGCGACCCGCTCACGATGCGGCAACCCGGCGTCCCTCAGGGCAACGGATGCGCGGTGGCGTCCGATCCGGTCGGCGGCTCTCGCACGCGCTCTGCACGGCGTGCTGCGGCACCAGCGAGTCGGCGTGCTGGGCGCGGAAATGCCGAAGGCCCACCCCGTGTGGGGTGGGCCTTCGGTGAAGGGTTGTCCGGCGGCGTCCTACTCTCCCACCCCGTCTCCAGGGCAGTACCATCGGCGCTGAAGGGCTTAGCTTCCGGGTTCGGTAT
>NZ_JBJXVU010000007.1:0-297692 GCF_046159675.1 Cellulosimicrobium sp. RS | reverse complement strand
GGGGCGCGCCGCCCGCGCGTGCGCCGTCGCCGCCCCGCGGGCCGCCGCGCCGCGCGTCGCCGTTCCCGCCGCGGCGTGCGTCGCCCGCCCCGTCGCGGGGCGTGCGCCCGCGCCCTCCGTCGCCGGAGCGGCGTCCGTCCTTCGAGCTCATGCGTGTCCTTCGTCCGTCGGTCCGTGCGTGACGTCGTGCGTCACGCCGGGTGTCGTGGCGGTCGGCGCCGGTGCGCCGTCCGCGTCGTCAGCCGCGACGTCGGGAGCGTCCGTCGGCGCCGCGACGCCCGTCGGCCGCGCGGGAGCGCGCAGGTCGGCGAGCCCGTCGAGGCCCTCGAGGTCGTCCATGTCCGGCAGGTGCGGCGCGAGCGGGGGGAGCTCGTCGAGCGACGTGAAGCCCATGCGCTCGAGGAAGTACCCCGTGGTGCCGAAGAGGCCGGCGCCGGTGTGCGGGTCCTGTCCGACCTCGGCCACGAGCCCGCGCGCCACGAGCGTGCGCACCACGCCGTCCACGTTGACCCCTCGTACCGCCGACACCTGGCCGCGGCTGACCGGTTGACGGTACGCGATCACGGCCAGAGTCTCCAACGCCGCCTGCGTGAGCCGGGCCGTCTGGCCGCCCTGCACGAACCGGCCCACGACCTCGGCGTGCGCGGGCGCGGAGTACACACGCCACCCGCCGCCCGCCGCGCGCAGCTCGAACCCGCGGGGCCGACCGCCGTCGTCGCCGCGGTACTCGGCCGCGAGGTCGTGCAGCGCGTCCAGCACCTCGTCGACCGGGACCGCGAGCGCCGCCGCGAGCTCGACCGGCGGGATCGGCTCGTCCGCGACCATGAGCACGGCCTCGAGCGCGGACCGCAGACCGCCCGGGAGGTCGTGCACGGCGGGCGGGCGGGCGTCGTCCGTGGCCGGGTCGTCGTCGGGCTGCGTCACGCGGGGACCTCCTGGTCGGTGGTGGCGAGGGCGTCCGTCGGGTCGGGCTCGTCGCCCTCGTCGAACTCGCTGCCGACGTCGGCGAGCGGCCGCTCGGCCGCGTCGTCGTCGCCCGACCACCGCACGGTGAGCTCGCCGAGCGGCGTCACCTGGTCGAACGCGACGAGCGCCTGGCGGAACAGCTCGAGGAGCGCGAGGAACCGCGCGACGACCACGGCCGTCTCCCCCGCGTCGGCGACGAGGGCGCGGAACGTCGTCGTACCGTGGCTGCGCACGCGGTCGACGACGATCCCCGCCTGCTCGCGCACGCTGACGGCGGGGGCGTGCAGGTGGTCGAGCGAGACGCCGGGCGGCGGCGCCTTGGGGGCGAGCGCGCGGGCCGCGAGCACGGCGAGCTGGTCCGGCCCCATGGTCCATACGAGCTCGGGCAGCAGCGCGGCGAGGTGCGGCTCGAGCTGCACGACGCGTGGGAACAGGCGCCCGGCGCTCTCGAACCGCTCGGCGAGCAGGCCCGACACGTCCTTGTACGCGCGGTACTGCAGCAGCCTCGCGAAGAGCAGGTCGCGGGCCTCCAGGAGCGCCAGGTCCTCGTCGTCCTCGACGCTGCCCGTCGGCAGCAGCCGGGCCGCCTTGAGGTCGAGCAGCGTCGCGGCGACGACGAGGAACTCGCTCGCGGTGCCGAGGTCCCAGCCGGGGTGGTCCTCCCCCGCGGCCCGCGCGACGGCGGCGGCGCGCTCGGCCGCGCGGATGTGCGCGATGAAGTCGTCCGTCACGCGCGCGAGCGCGACCTCGGTGATGTCGAGCTTGTGCTTCGTGATGAGCGACAGCAGCAGGTCGAAGGGCCCGCTGAAGTTGTCGAGCCGGACCTCGAACCCGGCCCGCGCGGGCGGCTCCGTCGGTGGTGGCGGCTCAGGCGGCGTCGCCACGGGCGACCAGCTCCCGGGCGAGCTGCCGGTACGCGACGGCGCCCGGGTGGTTCGGCGCGTACACGGTGATGGGCTCGGCCGCGACGGACGCGTCCGGGAACTTCACCGTGCGCCCGATCACGGTGTGGAGCAGCTTGTCGCCGAACGCCTCGTGCACGCGCGCGACGACCTCGCGCGAGTGCAGCGTCCGCGAGTCGAACATCGTGGCGAGGATGCCGTCGACGTCGAGGCGCGGGTTGAGCCGGTCACGCACCTTCTCGATCGTCTCGACGAGCAGCGCGACGCCGCGCAGCGCGAAGAACTCGCACTCGAGCGGGATGAGCACACCGTGCGCGGCGGTGAGCGCGTTCACGGTGAGCAGGCCGAGCGAGGGCTGGCAGTCGACGAGGATCACGTCGTAGTCGTCCACGACCGGGCGCAGGACGCGCGACAGGACGGACTCGCGCGCGACCTCGCCCACGAGCTGCACCTCGGCGGCCGAGAGGTCGATGTTCGCGGGCAGCAGGTCGAGGTTCTCGACGTCGGTGCTCACGAGCACGTCGTGGATGTCCGCGCCGCGCTCCATGAGCAGGTTGTAGACCGTGCGGTCGAGCTCGTGCGGGTTGACGCCGAGGCCGACGGACGCGGCGCCCTGCGGGTCGAAGTCGACGAGCAGGACCTTGCGCCCGTACTCGGCGAGCGCGGCGCCCAGGTTGATGGTCGTCGTCGTCTTGCCGACGCCGCCCTTCTGGTTGCACATGGCGATGATGCGGCCCGGGCCGTGCGCGGCGAGCGAGGCCGGGACGGGGAACTCTGGCAGGGTGCGGCCGACGACGTCGACGCGCGGCTCGGCGGCGGCACGGTCCGCGGGCTGCTCGACGGGGCGGTCGGCGGGAGGCGCCGCGTCCCCCTCGGCGGAGGTCTGCGGGACGACCGGACGGACGGCGTCGCCGTGCGAGCCGTGCGCGCCGCGCGTCTCGGGCTGGGTCTCGGCCTGGCTGCTCACGTCCGCCACGGTATCGCAGGACCTCGCCCGGGCCGGTGCGTACGCGCCCGCGCGCCGCGTTCCGGGGCGACGTGGCGCGGCGGTACTCGCGGCGGTGCTGCGGCGGTGCCGGGGGCGCTATGGCCCCGTCGCGGCGCGGGATCAGCCCAGCGCGCGGGGGTGCGCGGCCGCGTAGACCTCGCGCAGCGTGTCGGGCGTCACGAGCGTGTAGATCTGGGTCGTGGTGACCGACGCGTGGCCCAGCAGCTCCTGCACGACGCGCACGTCCGCGCCGCCGGCGAGCAGGTGGGTCGCGAACGAGTGCCGCAGCGTGTGCGGCGAGATGCGTTCGGGGTGCTCGATCCCGGCGCGCTCGGCCGCGGTGCGCAGCACGGCCCACGCGCTCTGCCGGGACAGGCGCGCGCCGCGCGTGTTGAGGAACACCGCGGGCGTCCCCCGCCCGTTCGCGGCGAGCGCGGCGCGCCCGCGCACGAGGTAGGCGTCGAGGGCGCGGCGCGCGAACGACCCGACGGGCACCACGCGCTCCTTGCCGCCCTTGCCCAGGAGGCGCACGGCGCCGCTGTCGAGGTCCAGGTCGTCGACGTCGAGGCTCACCGCCTCGGTGATGCGCGCGCCGGTCGAGTACACGAGCTCCAGGAGCGCGCGGTCCCGCAGGGGGCCGGGCCCGTCCCCGGCGCCGGACGCCTCGAGGATGCGCGCGACCTCGTCGGTCGAGATGGCCTTCGGCAGCCGCCTGCCCTGGGCGGGCGGGCGGACGTCGGCCGACGCGTCGGCATCGGCCAGGCCCTCGGCCGCGCAGAAGCGGTGCCAGCCGCGCACGGCCGCCACCGACCGGGCGGTCGACGACGGCGACAGGGGCGCGCCGCCGTCGGCCCCGGTGCGCAGCGCGGTGACGTAGTCGGCGACGTCGTCCGCCTCGACGTCGCGCACGGCGTGGTTCCCGCGCGACGCGAGGAACGCGACGTAGCGCGCGAGGTCGCGGCGGTAGGCCGCGACCGTGTTGGCGGACAGCCCGCGCTCGACGGCGAGGTGCGCCAGGTACTCGCGCGCGGCGCGGTCCAGCGCCTCGGGCACGTGGGCCTCGCCGGGGCTCATGGCGTCACTGCCCGCCCGGGACGACCGGGCTCACAGCGGCAGGAAGACGTCGACCGCCACCGCGACGAAGAGCAGGGTCAGGTACGTGATCGACGAGTGGAAGACCTTCATCTCCCCCACCTTGCCGCCCTTGCCGTCGGCCTTGTCGCGCGCCCGGCGCAGCATCGTCACGCACGACGACAGGAACCAGGCGCCCAGGGCCGTGGCGACGACGCCGTAGACCCAGGTCATCCCGGCGAGTGGCCACAGCGCGAGCGACGAGGCGACCATCGCGACGCCGTAGAGGATCATCTCGCGCGCGACCCGGCTGTCGTCCGCGACGACGGGGAGCATCGGGACGCCCGCGTTCGCGTAGTCGCGCTTGAACTTCATCGACAGCGGCCAGTAGTGCGGCGGGGTCCAGAAGAAGATGACGAGGAACAGCGCGAGCGCCGCCCAGCTCAGCGAGCCCGTGACTGCCGACCAGCCGATGAGCACCGGCATGCAGCCCGCGATGCCGCCCCACACGATGTTCTGCGGGGTGCGGCGCTTGAGGATCATCGTGTAGCCGACGACGTAGATCGCGATCGCCGCGAACGTCAGCCACGCGGAGACGACGTTGACCAGCAGCGCGAACCAGACCAGCGACACCACGCCGAGGACGGTCGCGAACACGAGCGCCGCGCGCGGGGTGATCTCGCCCGTGACGAGCGGGCGCCGCTTGGTGCGGTTCATGACCTCGTCGATGTCGCGGTCGAGGTAGCAGTTGTAGACGTTCGCGGAGGCCGCGGCGAGCGTGCCGCCGACGAGCGTCGCGAGGATGAGGCCCAGCCCGGGCAGCCCGCCCTGCGCCAGGAACATCGTCGGGACCGTCGTGACGAGGAGGAGCTCGATGATGCGCGGCTTGGTGAGGGCGACGTAGGCGCCGACCCGCTCGCGCAGCGCGCGGGTCGCGCCGGCGACCTCGGCCGTCGGGGCGACGGAGGTCGCGGGGGCCGTCGGAGAGGACGGCTGCTGGGTCGACGCGGCGCTCGACGGGCTTCCGGTCCCGTCGATCGGTGCCTGGCTCGTGGTGTGCACGCGCTTCGGTGTTCCGTTCTGAGGTGGGGGGCGAGCTGGGACGGACCGCCGGTCGTCCTCGCTCATCGTACGTCCCCGCCTGCGCGGGGGCCGACCGGACGGGCCGGGCGATTGTGTGACATCCGACCGAAATCCAGCACGTGGGCACCGCCCGGCCGGGAACGGCGCACGCGTATAGGCTGGTGCCCGCGACCGTCCCGCGTCGGACCGCCCGCCACGGACGTGGCCTCCGGGCCGCGCGACGGGCACCGGGCCGCCCCGCCCCCTGAGGCGCGAGGCCGGGAAATGTTCAACGGTTGCTTCGAGTTGTCGCGAGGATCCGGGGCGCGCGCTCCGGACGGGAATGAGGTTCGGTGAACGCGTTGTCCCCTGCTCACACGCCCCTGGACTGGACGGACCTGGACGACCGGGCCGTCAAGACGATCAAGGCGCTCGCCGCCGACGCCGTGGAGAAGGTGGGCAACGGCCACCCGGGCACCGCGATCTCGCTGGCCCCCGCCGCGTACCTGCTGTTCCAGAAGGTCATGCGCCACGACCCGTCCGACGACCACTGGGTCGGTCGTGACCGGTTCGTGCTCTCCGCGGGCCACTCGTCGCTGACGATCTACCTCCAGCTCTTCCTCGCCGGGTACGGCCTGGAGATGGAGGACATCGAGGCGCTGCGCACGTGGGGCTCCAAGACCCCCGGCCACCCCGAGTACAAGCACACCCGCGGCGTCGAGATCACGACCGGCCCGCTCGGCCAGGGCCTCGCGTCGTCGGTCGGCATGGCGTTCGCGGCGCGCCGCGAGCGCGGCCTGCTCGACCCGTCGACCACGCCGGGCGAGTCGCCGTTCGACCACCACGTGTACGTCATCGCCTCCGACGGCGACCTGCAGGAGGGCGTGACGAGCGAGGCCTCCTCGCTCGCGGGCCACCAGCAGCTCGGCAACCTCGTCGTGATCTGGGACGACAACAAGATCTCGATCGAGGACGACACGGACATCGCGTTCACCGAGGACGTCCTCGCGCGCTACGCCGCGTACGGCTGGCACACCCAGCGCGTCGACTGGACCGACGGGGGCACCGGTTACGCGGAGGACGTCGACGCGCTGCACGCCGCGATCGAGGCCGCCAAGGCCGAGACGGGCAAGCCGTCGATCATCGCGCTGCGCACGATCATCGGGTACCCGTCGCCCACGAAGCAGAACACCGGCGGCATCCACGGCTCCGCCATGGGCGCCGACGAGATCAAGGGCCTCAAGGTCGAGCTCGGCCTCGACCCCGAGGCGAGCTTCGCGATCGACGACGAGGTGCTCGCGTACACGCGCGCCGTCGGCGAGCGCCAGGCCGACGCCCGCGCCGCCTGGGACCGGGCGTTCGAGGCGTGGATGACGGCGAACCCGTCCGGCGCGGAGCTGCTCGACCGCCTCTCGCGCCGCGAGCTCCCGGCCGGCTGGGAGGACGCGCTGCCCACCTTCGAGGCGGGCAAGGCCGTCGCGACGCGCTCCGCGTCCGGCAAGGTCCTCACCGCGCTCAAGGACGTGCTGCCCGAGCTCTGGGGCGGCTCCGCCGACCTCGCGGGCTCGAACAACACGACGATGGACGGCGAGCCGTCGTTCGTGCCGGCCGAGCACGCGACGAAGAAGTTCCCGGGCCACGAGTACGGCCGCACGCTGCACTTCGGCATCCGCGAGCACGCCATGGGCGCGATCCTCAACGGCATCGTCCTGCACGGCGGGACGCGCGCCTACGGCGGCACGTTCCTCCAGTTCAGCGACTACATGCGTCCCGCCGTCCGGCTGGCCGCCCTCATGGAGATCCCGACGACGTTCGTGTGGACGCACGACTCGATCGGCCTCGGCGAGGACGGCCCGACGCACCAGCCCGTCGAGCACCTCGCGGCGCTGCGCGCGATCCCGGGCCTCGACGTCGTGCGCCCGGCCGACGCGAACGAGACCGCGTGGGCCTGGCGCACCGTGCTCGAGAACACCGAGCGCCCGGCGGGCCTCATCCTCACGCGCCAGAACGTGCCGACGTTCCCGCGCGGGACCGACGGCTACGCCGACGCGTCCGGCACGGCGCGCGGCGGCTACGTGCTGCTCGACACCGAGGGCACGCCGGACGTCATCCTCATCGGCACCGGCTCCGAGGTGCAGCTCGCCGTCGAGGCGCGCGAGATCCTCGCGGCCGAGGGCGTGCAGGCGCGCGTCGTGTCGCTGCCGAGCCGCGAGTGGTTCGACGGCCAGGACGACGCCTACCGCGAGTCGGTCCTGCCGCCCGCCGTCCGCGCGCGCGTCTCGGTCGAGGCGGGCGTCGCGCAGGGCTGGCGCGAGCTCGTCGGCGACGCCGGCCGCTCCGTGAGCCTCGAGCACTACGGCGCGTCCGCGGACTACCAGGTGCTGTACCGCGAGTTCGGCATCACGTCCGAGGCCGTCGCGACGGCGGCGCGCGAGTCGATCGCCGCGGCGCGCGGCGGCGACGCCCCGGGCGCCGAGCCCACTCCCTCGGAGGGCGGCACTGGCGACCTGCGCTGACCCTTCGTAGATTCCGAGGTGGGGCCGTGCACGCGGCCCCACCTCGGGACACCCCGGACGACCGCCACGAGCGGCGACCCGGGCGCACGTCCGCAGCGAGAGCACCACGAGAGGAAGTCCGATGACGCAGCCCACCACCGTCCCCGGCCCCATCGAGCAGCTCACGGGAGCGGGCGTGTCGATCTGGCTCGACGACCTCTCCCGAGAACGGCTGCGCACCGGCAACCTCGCCGAGCTGGTGGCGACGCGCGGCGTCGTCGGCGTGACCACGAACCCCACGATCTTCGCGTCGGCGCTCGCGAAGGGCGACGCCTACGACGCCCAGCTCGCCGACCTCGCGGCCGCGGGCACCGACGACGCGGCCGTGGAGGCCGCCGTCGAGCGCATCACGACCGACGACGTGCGCGCCGCCGCCGACCTACTGCGCCCCGTCTACGACGCCACCGACGGCGTCGACGGGCGCGTCTCGATCGAGGTCGACCCGCGCCTCGCCCACGACGCCGACGCGACGGTCGTCACGGCGGAGCGCCTGTGGCGCACGATCGACCGCCCGAACGTCTACATCAAGATCCCGGCGACGGTCGCGGGCCTCGACGCGATCACGCGCACGCTCGCGCAGGGCATCAGCGTCAACGTGACCCTCATCTTCTCCCTCGCGCGCTACCGCGCGGTCATGGAGGCGTTCGCGATCGGGCTGGAGCAGGCGCGCGCCGACGGCGTCGACCTTGCGCCCGTGGGCTCCGTCGCCTCGTTCTTCGTCTCGCGCGTCGACACCGCGGTGGACGCCGCGCTCGAGAAGGTCGGGACGCCCGAGGCGCTCGACCTGCGCGGGCAGACCGCCGTCGCGAACGCGCGCCTCGCGTTCGAGGCCTACGAGGAGTTCCGCCAGACGGATCGCTGGCGCTCGCTCGTCGCGTCCGGCGCGCAGCCCCAGCGTCCCCTGTGGGCCTCGACGGGCGTGAAGAACCCCGAGTACCGCGACACGATGTACGTCGACGAGCTCGTCACGGACGGCGTCGTGAACACCATGCCCGAGGCGACGCTCCAGGCGTTCGCGGACCACGGCGTCGTCACGGGCGACACGGTCACCGGCACGGCGACCGCGTCGCGGCGCACGATCGAGACCGTCGAGTCGTTCGGCGTCTCCCTCGTCGAGGTCACCGACCGCCTCGAGGCCGAGGGCGTGCGCAAGTTCGAGGACAGCTGGACCGAGCTCCTCGCCACGACGCGCGACAACCTCCGCCGCCTCGCCTCCTCCTGACCTCCGGCGCGCGGCCGGCGTCCCGGCCGCGCGTCCGACCTGCGGGAACGGCGGCGCACCCCGTCGCGACGCCCCTATGATCCGCAGACGCCCAAGCCCTTCTGCAGTCCTCCGACCCCTCCCCGAACGGAACGGTGCCACCAGGTGAGACCGGCCAAGATCACGCCAGAGCACAACCCTCTGCGCGACCCCCTCGACCTGCGCCTGCCCCGGATCGCGGGCCCGTGCGGGCTCGTCATCTTCGGCGTCACGGGCGACCTCGCCCGCAAGAAGCTCATGCCCGCCGTCTACGACCTCGCCAACCGCGGCCTGCTCCCCCCGGGCTTCGCGCTCACGGGCTTCGCGCGCCGCGACTGGGAGGACCAGGACTTCGCGCAGGTCGTGCACGACGCCGTCAAGGAGCACGCGCGCACGCCGTTCCGCGAGGCGACGTGGCGCCAGCTCTCCGAGGGCATCCGGTTCGTCCAGGGCTCGTTCGACGACGACGAGGCGTTCGAGCGCCTGCGCGAGACGGTCGAGACGCTCGACGCCGAGCGCGGCACGGGCGGCAACCACGCGTTCTACCTGTCGGTCCCGCCGAGCGCGTTCCCCGTCGTGTGCCGCCAGCTCGCCGAGTCGGGGCTGTCCCGCTCGGCGGAGGACGCGTGGCGCCGCGTGGTCATCGAGAAGCCGTTCGGCCACGACCTCGCGAGCGCGCGCGAGCTCGACGCCGTCGTGTCGGAGGTCTTCCCGCCCGACTCGGTCTTCCGCATCGACCACTACCTCGGCAAGGAGACGGTCCAGAACCTCCTGGCCCTGCGCTTCGCCAACCAGATGTTCGAGCCCATCTGGAACGCGAACTACGTCGACCACGTGCAGATCACGATGGCCGAGGACATCGGCATCGGCGGCCGTGCCGGCTACTACGACGGCATCGGCGCGGCGCGCGACGTCATCCAGAACCACCTGCTCCAGCTGCTCGCGCTCGTCGCGATGGAGGAGCCGGTGTCGTTCGACGCGCCCTCCCTGCGGGCCGAGAAGATCAAGGCGCTCTCCGCCGTGCGGCTGCCGCGCGAGCTGTCCCGGCACACCGCCCGCGGGCAGTACGCCGCCGGCTGGCAGGGCGGCGAGGAGGTCATCGGCTTCCTCGAGGAGGACGGCATCCCCGACACCTCCACCACGGAGACGTACGCCGCGGTCCGCGTCGACATCGACAACCGCCGCTGGGCGGGCGTCCCGTTCTACCTGCGCACGGGCAAGCGCCTGGGGCGTCGCGTGACCGAGGTCGCCGTCGTGTTCAAGAAGGCCCCGCACCTGCCGTTCGAGAGCTCGCAGGCGTCGGACCTCGGGAACAACGCGCTCGTGATCCGCGTCCAGCCGGACGAGGGCGTGACGATGCGCTTCGGCGCCAAGGTCCCGGGCACCGCGATGGAGGTCCGCGACGTGACGATGGACTTCGGCTACGGGCACGCGTTCACGGAGTCGTCGCCGGAGGCGTACGAGCGCCTCATCCTCGACGTCCTGCTCGGCGACCCGCCGCTGTTCCCCACCCGCGAGGAGGTCGAGCTCTCCTGGAAGATCCTCGACCCGATCACCGCGCACTGGGCCGCGAAGGGCAAGCCCGAGCCGTACCGGTCGGGCACGTGGGGGCCGGAGTCCGCCGACGCGATGCTCGCGCGCGACGGCCGCGCCTGGCGGCGCCCGTGACCGCGCCGGCGCCCGCCGAGCGGGCCGCGCGCACCCGAGAGACCCCCCGACCCCGTCGTGCGCCGGTACGCGGCACGACCCTCCGACCGGCGAGGACCCCGCGATGATCATCGACCTGCCCGACACGACGACGAACGCGGTGAACAAGCGCCTCGTGCGCCTGCGCGACGAGGGCGGCGCGATCGCGCTCGGCCGCGTCCTCACGCTCGTCGTCATCGCGCGCGAGTCCGACGTCGAGACGTCGATCGAGGCCGCGAACGACGCGAGCCGCGAGCACCCGTGCCGCGTCATCGTCGTCGCGCCGTCCGGCCGCAGCGCGACGCCGCACCTCGACGCGCAGATCCGCGTCGGCGGCGACGCCGGCGCGTCCGAGGTGGTCGTGCTCCGCACCGCCGGGCCGCTGCTCGAGCACGCGGACACGCTCGTCATGCCGCTCCTGCTGCCCGACGCGCCCATCGTCGTCTGGTGGCCGGGCCAGCCGCCCGCGTCCCCCGACGACGACCCGGTCGGCGCCATGGCGCAGCGGCGCATCACCGACTCGATCACGGCGAAGGACCCCGAGGCCACGCTCGCGCAGCTCGCGCAGACGTACGGCCCGGGCGACTCCGACCTCGCGTGGGCCCGGGTGACGCTGTGGCGCGGCCTCATCGCCGCGGCGCTCGACCAGCCGCCCTACGAGCCGGTGACGAGCGTCGTCGTCGAGGGTCAGGCGAAGCACACGTCGCTCGACCTGCTCGCCGCCTGGCTGGGCTCGCGCCTGCGCTGCCCCGCCCAGGTGGTGCGACGGCGCGGCGCCGAGGCGATCACGCGCGTGACCCTCGAGCGCAAGAGCGGGCCGATCGTCCTCGACCGCCCCGACGGCCGTACCGTGACGATCAGCCAGCCGGGCAAGCCCGACCGCCGCGTCGCGCTGCCCATCCGGACGCTCAGCGAGGCCCTCATCGAGGAGCTGCGCCGCCTGGACCCCGACGAGATCTACGGCGAGGTGCTCACCAAGGGCCTGCAGAAGGTGGGCGCGTGACCGCCGCGGGGCCGGGCACCCCGGCGCGCCTCGTCGTCGTGCACCCCGACGCCGGCGTGCTCGCCGAGGCGGTGGCGTCGCGGCTCGTGACCCGCCTGCTCGACGTGCAGTCGGTCCGTCGCCCCGTGCACGTCGTGCTGACGGGCGGGACCGTCGGGATCGCGAGCCTGGCCGCGCTCGCGCGCCACCCGGCGCGCGACGCCGTCGACTGGTCGGGTGTGCACGTGTGGTGGGGCGACGAGCGCTTCCTCGCGTCGGGCGACGGCGAGCGCAACGAGACGCAGGCACGCGAGGCGCTGCTCGACCACCTGCCGCACCTCCCGCCCGAGAACGTGCACCCGATGCCGGCCGCGGACGCGGCCGCGACCCCCGAGGAGTCGGCGACCGCGTACGCGGCGACGCTCGCGGAGCACGCGCCGGACGGCGAGCAGGTCCCGGCCTTCGACGTCCTGCTGCTCGGCATGGGCCCCGACGGCCACGTCGCGTCGCTCTTCCCCGACCACCCCGGGCTCGACGTCACGGGCACCCCGACGGCGGGCGTCCACGGCTCCCCCAAGCCGCCGCCCGAGCGCGTCACGCTGACGTTCGAGGCGATCGCGCGGGCCCGTCAGGTGTGGGTCGTCGCGGCGGGTGCCGAGAAGGCGCCCGCGGTCGCGTCGGCGCTCGCCGGCGCGCCGGCGCGCGAGACCCCGGCCGCCGCGGTCGCGGGGACGGAGGCCACGCTGTGGCTCGTCGACGTCGCCGCGGCCGGCACCGGGAACCCGACCGAGACGGACGAGGGTCGCGCGTGACGACCGGCGGCGAGCACCCGGCGGATCCCGCGGCCACGTGGGACGCCGTCGACGCGTACTTCGCGCCCCTGGTGGCCGAGGACGACGTGCTCGCCGCCGCGTCGGCGCGCGCCCGGGACGCCGGGCTCCCCGAGATCCAGGTCTCCCCCGCCCAGGGCCGGCTGCTGCAGCTCCTCGCGCTCGCGTCGGGCGCGCGGCGCATCCTCGAGGTCGGCACCCTGGGCGGCTACTCGACGATCTGGCTCGCCCGGGCCCTTCCCGCCGACGGCACGCTCGTCACGTGCGAGATCGACCCGGCCCACGCCGCCGTCGCGCGCGAGTCCCTGGCCGCGGCCGGGCTCTCCGGAACGGTGGACGTCGTCGTCGGACCGGCCGCGGACATGCTGCGAGGGCTCGTCGCGGACGGCGCCGCGCCGTTCGACCTCGTGTTCGTCGACGCCGACAAGCCCTCGAACCCGGTCTACCTCGACCTCGCGCTGCGGCTCTCGCGCCCCGGGACACTCCTCGTCGTGGACAACACCGTCCGCGGCGGGGCCGTCGCGGACGCGGCGAGCACCGACCCGAACGTGCTCGGCGTGCGGGAGATGGCGGATCGCGTCGTCGCGGACCCGCGCCTCGACGCCACGGCCGTGCAGACCGTCGGGTCCAAGGGCTACGACGGCTTCGTGCTCGCGCGCGTGCGCGGCTGAGCCGCTACCCGGACCGTCCCGGCCGGGTTCAGCGGCCGCGGCGGGCGCGCAGCGCGGCGAGCGCCTCGTCGAGGATCGCGACGCCGTCCTCGTCGCTGCGCCGCTCCTTCACGTACGCGAGGTGCGTCTTGTAGGGCTCGTTGCGCGACGGCGTCGGCGGGTGCTCCTGGTCCTGACCGGCCGGGAACCCGCACCGCGGGCAGTCCCAGGTCTCCGGCGCCTCGATGCCGGCCTCCGACGAGAAGCTGGGTCGCGTCTCGTGGCCGTTGGCGCACCAGTACGACACCCAGAAGCGCGGCGCGATCTCGCCGCGCTCGGACTCCCCGAGCGGTCCCGCCCCGACGCGCGACCCTCGGATCGCGTTACCACCTGCCACGTGCTCTCTCCCCCGTCCGTGCCGCCGTCGGCACTCGTTCCTGCCCGGACCGCGCGACCGTGCGCGGCTTGCCCCCTGCCGACTGCGGACTCTCCTGCCGTCCCGACGACGCCCCGGTGGGCGCGTGCGGTCAGACGACCTTCTGGAGGAGACCCAGGAGCACGATGACGACGGCCCAGACGAGGGCGAACGCCACGGTGATGCGGTTGAGGTTGCGCTCGGCGACGCCGGAGCTGCCCACGGAGCTCGAGATCCCGCCGCCGAACATGTCGGAGAGGCCGCCACCCTTCCCCTTGTGCATGAGCACGAGCAGGGTGAGGAAGGCGCTGGTCAGCACCAGCAGGATCTGGAGGATGATGCGCAGCACGTCCACGAGTACGTCCTTGAGGCTCAGGGCCGGCCCGACCGATGTCGGGACCGACCGCACGGTTGTCGTGCACGGGCGTGACCCGCGGCACAGGGGACAAGAGTAGGCGACGTGGGGCCGCCGCGGCCAACCCCGTCCGCCGCCGTCCCCGGACGGCGGCCGACGGCCCCGGGACGCGGTCCCGGGGCCGTCGGTGCGGGGTGCGAGGCGGAGGTCAGGCGCCGGTCGCGTGCGACTGGTAGCGCGCGATCTTCGCGAACTCCTCGGGGTCGAGGCTCGCGCCGCCGACGAGCGCGCCGTCGACGTCCGGCTGGGCCATGATCGCGGCCACGTTCGACGACTTCACCGAGCCGCCGTACAGGACGCGCGTCGCGTTCGCGAGGTCCGCGTCGTACAGGTCGCCGAGGGCGCCGCGGATCGCACCGCAGACCTCCTGGGCGTCCTCGGGCGTCGCGACCTCGCCCGTGCCGATGGCCCACACGGGCTCGTACGCGATGACGAGCGTCGCGAGCTGGGGGGCGGGGATGCCCGCGAGGGCGCCCTCGACCTGGGCGAGCGTGTAGGGGATCTGCTCGCCAGCCTTGCGCACGTCCAGGCCCTCGCCCACGCACAGGATCGGGGCGATGCCCTGACCCACGGCGGCGACGATCTTCTCGTTCACCAGGGCGTCGGTCTCGCCGTGGTACTGGCGGCGCTCTGAGTGCCCGATGGCGACGTAGCTCACGCCGAGCTTGGCCAGCATCGACGCCGAGATCTCGCCCGTGTACGCGCCCTCGGCGTGCGCCGAGACGTCCTGCGCGCCGTACTTGAGCTCGAGCTTGTCCGCGTCCACGAGCGTCTGCACCGACCGGAGGTCGGTGAACGGCGGCAGCACGGCGACCTCGACGGCCGCGTAGTCGTGCTTCGCGTCCTTGAGGGTCCACGCGAGCTTCTGCACGGTGTGGGTCGCCTGGTGGTGGTCCAGGTTCATCTTCCAGTTGCCCGCCATGAGCGGGGTGCGGGTGTTCGCCACGGGTCCTTCTTCTCTCTGTGGGGCCCGCGCCGCCCGCGGGAGCGGGCGGCGCGGAGGGGTACGGGGGGCGGTCAGCCCTCGAGGACGGAGATCCCCGGCAGGTCCTTGCCCTCGAGGAACTCGAGGCTCGCGCCGCCACCGGTCGAGATGTGGCTGAAGCCCGCCTCGTCGAAGCCGAGGATGCGGACCGCGGCGGCCGAGTCGCCGCCGCCGACGATGGTGAACGCGCCGTTCGCCGTCGCGTCGACCAGGGCCTGGGCCACGGCGCGCGTCCCGCCCGAGAACGCCTCGAACTCGAACACGCCGGCGGGGCCGTTCCAGACGACGGTCTTCGCGTCGACGATCTTGCTCGCGAAGAGCTTGGCCGACTCGGGGCCGATGTCGAGGCCGATCTTGTCGGCCGGGATCGCGTCCGCGGCGACGACCTCGTGCGGCGAGTCCGCGGCGAACGCGTCGGCCACCACGATGTCCGTCGGCAGGACGATCTCGACGCCGTTCTTCTCCGCGTCCGCGAGGTAGCCCTTGACCGTGTCGATCTGGTCCTCCTCGAGGAGGGACTTCCCGACGCCGTAGCCCTTCGCCGCGAGGAACGTGAACACCATGCCGCCGCCGATGAGCAGGCGGTCCGCCTTGGTGAGCAGGTTCGCGATGACGCCCAGCTTGTCGGAGACCTTCGAGCCGCCGAGCACGACCGCGTAGGGGCGCTGCGGGTCCTCCGTCGCCTTGCGCAGCGAGTCGACCTCCTTGAGGACGAGCTCGCCCACCGCGGACGGGAGCACCTGCGCGACGTCGTAGACCGACGCCTGCTTGCGGTGCACGACGCCGAAGCCGTCGGAGACGAAGACGTCCGCGAGCTGCGCGAGGTCGCGGGCGAGCGCCTGGCGCTCCGCGTCGTCCTTCGACGTCTCGCGCGGGTCGAACCGGATGTTCTCCAGCAGCGCGACCTCGCCGTCGCCGAGCGCGGCGACCGTCTCGCGCGCCGAGTCGCCGACGACGTCCTGCGCCAGGTGCACCGGCACGCCGAGCAGCTCGCCCAGGCGGGCCGCGACGGGCGCGAGGGAGTACTTCGGGTCCGGCTCGCCCTTGGGGCGGCCGAGGTGCGCGGTGACGATGACCTTCGCGCCCGCGTCGGTCAGCTTCTTCAGCGTCGGGAGCGCGGCGCGGATGCGCCCGTCGTCCGTGATGGTCGTCCCGTCGAGCGGGACGTTGAAGTCGGAGCGGACGAGGACGCGCTTGCCGCGCAGGTCGCCCAGGGAGTCGATGGTCTTCATGCGGTCTCCTACGGTTCTGTCGCCGTCGTGCGGGACGCCTGCCGGCAGCCGGCCCGGCCCGCACATGAGGACGTCCGCGTGCGCGTCACCGGGCGGTGCCGGGACGCGCACGCGGACGCATGGTGCTACGCAGGGATGTGCTGCGTCAGCAGGTGGCTCAGAGCTTCTCGCCGACCAGGGCGGTCAGCGCGACGAGGCTGTTCGAGTAGCCCCACTCGTTGTCGTACCAGGAGACGACCTTGACCTGGTCGCCGATCACCTTCGTGAGCTTCGAGTCGAAGATGCTCTGGTGCGGGTTGGTGACGATGTCGCTCGACACGATCTCGTCGTCGACGTACTCGAGGATGCCCTTGAGCGGGCCCTCGGCCGCCGCCTTGAGCGCGGCGTTGACCTCGTCCACCGTGACCTCGCGCGAGGCGGTGAAGGTGAGGTCGGTCGCCGAGCCCGTGATGACCGGGACGCGCAGCGCGTAGCCGTCCAGCTTGCCCTTGAGCTCGGGCAGGACGAGCGACACGGCCTTGGCCGCACCCGTCGAGGTCGGGACGATGTTCTGCGCGGCGGCGCGGGCACGACGCAGGTCGCGGTGCGGGCCGTCCTGGAGGTTCTGGTCACCCGTGTAGGCGTGGATCGTGGTCATGAGACCACGCTCGATGCCGATCGAGTCGTTGAGCGCCTTGGCCAGCGGGGCGAGGCAGTTCGTGGTGCACGACGCGTTCGAGATGATGTGGTGCGCGGCCGGGTCGTACTGGTCCGAGTTCACGCCCATGACGAACGTGGCGTCCTCGTTCTTGGCCGGGGCCGAGATGATGACCTTCTTGGCGCCGGCGTCGATGTGCGCCTTCGCCTTGGTCGCGTCGGTGAAGAAGCCGGTCGACTCGATGACGATGTCGGCGCCGAGCTCGCCCCAGGGGAGGTTCGCCGGGTCGCGCTCCGCGAGCGCACGGATCTTCTTGCCGTCGACGACGATGTTGTCGTCGTCGAAGTCCACGCTCAGCGGGAAACGGCCGAGGACCGTGTCGTACTTGAGCAGGTGCGCGAGCGTCTTGTTGTCCGTGAGGTCGTTCACGCCGACGATCTCGATGTCGGCGCCCGACTCGACGATGGCGCGGTAGAAGTTCCGTCCGATACGACCGAAGCCGTTGATACCGACGCGGATGGTCACAATGCCCTCCTCAGGGCGCGCCGGTTGTCCCGACGCACACGGTTGATGCCGAACGATCACGTACGCCGTCGTACGCAGGTGGTGATCGCGCCCGTGCCCCGCTGCCCGGATCCCGGCACAGCACCCTCCGTGCTCGTGGACCGTCACGGCGACAGCCGGGACCACCCACGCCCACGAGGGGTGTCAGCGAAGGAGCACGTCGTTGTCACCTGACACTGACGAGCCTATACCAACACCACTCCGTCATGTGACCTGAATCCCATGCTTCGGGACCATCGTCCCGCCGGTGCGTGACGTCCAGGGGACGGGCGCCGCGGCGTCGGGCGCGCGGCGCGACGGTCGCGGGCGGAGGGCCGCGCTCCTCAGAGGTCGAGCAGCTCCGGGCTCAGCCCCGCCTCGGTGTCCGGGATGCCGAGCTCGGCGGCGCGCTTGTCCGCCGTCGAGAGCAGGCGCCGGATGCGCCCCGCGACGGCGTCCTTGGTGAGCGGCGGGTCGGCGAGCTGACCGAGCTCCTCGAGCGACGCCTGCTTGTGCGCGAGGCGCAGCTCGCCGGCCTCGCGGAGGTGCTCGGGCAGGTCGGGCCCCAGGATCTCGAACGCCCGCTCGACCCGGGCGCCCGCCGCGACGGCGGCGCGCGCCGAGCGGCGCAGGTTGGCGTCGTCGAAGTTGGCGAGCCGGTTCGCCGTGCCGCGCACCTCACGACGCGCGCGCCGCTCCTCCCAGACGAGGACCGCCTCGTGCGCGCCGAGGCGCGTGAGGAGCGCGCTGATCGCGTCGCCGTCGCGGATCACCACGCGGTCGATCCCGCGGACCTCGCGCGACTTGGCGGACACCCCCAGGCGCCGGGCCGCGCCGACGAGCGCGAGGGCGGCCTCCGGGCCGGGGCACGTGATCTCGAGGGCCGACGAGCGCCCGGGCTCCGTGAGGGACCCGTGGGCGAGGAAGGCGCCGCGCCACGCGGCCTCGGCCTCCTCCACCCCGCCGGAGACGACCTGCGGGGGCAGCCCGCGCACGGGCCGGCCGCGCTGGTCGAGGAGGCCCGTCTGGCGGGCCAGGGACTCGCCGTCGCGCACGACCCGCACGACGTACCGGCTGCTCTTGCGCAGCCCCCCGGCGGACACCACGATCAGCTCGCTCGTGTGGCCGTAGACGTCGGCGATGGTCTCGCGCAGGCGCCGCGCGGCGATGGCCGTGTCGAGCTCGGCCTCGATGACCACACGACCGGAGATGAGGTGCAGGCCGCCCGAGAAGCGGAGCATCGCGGACACCTCCGCCTTGCGGCACGAGGTCTTGTCCACCCGCAGTCGTGCCAGCTCGTCCTTCACCTGTGCCGTGAGCGCCATGCGGGACATCCTGCCACCGATGGGAGCGTGTCGCGGCGGCGTCCGGGAGCGCGCGGGCGGCCGTCGCGATGTCCGGTGCGCACCCGGGCCCGGGCCCCTCGCGCGCCGGTCCACGACGGGCGCCGGAGGCGGCGAGGGCTCAGCGGGCGGGCGAGCCGACGTCCCCGAGGACGTCGTCGAACACGTCGCGGTAGGCGGCCGCGAGCCGCAGCGCGTCGTGCCGCGGCGTGCCGTCGCCCCGACGGACCTGGCGCAGCAGGAGCCGGGCGCCCATGCGCGCCGCGGCCTCCGCGAGCTGCTCGGTGTCCTCGACGGCGGACGGGTCGGCCACGACGGCGTCGATCCGCAGCTCCGGCGCGTGCTTGTGCAGCACCTCCAGGTGCTCCGTCGCGGTGAGCCCGAACGTCTCCCCCGTCTCGCTCGACAGGTTGAGCGTGACGCACCGGCGCGCCGACGTCTCGTGCAGCGCGCGTGCGAGCTCGGGGACGAGCAGGTGCGGCATCACCGACGAGAACCACGATCCCGGACCGAGCACGACCCAGTCCGCCTCCTCCACGGCCCGCACCGCCTCCGGGCACGCGGGCGGGTCGGCGGGCACGAGCCGGAGCTGCTCGATGCGGTCGTGGGTGACCGCGACGCGGCTCTGCCCGACGACCGTCTCGAGCCGGCCCTGCGTCCAGACGTCTGCCTCGATCCGCAGCGGTACGGCCGCCATGGGGAGCACCCGGCCCCGCGCCCCGAGGAGCTTGCCCACCCAGTCGAGACCGGCCACCGGGTCGTCGAGCAGCTCCCACAGCGCGACGATGAGCAGGTTGCCCACCGCGTGGTTGTCGAGGTCGCCCTCCGACGTGAACCGGTGCTGCAGGAGCGCGCTCCACGTGCGGCCCCACTCCGAGTCGTCGCACAGGGCCGCGAGCGCCATGCGCAGGTCCCCCGGCGGCAGGACGCCGAGCTCCTCGCGCAGGCGCCCCGAGGAGCCGCCGTCGTCGGCGACGGTGACGACCGCCGTGAGACGGTCGGACATGAGCCGCAGCGCCGACAGGCTCGCGGAGAGCCCGTGGCCGCCGCCCAGGGCGACGACGGCGGGGTTGCGCAGGCTGACCACGGCGCCGGTCACTCCTTGCCGAGGTCGCGGGCCGTGACGATGACGCGCTGCCCCTGGGCGCGCAGGCGTGCGGCGATCGCCTCGCTGATCGCGACGGACCGGTGCTTGCCGCCCGTGCAGCCGACGGCGATGGTCACGTACCGCTTCTCCTCGCCCAGATACCCGGCCAGCACCGGCTCGAGCGCGTTCACGTACCGGTCGACGAACTCGAGCGCGCCGGGGCGCCCGAGCACGTAGTCGCGCACGGGCGCGTCGCGGCCGGTGAGGTGGCGCAGCTCGGTGATCCAGTAGGGGTTGGCGAGGAACCGCACGTCGACCACGTGGTCCGCGTCGAGCGGCAGCCCGTACTTGAACCCGAACGAGACGACGTTGATGCGCAGCGTCTCGGGGGTGCCGTCGGCGACGGCGGCGCGCACCTCGCGCGCGAGGTCGTGCACGGTGAGCTCGGACGTGTCGATGACGACGTCGGACCGCTCCTCCAGGCTCGCGAGCAGACGGCGCTCCTCGGCGAGGCCGTCGAGGATGCGCCCCTCCCCCTGCAGCGGGTGCGGGCGCCGGACCTGCTCGTAGCGCCGCACGAGCACCTCGTCGGACGCGTCGAGGAACAGGATGCGGTAGAACACGCCGCTCTGGCGCAGGTGGTCGAGCACCTCGACGAGGTCGGTGAAGAACTCGCGCCCGCGCACGTCGACGACGGCCGCGATGCGCTCGAGCGTCGAGCCGGACCGCGTCATGAGGTCCACGAGCGGGACGATCATGCGCGGCGGCAGGTTGTCGACGACGTACCAGTCGAGGTCCTCCAGCACGGCGGCGGCCCGGGTGCGGCCGGCACCCGACATGCCCGTGATGATGAGCACCTCGGCCTCGCTCGGCTCGGGGGCGTGGGTCGCGGCCTCGATCGCGGGGATGCCGCTGGGGACGGTGGTCGGGGAGGGCTCCGGCACGCGGGCAGGCTGGCCCTGCGGGCTGAGGTCCGGGGTCGGCTCCGAGGTCATGCCCCCAGCATGCCAGCCGTCACGCGCGGGCCGCGGCCTCGTCCTGCGCCGGAGTGTCCTGCGAGGGCCGGTCGTCCGTGGTCCCGCCGCCGAGCGCCGCGACGACGGCCTGCGCCGTCCGCTCGCCCATGCCGCGGACGCTCGCGATCTCCTCGACGCTCGCGGCGCGCAGCCGCTTGAGGGAGCCGAAGTGCTTGAGGAGCGCGGTGCGCCGCGCCGGGCCGAGGCCGGGGACGTCGTCGAGCGCCGAGGCCGTCATGCCCTTGCTGCGCTGCCTGCGGTGCTGGGCGATCGCGAAGCGGTGCGCCTCGTCGCGGACGCGCTGGAGCAGGTACAGGCCCTCGGAGGAACGCTGGAGGATGACGGGGTACTCCTCCCCCGGCAGCCAGACCTCCTCGAGCCGCTTGGCGAGGCCGCACAGCGCGACGTCGTCGATGCCGAGGTCGGCCAGGGCGCGCGCCGCGGCGGCGACCTGCGGCGGGCCGCCGTCGACGACGACGAGGTTCGGCGGGTACGCGAAGCGCGCGCGCCGGTCCACGGGCGCGTCGGGGTCGACCTCGCCGCTGCGCGGCACGTAGCCCGCCGCCTCCGCGGCACGCTCCGCCCGGCGCGCCGCGGCGTCGGACCCGTCGGCGACGTCGTCCGCCTCGAGGTCCAGCTCGACCTCGCCCGAGCGCGAGCGGTCGGACAGGTAGCGCTTGAAGCGGCGCGAGATCACCTCGTACATCGCCGCCGTGTCGTCGGCCGCGCCGTCGCCGTCCGGGCCGCGGACCGTGAAGTGCCGGTACTCGCTCTTGCGCGCGAGCCCGTCCTCGAAGACCACCATCGAGGCGACCTGGTACGTGCCCTGGTTGTGCGAGACGTCGTAGCACTCGATGCGCAGCGGCGCCGTCTCGAGCTCGAGCGCTTCCTGGATCTCGCGCAGCGCCTGGCTGCGGGTCGTGAGGTCGCCCGCGCGCCGCGTGCGGTGCAGCGCGAGCGCGTGCTCCGCGTTGGCCCGGACCGTCGCGGCGAGCTCCTTCTTGTCGCCACGCTGCGGCACCCGGACGTCGACCCGCGCGCCCCGCAGCCCGGAGAGCCACGTGGTGACCTGGTCGGTGTCCGGCGGCAGGACGGGCACGAGGACCTCGCGCGGCACGGCGTCGCGCGCGAGGTCGCGCCCGGCGCGCGTCCCGGCGTCCGCCGCCACGGCCTCCTCCGCCGCGCCGTACACCTGCTGGAGCAGGTGCTCGACGAGCTCGGCGTCCGTGACGTCCTCGACCTTCTCGACGATCCAGCCGCGCTGACCCCGGATGCGACCGCCGCGCACGTGGAACACCTGGACGGCCGCCTCGAGCTCGTCCCCCACGAGCGCGAACACGTCCGCGTCGGTGCCGTCGCCGAGCACGACCGCGTTCTTCTCCGTCGCGCGCTGGAGCGCGGCGATGTCGTCGCGCAGCCGTGCCGCGGCCTCGTACTCCATCGCGGCGGCGGCCTCGTTCATCTTGCGCTCGAGCCGGCGCACGAACCGCTGCGTGTCGCCCGCCATGAAGTCGCAGAAGTCCTCGGCGAGCGCCTTGTGGTCCTCGGGCGTGATGCGCCCGACGCACGGCGCCGAGCACTTGTCGATGTAGCCGAGCAGGCACGGCCGGCCCGTCTGGTGGGCGCGCTTGAAGACCCCCGCGGAGCACGTGCGCACGGGGAACACCCGCAGCAGGAGGTCGAGCGTCTCGCGGATCGCCCACGCGTGGCCGTAGGGCCCGAAGTACCGCGTGCCGGGCCGCTTCGCGCCGCGCATCACCTGGGCGCGCGGGAACTCCTCGCCCATCGTCACCGCGAGGTACGGGTACGACTTGTCGTCGCGGTACTTGACGTTGAACCGCGGGTCGAACTCCTTGATCCACGTGTACTCGAGCGCGAGCGCCTCGACCTCGGTGCCGACGACCGTCCACTCGACCGACGCGGCCGTCGTGACCATCGTCTGGGTGCGGTGGTGCAGGTTCGCGACGTCCTGGAAGTAGTTCGACAGGCGCGCGCGCAGGTTCTTGGCCTTGCCGACGTAGATCACACGGCCGTGCTCGTCGCGGAACCGGTAGACGCCCGGCGAGGTGGGGATCTCCCCCGGCGCAGGGCGGTACGTCGCGGGATCTGCCATGTTCTCCAGCCTAGGTCAGGCCACCGACGCCGGTGGCTCGGGTGTGGGGCGACGCGGGGACGCGGGACGACGGACGCGGTGGCGCGGGGACGGCGCCGTGTGACGCGCGTCACCGGCCGTTAGGGTGGCGGCCATGAGCGCACAGCACGGCTACGCCGCGACGACCCGCTGGACCGGCGCGGGCGACCGCGGCACCGCGTCCTACACCGCCTACAGCCGCGACCACGAGGTGCTTCTCGACGGGAGGCCGCCGCTGCCCGGCTCCGCGGACCCGGCGTTCCGCGGCGACCCGACCCGGTACAGCCCCGAGGAGCTGTTCCTCGCGAGCCTGTCGCAGTGCCACATGCTGTGGTTCCTCCACCTCGCGGCCGCGGCGGGCGTCGTCGTGCGCGAGTACGTCGACGACGCGACCGGCACCATGCGGGTCGAGTCCGGGGGCGAGGGCCAGTTCACGGACGTCACGCTGCACCCGCGCGTGGTGGTCGACGACGGACCCGGCACGGACGAGGCGGCGCTGGCGACCCTCCACCAGCGCGCGCACGACCACTGCTTCATCGCGCGCTCGGTGAACTTCCGCGTGCTCGTCGAGCCGGCGCCCGCCCGGCGCGCCGCCGCCTGACGCCGGGCACGGCGAGCGCGCGGCCCCGACGCGGCGAGCACCGAGCACGCCGCGCGGGTGCGGGCCCGCGCAGGTACGGGCCTGTTCGAGCCCGCACCCGCGCCGCACCGTCGTTACGCCGCGGACGCCTTGCGGCGCCCCGTCTTCGGCTTCTCGTCGGTCGCCCGACGCGCCGCCGCGGACCGGCCCTTCGTCGACTTGCCGGCCTTCGCCGCAGGCGCCGACGCCCCGGAGGACGCCGACGGCGCGGGCCCGACGGGCACGGGGTCGTGCCCCTCGAGGATCTCCGCGAGGAAGCGCCCGGTGTGGCTCGCCTCCACGCGCGCGACCTGCTCGGGCGTCCCCTGCGCGACGACCTTGCCGCCGCCGGAGCCGCCCTCGGGGCCCATGTCGACGACCCAGTCCGCGCTCTTGATGACGTCGAGGTTGTGCTCGATGACGAGGACGCTGTTGCCCTTGTCGACCAGCGACTGGAGCACGCCGAGCAGCTTGCGGATGTCCTCGAAGTGCAGGCCCGTCGTCGGCTCGTCGAGCACGTAGATCGTGCGGCCCGTCGAGCGCTTCTGCAGCTCGCTCGCGAGCTTGACGCGCTGCGCCTCGCCGCCCGAGAGCGTCGGGGCCGGCTGCCCGAGCCGGACGTAGCCCAGGCCGACCTCGACGAGCGTCTTGAGGTGCCGCGAGATCGCGGGCACGGCCGCGAAGAACTCGGACGCCTCCTCGATCGGCATGTCGAGCACGTCCGCGACGGTCTTGCCCTTGAAGTGCACCTCGAGCGTCTCGCGGTTGTAGCGCGCGCCGTGGCACACCTCGCACGGCACGTAGACGTCCGGGAGGAAGTTCATCTCGATCTTCAGCGTGCCGTCGCCAGAGCACGCCTCGCAGCGGCCGCCCTTGACGTTGAACGAGAACCGGCCCGGCGTGTACCCGCGCACCTTGGCCTCGGTCGTCTCCGCGAACAGCTTGCGCACGTGGTCCCACACGCCGGTGTACGTCGCGGGGTTCGACCGCGGCGTGCGCCCGATCGGGCCCTGGTCCACGTGCACGACCTTGTCGAGGTGCTCGAGGCCGGTGACGCGCGTGTGGCGGCCCGCGACCTGCCGGGCCCCGTTGAGCTCGTTGGCGAGCACGGTGTAGAGGATCGAGTTCACGAGCGTGGACTTGCCGGAGCCGGAGACGCCCGTCACCGCGGTGAACGTGCCGAGCGGGAAGCTCACGTCGATGCCCGTGAGGTTGTGCTCGCGCGCACCGACCACCTTGATCTGACGGCCCGGGTCCGTCGGGCGCCGCTGCGCCGGGAGCGGGATGCTGCGCCGCCCCGACAGGTACGCGCCCGTGACGGACTCCGGCGCCTCGAGCAGGCCCGCGTAGTCGCCCGAGTGCACGACGCGCCCCCCGTGCTCCCCCGCCCCCGGGCCGATGTCGACGACCCAGTCCGCGGTGCGGATGGTGTCCTCGTCGTGCTCGACGACGATGAGCGTGTTCCCGAGGTCGCGCAGGCGCGTGAGCGTCTCGATGAGCCGGCGGTTGTCGCGCTGGTGCAGGCCGATGCTCGGCTCGTCCAGCACGTAGAGCACGCCGACCAGGCCCGATCCGATCTGCGTCGCGAGCCGGATGCGCTGCGCCTCGCCGCCGGAGAGCGTCGCGGCCGGTCGCTCGAGCGAGAGGTAGTCGAGGCCGACGTCGAGCAGGAACCCGAGGCGCGCGTCGATCTCCTTGAGGACCTCGGTCGCGATGGCGCGCTCGCGCGCTCCCAGCTCGAGCGACCCGAGGAACGCCGCGGCCTCGCGCAGGGGCAGGCGGCACACGTCCCAGATGGACCTGCCGCCGACCTTGACCGCGAGCACCTCCGGCTTGAGCCGGGCCCCCTGGCACACGGGGCACGGGACCTCGCGCATGAAGGCCTCGTACTTCTCCTTCGACCAGTCCGACTCGGTCTCGGTGTGCCGGCGCTCGAGGAAGGTGATGACGCCCTCGAACCCGGTCGAGTACTGCCGCTCACGGCCCCAGCGGTTCTTGTACCGCACGTGCACCTGGTGGTTCTGGCCGTGGAGCACGGCCTTCTTCGCCCGCTCGGGGAGCGCGCGCCACGGCGTGTCCATGGAGAAGCCCAGGTCGTCCGCGAGCGCCGTGAGGACGCGCTCGAAGTACTCCGACGAGATCTGCGCCCACGGCGCGACCGCGCCCTCGCGCAGAGACTTCTCGTCGTCCGGCACCACGAGGTCCGGGTCCACCTCGAGACGGAACCCGATGCCCGTGCACTCCGGGCACGCGCCGTACGGCGCGTTGAAGGAGAACGTGCGCGGCTCGATCTCGTCGAGCGCGAGCTCGTGGTCGTTCGGGCACGCGCGCTTCTCCGAGAAACGGCGCTCCCGGGCCGGGTCGTCCGCGTCCGCGTCGACGAGCTCGACGACGACGAGCCCGCCCGCGAGCCCGAGGGCCGTCTCGACGGAGTCGGTGAGCCGGCGCTGGACGCCCTCGCGCGCGACGAGGCGGTCGACGACCACCTCGATGTCGTGCTTGAGCTTCTTCTCGAGCGCCGGGACGTCCGTGAGGGTGCGCACCTCGCCGTCGACGCGGGCACGGGCGAAGCCCTTGGTCTGGAGCTCCTTGAAGAGCTCGGAGTACTCGCCCTTGCGGCCGCGCACGACCGGGGCGAGGACCTGGTAGCGCGTGCCCTCGGGGAGCTCGAGGAGGCGGTCGACGATCTGCTGCGGGGTCTGCGCGGTGACGCGCTCGCCGCACACCGGGCAGTGCTGCGTCCCGGCGCGCGAGAACAGCAGGCGCAGGTAGTCGTAGACCTCGGTGATGGTGCCGACGGTCGAGCGCGGGTTGCGGTTCGTGGACTTCTGGTCGATCGAGACCGCGGGCGACAGGCCCTCGATGAAGTCGACGTCCGGCTTGTCCATCTGGCCGAGGAACTGGCGCGCGTACGCGGACAGCGACTCGACGTACCGGCGCTGCCCCTCCGCGAAGATGGTGTCGAAGGCGAGCGACGACTTGCCCGAGCCGGAGAGCCCCGTGAAGACGATGAGCTTGTCGCGCGGGAGGTCGAGGTCGACGTTGCGCAGGTTGTGCTCGCGGGCACCGGAGATGACGAGGCGATTGCTCACCGCAGCATCGTACGGCCGACCACCCACACTCGCACAGGTGTTCGACGTCACCTTCGCACGGCACCCGACGAACGCACACGAGCGCCCCACGTCCGGGCTCTCCGCCGTGACCCGGGTCACCGCGGCCCGGGGTCGCGGCGCACTGCCCGCCGCGAGCGGACGGCACACTGGGCGCATGACGTACACCGGACAGGTCGCCGTGGGCGGCCCGCACGACCTGCGACGCCTCGACGAGGTCGAGATCCGCAAGCTCGCCGTCGGGCCGCTCGCGAACGGCGTCTACCTCCTCACGTGCCGGCGCACCGGTGCCCAGCTCCTCGTCGACGCCGCCGACGCGCCCGACGACGTGCTCGACCTCGTGCGGGCGGGCTCGCCGTCGGGACGGCTGGACGGCGTCGTCACGACGCACCGGCACGCCGACCATCTCCGGGCGCTCGCGCCGGTCGTCGCCGCGACGGGCGCGTCGTCGGCTGCCGGCGAGCCCGACGCGGACGCGGTCGCCGCGGCGTCCGGCGTGGCCGTCGCCCGCCGCGTGCGGCACGGGGACGTGCTGCGGGTGGGCGCGATCGACCTCGAGGTCGTGGCGCTGCGCGGGCACACGCCGGGCTCCGTCGCGCTCGCCTACCGCGAGCCGGACGACGTCGCCGAGCCCGAGGCCGTGCCTGGCCGGGTGCACCTGTTCACCGGGGACTCGCTCTTCCCCGGCGGGGTCGGGAACACCGACCGCGACCCGGCGCGGTTCGCGAGCCTGCTGTCCGACGTCGTCGGGCGGGTCTTCGACCGGTTCGACGACGCCACGTGGGTCTACCCCGGTCACGGCGCCGACACGACGCTCGGTGCCGAGCGGCCGCACCTCGCCGAGTGGCGCGAGCGGGGCTGGTAGCGCGGGTCAGGTAGCGGCCGGCCGGTAGCGGGCGGCAAGGAGCACGGGGCGCAGCCGAGGCGCGGACCGGACCGCACGCCGTCGGGACGGCCTGGTTCACTGGCTCCATGCCGATCCACGCCGTCACCTACGTCTACGCCGACCGCAGCGCCGAGCTCGACGCCCTGCGACCCGAGCACCGCGCGTTCCTCGCCGCCCTCCACACCCGGGGCACGCTCCTCGCGTCCGGTCCGCTTCCGGCCCACGAGGGCGCGCCCGCCGGAGCGCTGCTCGTCCTCGACGGGGAGACGCCCGACGCCGTCGCCGCGGTCCTCGACGAGGACCCCTTCGCGCGCGCCGGGCTGGTCGCACAGCGCGCGGTCCGCCCGTGGTCGCCGGTGATCGGCGACTGGGCGGACCGCGTCTGAGCCGGGCCGCGCGCTAGCGCGCGGCACCCCCACGGGGGACCCCGCCGCCCTGCGGCGGGGTCCCCCCCGCGGCGGGCGCCTCGTCGGTCACGGTCTCCGTGGCGTCCTCCGTGACGTCCTCCGTGGACGACGCCGCGGTCCCGGGCTGCTCGCCGTCCGCCGGCTCGCTCCGTGCGTGCAGCGCGCGGGTGCGCAGCAGGCTCGCGACGGTCGTGACCGCGAGCGCCCCGACGATCACCACGAGCGAGAGCCAGATGGGGACCGTCGGCACCGCCTCGAGGTGCTCGCCGCCGTTGATGAACGGCAGCGTGTTCTCGTGCAGGGCCTCGAGGATGAGCTTGACGCCGATGAACCCGAGGATGACGGCCAGGCCGATCGGCAGGTAGACCAGCCGCTCGAGCAGACCGCCCAGCAGGAAGTAGAGCTGGCGCAGCCCCATGAGGGCGAAGACGTTCGTCGTGAAGACGATGAACGGGTCCTGCGTGAGCCCGAAGATGGCCGGGATCGAGTCGAACGCGAACAGCAGGTCGGTGCTGCCGATCGCGAGGAACACGACGACGAGCGGCGTGAAGACCCGCTTGCCGTCCTCGACCGTGCGCAGCCGGCCGCCGTCGTACCGGGTGCCGAGCGGCAGGACCCGGCGCAGCGCCCGGACGGCGCGGTTCTCGTGGTACTCCTCGGGCTCGTCGCCGCCCGCCACGAGCTTGATCGCCGTGTACACGAGGAACGCGCCGAACAGGTAGAACACCCAGACGAACTGCGAGATGATCGCCGCGCCCGCCAGGATGAACGCTCCCCGCAGGACGAGCGCGACGATGATCCCGACCATGAGGACGCGCTGCTGCTGCTCCCGCGGGACCGCGAAGCGCGCCATGATGATCACGAACACGAACAGGTTGTCCACCGAGAGGCTGTACTCGGTGAGCCACCCGGCGTAGAACTCCCCGGCCGGTGCCGCGCCCCCCACCGCTCCGACGACCGCCCCGAAGACGAGCGCGAGCGCGACGTAGAACCCGACCCACAGCGCGCTCTCGCGCATGGACGGGACGTGCGGCCGGCGCCCGACGACGAACAGGTCGACGAGGAGCAGGACGGCGAGCGCCGACAGCGACGCCCACTCGAACCAGACGGGAAGTTCGTGAACCATCGGTGGTCAGCCCTCCGAGATCTCGGCCTCGCGTCGACGGTCGGCGCGGTCCTTGGCGAGGCTCGCGACCGTGGTGATCGTGAGCACGACGACGATGAACCCGAGGGACAGGGCGGTCGGGATCTCCGGGATGACGGTGATGTGCTCACCGCCGTTGATGAACGGCACCTCGTTCTTGTGCAGCGCGTGGATGAGCAGCTTCACGCCGATGAAGCCGAGGATCGCGGCGAGGCCGTAGGCGAGGTAGACGAGGCGGTCCAGCAGGCCGTCGATGAGGAAGTAGAGCTGGCGCAGGCCGAGCAGCGAGAACGCGTTGGCCGCGAACACGAGGTACGTCTCCTGCGTGAGGCCGAAGATCGCGGGGATCGAGTCGACGGCGAACAGCAGGTCGGCGCTGCCGATCGCGATCATGACGATGAGCATCGGGGTGATGAAGCGCTTCCCGTCGATCTTGGTCGTCATCTTGTCCTCGACGTACGTCTCCGTCGTCGGGAACAGGCGGCGGGTCAGCTTGAGCGCGCCGTTCTCGTGGAACTCCTCGTCGTGACCGGAGCCCGCCTTCACCTGCGTCCACGCGGTGTACAGCAGGAACGCGCCGAAGACGTAGAAGATCCAGCTGAAGTTCTCGATGAGCGCGGCGCCCAGGAGGATGAAGATCGTCCGCAGGACGAGCGCGATCGTGATGCCGATCAGCAGGACCTTCTGCTGGTACAGCCGCGGGACGCGGAAGCTCGTCATGATGAGCACGAAGACGAAGAGGTTGTCGACCGACAGGCTCTTCTCGGTGATGTAGCCGGCGAAGTACTCGCCGCCGTACGTCGACCCCCAGACGGCCCAGACGATGCCGCCGAACAGCACCGCGACGGCGACGTAGCCCGCGGACCACCAGCTGGCCTCGCGCAGGCTCGGGGCGTGCGGCGTGCGCACGTGGCCGACGTAGTCGACGGCGAGCATCGCGAGGATCACGCCGATGGTGACGAGCCAGGCCCAGACGGGGACGTCCATGCAGAAACCTCCGGTACGTAGCACTGAGTACCGAAGGTCTCTTCCGCCACGCACCGCCATGCGCGCGCGTCCGAGACGCGGGCTGGTGGTTGCGGGACCGGTGACACCGGGCCGACGACTGCGCCGACCGTGATGACGACATCACCGCGGAGGAATACTCCCCTTCAACGAGGAGCCAGCATAGGCCATCGCTCCTGCTCGTGTGACAACACCACGCCACCGTGGACTGTTCCGCGGGCACGCCCGCGGCGACGCCCGGCCGGTCCCCCAGGACCGGTCAGGCCGTCGCGGCGTGCATCTGGCGCAGCTCCTTCTTGAGCCCCGAGATCTCGTCGCGCAGCCGGGCCGCGAGCTCGAACTGGAGCTCGCCCGCGGCCGCGTGCATCTGGTCGCTCAGCTCCTGGATGAGCTCCGCGAGGTCGCTCGCCGCCGCGCCCGCGAGCCGGTTCCCCGACGACGCACCCTCCTTCGGGCCGCCCGGCACCGGGGCCTTGCCCTTCGCGCCCTTGCCCGGCTGGCGGTAGCCACCGGCCAGGAGCTCGGCGGTGTCCACGTCCTCGCGCGCGAGCATGTCGGTCACGTCGGAGATGCGCTTGCGCAGCGGCGTCGGGTCGACGCCGTGCTCGGTGTTGTACGCGATCTGCTTCTCGCGGCGACGCTCGGTCTCCTCGATCGCCGCGGCCATCGCCGGCGTGATCCGGTCCGCGTACATGTGCACCTGGCCGGACACGTTGCGGGCCGCGCGCCCGATCGTCTGGATGAGCGACTTGGGCGAGCGCAGGAAGCCCTCCTTGTCGGCGTCGAGGATCGCGACGAGCGAGACCTCGGGCAGGTCGAGGCCCTCGCGCAGCAGGTTGATGCCGACGAGGACGTCGTACTCGCCGAGGCGCAGCTCGCGCAGCAGCTCGACGCGGCGCAGCGTGTCGACCTCCGAGTGGAGGTAGCGGACCCGCACGTCCTTCTCGAGCAGGTAGTCCGTGAGGTCCTCGGCCATCTTCTTGGTGAGCGTCGTGACCAGCACGCGCTCGTCGCGGTCGACCCGCTCTCGGATCTCGTGCAGGAGATCGTCGATCTGGCCGGTGGTCGGCTTGACGATCACCTCGGGGTCCACGAGACCCGTCGGGCGGATGATCTGCTCGACCACGCCGTCCGCCATCGAGAGCTCGTAGTCGCCCGGCGTGGCCGACAGGTACACGGTCTGGCCGATGCGCTCGACGAACTCCTCCCACCGCAACGGGCGGTTGTCCATCGCGCTCGGCAGGCGGAACCCGTGGTCCACCAGGCTGCGCTTGCGCGACATGTCGCCCTCGAACATCGCGCCGATCTGCGGCACGGTCACGTGCGACTCGTCGATGACGAGGAGGAAGTCCTCCGGGAAGTAGTCGAGCAGGGTGTTCGGGGGCGACCCCGCCTCGCGGCCGTCGATGTGCCGGGAGTAGTTCTCGATCCCGGAGCACGTGCCGATCTGGCGCATCATCTCGATGTCGTAGGTGGTGCGCATGCGCAGGCGCTGCGCCTCGAGCAGCTTGTTCTGCCGCTCGAGCTCGTCGAGCCGCTCCGTGAGCTCGGCCTCGATCGAGGAGATCGCGCGCTCCATGCGCTCCGGCCCGGCGACGTAGTGCGTCGCGGGGAACACGTGGATGCTCGGCTCGGAGCGGATGACCTCGCCCGTGAGGGGGTGCAGCGTCTGGATGCTCTCGATCTCGTCGCCGAAGAACTCGATGCGAACCGCGAGCTCCTCGTAGACCGGGATGATCTCGACCGTGTCGCCGCGCACGCGGAACGTGCCGCGCGTGAACGCCATGTCGTTGCGGGTGTACTGCATCGTGACGAACTGCCGCAGGAGGTCGTCGCGCTCCACCTGCATCCCGACGTCGAGGCGCACCATCCGGTCGACGTACTCCTGCGGGGTGCCGAGGCCGTAGATGCACGAGACGGACGCCACGACGACGACGTCCCGGCGCGTGAGCAGCGAGCTCGTCGCGGAGTGGCGCAGCCGCTCCACCTCGTCGTTGATGGACGAGTCCTTCTCGATGTAGGTGTCCGTCTGCGCGATGTACGCCTCGGGCTGGTAGTAGTCGTAGTACGAGACGAAGTACTCGACCGCGTTGTTCGGCAGCAGCTCGCGGAACTCCGTGGCGAGCTGCGCGGCGAGCGTCTTGTTGGGGGCCATGACGAGGGTCGGGCGCTGCAGCTCCTCGATCAGCCAGGCCGTCGTGGCGGACTTCCCCGTACCGGTGGCACCGAGCAGCACGACGTCCTTCTCGCCCGCGCGGACGCGTTGCGAGAGGTCCGCGATGGCCGTGGGCTGGTCGCCCGACGGCTGGTACTCGGAGATGACCTCGAACGGAGCGGTGGCGCGCTGGAGATCGGTCACGGGACGCATGTGTCCACGGTACGTCCAGCCACCCACATCGTTCGCGGGAGCGCCTCGCCGGGCCGCTCACCCCATACACCCGACTTCACCCGCGCGCAATTTGGAAGGCGTGGTGCCGAACCCCTAGTGTTCCCTCGACCTGCCCGCTCCCCGACGCCCGTGGAGCTCCGGCGACCGGCCGGCCACGGGCGTGGAGGCCCGCGCGCAGCTCTCGTCAGCACGGCCAACGACCCCTCGACCTGGAGCCCTCATGCGCCTGCACCCCGCGCGCCCCCGCGGAATTCCCCTGATCGCCCTCACCACCCTGGCCCTGTCGGTCGGCTTCGTCGCGCCCGCGAGCGCGACGCCCGCCGTCGGCGCCGACGACGTCTGCTCCGCGGACGCCACGACCCGTCCCGTCGGCGTCTACGAGCTCACCGCGGTGGAGGACGCGGGCGTCGGCATCTGGGCGGGCGGCGGGCTCACCGTCGCCACCGCGACCGAGCTCGAGGGCCGCGTCGTGGTCGGCGGGGACGCCGACCTCGCGGGGGCTGGCTCGCTCAACGTCGGGACCGCGGGCGGCGGCGGGTCAGCGATCACCCCCGCAGGCGGGACCGACATGCTCGTCGTCGGCGGCGACCTCACCACCGCGCGGAACACCCAGGTCGGGTTCCACGCGTCGCGCGGCGGCAACGTCGTCGTCGGAGGCACGATCACGGGCTCGGCCCCGAGCACCGAGAGCGCGAACGCGCTCGGCACGCACGGGTCCGTGCGCCAGGGCGTCGGCCGGGACGCGGCGCTCGCGCCCTACGACGAGCTCCCCGCGCTCGTCGCCGGCATCGCCGCCGACGCGACCGACGGCGCCGAGCAGGTCGACCCGCAGAACGGCGTCCTGACCGTCGAGGCGGGCGCGCGGTACGCGCTCACGGCGGAGGGTGCCGCCTCGCTCCGCGAGCTGCACGTCTCCGGCACCGGGCCGGTGCTGCTCAGCGTCAGCGGGTCCACGGTGCGCATCCCGTCCCTTCAGTACGTCGCGTACGGCGGCGTGCGCCTCTACCAGGCGACGCAGTACCTGTCGTCCCACTTCCTCTGGGCGTTCCCGGACGCGACGCAGGTCGCGCTCGGCACGAACGACCAGTTCCCCGGCACGATCGTCGTCCCGCGCGCCGACGCGACGCTCACGGTGTCCACGTCGACGAACGGGCGCGTCCTCGCGAACGGCGCGGTCGCGTACACCGGCGGGGCCGGCATCGAGCACCACAACTACCCGTTCGCGGGCCCGTGCGAGCCCGTCCCGGTCGCCGCGGAGCCGGAGCCGGAGCCGACTCCCGAGACTCCGACCCCGGGTGGCACCGAGACGACGACGCCCCCGACGACCACCGAGACCCCCGGCGCCGAGGTGCCCGGCGAGCCCGCCGCGGAGAGCACGCCCGCTCCGGAGGCGACGCCCGTCGCGAGCACGGACCCGACGCCGTCGGCGGCCCCCAGCAGCGAATCGACGCCCGGGGGCGGGCTGGCCTCGACCGGTTCCTCGGTCGTCGTGCTCGCCGTGGTGGCGGCGCTCCTGCTCGCCGGGGGCGCGACGCTGCTCGTGGTCGTCGCCCGTCGTCGCGCGGCGGGCTGACGGTCCGCGGCGCCGGGGCCGGCAGGGCGACCTGCCGGCCCCGGCGCCCGCTCAGCTCTCGGTGCCCGCGGCGACCCGCGGCTCGGGGGCGCCACGGAGCGCCTGCCGCACGACGGCCGCGACGGCGGTCACCTGGTCCTCGACGGGCACTGCGCCGGCGTCGGGCACGTGCACGAAGCCCGCACGGCGGCCCGCCACGGAGCCCCAGTGGTGCATGAGGGCGTAGAACACGTCGTTGCACACGTACGTGCCGGCCGTCCCGGACACCTCGACGGGGACACCGGCCTCCCGGACGGCGACGAGCGACGCCTTGAGCGGGAGCGTGGACCAGTGGCCGACGGGCGCCCCCGGCACGACGGGCACGTCGACCGGCTGCGCCCCGGCGTTGTCGGGGATCCGGGCGTCGCGCACGTTGACGGCCACGCGCTCGAGGCGCACGCGCCCGGCGCCGCCCGCGAGCCCCAGCGCCACGACGACCTCCGGGTCGTGCTCCCGGACGACGGCGTCGAGCGCGGGCCACGCCCCGGCGAACGTCACGGGGAGCCGGACGGCGACCACGCGGTCCCCCACGAGCTCCTCGCCGCGCTCCGCGAGGAGCTGGGCGGTCTCCCACGAGGGGTTCGTCGCGTCGCCGCCGAAGGGCTCGAAGCCGCTCACCACGACCGTCACGCCTCGCGCTCCTCGAGCTCCGCGAGCGCCTCCGCGTCGACCTCCGCGCGCACGCGCGCCCAGAGCGCGTCGACCTGCGCGCGCAGCGCGTCGGGCTCGCCCGAGCCGTCGAGGGTGACGTCCGCGGCCGCGAGGCGCGCCGTGTCGTCGGCTTGCGCGGCGATCCGCGCGCGCGCCTCGTCCTCGCTCAGCCCCCGCGAGGTCACGAGGCGGTCCACCCGGACGTCCTCGGGCGTGTGCACGACCACGACGCAATGGAACCGCGCCGGGTCGCCCGTCTCGACGAGGAGCGGGATGTCGTGCACGACGACGGCCCGCGGGTCGGCCGCACCGGCCGCGGCCTCGCGCTCGGCGGCGAGGCGGCGCACCTCGGGGTGGACGATCGCGTTGAGCCGCTCGCGCGCGGCGTCGTCCCCGAACACCACGCGCCCGAGCGCGGGCCGGTCGAGCGCGCCGTCCTCCCCGAGCACCCCGGGGCCGAAGGCCTCGACGACCTCGTCCAGGCCGACGGTGCCGGGCGCGACGGCGTCGCGCGCGAGGGCGTCGTAGTCGACGACCACCGCGCCCAGCTCGGCGAAGCGGGCGAGGGCGACGGACTTCCCCGCCGCTATTCCTCCGGTCAGGCCGATGCGAAACATGCGTCCCATCCTGCCAGCCGGCGCACCGCCCCGCGTCGGGGCGTGAGGTGGCCCCACGTCCGGCCACCGCTCAGCGGGAGGACCCCGCCCCCGGGGCGCCCTCGGCCGCTTCGCCGTCGTCGGGCCGCTCGCCCGCGACCGCGCGCAGCAGTCGGAGCAGCTCGGCGCGCTCGTGCGCGTCCAGGCGGGCCAGCAGGGTGCCCGCGCTCGACGACCTCTCCGCCCCGACCTGCTCGACGACCTCGCGCCCGCGCGGCGTCAGCTCGACGAGCGTGGCGCGACGGTCCTGCGGGTCGGGGGTGCGGCGCACGAGACCGGCCTGCTCGGCGTCGTCGACCTTCGAGGTGACCGAGCGCGGTGCGACGTCGAGCGCCGACGCCACCGCGCCGAGCCGGCACGGGCCGTCGCAGCGGGAGAGGAAGCGCAGCATCCGGAACTGGCCGGGCGTCGTGCCCGCGGGCTCGAGCCGCTCGCTCGCCTCGCGGCGCACGCTGCGCAGCGCGGCGTGCAGGAGCGCGAGGAACTCCCCCGCCTCGTCGGTGGAGGTGGCTCGGCCGCCCGGGGCTGCGCCCGGCGTGGCAGGCTGGCTCGCGTCGGTCGTCACGAGGCCGAGCGTACCGGGACCGGGCCCACTTGTGGTATCGGCTCATTGTGAGTTAGACTCACTATCGTTGTCGCGCGAGCGATCCTCGGACCGCGCCCGCCGGACGGCCACCGCCGCCGCGGACGACGCGCCCCTCCCCCACCCAGGAGGCCCCATGTCCTTCCCCTCATCCCTCCCCGGCGCCGGCGGCGGGCGCGGCATGCGCTCCTTCCGCCAGGACGCCTCCGTCACCTCCCGACGGTTGCACCGCGGCACGATCCGCCGGGTGCTCACGTTCGCCCGGCCCTACCGGCGCCAGCTCGCCGCGTTCCTCGTGCTCATCTCCGTCGACGCCGCCGCCGGTGCCGTCACCCCGCTCCTCTTCCAGCGCATCATCGACGACGGCATCACCGCGGGCGACGTCGGCCTCGTCGTCGCGCTCTCGGCGGTCGCCGCCGGCCTCGCCGTGCTCTCCGGCGCGCTAGGCGTCGCGCAGCGCTGGTTCTCCTCCCGCATCGGCGAGGGGCTCATCGTCGACCTGCGCACCGCGGTCTTCGACCACGTCCAGCGCATGCCGCTCGCCTTCTTCAGTCGGACGCGCACCGGTGCGCTCGTCCAGCGCCTCAACGGTGACGTCCTCGGCGCCCAGCAGGCGTTCACGTCGACCCTGTCGAACGTGTTCTCCAACCTGCTCACCGTCGTGTTCGTGCTCGCCGCGATGCTCTCGATGTCGTGGCAGCTCACCCTCCTCGCGCTCACCCTCCTGCCCGCGTTCGTCCTGCCCGCCCGCTGGGTCGGCAAGCGCCTCGCCGCGATCACGCGGGAGAGCTACGAGCTCAACGCCGAGGCGGCGCAGACGATGAACGAGCGCTTCAACGTGGCGGGCGCCCACCTCGTCAAGGTGTTCGGCGACCCGGACCGCGAGTCGTCACGGTTCGCCGCCCAGGCGCGCCGGGTCCGCGACATCGGGGTCCGCCAGGCCATGTACGGGACGGTCTTCCGCGTCGGTCTCACGGTCGTCGCGTCCGTCGCCGTCGCGATCGTCTACGGTCTCGGTGGCGTCATGGCCATCTCGGGCTCGCTGACCGTCGGCACGGTCGTCGCGCTCACCGCCTACCTGGGCCGTCTCTACGGCCCGCTGACGGCGATGTCGAACGTCCAGGTCGACGTCATGACGGCCCTCGTCAGCTTCGAGCGCGTGCTCGAGGTGCTCGACCTCGAGCCCACCGTCACGGACGCCCCCGACGCTCACGACCTCGCCGCGGACGTCGCGCGCGAGGGCGCGAGCCTCGAGCTCGACGGCGTGACCTTCCGCTACCCGAGCGCGGCCGAGGTCTCCCTCGCGTCGCTCGAGTCCGTGGCCGTCGAGGGCACCGACCCGACCACCGACACGCTCCACGACGTCTCGTTCTCCGTGCCCGCGGGCGCGATGGTCGCGCTCGTCGGGTCGTCCGGCGCGGGCAAGACCACCGTGTCGCAGCTCGTGACGCGCATGTACGACCCGAGCGCCGGCCACGTCCGGATCGCCGGTCGTGACCTGCGCGACGTCACGCAGGAGAGCCTGCACGACGCCGTCGGCGTGGTCACGCAGGAGGCGCACCTGTTCCACGACTCGATCGCGGAGAACCTGCGGTACGCCAAGCCCGACGCGACCGACGCCGAGCTCGAGTCCGCGCTGCGGCGCGCGCACGTGTGGGACGTCGTCGCCGCCCTGCCGTCCGGCATGGACACCGTCGTGGGCGACCGCGGCTACCGGATGTCCGGCGGTGAGCGGCAGCGCCTCGCGATCGCCAGGGTGTTCCTCAAGGCCCCTCAGCTCGTCGTCCTCGACGAGGCGACGGCGCACCTCGACTCGGACTCCGAGGCGGCGGTCCAGGCCGCGCTCGCCGAGGCGCTGCGCGGCCGGACCTCGCTCGTCATCGCGCACCGCCTCTCCACCGTCCGCGAGGCCGACCTCATCGTCGTGCTCGACGCCGGCCGGGTCGTCGAGACGGGCACGCACACCGAGCTCCTGGCTCGTGGCGGGCGCTACGCCACGCTCTACCGGACGCAGTTCGCCGACTCGCCCGCGTCGTCGGCCACCGACCCGGCCACCGTCCCGGCCGCTGCCACGGCCCCCGAGCCGGCGACGGCCTGACGCCCGACCGCCGAGCAGGCGGTCCCGGGGCGTCGACCAGGCGGTCCTGGCTCGTCCGGGGCCGTTGACGGACCAGGACCACCTGGTCGGCGCCGTGAGTGCCAGGGCACGTGCCGGACATGGCGAAGGCCCGCCACCCCGAGGGGTGGCGGGCCTTCGTCTGCTCAGCGTGGCGTCCCGCGCGGGGCCGCCGGCCGGGTCAGTTGCCCGTGAGCTTCTCGCGGAGCGCGGCGAGCGCCTCGTCCGACGCGAGCGTGCCCGTCGCCTCGGCGGCCGGGGCCGACGAGTAGGACGTGCTGGAGGAGGACGAGCTCGAGGAGCTCGTGGTCTCGCCCGACGCGGCGTCGTAGTCGGCCTTGACGGCCTCGGCGACCTGCTTGCGGTGCGCCTCCCAGCGCTCGTGCGCCTTGGCGTACTCCGCCTCCCACGCCTCGCGCTGCGCCTCGAAGCCCTCGAGCCACTCGTTGGTCTCCGGGTCGAAGCCCTCGGGGTACTTGTAGTTCCCCTGCTCGTCGTACTCGGCGGCCATGCCGTAGAGCGCGGGGTCGAAGTCGTCCGACTCCGGGTCCACGCCCTCGTTGGCCTGCTTGAGCGACAGCGAGATGCGGCGGCGCTCGAGGTCGATGTCGATGACCTTGACGAAGACCTCGTCACCGACGTTGACGACCTGCTCCGGCAGCTCGACGTGGCGCACGGCCAGCTCCGAGATGTGCACGAGGCCCTCGATGCCGTCCTCGACGCGCACGAACGCACCGAACGGGACGAGCTTGGTGACCTTGCCCGGGACGACCTGACCGATCGCGTGGGTCCGGGCGAACGTCTGCCACGGGTCCTCCTGCGTCGCCTTCAGCGACAGCGAGACGCGCTCGCGGTCGAAGTCGACGTCCAGAACCTCGACCGTGACCTCCTGGCCGACCTCGACGACCTCGGACGGGTGGTCGATGTGCTTCCAGGACAGCTCGGAGACGTGCACGAGGCCGTCGACGCCGCCGAGGTCCACGAACGCGCCGAAGTTGACGATCGAGGAGACGACACCGGGGCGCACCTGGCCCTTCTGCAGGGTCTGCAGGAAGGTGGAGCGGACCTCGGACTGCGTCTGCTCGAGCCAGGCACGGCGCGAGAGGACGACGTTGTTGCGGTTCTTGTCGAGCTCGATGATCTTCGCCTCGATCTCCTTGCCGACGTACGGCTGGAGGTCGCGGACGCGACGCATCTCCACCAGGGAGGCCGGGAGGAAGCCACGGAGGCCGATGTCGAGGATGAGACCACCCTTGACGACCTCGATGACGGTGCCGGTGACGACGCCGTCCTCCTCCTTGATCTTCTCGATCGTGCCCCAGGCGCGCTCGTACTGGGCGCGCTTCTTGGACAGGATCAGACGGCCTTCCTTGTCCTCCTTCTGGAGGACGAGGGCCTCGACCGCGTCGCCGACGTTGACGACCTCACCGGGGTCCACGTCGTGCTTGATGGACAGCTCGCGGGAGGGGATGACGCCCTCGGTCTTGTAGCCGATGTCGAGGAGGACCTCGTCGCGGTCCACCTTGACGATCGTGCCTTCGACGATGTCGCCGTCGTTGAAGTACTTGATGGTCGCGTCAACGGCGGCGAGGAAGTCCTCCTCGGTGCCGATGTCGTTGACGGCAACCTGGGGTGCGGACTTCGCGGGGGTAGAGATGGTCATTGAGTTCGATGCTCCGATGCGGACAGGTGTAGTCGAGCGGTTAGGGTTTTCGGCGCGTCTCCCGCCGACGCCCCCGGACGCTCCGGCGTCGTGGTCGACGTCGTGGCTCGGGATGAAGGCAGGCGCAGCGCACCGCCGTCCACCTTATCCGGGTGTCACCCCGGCGGTCAACGCGTCCCGCGCGCCCCGCCGGGGCGTCCCGACTACCGGATCCGCGTCACGCGAGCACGCGGGCGACCCGCAGCAGCTCCTCCGGGACCCGCTTCGGCCGGCCCGCGACCTCCGCGAGCGGCACGAGCTCGACCCGCTCGCCCCGCAGCGCCGTCATGACGCCCGACGTCCCCGCGCTCACGGCGTCCACGGCCGCGACGCCGAAGCGGCTGCCGAGGATCCGGTCGGTCGGCGTGGGCTCGCCCCCGCGCTGCACGTGGCCGAGCACCGTGAGCCGGGTGTCGAACCCGGTGCGCTCCGCGATCTCGGCGCTCACGCGCTCCCCGATCGAGCCGGCGACGATCTCGCCGAACCGACCGAGCTGCTGCGTGAACTCCATCGACGACCCCTCGCGCGGCACGGCGCCCTCGGCCACGACGACGATCGAGAAGTTCGCGTGCGCGCGGTGCCGGTGGCGGAGGAACTTCACGACCTGGTCGATGTCGAACGGCTGCTCCGGCGCGAGCACGACCTCGGCGCCGCCGGCGATGCCCGCGTTGACCGCGATCCAGCCGGCGTGACGGCCCATCACCTCGACCACCATGACGCGGTTGTGGCTCTCCGCCGTCGTGTGCACGCGGTCGAGCGCCTCCGTCGCGATGTTCACGGCGGTGTGGAACCCGATCGACAGGTCCGTTCCCTCGACGTCGTTGTCGATCGTCTTGGGGATCGCGACGATCTTCACGCCCGCCTCCGCGACGCGGCTCGCCGCGTGCAGCGTGCCGTCGCCGCCGATGCAGATCAGGGCGTCGAGGTGCTCGGCCTCGACCGTCGCGAGCACGGCGTCCATGCTGCCGTCCTCCTCGCGCGGGTGGAACCGCGCGGTGCCGAGCAGCGTGCCGCCCACGGGCAGGACGTTCCGGATGTCCTGGCGGCCGAGCGGGTGCACGTCGCCGTCGACGACGCCGCGCCAGCCGTTGCGGAAGCCGATGATGGTGTGCCCGTACTCCCCCGTCCCCTGCTTGACCACGGCCCGGATCGCCGCGTTCAGCCCGGGGCAGTCGCCCCCGCCGGTGAGAAGTCCGATGCGCACCTGTTCCTCCGTCTCGTCGTCGCGTCGCGCGGCCTCGCGCGCATGCCGGGCGTCGACGGAGGTGCCGACCTCCGCGGCACCGCGTCGCCCTCAACCCTAGCCACCCCCGCGCGACGGGTCATCGCCCGTCCCGGTCCGCGGGCACGCCGACGACCAAGGTCCCGACCGGACGGGCCGTGCGGCGGGACCGGGAGAATGGGGGCATGAGCGCGTCCTCCTCGCCCGAGCCGCCCGTCGTCGCGCCCTCGGGCGCGACCCCCGGTCCGACCGCCGACGCCGGCTACCGCGACGTGCCCGCGACCGAGGGCGGCCGCGCCGGCCGCGGCTGGTGGGACGCCAACGCGCAGGAGTACCTCCACGAGCACGGGGCCTTCCTCGGCGCGGCGGACTTCTGCTGGTGCCCGGAGGGCCTGCGCGAGCGGGACGCGCGGCTGCTCGGCGACGTCGCGGGGCGCCGGGTGCTCGAGGTCGGCGCGGGCGCGGCGCAGTGCTCGCGCTGGCTCGTCACGCAGGGGGCGGAGGTCGTCGCGACGGACGTGTCCGGCGGCATGCTCGCCGCGGGGGCGGCGCTGGACCGGGCGACGGGCGTGCGCGTCCCGGCCGTCCAGGCCGACGCGCGCCGGCTCCCGTTCGCCGACGCCACATTCGACGTCGCGTTCACCTCGTTCGGCGCGATCCCGTTCGTGCCCGACGCGGCGGCCGTCCACCGCGAGGTCGCGCGCGTGCTGCGGCCCGGCGGCACGTGGACGTTCTCGGTGACGCACCCGACCCGGTGGGCGTTCCCCGACGACCCGAGCGAGCACGGGCTGACCGCGAACCGGTCCTACTTCGACCGCCGGCCCTACGTCGAGACCGACGCGGCCGGCCGTGTCGTCTACGCCGAATACCACCGCACCCTGGGCGACCACGTGCGCGAGGTGGTCGCCGCCGGGCTGGAGCTGCGCGACGTCGTCGAGCCCGAGTGGCCCGCCGACAACGCCGAGGTGTGGGGCGGATGGGGACCGGTGCGCGGCGCCTACCTGCCCGGGACGGCGATCTTCCGCACGCGCCTCCCGGGCTGACACGCGCGGGTCAGTGACCCGCCTCGTGCCACGTGGCGCCGACGCCGACCGAGACGTCGAGCGGCACGTCGAGGTCCGCTGCGGCACCCATCTGCGTGCGCAGCACCTCCTCGACGGCGTCGCGCTCTCCCGGGGCCACCTCGACCACGAGCTCGTCGTGCACCTGGAGGAGCAGCCGTGAGCGCAGCCCGCGCTCGTCGATCGCGCGCTGCACGTTGAGCATCGCGACCTTGATGATGTCGGCCGCGCTGCCCTGGATCGGCGCGTTGAGGGCCATGCGCTCCGCCATCTGGCGGCGCTGCCGGTTGTCGCTCGTGAGGTCCGGCAGGTACCGGCGGCGCCCGAGGATGGTGGCCGTGTAGCCCGTGGCCCGCGCCTCGTCGACGACGCCCGTGAGGTAGTCGCGCACGCCGCCGAAGCGCTCGAAGTAGTCGTCCATGAGCTTCTGGGCCTCGCCCACCTCGATGGTGAGCTGCTGCGAGAGCCCGAACGCCGACAGCCCGTACGCGAGGCCGTACGACATCGCCTTGATCTTCGAGCGCATCGCGGGCGTGACCTCGGCCGCCGGGACCTCGAACACGCGCGACCCGACGTAGGAGTGCAGGTCCTCCCCGGACCGGAACGCCTCGATGAGACCCTCGTCGCCCGAGAGGTGCGCCATGATGCGCATCTCGATCTGGCTGTAGTCGGCCGTCATGAGCGTCTCGTAGCCCTCGCCGACGACGAACGCGCGCCGGATGCGCCGGCCCGCCTCGGTGCGGATCGGGATGTTCTGGAGGTTCGGCTCGGTCGAGCTGAGCCGGCCCGTCGCCGCGATCGTCTGCTGGAACGTCGTGTGGATGCGGCCGTCGTCGGCGACGGACTTCAGCAGCCCCTCGACCGTCTGGCGCAGCCGCGACGCGTCGCGGTGGGCGAGCAGGTGCTCGAGGAACGGGTGCTGCGTCTTGACGAAGAGGTCCGCGAGCGCCGACGCGTCGGTCGTGTAGCCCGTCTTGATCTTCTTCGTCTTGGGCATCCCGAGCTGGTCGAACAGCACCTCCTGGAGCTGCTTCGGGGAGCCCAGGTTCACCTCGCGCCCGATGACGGCGTAGGCCTCCGACGCGGCGGTCGCGACGAGGTCGCCGAAGTGCTGCTCGAGCTCGCGCAGGTACGTGACGTCCGCCGCGATGCCGCGCTGCTCCATGCGCGCGAGCACCTGGGACAGCGGCAGCTCGAGGTCGGCGAGGAGCGTGGTGGCCCCCCGGTCCTCGAGCTCGCCCGCGAGGACCTCGCCGAGCTGGGCGACGGCGAGCGCGCGCACCGCGTCGCGCTCCTGCTCGCCGCTGCCGTCGAGCGAGAGGTCGAGCGCGCCCTGCGCGTCGTTGCCCGCCTCCGTGTCCGGGCGCAGCTCGCGGTGCAGGTGCCGCACGACGAGGTCGCCCAGGTCGTACCCCCGCTGGTCGGGGTGGCACAGGTACGCGGCGAGCTCGGTGTCGAACGTGACGCCCGCGAGGTCGTAGCCGCGCGCCGCGAGCTCGTGCCAGGCCGACTTCACGCCGTGCACGACCTTGGGTCGCTCCGGGTCGGCGAGCCACGCGGCGAGCGCCTCGTCGTCGGCGCCTGCGACGTCGGCGAGCTCGAGCGCGACGGCCGCCCCGGCGTCGTCGGACACCGCGAGGCCCCACGCGTCCCCGCCGCCCGGCACGACCTTGCCGGCCACCTCGACGCCCAGCGGGCGCGTGCCGTGCTCGGCCAGCCAGGCGCCCAGGCCCCCCGGCAGGACGTCGGCGAGCGCGACGTCGAACCCCGCCTCGGCCGCGACCTCGCCCTCGGGGGCGATCGCGAAGAGCCGGTCGCGCAGGGCGCGGAACTCCAGGGCGTCGAGCACGCGGTGGGCGGCCTCGCGGTCCCAGGGACGGGTCGCGAGGTCGTCGGGGCCGACGGGCAGCTCGAGGTCGCGCAGGAGCGCGTTGAGCTGCCGGTTGAGGCGGACCTGGTCGAGGTGCGCCCGCAGGTTCTCCCCCGCCTTGCCCTTGATCTCGTCCGCGTGGTCCAGCAGGCCGTCCAGGTCGCCGTACGCCGTGATCCACTTGGCGGCCGTCTTGGGACCGACGCCGGGGATGCCCGGCAGGTTGTCGGACGTCTCGCCGACGAGGGCGGCGAGGTCCGGGTAGCGCTCGGGCGGCACGCCGTACTTCTCGACGACGGCGGCGCTGTCCATGCGCGCGAGCTCGGAGACGCCCTTCTTCGGGTAGAGCACCGTGACGTCGGGGCCGACGAGCTGGAACGAGTCCCGGTCCCCCGAGCAGACGAGCACCTCCATCCCGGCCGCGGCCCCCTGCGTCGCGAGGGTCGCGAAGATGTCGTCCGCCTCGTAGCCCTCGCGCTCGAGCGTCGGGATGTGCAGCGTCTCCAGGATCTCCTTGATGAGCGGCACCTGGCCCCGGAACGGTTCGGGGGTGGACTCCCGCGTGCCCTTGTAGCTGGGCAGGATCTCGGTGCGGAAGGACTGGCGCCCGGCGTCGAACGCGACGGCGACGTGCGTGGGCTCCTCGTCCCGCAGGAGGTTGATGAGCATCGAGGTGAACCCGTAGACCGCGTTCGTGTGCTGCCCCGTGGTCGTCGAGAAGTTCTCCGCCGGGAGCGCGAAGAACGCGCGGTAGGCCATGGAGTGTCCGTCGATGAGCAGGAGGCGAGGTCGCGCGGAGGTCGTCACGGGTGCCAACCTATCGCCCATGACCCACACGCACGGTTCCGACCAGAACGCCGCCCCGACCGGGACGCCGACCCCCGCCACCCCGTCGACACCCGACGTCCCGCGTCACGCCTACGAGGCGATGGGCCTGCGCACCGAGGGGACGCTCATTGAGCGCATGGGCATCGAGCTGGGCGAGGTGGGGGCCGACCGCGTCACCGCACGCATGCCCGTGGCGGGCAACACGCAGCCCGCGGGGCTGCTGCACGGGGGCGCGTCCGTCGTCCTCGCCGAGACGCTGGGGTCCATCGCCGCGCAGCTGCACGGCGGGCCCGGGCGCGCGGCCGTCGGCATCGAGGTGAACGCGACGCACCACCGGGGCGTGCGCGACGGCTGGGTGCACGGCGAGGCGGTCGCGGTGCACCGCGGGCGCACGACGGCGAGCTACGAGATCGTCGTGTCCGACGACGAGGGTCGCCGCGTGTGCACGGCGCGCCTCACGTGCATGATCCTCGCGCAGGGCTGACCGGGGCGACGCCGGTCGCAGGGCGCGGGAGCCCGGCTCAGCCGGGCAGGGTCTCGCGCGTGTCGGCCGGCGTCACCACGCCCGCACGGCGGTTGTACTCGGCCTGGAACTCGCGCAGGTCGACCGGCCCCGACATCGTCTCGGTGCGGGCGCGCCGACGGCGCGCGATGAGGTCCTCGAGAGAGCGGGTGCCCCGGCGGGCCGGGGTGAGGTCGGCCGCGAGCCGTCGCTGCAGGACCGCCGTCGAGACGACGCGGTGCCCGGCCACCGGGCCGAAGCCCAGTCGCGCGAGGAAGCGCTGCACGCCGCGGGAACCGGGGATGGGCACGGAGTAGACGTGCGTCGCGCCGGACGACGCGGCGAGCTCGGCCGTCGCGCTGAGGAGCGCGTGGCCCACGCCGCGCCGCCGGGCGTCCTCCCCCACGTACACCGCCTCGACGTACAGGCTCGGCTCGTCCGCGAACAGGTGCGGGTCGAGCACGCGAGCCAGGACGAACCCGACGGGGCGGCCGTCGTGCAGGGCGACGAGCACGTTGCCGCCGGGCAGGGTGAGCAGCACCGACAGGTGCCGGACCAGGCGGTCCTCGTCGGGCGCGCAGATCTGCGCCCCGGACGCCGACTCGCGGCGTGCCTCCGAGCACAGCACAGCGATCCCCGGCAGGTCGTCACCGACCGCGGGCCTGACCTCCACTGCTGGGCGCACTGCGCTCCTCCTCGTTCGCACCGTGGGACCGGCGGCGGCACCGAGGGACGTGGGGCGTGAGAAGGTCCACGTCGCTCGGACAGCACCGTCGGCCGTCGACATGAGCACTACGTGGCGACCGTGTTCACCGCCCCGGAACTGCTGGACGCCAGTCCAAGACGATAGCCCGCCCGGAGCCCCGTGACAAAGGTCCTGATCAGGACCCCCGCGCGGCGCACCGGGCGCGGCGGGCGGCTCAGGCGCCGCCGACCTGCTCGATGACGGCGTCCGCGACCTCGCGCATCGTGAGGCGGCGATCCATCGACGTCTTCTGGATCCAGCGGAACGACTCCGGCTCGGACAGGCCCATCTTCGTCATGAGCAGGCCCTTCGCGCGGTCGACGCGCTTGCGCGTCTCGAAGCGCTCCGCGAGGTCGGCCACCTCGGACTCGAGGGCCGAGATCTGCGAGTAGCGCGAGATCGCAATCTCGACCGCAGGCAGCAGGTCCGCCGGGGTGAACGGCTTGACGACGTACGCCATGGCGCCGGCGTCGCGCGCCCGCTCGACGAGCTCCGCCTGCGAGAACGCCGTCAGCAGGACGACCGGGGCGGCGTGCGCCTTGCCGATCTGCTCCGCCGCGGAGATGCCGTCGAGCTCGGGCATCTTCACGTCCATGACCACGACGTCGGGCTTGAGCTCGAGCGCCAGCTTCACCGCCGTCGCGCCGTCGCCGGCCTCACCCACGACGTCGAACCCGGCGTCCCGCAGCGTCTCGACGACGTCGAGACGGATCAGGGCCTCGTCCTCCGCGACGACGGCGCGGCGCGCGGCGCGACCCGACGGGGCGGGGGCGGCGGCGGGCTCGGGCTCGATCATCGGGGGCAGGTCGAGCGGCTGCTTGTCCTCGGGCTGCGCTGTCTGGTCACTCACGGGACTCATCGTAGTGCGCCGCACCGGGTGCCGCCCCCGCGTTTCACCCTCCGAGGAGTGTGATTCTCGTGAAGGCGCGCGCGTGTGGTTCGATGGTGCCCGCGCGGCGGAGCCCGGCTGGACACCTCCGCGCGCGGCCCCGGTAGCCCAACCGGCAGAGGCGTTCGGCTCAAACCCGATCCAGTGTGGGTTCGAATCCCACCCGGGGCACCCCTCATCTCGGCAGGCGTACGGTGCTCGACGTCACGGCTCCTCGCGGTCGAGGAAGTCCCGCGTCGTCGTGACGAAGGACTCCACGCTGGAGTACGGCAGCCCGTGCGGAGCCCCCGGGACCGTGACGAGCCGCCCGTCGGGCAGCGCGTCGACGAGTCGGCGGGCCCACGTCCCCGAGACGAGCGGGTCGCGGTCCCCGACGACCACGAGGACGGGCTGCGTGATGCTCTGCACCAGGTGGCTGACCTCGGCGCGGCGCGCCTGCTTCAGGGCCCGCACCGCCGCGACCGGACCGGCACGCAGGTAGTCCACGACGGCGATCGGCAGCAGCGACCACCTCTCGCGCGGACCGTCGAGGAGCAGGCGCCACGCGCTCTGCCACCACCGGGGGTGCTCCGGGTCCCGGGAGGGGCCGACGAGGACGACCCGCCGGACCAGGTCGGGCCGCTCCGCGGCGAGATGACTGACGATCTGGCAGCCCAACGAGTGCCCGACGACGTCCGCGCGCGTCATGCCGAGCCCGTCCATCCAGCGGGCCACGACGTCCGCCATCTCGGCCATCGACGGCAGGTGCGGCGGACGGCCGCTGCGCCCGACGCCCGGCAGGTCCAGGGCGGCGGTGCGACGGTCCGTCCCGAGCCGGCGGACGCCCGGCTCCAGGTACCGCGTCGACAGCGCGAGCCCGTGCACAAGGACCACGTCTGCGGGTACGGTGCGACCCTCCGGGCGCTCTGCCCGGTCCGGCTCCGCGACGACGGAGTACACCCGCACCCCGTCGATCAGGTCGTATCGCTCCTGGAGGGCCGGAAGGACCGTGCTCCCCGAGGAGCGCCCGCGCCGGTGCGCTCGGGCCACGACGGACCTCGCTCTCCCACCGTCGACCGGTGGCTGGATGGTCAGCACCGAGCGGACGCCGAGCGCTGGGCCCAGGGTAGAGGGCGAGGACGAGCGGTGCCGCGGGACTCGGGACGGCACGGACGGACCGCGGGCCCCGCGCACGGACCGACGCCGTCTAGAGCTCGGGCCGCGCCGTGTCCAACACGACCGCCTCGCGCGCGGCCTCCCGGGCGGCGGCGCTCGCGTCGCGCGCCGCCTGCCGGGCGATCGCCTCGTCGCCGAGGAGAGCGGCGGAGTGCGCGACGGTCGCGGACGTCAGCGCGTCCTGCGCGCTGCGTTCGGCGGCCTCCGCCACCTGCTGGACCTGCTCGCACACGGTGGCGGCCGCCTCCGCGGTCTCGCGCGCGTCGCGGCGCGCGACGAGCGCGCGGAAGGTCGCCTCGCGCGCGGCGGCCGCCGCGCCGTCGGCGTCGGGGTCGCTCGCCGCCGCGTACAGGTCCTGGTCGACGTCCTCGATCTGGTCGCTGGTCACCCACGTGAGGGTAGGGCCGACCCGCCGCGCTCGCTCGAGCGAGGCGCGCGCCCGTCGGTCACCGCCACTCCCCCGACGCGGCGCCCGGCGCGCCCGCAGCCGTCGTCGACCGCGACCCCGCCGGGCCGTACCGCGCGACCGCCGACCGGAAGAACTCCCCCGCCACCGAGCGAGCGGTCAGGGCCCCGGCCCCCGCCACCGTCACGGCCGCCGTGGCGGCGGCGAGCTCGTCGTCGACGAACCGGCGGAGCACGGCCGGGACGGGGCCCGCGCCCATCTCGCGCGAGACCGCCTTGAGCGCGACGAGCCCGGACGCCTCCTGCACCACCGCGCTCGGTGCCTCGCCCTCGTCGAGCAGCGTCGCGAGGCGCATGGGCGGGACGGCGTCCGGCCGCACGCGCAGCCAGCGCAGCGTCGCGGCCGGGCGCAGGACGTAGAAGAGCTTCTTGAGCGGCACGTCGTCCGCCGTCCACCAGCGCTCCCGCTGGCCGAGCGCGACGTGCAGGTAGTGGCGCCGCACGGTGTCGCGGTCGACGACCCGCTCGGCGAGCGCGAGCAGGTCCGCGCGGAACGCGGGGTCGCCGCGGTAGACGATCGGCGAGCGCAGCCACTCCAGCAGCGTCGCGTTCCCGCGCACGAGCAGCCGCACGGCCTTGACGAGGTCCCACCCGTTGACGTCCAGCACCGCGTCGAGCGGCGTCTCGACGACGTCGCGCCGCGGCCAGGGGTCGAGGTAGTCGGCCCCCGGGCGCACGTACACGAAGCGGCAGTCCTAGTCCGAGTCCGGCGACGGGAACCCCCACGCGCGGTTGCCGCTCTCCACCGCGAGCGGGACCGCGACGCCCTCGTCGCGCACGACGGCGTCCAGCCGCGCGTCGACCCGACGCACGACCGCGGGGTCCAGGGACGCAGGCACGGCTCGCATCCCGCGAGGGTAGGGGCGCGCCGGGGGCCGTGTCGCGGGCTTTCCCGGGCGCGCAGGACGACCGACGGCGGCGCCCCCGCGCAGGGGGCGCCGCCGTCGGGCAGCACGAGCGCCCGTGGCGGGCGCGCGGCGTCAGCTCCGGTGAGAGCTCCGGACGTCAGTTCCGGGTGTCGGAGTGGTCGCCGATCTTGTGCACGAGGATCGAGTTCGTCGTGCCCGGCTGGCCCACGGGGGCGCCGGAGACGACGACCACGAGGTCGCCGACCTCGGCGAGGCCGTTGGCCTGCAGGGTCGTGTCGACCTGGCCGACCATCGCGTCGGTGTTCTCCACCTCGGGCACCTGGTACGTCTGGGTGCCCCACGTGAGCGACAGGACGTTGCGCACGTGCTCGCGCGGCGTGAACGCGAGCAGCGGGATGGACGAGCGCAGGCGCGACATGCGGCGCGCCGAGTCGCCCGACTGCGTGAACGTCGCGAGGTACTTCGCACCGAGGATCTCGCCGATCTCGGCCGCCGCGCGCGTGATGGCGCCACCGCGGGTGTGCGGCGTCGAGCCGAGCGGCGCGATGCGCTCGCGGCCCGCCTCCTCCGTCGCCTCGATGATCCGGGCCATCGTCTGGACCGTGAGGATCGGGTACTCGCCCACGCTCGTCTCGCCCGAGAGCATGACCGCGTCGGCGCCGTCGAGGACGGCGTTGGCGCAGTCGGACGCCTCGGCGCGCGTCGGGCGCGGCGAGTTCGTCATGGACTCGAGCACCTGCGTGGCGACGATGACGGGCTTCGCGTTGCGACGCGCGAGCTCGACGATGCGCTTCTGGACGAGCGGCACCTGCTCCAGCGGAAGCTCGACCGCGAGGTCGCCGCGGGCGACCATGACGCCGTCGAACGCGTCGACGATCTCGGCGAGGTTCTCGACGGCCTGCGGCTTCTCGATCTTCGCGACGACGGGGACCGTGCGGCCCTCCTCGTCCATGATCCGCTTGACGTCCTCGAAGTCCTTCGCGGACCGCACGAACGACAGCGCGATGATGTCCGCGCCGAGCGCGAGGGCCCAGCGCAGGTCGTCCTGGTCCTTCTCGGAGAGCGCCGGCACGGAGACGGCGACACCCGGGAGGTTCAGGCCCTTGTTGTTCGACACCGGGCCGGCGACCTCGACGCGCGTGACGACGCGCGGGCCCTCGACGGCGGTGACGCGGACGAGCACCTTGCCGTCGTCGATGAGGATCGGGTCGCCGACGCGGGCGTCGCCCGGCAGGCCCTTGTGCGTCGTGGAGACGAGCTCCTTGGTGCCGACGACGTCCTCGGTCGTGATCGTGAAGGTGTCACCCTCCTCGAGCCAGTGCTTCTCGTCGCCCGCGAAGCGGCCCAGACGGATCTTCGGCCCCTGGAGGTCGACGAGGACGGCCACGGAGCGGCCCGACTCGGCGGCGGCCTCGCGCACGCCGTGGTAGACGGCCGCGTGCTCCTCGGCGCTGCCGTGGCTGCGGTTGATCCGCGCCACGTCCATGCCCGCGTCGACGAGCGCGCGGAGCTGCTCCTTCGACTCGGTCGCGGGTCCGATGGTGCAGACGATCTTTGCTCTGCGCATATCTCCAGCCTCTAGTCTTCCGACCGGCCAGGAGCCGGTCGTCGCGGGGTGCCCCTCCCTAGGATGCCCCGCTCATCGTCCCGGCGCCGGACATCCGACGTCGGGGTGCACGTCAAGCGCGCAAGGACACGGTGTTCGCGCGCACGGGCGCGGGCAGCTCGGTCCCTCCCTGAAGGTAGGCGTCGACGGATGCCGCCGCCGCCCGCCCCTCGGCGATCGCCCACACGATCAACGACTGCCCACGACCGGCGTCGCCGGCCACGAAGACCCCGGGCAGCGACGACGCGAAGTCGTCGCCGCGCGCCACGAGGCCGCGCCCCGTGAGGTCCGCGCCGGTCTGGGTCGTGAGGGCAGCCGTCTCCGGTCCGGTGAAGCCCATCGCGACGAGCACGAGGTCCGCGGGGATCTCGCGCTCGGTGCCCTCCTTGGGCACGCGACGGCCGTCGGGCAGGTACTCGGTCTCCGCGACGCGCAGCGCGCGCACGGCTCCGTTCTCGTCGCCGAGGAACGCGACGGTCGACGCGAGGAACTCGCGCTCGCCGCCCTCCTCGTGGGACGAGGACACCTCGAACACGATCGGGTCGGTCGGCCACGGCTGGGTCGCGGACCGCTCGAGCGGCGGCTGCTTGCCGATCGCGAGCGTCGTGACGCTCGCCGCGCCCTGGCGCAGCGAGGTACCGAGGCAGTCCGAGCCCGTGTCGCCGCCACCGATGACGATGACGTGCTTGCCGGTGGCCGTGATCTGGCCGGGCACCTCGTGCCCCGCCACGACCGCGTTCGCCTGGTGCAGGAAGTCCATCGCGAAGTGGATGCCGCCGAGCTCGCGCCCGGGCACCGACAGGTCGCGCGGCACCGTCGCACCGGTCGCGACCACGACGGCGTCGTAGCGCGCCCGCAGGTCGTCCCACGTGATGTCGACGCCGATCTCGACGCCGGGGCGGAACCGCGTGCCCTCGGCCTCCATCTGCGCGACGCGGCGGTCGATGTGGTGCTTCTCGAGCTTGAAGTCGGGGATGCCGTAGCGCAGCAGGCCCCCGACGGCGTCGTCGCGCTCGTACACCGCGACGGTGTGCCCGGCGCGCGTGAGCTGCTGCGCGGCGGCGAGCCCGGCAGGACCGGACCCGACGACCGCGACCGTGAAGCCCGTGAGCCGCTGCGGCACCTGGGGCGTGACGTACCCGCGCTCGAACGCCTCGTCGATGATCGAGACCTCGACGTTCTTGATCGTCACGGGCGGCTGGTTGATGCCGAGCACGCAGCTCGACTCGCACGGCGCCGGGCACACGCGACCGGTGAACTCCGGGAAGTTGTTCGTCTCGTGGAGGCGGTCGATCGCGTCGGCCCACTGCTCGCGGTAGACGAGGTCGTTCCACTCGGGGATGAGGTTCCCGAGCGGGCAGCCCTGGTGGCAGAACGGGATGCCGCAGTCCATGCAGCGGCCCGCCTGCTCCTTGAGGAACGGCTGACCCTCCTCGAGGTGCGCGTGCACGTCCTTCCAGTCCCGCAGGCGCACGGCCACCGGGCGGTTCGGCGGGAGCTCGCGCTCCCGCACCTTCAGGAATCCGCGGGGGTCAGCCACGGGCCACCTCCAAGATCTGGTCCCACACGCCGGGCGCGGCCGGGTCGAGACCGGCCGACTCGGCCTTCTCGAGCGCCGAGCGCATGCGGGCGAAGTCGGTCGGCAGGACGCGCGTGAAGCGCTGCACCGCCGTGGCGAAGTCCTCGAGCAGCTCGGCCGCGAGCGGCGAGCCGGTCTCCTCGTGGTGACGGCGGACGAGCCGCTCGACGAGCGCGACCTCGGCGTCCTCGAGCGGGCTCAGCCCGAGCTCGCCGGTCGCGAGCGCGCTCGTGTTCACGGCGCTCTCGCGCAGGTCGAGCACGTACGCGGTGCCGCCGGACATGCCGGCACCGAAGTTGCGCCCGGTCGGGCCCAGCACGACGACCGTGCCGCCCGTCATGTACTCGCACCCGTGGTCGCCCACGCCCTCGACGACGAGCGTCGCGCCCGAGTTGCGGACGCCGAAGCGCTCCCCGACGCGGCCGCGCAGGAAGATCTCGCCCGACGTCGCGCCGTAGCCGATGACGTTCCCGGCGACGACGTTGCTCGACCCGGTGAGGACCGCGTTGCGGTCCGGCCGCACGACGATCCGCCCGCCCGACAGGCCCTTGCCGACGTAGTCGTTCGCGTCCCCGAACAGGCGCAGCGTGACGCCGGGCGGGAGGAAGGCCCCGAGCGACTGGCCGGCGGACCCCGTGAGGGTCACGTCGATCGTGTCGTCCGGCAGGCCCTCGCCGCGGAAGCGCTTGGTCACCTCGTGGCCGAGCATCGTGCCGACCGTGCGGTTGACGTTGCGGACCGGCAGCGAGATCCGCACCGGCTCGCGCCGCTCCAGCGCGTCCTCGGCCAGCGCGACGAGCTGGTTGTCGAGCGCCTTCTCCAGGCCGTGGTCCTGCGTCGTCGTGTTCCGCAGCGACGCGCCCTCGACGGGCACGGGCTTCTCGAGGATGGGCGCGAGGTCGAGACCCTGCGCCTTCCAGTGGTCGATCGCCTGGCGCGTGTCGAGGTACTCGACGTGACCGATCGCCTCCTCGATGCTCCGGAACCCGAGGCGCGCCAGGTACTCGCGCACCTCCTCCGCGATGAACTCGAAGAAGTTCACGACGAACTCCGGCTTGCCCGTGAAGCGGGCCCGCAGCTCCGGGTTCTGCGTCGCGACGCCCACCGGGCACGTGTCCAGGTGGCACACGCGCATCATGACGCAGCCCGAGACGACCATCGGCGCGGTCGCGAAGCCGAACTCCTCGGCGCCGAGCAGCGCGGCCACGACGACGTCGCGCCCGGTCTTCATCTGCCCGTCGACCTGCACGACGATGCGGTCGCGCAGGTTGTTGAGCACGAGGGTCTGCTGCGTCTCGGCGAGGCCGATCTCCCACGGCGTGCCCGCGTGCTTGAGCGACGTCAGCGGGCTCGCGCCCGTACCGCCGTCGTGGCCCGAGATGAGGACGACGTCCGCGTGCGCCTTGGACACGCCCGTCGCGACCGTGCCGACGCCGAACTCGGAGACGAGCTTGACGTGGACGCGCGCCGCCGGGTTCGCGTTCTTCGCGTCGTGGATGAGCTGCGCGAGGTCCTCGATCGAGTAGATGTCGTGGTGCGGCGGCGGCGAGATGAGGCCGACGCCCGGCGTGGAGTGCCGGGTCTTCGCGACCCACGGGTACACCTTGTGGCCCGGGAGCTGACCGCCCTCGCCGGGCTTGGCGCCCTGGGCGAGCTTGATCTGGATGTCGTCGGCGTTCGTCAGGTACTCGCTCGTGACGCCGAAGCGGCCCGACGCGATCTGCTTGACCTTCGAGCGACGCTCCGGGTCGTACAGGCGCTCCGGATCCTCGCCGCCCTCGCCCGTGTTCGACCGACCGCCGAGGCGGTTCATCGCGATCGCGAGGGTCTCGTGGGCCTCGGCCGAGATGGAACCGTAGGACATCGCGCCGGTGTTGAAGCGCTTGACGATCTCGCTCACGGGCTCGACCTCGTCGAGCGGCACCGCGGGGCGCTCGCCCTCGCGCAGCTCGAGGAGGCCACGCAGGGTCATGAGCCGCGAGGACTGCTCGTCCACGCGGTGCGTGTACTCGCGGAAGATGTCGAACCGGCGCTCGCGCGTCGAGTGCTGGAGGCGGAACACCGTCTCCGGGTCGAACAGGTGCTCCTCGCTGTCGCGGCGCCACTGGTACTCGCCGCCCGTGGTCAGGCGGACGTGCGGACGGTGGTTGCCGGAGCGCGGGTACGCGTCCACGTGGCGCGCCGCGACCTCGGCCGCGACGACGTCGAGCCCGATGCCGCTGAGGCGCGACGTCGTGCCGGTGAAGAACGCCTGCACGAGGTCGTGCGAGAGACCCACGGCCTCGAAGACCTGGGCGCCGCGGTAGGAGGAGATGGTCGAGATGCCCATCTTGCTCATGACCTTGAGGACGCCCTTGCCGAGGCCCTTGATGAGGTTCGCGACGGCCTTGGCCGGGTCGACCGCGAGGTAGCCGCGGCGCGCGAGGTCCTCGACGGTCTCCATCGCGAGGTAGGGGTTCACCGCGGCGGCGCCGTAGCCGATGAGGAGCGCGACGTGGTGCACCTCGCGCACGTCCCCCGCCTCGACGACGAGCGACACCTGCGTGCGCGTGTGGCGCCGCAGGAGGTGGTGGTGCACCGCGCTCGACAGCAGGAGCGACGGGATCGGCGCGTGCTCGGCGTCCGAGTCGCGGTCCGACAGCACGATGAAGCTCGCGCCGGCGGCGACGTGCGCGTCGACCTCGGCGAAGATCTCCTCGAGCCGCGCGAGCAGCGACTCGCCGCCGCCTGCGACGCGGTACAGGCCCTTGATCGTCACGGCGCGGAAGACGCCCGCCAGGTTCGGGTCCTTGTCGACGCGGATGATCTTCGCGAGCTGGTCGTTGTCGAGCACCGGGAACGGCAGCATGAGCTTGCGCGCGTGCTCCGGGGTGTCGACGAGCAGGTTCGGCTCGGGGCCGATCGCCCCGCCGATCGACGTGACGAGCTCCTCGCGGATCGCGTCCAGCGGCGGGTTCGTGACCTGCGCGAACATCTGCGTGAAGTAGTCGAAGAGCAGGCGCGGACGCTTCGCGAGGACGGCGATGGGCGTGTCCGTGCCCATGGCGCCGAGGGGCTCGGCGCCCGTGTTGGCCATCGGGGTGAGGATGACCTTGAGCTCCTCCTGCGTGTACCCGAAGGCACGCTGGCGGCGCTCGACCGACGCGGGGCTGTGCGCGACGTGCTCGCGCTCGGGGAGCTGGTCGAGGTAGACCGCGTTCTCCGCGACCCACCGCGCGTACGGGCGCTGCGCCGCGAGCTGGGACTTGATCTCCTCGTCCTCGATGATCCGGCCCTGGCCGGTGTCGACGAGGAACATGCGGCCCGGCTCGAGACGGCCCTTGCGGACGATCGTCGCGGGGTCGAGGTCGAGCACGCCCGCCTCGCTCGCGAGCACGACGAGGCCGTCCTCGGTGACCCAGTAGCGCCCGGGGCGCAGGCCGTTGCGGTCGAGGACCGCGCCGATGAGGGTGCCGTCGGTGAAGTTGAGGCACGCGGGGCCGTCCCACGGCTCCATGAGCGTCGAGTGGTACTCGTAGAACGCGCGCAGGTCCGGGTCCATCTCGGCGTGGTTCTCCCACGCCTCCGGGACCATCATGAGCACGGCGTGCGGCAGCGAGCGGCCCGACAGGTGCAGCAGCTCCAGCACCTCGTCGAAGCTCGCCGAGTCGCTCGAGCCGTCGGAGCAGACCGGGAGCAGCGGCGCGAGGTCGCCGAGGGCGTCGCTCGCGAGCGTGCCCTCGCGCGCGGCCATCCAGTTCCGGTTGCCGCGCACCGTGTTGATCTCGCCGTTGTGCGCGATCATCCGGAACGGCTGCGCGAGCGGCCAGGACGGGAACGTGTTCGTCGAGAACCGCGAGTGGACGAGCGCGATCTCGCTCGCGTACCGCGGGTCGGAGAGGTCCGGGAAGAACGGCTCGAGCTGCGCGGTCGTGAGCATGCCCTTGTAGGTGAGCGTGCGCGCCGACAGCGACGCGAAGAAGAGACCGAGCTCGTTCTCCGCGCGCTTGCGCAGGCGGTACGTCCGGCGGTCGAGGTCGACGCCGGCCAGCTCGCGCGACGGGTCGGCCACGACGACCTGACGGAACAGCGGCATCGACGCGCGCGCGCTCGGGCCCACGAGGTCGGCCGTCACGGGGACGTCGCGCCAGGCGAGGACCTCGAGCTTCTCCTCGGCGGCGATCGCCTCGACCGCGCGGGCCGTGGTCGCGGCCGCCTCGGGGTCCTGCGGGAGGAACGCCATGCCGATGGCGTAGTGCCCGGCGGGCGGGAGCTCGGCGTCGACCACGTCGCGCACGAAGGCGTCGGGGATCTGCGTGAGGATCCCCGCACCGTCGCCGCTGTTCTCCTCGGCGCCCACCGCGCCGCGGTGGTCCAGGTTGAGCAGGGCCGTGAGCCCCGCGTCCACGATGTCGCGTCCGGGCGTGCCGCGGAGCGTCGCCACGAAGGCGACGCCGCACGCGTCGTGCTCGGCGGCGGGGTCGTACAGACCGGATGCCGTGGGAGGGGCGGACAGGGCGGGTGCCCGGTGCGCGTCCCGATACTGCGGCGTGGTCATCAACACCGTCCTCACAGGCGCCCGACCGAGACGGCCGGGCTGGTTCCAGCTGGGGGGTTCGGGACGTCGTCGGCCCTGGTGGACATGACGGAACCACCGGGCGGTCGCCCGGCGGATTCGCCGTTGAGTGACGGAGGCTCAGCGACCGGGGTCTGGTCGCGCGGCATCTGCCTGCTCGGACTCCTCCGAGTCGTCGGAGTCCGCGGTCTTCTCGGGGTCCACGGCGTCGGTCGACTCCTCGACCGGCTCCGTGGCGGGCGCCTCGCCCGGCGCGTCGAGGGACACCGTCTCCTCGCGCCCGGGGTGGCGACGCCCGACAACGATAAACGCTACCAACGCACCGACACCGACCAGGATCGAGGTCCAGACGTTCAGCCGGAGACCGAGGACGAGCTCGGCCTCGTCGATGCGCAGCATCTCGATCCACACCCGACCGAGCGTGTAGACGAAGACGTAGAGCCAGAATACCCGACCATGACCGAGCCGGAACCGACGGTCCAGGTAGATCAGGAGCAGGGCAGCGGCGATGTTCCAGACCATCTCGTAGAGGAACGTCGGGTGGAACAGCGTGCCCGGCGGGTAGCCGGCCGCGGCGGCGACCGAGTCGTCGACCCGCAGGCCCCACGGCAGCGTCGTGGGCGAGCCGAACAGCTCCTGGTTGAACCAGTTGCCGAGACGCCCGACGGCCTGTGCGAGGAGCAGCCCCGGGGCGAGCGCGTCGGCGAACGCCGGGAAGCTCACGCGCTGGCGCCGGCACCCGATGTACGCACCGACCGCGCCGAGCGCGACCGCGCCCCAGATGCCGAGGCCGCCCTCCCACACGTACAGCGCGCGGACGGGGTCCCCGTTCGGACCCCAGTACGGGTCGGGCGTCGAGAAGACGTGGTAGAGCCGCCCGCCGACGATCCCGAACGGGACCGCCCAGAACGCGATCTCCAGGACGTCGTCGGCCTCTCCCCCGCGCTCCACCCAGCGACGCCGCGTGAGCCACAGGGCGACGCCGATCCCGGCGAGGATCGCGAGCGCGTAGGCGCGGATCGGGAAGGGCCCAAGGTACCAGGTGTGCTGGGGCGGGCTCGGGATCGCGGCGGGCAGGGCGCCCGCGGCCTCCACGAGCTGCCCGACGGCGAGCGCGGCGCTCATGCGACCACCCCGCCGGGCGCCGTCGTGCCGGGCTGCTCCTGACGGGCGGACCGCACCCCGGCCGCCAGCGAGGCGGCGACCGTACGGAGCGCGGCGAGTCGCTCGTCCCACGGGGCGTCGCCCAGCAGGGGCCGGACGAACGCCGAGCCGACGATGACGCCGTCGGCGTAGCGCGCGACCTCCGCGGCCTGCTCGGCCGTGGAGACGCCGAGGCCGACGCACACGAGCTCGGCGCCCGCCGCGCGCGTGTCGGCGACGAGCCGCGCGGCCTGGGGCCCGACGGCGGCGCGCACGCCCGTGACGCCCATCGTCGAGGCGGCGTAGACGAAGCCGCGCGACGCGCGCGCGGTGAGCCGGAGGCGCTCCGGCGTCGAGCTCGGCGCGACGAGGAACACGCGGTCGAGACCGTGCGCCTCGGCGGCGTCCAGCCACGCGCGACCCTCGTCGGGGACGAGGTCGGCCGTGATGAGCCCGGCTCCCCCGGCGGCAGCGAGGTCGCGCGCGAACGCGTCGACGCCGTAGCGCAGCACGGGGTTCCAGTACGTCATGACGAGCACCGGCACGCGCCCGCCCGTGCGCTCCGTGACGGCCGCGACGACGCGGAAGACGTCCGCGACGCGCGCGCCGCCGTCGAGCGCCGCCTGCGCCGCGGCCTGGATCACCGGGCCGTCCATGACGGGGTCCGTGTACGGGATGCCGAGCTCGAGCACGTCCACGCCCGAGTCCACGAGCGCGAGCGCCGCCTCGACGGAGCGCTCGACGGTCGGGAAACCGACCGGCAGGTAGCCGACGAGCCCCGCGCGACCCTCCGCGCGCAGCTCGAGCAGGCGGCTGGCGGTGGCCGACGCCGTCCCCGGCGTCGACGCCCCGGGTGCGTCCTGGGTCTGGGCGGCGCTCACAGCTGTCCCTCCGTGCCCGTCGCCGTCTCGGCGATCGCGTCGTCGTCCACGAGGTCGAACCACCGGGCGGCGGTCGCCACGTCCTTGTCCCCGCGCCCCGAGAGGTTCACGAGGATCACGTGGTCGGTGCGGCCCGCGGCCGCGGCCTCGCGCCCGATCCGCAGCGCGCCCGCGAGGGCGTGGGCCGACTCGATCGCGGGGATGATCCCCTCGGTGCGGCACAGCAGCCGGAACGCGTCCATCGCCTCGGCGTCGGTCACGGGCAGGTACGTCGCGCGGCCGAGGTCGTGGAGCCACGAGTGGGCCGGCCCGACGCTCGGGTAGTCGAGACCCGCCGACACCGAGTGGCTCGGCAGGGTCTGGCCGTCCTCGTCCTGGAGGAGGTACGAGCGCGCGCCGTGCAGGACGCCCGGCGCGCCGCCGCTGAAGCGGGCCGCGTGGCGGCCCGTCTCGATGCCCTCGCCCCCGGCCTCGAAGCCGAAGAGCTCGACGCCCTCGTCGTCGAGGAAGGCGTTGAAGAGCCCGAGCGCGTTCGAGCCGCCGCCCACGCACGCGGCGAGCGCGTCGGGCAGGCGCCCGATGCGGTCGAGGATCTGCATGCGCGCCTCCTCGCCGATGACGCGGTGGAACTCGCGCACCATCTCGGGGAACGGGTGGGGCCCGGTCACGGTGCCGAGCAGGTAGTGCGTCGTGTCGACGTTGGCGACCCAGTCGCGCAGCGCCTCGTTGATCGCGTCCTTGAGGGTGCGCTGGCCGATCGTCACGGGGACGACCTCGGCGCCGAGGAGGCGCATGCGCGCGACGTTCAGCGCCTGGCGCCGCGTGTCTTCCTCGCCCATGTAGACGACGCACTCGAGGTCGAGCAGGGCCGCGGCCGTCGCCGTCGCGACGCCGTGCTGGCCGGCGCCCGTCTCGGCGATCACGCGCTTCTTGCCCATGCGCTTGACGAGCAGCGCCTGGCCCAGGACGTTGTTGATCTTGTGCGAGCCGGTGTGGTTGAGGTCCTCGCGCTTGAGGAACACGCGCGAGGCGCCGGCGTGCTCCGCGAAGCGGGGCACCTCGGTGAGCGGGCTCGGGCGGCCGGTGTACTCGCGCTGCAGGCGCGCGAGCTCGGTGACGAACGCCGGGTCGTCGAGCGCCTTGCGGTACTCGGTCTCGAGCTCGTCGAGGGCGGCGACGAGCGCCTCGGGCACGTAGCGCCCGCCGAACTCGCCGAAGTAGGGACCCTCCTGGGTCGCGAGGGAGCGCGTCAGGTCGGCGCGGACGGAGTGCGCGCCGCTCGGAGGGGTGGTCGATGGTGTCGAGTCGGGCACGGGGCCGGTCCTCCTGCGTGGTGGGGTGTGCTGGGCCGGGGCGCGGCGCCTGCGACGTGACGGACGGTGCCGTCGTGCCTCAGGGCCGCACGGACCACAGCGACGGGTGCGACCCGGCCGCGACGAGGTCGGCGACGGACGAGCGCGGCGCGTCGTCGGTCACGAGCGCCTCGCCGACCAGCACGGCGTGCGCGCCGGAGCGGGCGTAGTCCATGACGTCGTGCGGCCCGCGCACGCCGGACTCGGCCACGCGGACGACCTCGTCGGGGATCGCGGGCGCGAGGCGCGCGAAGGTCGTGCGGTCGACGTCGAGCGTCTTGAGGTCGCGCGAGTTCACGCCGACGACCCGCGCCCCGGCGTCGAGCGCGCGCGTCACCTCGTCGAGCGTGTGGACCTCGACGAGCGCGGTCATGCCGAGCGAGTGCACGCGCTCGACGAGCGACGTGAGCACCGTCTGCTCGAGCGCGGCGACGATGAGGAGCACGATGTCCGCGCCGTGCGCGCGCGCCTCCCACACCTGGTACGGCGTCACGACGAAGTCCTTGCGGAGCACCGGGACGTCGACCCGCGCCCGGACGGCGTCGAGGTCGGCGAGGCTCCCGTTGAACCGCCGCTGCTCGGTGAGCACCGAGATCGCGGCCGCGCCGCCCTTCTCGTACTCCCCCGCGAGCTCGGCCGGGTCGGAGATGGACGCGAGCGCACCCTTGCTGGGGCTCGACCGCTTCACCTCGGCGATGACGGCCACGGCGTCGTCCGCCTTGAGGCGGCTCACGCACTCGAGCGCACCGGGGACGCGGGCGGCTCGTTCCTTGAGCTCGTCGAGCGAGGTCGTCGCCTGGCGTGCCGCGAGGTCCTCGCGCACACCCGCGACGATGTCGTCCAGCACCGTCATCGTCCCACCACTCCCCGTGTCGTCCCGCCCCCTGCCGGGCCGGTCGGCCGGCGTGCACCCACAGGTTCGGGCCGACCCGTTGACAGGGAGGTACCTGCCATCGTAGAGCCGCCCCCGAGTGACGATGACCACGGCCCAGCCCCCGAGACGCGCGCGGCGCGGCCGGTCGCGGTCACGGCCGCCGGCTCAGGCAGCCACCGGGCCGAGCCACGGGACCAGGGCGGGCACGTTGCGCAGCACCCCGAAGAGCACGAGCACGGCGAGCGACGTCCACGCCACCCCCGCGGGCACGCGCGGCGCGGGACGGCCGCGCCAGGCACGGACGAGCCACAGGCCCCACAGCACGACGAGCAGCGGCGCGACGACGACCCACAGCGGGTTCATGGACCAGGCCGCGGCGAGGTCGAGGTGCACGAGGTCGTGCGTGGCCCGCAGGCCGCCGCACCCGGGGCACGCCAGGCCCGTCAGGGCGAGCAGCGGGCACGTGACGTAGTGGCCCGGGCGGTTCGGGTCGACGGCGCCCACGTACGCCGTCGCGGCGGCGACGAGCGCACCGACGGCGAGGGGCGCCACGGCCTCGCGCGGCACCCGCCGTCGGCGCACCGCCTCGGACGTCACGTGACCGCCCCGTCAGTACTGGTCGGGGATCGTGCCGACCCAGGCGAGGACGGCGGGGAAGAACACCAGCAGGAGCAGCAGACCGATCGCGGACAGGCCGATCGCGACCCAGCCGAGGATGATCCCCGCCGTCGCCATGCCGTCGTTGTCCGCCTGGCCCTCCGCGACGGCACGCTTCGCCGCGTTGCCCACGATGACCGCGGGGATGCCCGTGAAGAAGCCGCAGCTGAGCACGAACGCGGCGATGCCCAGGACGAGCGACCAGATCGCGAGGTTGTTCTTCGGGTAGTACGGCGGCGGCGCGTACGCGCCGGCCGGGTACTGCTGACCGGGGTACTGCTGGCCCGGGTACGCCTGCGCCGGGTGCTGCTGCTGGCCCGGGTACGGCTGCGCCGGGTGCTGCTGCTGGCCCGGGTACGGCTGGCCGGGCTGCTGCTGGCCCGGGTACGGCTGGCCGGGCTGCTGCTGACCGGGGTAGCCCTGGTCAGGACCCTGCGGGCCGGGGTGCTGCGCGCCGCCGGGCACCGACGAGCCGTACGGCGCCTGCGACCCGTCCTGCGGGGGCGTGGCGTCGTGCGGGCCCGGTTCCGGCGGCTGCGTCACCGCGCGTCCTGCTTCTTCTGCCCGTAGCCCATGTTGCGGAGCACGAGGCCGCCGACGAGCGCCACGGCCACGACGCCCATGCCGACCCAGAACAGCCAGACGGCGGCGACCACGACACCGATCGCGGCCACGAGGGCGCCGACCATGATGCCGATCATGGTGAACCACGCGGCGACGGTGTGGCCGTGGTTCGTGGGCGGTGCCGCGGGCGGCAGGTAGGCGATCTCGGTGGTCTGCTGGTTCTCGGCCATGAGGGTCGTGCCTTTCGTCAAGATGTGGTCAGAGCCTATCGGACCGGGCCGGGGCCCGTCCCGTCGCGGGACGTCGGCGGACGTCGCGTGGGACACGTCCGCGCTGCTCAGCGGTCCGTGGGGTCCTCGCCGCGGGACAGCGCGTCCCACGCGTCGTGGTCGGAGACGTCCGCGGCGTCGGCGGGGCCCGCCGCGCCCGCGACCTCAGGCGTCCCGTCCGCGGGCGTGCCGGCTGCCGTCGCGGGGACCGCCCCGGCCCGCTCGTGCCGCGTCGAGGCGCTCGCCCACGACCGCGCGCCGAGCGCCACCCACACCACCACGAGCACGGTGAGCACGCCGAGCACGGCCGCCACCCAGGGCGCCGCGGTGAGCTCGACCGGTGCGGTCAGCTCCGTCACGCCCGTCGCCTCGGCCACCGCCGACCGGGCGGTCGGCTCCGGGTCGATCGCGACGCTCAGCGCCGACACCGTCGCGACGACGCCGCTCGCCGCCGCGACCGCCAGGACGACCCACCGGCCGACACGTCCGACGAGGCCGAGCGCGAGCGCGGCCGCGACGAGCACGAGCGCGGCCGCGCTCACGCCGGGTGCGGCCGACGTGCCGGCCACCGCGACGTCGACCTGCGGGTCGAGCGCGGTGGCCCCCGTCGTGCGCAGCCACGTGGGCACGGCCGCCGCGAGGGTCGCGCCCCCGAGGAGCAGCAGGACCCAGATGGCCGTGCGGCGGGCCGGGCCGCCCGGTCGGCTCATGCGAGCCCCCGCAGCCGCGCCGCGACCTGCACGGCGCGGACCGCCGCGGCCGCCTTGTTGCGCGACTCCGCGTACTCGAGCGCCGGCACGGAGTCGGCGACGATCCCGCCCCCGGCCTGGACGCTCGCGCGCCCGTCGCGGATCAGCGCCGTGCGGATGGCGATCGCCATGTCCATGTTCCCGTCGAAGTCGAAGTACCCGGCCGTCCCACCGTAGATCCCGCGCGAGGCGGGCTCGAGCTCGTCGATGAGGGCGATCGCACGCGGCTTGGGCGCGCCCGAGAGCGTCCCCGCGGGGAACGTGGCCCGGAAGGCGTCGAGCGCCGTCGCGCCGTCGCGCAGCGTGCCGACGACCGTCGAGCACAGGTGCATGATGTGGCTGAACCGCTTGGTCGCCATGAACTCCACGACCTCGACCGACGTCGGCTCGCAGACCTTGACGAGGTCGTTGCGCGAGAGGTCGACGAGCATGATGTGCTCCGCGAGCTCCTTGGGGTCCTCGCGCAGCTCCTCCCCGAGCGCGACGTCCTCCTCGGGCGTCGCGCCGCGCGGCCGCGAGCCCGCGATGGGGAACGTCGTGACCCGCCCGTCCTCGACCTTGACCAGCGTCTCCGGGCTCGACCCGACGACCGCGAAGTCGCGCCCGTCCGCGTCCGTGAGCTGGAAGTAGTACATGTACGGGCTCGGGTTGATCGTGCGCAGCGCCCGGTAGACGTCCAGCGGGTCCGCCGGGCAGTCGAGGTCCAGGCGCTGCGAGAGGACGACCTGGAAGACCTCGCCCTCGCGGATCGCGTCCTTGCCCGCCACGACGGACGCCTCGAACTCGTCGCGCGTCGAGCGGAACTCGAGCTCGGGCTCGACGGCGTCCGCGGCCACGACCGACACGACGTGCGCACCGCCCGCGACGAGGCGTGCCTGCATCGCGTCCAGGCGCCGCACGGCGTCGGCGTACGCCTCGTCGACCCGTTCGTCCGTGTCGTCGAAGTTGATCGCGTTCGCCACGAGCCACACGCTGCCCTCCGCGTGGTCGACGACCGCGAGGTCCGTCGCGAGGCACAGCGTGAGCTCCGGCACGCCCAGCTCGTCGGGCGCGTGCGCCGGCAGCGTCGGCTCCCAGTGCCGGATGACGTCCCACCCGACCGCGCCGGCGAGCCCGCCCGTGAGCGGCGGGAGGCCGTCGACCGCGGGCGTGCGCAGCACGTCGAGCGTCGCCTCCAGCACGTCGACGACGTCGCCGTCGCGCGGGACGCCCGCGGGCACGTCGCCCGACCACACCGCCCGGCCGTCGCGCGCCGTGAGGGTCGCGCGGGACGCGACGCCGACGAACGAGTAGCGGGCCCAGCGCCCGTCCGACTCCGCGGACTCCAGCACGAAGGTGCCTGGCCGACCCTGCGCGAGGGTGCGGTAGAGCCCGACGGGCGTGACGTCGTCGGCCAGGAGGCGCCGCACGACCGGGACGACCCGGCGGGAGCGGGCGAGCGCGCGGAAGCCGTCGAGCACGGGCCACGTCGTGCCCCACGCGGGCCCGCCCGCGGGGACGGTGGTGGTTCCGGCCGGGTCGACGGTCGTGCTCACTGGTTCTCCTCCTCGGGGTCCGGTCCGACGGCGGGCGCGGCCCCGGCGTCCGGGGCACCGGGCGCGGACGGCAGCTCGCCGACGACGGCGCCCAGGTCTCCCCCGGCCTCGAAGCACGTGCGGGTGCCCGTGTGGCACGCGGCGCCGACCTGGTGCACGCGCACGAGGAGCGCGTCGCCGTCGCAGTCGAGCGCGACCGAGCGCACCACCTGGACGTGGCCCGACGTGTCGCCCTTGCGCCAGTACTCCTGGCGCGACCGGCTCCAGAACGTCACCCGGCCGGTCGTCAGGGTGCGGTGGAGCGCCTCGTCGTCCATCCAGCCGAGCATGAGCACCTCACCGGTGTCGTGCTGCTGGACGATCGCGGCGACCAGTCCGGCGTCGTCGCGCTTGAGCCGCGCGGCGACCTCGGGGTCGAGCGCGGACGGGGTCGTGGTCTGCGGGCCGGTCGTGGAGTCGGGCACCCGAGAATCCTGCCAGACGCCGGGCCGCCGCCGGTCCCCCGTCTCGCCCGACCCGGCGTGACGTCGGTCGCCCGGCCGGGCAGGTCAGCGGGTCTGGGAGACCCAGGCGTCGTGCATGCGGGCGTAGACCCCGCCCGCGCGGGCGAGGTCGTCGTGGTGGCCCACCTCCACGACGTGCCCGGCGTCGACGACGACGACGAGGTCGGCCGCCTCGGCCGTGGAGAGGCGGTGCGCGATCGTCAGCGTCGACCGGCCCGCGGTGAGCGACGCGAGCGCCCGCGCGATCCGGACCTCGGTCGCCGGGTCGACGGCGGACGTCGCCTCGTCCAGGACGAGCAGGTCCGCCTCCGCGAGGTACGCCCGGACGAGCGCGACGAGCTGCCGCTCGCCCGCGGAGAGGGACTCGCCACGCTGGCCGACCGAGGAGTCGAGCCCGTCCGGCAGGTCCGCGACCCAGTCGGTGAGGCCGAGCCGCTCGACCGCCGCCTCGATCCGGGCGCGACGCGCGGCGGGCGGCTCCTCCTCGGCCGCGCCCCGGAGCCCGTAGGCGACGTTGTCGGCGAGCGTCCCGTCGAACAGGAAGCCCTCCTGGGGCACGAGCACGACCCGCTCGCGCAGGGACGCCACGGACAGGTCGCGCAGGTCCGTGCCGTCCAGGAGCACGCGCCCGCCCGTCGGGTCCATGAGCCGCGTGACGAGCTTCGCGATCGTCGTCTTGCCCGAGCCGGTCGCGCCGACGACGGCGACCGAGGCACGCGCCGGGAGGTCGAGGTCGACGCCGTGCAGCACCTCGGGCCCGTCGGGGTAGGCGAACCGGACGTCCTCGAGGCGCACGTGGGCGGGGCCGCGCGGGCTGCGCACGCCGTCGGGGCCCTTGTCGACGACCTCGACCGGCGTCTCCAGGACCGCGAGGACGCGGCGCCAGCCCGCCACGGCGTTCTGCAGCTCGTTGAGGATCTCCGTCGCCATCTGCACGGGGCCGGTGAAGAGCTGGACGAGGAACAGGAAGGCGAGGAGCTGGCCCACCGAGATGTCGCCCGCCACGCCGAGCAGCGACCCGACGACCACGACGACCGCGAGCACGAGGTTCGCCACGAGCACGCCGCTGGAGAAGACGACCGCGACCAGCTTCTGCGCCCGGACCATCGCGCGCCGCGTCGCGTCGACCGCGGCGTCGACACGCCGGGCCGTCCGGGCCCCGGCGCCGTACGCGCGGATCGTCTCCGCTCCGACGACGGACTCCGAGATCGCGCCGAGCATCGCGCCGACCCGCGCGCGGACCTGGGTGTACGCGTCGTTGACCCGCGCCTGCGCGGGCCGCAGGACGAGGAACAGCGGCACGAAGCACGCCCACACCACGAGCGTGAGCTGCCACGAGTACACCGCCATGAGCGCCGTCGCGACGCCGATCTGCAGCACCGAGACGAGCAGCATGATCCCGCCCCACTGCACGAACAGCGAGATCGTGTCCACGTCGCTCGTGACGCGCGAGACGAGCGACCCGCGCCGCTCGGAGTTCTGGGTGAGCACCGACAGGTCGTGCACGTGCCGGAACGCGCGTACGCGCAGCGCGGCGAGGCCGGCCTCGGTCGACCGGAACAGGCGCACGTTGACGAGGGCCGAGCACAGCCCGGCGACGACGAGGATCACGGCGGCGACGCCCACGAGCACCGCGACGCGCGTCGTGTCCGGACCGCCGTCGGCGAGCACGCCCGTGTCGATGGTCTGCTGCACGGTCACGGGCACGACGACCCGGCCCAGCGCCGCGGCGACGGCGAGGCCGAGGGTCACCCAGATGCCGGCGAGGATCTGCGGCGACACCTGCACGCCGCGACGCAGCGTCGCGAGGACGCCCAGGGAGCTCGCCGAGGCGATGCGCGCGTCGCCGGTGCGGACGTCCGCGCCGCCGTCGACGGCGGGGCCCGCGCCCCGGCGGGTCGACCGCCCGGGTCGTTCGGTCGTGGTCCGGGTCATTCCTCCAGCGCCCCCGTCTCGACGTGCCGCACGACGTCGTCCTCCTCCGTCTCCTCCTGGCGCTCGAGGTCGTCGTCCCGGCGACCGTCGCGGACCTCGTCGTCCTCGCCCGCGTCGCGCACCGAGTCGTCCGTCGCGTCGGCGCGCTCGTTCTCCCGGCGCTCCGCCTCGCGCGCGTACGCGGTCGCGAGCTCGCGGTACCCGGGATCGCGGGCGAGCAGCTCGTCGTGCGTCCCGACGTCCACCACCCGCCCCGACTCCACGTGCACGACGACGTCCGCGAGCGCGACGCTCGACATGCGGTAGGCGACCATGACGACCGTCGGGCGGTCGTCGCCGCCCCGCGCGACGCCCGCGAGGATCTCCTGCTCGACCCGCGGGTCGACGGCCGACGTCGCGTCGTCGAGGACGAGCAGGCGCGGACGCCGGACGAGCGCGCGCGCGATCGCGAGACGCTGGCGCTGGCCGCCGGACAGGTTGGCCCCCCGCTCCCCGAGCGGGGCGTCGAGGCCCTCCGGGAGCCGCTCGACGACGTCGTCCACGCGCGCGAGCCGCAGAGCCGCCCAGACCTCCGCGTCGTCCGGGCCGGGATCGCCGTCGTCGACGAGCGTGACGTTCGCGCGCACGGTGTCCTCGAACACGAACGCCTGCTGCGCGACGAGGGCGACCTGCGTCGTGAGGTCCGCCTCGCGCACGTCGCGCGCGTCGGTGCCGTCGAGGAGCACGCGCCCGCGCGTCGGGTCCGAGAGCCGCGCGAGGAGCGAGACGAGCGTCGTCTTGCCGGCGCCCGTCGGGCCGACGACGGCGACCGTCGTCCCCGGCGCCACGGTGAGGTCCACGCCGTCGAGCAGCGTGAGCTCGCGGCCGCCCGCCCGGACGTCGACACCGATGCCCTCGAGCCGCACGCCCAGCCCGGCACCCGTCCCGCTCAGGGCCGACGTCCCGGGACGCAGCGCGCCCCCGGCGTCGACGACGCGGCTGATGCGCTCGTACCCGACGAGCGCGCGCGGGAGCTCGCCGAGGACCCAGCCGAACGCGCGGACCGGCACGGCCATGACGGTCAGGAGGTACGCGGCGGTGATGATGTCGCCGGGCGCGACGTCGCCCGCGGTGAGGCGCACGGTCCCGACGCCCAGCACGAGGAGCGTGCCGAGCGACGGCAGGAGCTCGATGACGGGGTCGAAGAACGCGCGCACGACGCCGACCCGCACGTTCGCGGCGCGCAGCTCGTCGGTGCGCTCGGCGAAGCGGCGCTCCTCGCGGTCCGCGGTGCCGAGCGACGTGACGAGGAGCGCGGCCTCGAAGCTCTCGTGCGCGACGTCGGACACCTCGGCGCGCAGCTGCTGCGCCCGCGTGATGGCGGGCGACATGTAGCGCTGGAACACGATGTTCACGGCGACGGCGACCGGGATGACCACGAGCGCCGCGCACGCGAGCCAGACGTCCACCCGGAAGAGCATCACGGCGGCGACGCCGATCATGACGACGACGCCCAGCGCGAACGGCAGCGGGTTGAAGACGCCCGTCGCGGCCTCGACGTCCGAGTTCGCGTTCGACAGGAGCTGCCCGGCCGGGTGCGAGCGGTGCCACGACATCGGCAGGCGCAGGTACTGGCGGGTCACCGCGGTGCGGTGGCGCGCCTGCAGCGCGGCGTACCCGTTGCCCGCGAAGATGCGCCGCGCGGCGACGCTCACCGCGAGCGAGAGCGCGATGCCGGCGAGCACGAGGCCCGCGACCCAGATGCGGCCGCGCGCTGCCTCGTCGCCCGCGAGCGCGGGCACCACGACCTCGTCGGTGACCCGGCCGACCGCGCCGCTCACGGCGACGGTCAGCGCGCCGAAGAGCGCGGACGAGCCGATCGCCAGCACGTACGTGCGCGGCTCGTCGCGGATGCCGCGCCCCATGAGCGCGAGCGAGCGGCGGACGCGGGAGCCGGTGAGCGCGTGCGGTCGGCGGACCGACGGCTCGGCGGGGAGCCGGTCGCGGGGGCGGTCGTGCCGGGCGGCGGTGGCCGGCGGGTCGGTCGGGGCGGGCGGGGCGTCGGCGCCGGTGGGGCGCGTCCTGCTGCCGGGCACGGGACGGTCCTCGTCTTTCGTTCAGGGGGTGGCCCGATCCTCTCACGGGCTCCCGACACCGCCGCCGGGCGTCCGCGCCGGTCAGCGCACCTGCACGCCCTCAGCCCGCATCGCGTCCTTCACCTGACCGACGGTGAGGGCGCCGAAGTGGAAGACGCTCGCGGCGAGCACCGCGTCCGCCCCGGCGCGCGCCGCCGCCACGAAGTGCTCGGGCGTGCCCGCCCCGCCGCTCGCGATCAGCGGCACGCGCACCTCGGAGCGCACCGCGGCGAGCATCTCGAGGTCGAACCCGGCGGTCGTGCCGTCCGCGTCCATCGAGTTGAGCAAGATCTCGCCCGCGCCCAGCCCCGCGGCGCGCGACGCCCACTCCACGGCGTCGATCCCCGTGCCGCGACGCCCGCCGTGGGTCGTGACCTCGTAGCCGGACTCCGTCCGCACGTCGCCGGTCGTGCGGCGGGCGTCCACCGAGAGCACGAGCACCTGGCTGCCGAAGCGGTCCGCGATCTCCGCGATGAGCTCCGGACGGGCGATCGCCGCCGTGTTCACGCCGACCTTGTCCGCGCCCGCGCGCAGGAGACGGTCCACGTCGTCCGCCGAGCGGACCCCGCCGCCGACCGTGAGCGGGACGAAGACCTGCTCGGCGGTCCGCCGCACGACGTCGTACGTCGTCTCCCGGTTGCCGGAGGACGCGGAGACGTCGAGGAACGTCAGCTCGTCGGCGCCCTCGGTGTCGTAGCGGGCGGCGAGCTCGACGGGGTCGCCCGCGTCGCGCAGGTTCTCGAAGTTCACGCCCTTGACGACGCGTCCCGCGTCGACGTCGAGGCACGGGATCACGCGGATCGCGACGGTCATGGGGAGTCTCCTCGGTCGGCCGGCGCTCCGCCGGTCGTGTCGGTGCCGGCCGTGCCGGTCGTGTCGGTGCCGGCCGTGCCGGTCGTGTCGGTGCCGGCCGTGTCGTCGGCCGCGCCGGTGTCGCCCGCGCTCTCCTCGGTCACGGGGAACTGGGCGTCGAGGATGTCGACGACGTAGACGAGCGTCTCGCCGGCCAGCGGGTTGGCGGTGGCGCCGTAGGCCAGGTCGGGCGGCACGACGAGGAGCACCTGGCTCCCCACCGACTGCTCGAGGAGCCCCTGCTCCCACCCCTCGATGACCTCGCCGATGCCGATCATCACCGACAGGGGCGCCGCGCCGTCCGTCCACGTCGAGTCGAAGACCTCGCCGTCGGACCAGCGCACGCCCGAGTACCGGACGGTGACCACCTGACCGACCTCGACCTGGCGCCCGTCGCCGCGGACGAGCGGCTGCACCACGAGGCCCGCGGGCGCCGCGGCCTCCGACGGGACGGTCACGCTCGGTGCGCCCTGCTCGTCGAGCGTCACCGTGGGCAGGCCCTCGACCGGCTCGACCGGCTCCCCGGACGCGCGCGTCGGCAGGACGTCGACGACGAGGGCGACGGGGACGCCGTCGTCCACCTCGAGGCGCAGCAGGCGCGCCCCCACACGCTGGCCCCGCAGGAGGTCGCGCAGCTCGCGGCCGACCGACTCGTCGGTCAGCGTGCGCCAGCGCGGCGCGTCCGTGTACGTGTTCTGCAGGACGGTGCCGTCGCGCAGGTCCTCCGCGTAGAGGTTGAGCAGCAGCGGGCCGCCGTCGACCAACTCGGCCCCAGCGCCCGGCCACACGACCTCCGACCGCGCGTCCGGCACGTCGAGCGGCGCCCGGTACTCCAGCGCGGGCGGGGCACCGGACGACCCGGCGACCGTGAGGTCGGTGTTGAGCGGCGTCTCCGTCGCGTCCTCCGGCTCCGTGCACGCACCGAGCACGAGCGCCGCGAGGAGCGCCACGAGCAGCACGAGCGCGGCCCGGGACCCGGGCGCACGACGAGCGCGCCGGACGCCCCGAGGGCGCCCGGCCGCGAGGGCCAGGTTCGTCACATCACGTCCTGCATCACATCGACTCGATGAGGCGCTCCACGCGCTCGTCGACGTTCCGGAACGGGTCCTTGCACAGCACGGTGCGCTGCGCCTGGTCGTTGAGCTTGAGGTGCACCCAGTCCACCGTGTAGTCGCGGCGGGCCTCCTGCGCGGCGCGCACGAAGTCGCCGCGCAGCTTGGCGCGCGTGGTCTGGGGCGGCACGGCCGTCGACTCGAACACCTCGAGGTCCGTGGTGACGCGCTCGACCATGCCGCGCGCCGCGAGCAGGTTGTACAGCCCCTCGGTGCGCGAGATGTCGTGGTAGGCGAGGTCGAGGCGCGCGATCCGCGGGTCGTCGAGCTCGAGACCGTGCTTGGCCTGGTAGCGCTGGATCAGGCGGTACTTGATGACCCAGTCCAGCTCGCGGTCGACGAGCGAGAGGTCGCCCGTCTCGAGGGCGCGCAGCCCGCGCTCCCACAGGTCGAGCACCTGCTTGACGACGGGCGTCGGCGCGACGTCCTGCTCGACGAACTCGCGCACGCGCTGCAGGTACTCGCCCTGGAGGTCGATCGCGGTGACCGTCCGGCCGCTCGCGAGCTGGACGGGCTGCTTGCCCGTCATGTCGTGGCTGATCTCGCGGATCGACCGGATGGGGTTCTCGAGCGCCAGGTCCCGCATGGGGACCCCTGCCTCGACCATGCGCAGGATGAGGTCGGTCGAGCCGACCTTGAGCATGGTCGTCGTCTCCGCCATCGAGGAGTCGCCGACGATGACGTGCAGGCGCCGATAGCTCTCGGCGTCGGCGTGCGGCTCGTCGCGCGTGTTGATGATCGGGCGCGACCTGGTCGTCGCGCTCGACACCGCCTCCCAGATGTGGTCGGCGCGCTGGGACAGGCAGTACACGGCGCCGCGCGGCGTCGCGAGGACCTTGCCGGCGCCCGTGAGCACCTGGCGCGTGATGAGGAACGGCACGAGGACGTCCGAGAGGCGTGCGAAGTCGCCCTGGCGTCGCACGAGGTAGTTCTCGTGGCAGCCGTACGAGTTGCCCGCCGAGTCGGTGTTGTTCTTGAACAGGTGGATCCGGCCGGGCAGTCCCTCGTGCTCGAGCCGCTGCTGGGCGTCCGCCACGAGGCCCTCGAGGATCCGCTCGCCGCCGCGGTCGTACGCGACGAGCTGACGGACGTCGTCGCACTCGGCCGTCGCGTACTCGGGGTGCGAGCCGACGTCGAGGTACAGCCGCGAGCCGTTGCGCAGGAACACGTTCGACGACCGGCCCCAGGCGACCACCTTGCGGAACAGGTACCGCGCGACCTCGTCCGCCGAGAGCCCGCGTCCGTCGTCGGACGCGCACGTCACGCCGTACTCGGTCTCCAGCCCGAAGATCCTGCGGTCCATGCGGCGCTACCCCTCGTCCGTCGGGCCGGTGCCCGTCGTGTCGTCGGGCGCGCCCTCGGCGGTCCCGTCGGTGGTGGTCGCCGCGTCGTCGTCCGCGAGGAGGCCCTCGAGGACGGAGCCCGTGAGACGGCGGAACGCGCGTCGGGGCCGGGTGCGGTCCAGGACGGCCACCTCGAGCTGCGCGGCCGGGATGGTGCGGGCGTCGTCCCCCTCGCCGCCGGACGCGAGCGCGTGCACCGCCAGGCGCAGCACCTCGGCGAGCCCGAGACCGGGCCGCCACGCGTCCTGGAGCACGCGACCGAGCTGGTCGGCCTGGCCGCCCATGACGACCACGCCCTGCTCGTCGGCGACGGAGCCGTCGTAGGAGATGCGGTAGAGCTGGTCCTGCTCCGCCGTGCGACCGACCTCCGCGACGACGAGCTCGACCTCGAGCGGCTTCGACTCCGTGGTGAACACCGTGCCGAGCGTCTGGGCGTACGCGTTCGCGAGACCGCGCGCGTTGACGTCCGTGCGGTCGTAGGAGTAGCCGCGCAGGTCCGCGTACCGCACCCCGGCGACGCGCAGGTTCTCGAACTCGTTGTACTTGCCCACGGCGGCGAACGCGATGCGGTCGTAGATCTCCGAGATCTTGTGCAGCGCGCGCGACGGGTTCTCCGTCGCGAACGCGATGCCGTCCTCGTAGGCGAGGACCACGACCGACCGGCCGCGCGCGATGCCCTTGCGCGCGAAGTCCGCCCGGTCCTTCATCAGCTGCTCGGGCGAGACGTAGAAAGGCATGTTCACGCGTCGTCACCTCCGGTCGGGCCGTCCTGCGGGCGGTCGTGCGGGACGGCCTCGGCGTTCGTCACCGGGGGACGGCCACGCTCCACGCCCGCCCCGGAGCGCTCCGCCACGATCTGCTCGACGACCGCCGCGAGCTCGTCGTCCGGCACGCGCTCGTAGCCGTCGGCCGTGACGACCGCGACCACCGGCCAGATGCGGCGGACCGGGTCCGGGCCGCCGGTGGCCGAGTCGTCGTCCGCCGCGTCGTAGAGCGCCTCGACCGCGACGCGCACGGAGGCCGTCCGGTCGAGACCGGTGCGCCACAGCTTCTTCAGGGAGCCGCGCGCGAAGACCGAGCCCGACCCCACCGAGTGGTACGCCCGCTCCTCGTACCGCCCGCCCGTGACGTCGTACGAGAAGATCCGGCCGGCACCGCGGTCGAGGTCGAACCCGGCGAAGAGCGGCACGACCGCGAGGCCCTGCATGGCGAGGCCGAGGTTCTGCCGGATCATCGTCGACAGGCGGTTCGCCTTGCCGTCGAGCGAGAGCAGCGCGCCCTCGATCTTCTCGTAGTGCTCGAGCTCGAGCTGGAACAGGCGCACGAGCTCGACGGCGATCCCCGCCGTCCCGGCGATGCCCACGGCCGAGTACTCGTCGGCCGGGAAGACCTTCTCGATCTCCCGGTTCGCGATCATCGAGCCCATCGTCGCGCGGCGGTCCCCCGCCATCACGACGCCCGCGCCCACGCCCTCGGCGCCGAACGTCAGCGCCACGATCGTCGTGGCGTGCGGAGCGTCGGGCACCGTGCCGGACGCCGCGTGCCCGGCCGCGCGGTGCGACGGCAGCAGGTCGGGGGCGTGCCCGGACAGGAACTCCAGGAAGGACGACGACCCAGGGGTCGTGAACGCGTCGGGCAGGCGCCCGGGCTGGTCCGTGCTCATCGGGTTGCCGTCACCCTTCCTACTCGCCGCCCTTCTGCACGAAGCCCCGGACGAAGGACTCCGCGTTCGTCTCCAGGACCTCGTCGATCTCCTCGAGGAGCGCGTCCACCTCGGCGTCGCGCGACTGCGCCTGCGGCGCGACCGGGGTCGCCGGGGCCTCGGGCTCGTCGTCGGGACGCCGGTCCTCGTGCGACGCGTGCGTGCGTTCGGTACCCGCCATGGCTGCCTCCTCGTCCGTCGGCCGGCCTCGCGCCGACGCTCTGTCCGTTCCAACCCCGTCCGGGCTCGCGCCCTTCCCGGCCCTGCTCGCACGCGGCGTCCCTCCCACGGAGGGCGGGCGCCGTCGTGCGCCCAGCCTAGTCGCCGCCGGTCACGACGGGCCTGCCAGACCCGCCAGCAGCGCGGCGGCGTCCGGGCTCGCGTCGAGCAGCGCCCCGATGTGGGCGCGCGTCCCGCGCAGCGGGTCCATCATCGGGACGCGCTGGAGCGACGGCGCGCCCGGCACGTCGAAGATCACCGAGTCCCAGCTCGCCGCGGAGACCTCGTCGCCGTAGCGCGCCATGACCTCGCCGCGGAAGAACGCGCGCGTGTCCTCGGGCGCGTGGTGCACCGCCGCGCCGACCTCGCGCTCGGTGACCACGCGGTCCACGGCGTCGGCGGCGAGGAGGCGGTGGTAGATGCCGCGCTCGGGCCGCACGTCGGACCACTGGAGGTCCATCGCCGCGAGGCGCGAGTGGCCCCAGTCGAGGCCGTCGCGCTCGCGCAGGCGGTCGAGGAGCCGGAGCTTCGCGACCCACTCGACGTCGCGCCCGCACGCGTCGCGGTCGGTCGCGAGGCGGTCGAGGACCGAGCGCCACCGCGCGAGCACGTCGCGCGTCGGGGCGTCGACCCCGTCCGGTCCCGCGAGGCGCTCCGCCGCGTCGGCGGCGACCTCCAGGTACTCGCGCTGGACCTCGAGCGCCGTCAGCTCGCGCCCGTCGGCGAGGGCGAGACGACGCGTCAGGTCGAGGTCGCGGCTCACGCGCTGGACGTCCGCGACCGGGTCAGCGAGGCGCAGCCCGGCCAGGCGGGCGCGCACCTCCGGGCCGAGCTCCTCCAGGTGCTCGACGACGAAGAGCACGAGCGACGTCGTGCCCGTCTTGAGGTAGGTCGCGGTCTCGAACATGTTCGCGTCGCCGATGATGAGGTGCAGCCGGCGCCAGCGCTGCCGGTCCGCGTGCGGCTCGTCGCGCGTGTTGACGATGGGGCGGCGCAGCGTCGTCTCCAGCCCGACCTCCGCCTCGACGTAGTCGGCGCGCTGGGAGATCTGGAACCCGTGCTCCTCCCCCGCCGGGCCGAGCCCCACGCGCCCCGAGCCGGCGAACACCTGCCGGGTCACGAGGAACGGCGTGAGCATCTCCACGAGGACGCCGAACGGCACCTCGCGGTCGACGAGGAAGTTCTCGTGGGTCCCGTAGCTCGCGCCCTTGCCGTCGACGTTGTTCTTGTAGAGCACGACGCCGCCGCCCGGCACCTGGGCCAGCTCGCGCGACGCGGCGAGCATGACCCGCTCCCCCGCGACGTCCCAGCACACGACGTCGTGCGGCACGGTGACCTCGGGCGAGGAGTACTCGGGGTGCGCGTGGTCGACGTAGAGCCGGGCGCCGTTGGTGAGGATGACGTTCGCCGCGCTCGGGTCGTCGTACTCCTCCGTCGTCGGCCGCGCGACCTCCTGGAGGGAGGCCCCGGCGGCGCCGCCCTCCGCCGTCCGGTCGACCGGCCCCGACGGCGCGGGGCGCGACGGGTCGTCCGTGAGGAGAGACGGGTGCGCCGACGCGCGCGGCACGTGGAACCCCCGCGCGTCCTGCAGCGGGTCCTCGTCGTCGTAGTCCCAGCGCGCCCGGCCCCGGGCGCCGTCGCTGCGCGCGGCGAGCGCCCGGTACGTGGTGACGACCTGGCTCGACATGAGCATCGGGTTCGCCATCGGCTTCCCCGGCTGCAGGACGCCGTACTCCGTCTCGATCCCCATGACCCGTCGTACGCTCACGCGCTCACCCTATGTCCGCCCTCCGACGCCGCGCCGCGCCGTCCACGGGGCGGCGCGACCGCGCCCCGCTAGAGGTACTGGCCGGTGTTGGTGACCGTGTCGATGGTGCGCGGCGAGCCGCCCTCGCCCTTCTTCTGGACGATCGTGCGGATGAAGACGATGCGCTCGCCCTTCTTCCCGCTGATGCGCGCCCAGTCGTCGGGGTTGGTGGTGTTCGGCAGGTCCTCGTTCTCCTTGAACTCGTCGACGCACGCGGCGAGCAGGTGGTCGACGCGGATGCCGCGCTGCCCCGTGGCGAGGAGGTCCTTGATCGCCGACTTCTTCGCCCGGTCCACGACGTTCTGGATCATCGCGCCCGAGTTGAAGTCCTTGAAGTACAGGATCTCCTTGTCGCCGCTGGCGTAGGTGACCTCGAGGAACTGGTTCTCCTCCTCCTCGGAGTACATGCGCTCCACGACCGAGCGGATCATCGCGTCGAGGGCCTCGCGCTGGTTGCCGCCGTGCTCGGCGAGGTCGGCCGCGTGGATCGGCAGGTCCTCCGTGAGGTACTTGGCGAAGATCTCCTTGGCGCCCTCGGCGTCGGGCCGCTCGATCTTGATCTTCACGTCGAGGCGCCCGGGCCGCAGGATCGCGGGGTCGATCATGTCCTCGCGGTTCGACGCCCCGATGACGATGACGTTGTCCAGCCGCTCGACGCCGTCGATCTCGGCGAGGAGCTGGGGCACGATCGTCGTCTCGACGTCGGACGACAGGCCCGTCCCGCGGGTGCGGAACAGCGACTCCATCTCGTCGAAGAACACGACGACGGGCGTCCCCTGCGACGCCTTCTCCCGAGCGCGGGCGAAGATCAGCCGGATGTGCCGCTCGGTCTCGCCCACGTACTTGTTGAGCAGCTCGGGGCCCTTGACGTTGAGGAAGTAGCTGCGCGCCACGCCCGAGCCGTCCTCCACCTGCTCGCCGCGCGCCCGCGCCACGGTGTGCGCGAGCGAGTTGGCGACGGCCTTGGCGATGAGCGTCTTGCCGCACCCGGGCGGGCCGTACAGCAGGACGCCCTTCGGCGGGTGCAGACCGTGCTCGCGGAACAGGTCGGGGTGCGTGAAGGGCAGCTCGACGGCGTCGCGGATCTGCTCGATCTGGGGCCCGAGACCGCCGATGTCCTCGTACTCGATGTCCGGGACCTCTTCGAGGACGAGCTCCTCGACCTCGGACTTCGGGATGACCTCGAACACGAAGCCGCTGCGCGTGTCGATGGTGAGCGAGTCGCCGACGCGGAGCGTCGTGCGCGCCACCGACCCGGCGAGCCGCACGACCCGCTCCTCGTCGGCCCGGCCGACGACGAGCACGCGGTCGGCGTCGAGGATCTCCTTGACCGTGACGATCTCGCCCGTGCGCTCGTAGCCGCCCGCGGCGACGACGGTCATCGCCTCGTTGAGCTTGACCTCCTGGCCCGGGCGCAGGCGCTGGACGTCGAGGCTGGGGCTCGCGCCGACGTGCATCTTGCGCCCGGCGGCGGACACGTCGACCGACCCGTCCGGGTGCGCGGCGAGGAACACCGCGTACGTCCCCGGGGGCTTGGCGAGGTCGTCGATCTGCCGCTTGAGGTCGAGGATCTGGTCCCGGGCCGCGCGGAGCGCCTCGGCGAGCCTCTCGTTCTTCGCGGACAGCAGCGCGAGCTCGCGCGCGCCGTCCTGCGGGGCCTGGTCGCTACGGCCGAATGTCTCGCTCATCGGGTGTCCCTCTCGCCGCCGGCTCGCCCGACCACGGGTGGACGGCGGACGACGGGCCTCGCGAGGCGCCCGTGCCGACCATCGTCCGGCGGTCGGGTGTAGACCTTAGGCACAAGTCTCGCCCGTGCACACGGACGACACCCAGGGTGAGACGGCGGCGCCCCGATCGTTACCGGACCGTCACGCGCCCGACACGTCGGGCGCCCCGTCGGCGTCTTCCGCGCCCTTCTGCACGCCGTGCTCCGCGCCCGGACCGGTCGTCTGCTCGGGGCCCTGGCCGACGTCGCGCCGCACGCGCCGGATCTTCTTCTCGGAGACCGGGCGCTCGCCCAGCTCCTCGGGCGACCACTGCTCGGCGTCGGTCGGGTACGCGCCCTTGGCCGGGCGGCGCTTGCGCTCGGGCGGCGCGACGCCGTCCGCGAGGCGCCGTGCGGTGAGCAGGAACCCGGTGTGCCCGATCATGCGGTGCTGCGGCCGCACCGCGAGACCCTCCAGGTGCCAGCCCCGCACCATCGACTCCCACGCGACGGGCTCCGCGTAGCGGCCGTCGGCCCGCAGGTCCTCCGCGAGGCGTGAGAGCTGGGTCGTCGTGGCGACGTAGCACACGAGGACGCCGCCGGGCACGAGCGCGCGCGCGACGACGTCGAGGTTCTCCCAGGGCGCGAGCATGTCGAGCACGACGCGGTCGACCGTGCCGTCCTCGGCGACGGTCGGGAGCACGTCGGCGAGGTCGCCCACGGAGAGCGTCCAGGCCGGGTGCTCGCGACCGAAGAACGTCTCGACGTTGCCGCGCGCGATCGCGGCGAAGTCCTCGCGCCGCTCGATCGAGTGGAGCTCGCCCGCGTCGCCGACGGCGCGCAGCAGCGACATCGTCAGCGCGCCCGACCCGACGCCCGCCTCGACGACGCGCGCGCCCGGGAAGATGTCCGCCATCGCGACGATCTGGCCGGCGTCCTTCGGGTAGACGACCGCCGCGCCGCGGGGCATCGAGAGCACATAGTCCGCGAGGAGCGGGCGCATCGCGAGGTACTCGATCTCGGCGGTGTTGCGCACGACGCTGCCCTCGGGGCGGCCGATGAGGTCGTCGTGCCGCAGGTAGCCCTTGTGCGTGTGGAACGTCGCGCCCGGCGCGAGCGTGATGGTGTGCAGGCGACCGCGCGGGTCCGTGAGCTGGACCTTGTCCCCCACGCGGAGCGGGCCGCGGCGCTCGTCCGCGCCCGTCGCACCGGGGCGGTCGGACGCGCCGTGCGCGGGGGCGGCTGCGCCGTCCCCACCGGGCTGCGGGGTCGGGTGGCCGGGCGTGGTGGCGGGCTCGGAGGTCACGGGCGACCATCCTACGGGCCGCCCGCCCCACGCCCGACGCCGGTCGGTCGTGCGCGCGGACGACGCGCCGGTCACCGCCCGCGCCGGGCGTCCCGCAGCGCCGCGACGACCCGGGCGACCTCGAGCGCGCCGACGACGCGGCCGCCGTCGGTCACGACGACGACCGCCGCGTCCCGCCCGACGCGCGAGAGCTCGGCGAGCATGTCCTGCCCCGCGCTGTGGGCGTCGATCGTCGCGGCCCCGGGCAGGGGCACGGCGACCGCGCCGACCGGGGTCGTCTCGGCGGCGTCGGGCGGCACGGCCGCGGCCGCGGCGGGGTCCACGTACCCGAGGGGCCTGCCTGCGCCGTCCACCAGGACGGCCACCACGTGCGGACCGCCCGCGAGCGCCACCGAGCGCCCGACCGCGCCGACCGTCGCCGTGGACGGCACGGCGACCGCGGGGCGCGCGAGGCTGCGGACGGTGAGCCCGGACACCGCCTCGCGGGTGCGCCCGACGGTGATGGCCTGCCCCGCGCCGCTCCACAGGAACGCCCCGATGAGCGCCGCCCAGGCGACGGTCCACAGGTCCGGCCGTCCGCCGTAGGTCAGCGGCCACACGAGCGCCCACGCGACGACCCCGACGGCGACCGCGCGCCCGACCCAGCCGGCCGCGACCGTGCCCTTCGTCCGCGACCCGGTCGCGGCCCACACGGCGGACTCGAGGATCTGGCCGCCGTCGAGCGGGAGGCCGGGCAGGAGGTTGAAGAACCCGACGAACGCGTTGGAGAACGCGGCCGCGTACAGCAGGAGGGCGGGCACGGAGAAGGTCGGCTGCGCCTGGAACGTCACCCAGAACACGACCGCGAGCGCCAGGTTGGTCAGCGGGCCGACGACCGAGATGAGGAAGCCGTCGAGCGGGCGCGCCGACGTGCCGGAGTACGCCGTGTGGCCGCCCCACAGCGTCACCGCGAGCTCGGTCACGTGCTGGCCCCGGGCGCGCGCGACGAGCGCGTGCGCGACCTCGTGCAGGAAGACGGACGCGAACAGCAGCAGCACGAACGCGAACGACACGAGGTAGATCTCGGGGCCGAGGTGCGGGGCGAGCCGCTGCACCGTCGGCGCGAAGAGGACCGTGAGGATCGCCGCGGCGAGGAACCAGGACGGCGTGAGGATCACCGGTGCGCCGACGACGCGGCCGATCACCCAGCCCTTCGTGCGCGGGCCTGCCGGTGCGGGCGTGCGGGGTGCTCGAGGTTGGGGTCCGTCCACCCTGAGAGCCTATGCGCTCGGCGGGTCCGTCCCGACGGCCCGCGCACCGTCGGGCAGGCCGTCCGGGCGGCGCCTCAGGCCGCGTCGTCCTCCATGAGGTCGACGACGTCGCCCGCGACGAGACGCGACAGGAGCGCGACGTCGACGAGCTCGAGCGACGGCGTGCGGCTCAGGCCCGGCGCCGGGAGCACCGGGACCACGGCCTCGACACCCAGCGTCGCGGCCCCCGCGGCGCGGGCCGAGGCGATCCCCGCGGGCGAGTCCTCGATCGCGACGCAGCGCGTGACGTCGACGCCGAGGCGCTGCGCGGCGAGGAGGTAGGGCTCCGGGTCGGGCTTGCCGCGCTCGACCTCGTCGCCGCAGACCAGCACCTGGAACGCGTCCGGCGGCGCCATCTCGGCGACGGGCTGGGCGAGCTCGCGGTAGGACATCGTGACGAGCGCGCACGGCACGCCCGCCTCGCGCAGCGCCGTGAGGAGCTCGCGCGCGCCGGGCTGCCACGGCACCTCGACGCGCACCTGCTCGATCACGCGCCCGATGAGGAACGCGACGATCTCGTCCACCGGCAGGTCGACGCCGCCGCGCTCGCGCAGGATGCGCGCCGACTCGCGCAGCGGGTTCCCGACGAGCGACATCGCGTCCTCGTGCGTCCACGTGCCGCCGTGCGCGCCGACGAGCTCGTGCTCCGCCGCGATCCAGTAGGGCTCGGTGTCGACGAGCGTCCCGTCCATGTCCCACAGGACCGCCTCGGGCAACGCGGGGGCGTCGGGACGCTCGGCAGAGCGCTGACCTGCGGACGTGCTGTCAGGACGAGAAGGCAAAGCGGTCTCCATCAACGGTCGTACGACGAACCCCTGCACCCTCGACCCTAACCGGACGCCACCGCCGCGGGCGCGCCGCCGTTCCTGGGCGTGCGGTCGCGCGCGACGGCTTCTGGCGATCCTGCTCCCGAACTCGCGCGCCGGTCGACAGAAGCGTGCGGCTTCCCTAGGCTGCTGAGCGCCCGCCACCGCCGTCGGGCCCGACGAAGGAGTCGCCATGTCCGCACCCCCCGTCCGCCGCCCGCTCGCGCTCGCCCTCGCCGGGGTGCTCGTGCTCGCCGGGACCGCGCTCCCCGCGAGCGCCGCCGTCCCCGACCCCGTGGTGACCGGCCCGGTGCCCACGACGACGGCGCCCGGCGACCCTGCCCACGGGTACCCCTTCCTCGCGACCGACTACGACCTGGCCGCGCGCGGCTACGTCGAGGAGGAGTTCTTCGTCGAGGGCGAGGCGACCCGCTACCAGGCGGACGGCGTGACGGACGCGACGGTCCTCAGCACCGGGCACGCTTTCCGCACCCGCGTCGTGGTGCGCCGGCCCGTCGACCCCGCGACGTTCAACGGCACGGTGATCGCCGAGTGGTACAACGTCTCGAACCAGTGGGACCAGGAGGTCGACTGGTTCCAGACGCACGAGCACCTGGTGCGCGAGGGCTACGCGTGGGTCGGGGTGTCGGCGCAGCGGGCGGGCGTGCACTCGCCCACCGGCCTGCGGGCCTGGAGCCCCGAGCGCTACGGCACGCTCGACCTCACCGACGGCGGCACCGTGACCGACGACACCCTCTCGTGGGACGTCTTCAGCCAGGCCGTGGCCGCGGTGCGCGACCCCGCGGGCACGGCGCCGCTCGGTTCGCTCGAGGCGGAGCGCGTCGTCGCGACCGGGCACTCGCAGTCGGCGGGGCGGCTGTGGTCGTACGTGAACTCGGTCGACCCGCTCGCGGGGGGCGTCGACGCCGTCGTGCTGCACGGCGGGGGCGGGCTGCTGCGCGACGGCCTCAAGACGCCGGTGTTCAAGATCAACAGCGAGACCGACGTCGCGATCGACCTCCTCGGGGCGGCGCAGCGCCAGCCCGACACCGACGTGCGGCGCACGTGGGAGGTCGCGGGCGCGTCGCACGGCGACTGGAAGCTCATCACCGACTACGGGCGGCTGCGGATCCGCGACGTCGGCTCCGCGCCCGGCGGCTATCCCGGGACGCCGCAGACGTGCGAGGAGCCGTCCGGCTCCCGCGTGCCCCAGCACCTGGTCCAGGCGTCGGTGTACGACCACGTGGCCGCGTGGGTCGCGGACGGGACGACCCCGCCGTCGGCGGCCCCCATCACGCTGTCCGACCAGGCGCCGCGCCAGGTGGTGCGCGACGAGCGCGGCCTGGGCCTGGGCGGCGTCCGGCTCGCGCAGCAGGACGTCCCGACGCGGATCAACTCCGGCGCCAACGCCGGGCCCGGGTTCTGCTTCCTCGACGGCGGCTCGCGCCCGGTGGACGACGCCACGCTCGCGGCCTGGTACCCGGACGCCGAGGACTACCGCGACGCCGTCGTCGCGTCGACCCGTGCCGCGGTGGAGGCGGGCTTCGTGGGAGCCGACGTCGCGGCCGACCCCTCCTGGTACACCGACGTCGTCGACCTCGTCGACGAGCGCGTCGCCGCGGGCACGGTCGAGCCGGAGGCCGGGGCGCGGGTCCAGGACCGGATGCGGCGCGCGCTCGAGGCCGCGGACCGGCGTGACTGGGACGCGGCGCAGACCCTGGTCCAGGAGGCGCTCGCTCTCGGCTCCACGGCGATCGAGGACGCCGGCGCGTCGGCGAGCGTCGTGCGGTCGACCACCGCCGTGCTCGGCGTCCTCGCGCTGTCCGCCGCCCTCGACGGCCCCGACGTCTCCGCGACCGCCGTCCCGCGGTGCCTGGCCGGGCGGGCGTACGTCGCGGTCCGCGCGACGAACGACGGCGCGGTGCCCGCGGACGTCACGCTGAGCACGCCGTTCGGCGAGCGCACCGTGGCGGGCGTCGCGCCCGGCGCGTCCGCGTACCAGTCGTTCTCGGCGCGCTCGGACACGCTCGACGCGGGCAGCGCGCGGGTGACGGCCACGGGAGACGGGCGGTCGTCGTCGGCCGACGTCGCCTACCCGGCGCTCGACTGCGGCTGAGGCGGCTACGCCGGGCGCGAACCCGCCCCGACGCCGCCGGGCCCGGCCGCATAGGCTGGGGTGATGACCGAGAACGCGACCGAGGGCACCCGCCAGACCGTGATGATCGCGGCGTTCGAGGGCTGGAACGACGCCGGGAGCGCCGCCACGGCCGCCCTCCAGCACCTGCACGAGGTATGGGGCGCCGAGGACGTCGACGAGCTGGACCCGGAGGAGTACCACGACTTCCAGGTGAACCGCCCGGTCGTCACGACCGACGACGACGGCCGCCGCGAGATCACGTGGCCCACGACGACGATCGCGTCGGCGGTCCTGTCGCCGACGGGTCGCCGCGTGGTGCTCGTGCACGGCATCGAGCCGTCCATGCGCTGGCGCCGGTACTGCCGCGAGCTGCTCGACGTCGCGGAGGAGCACGGCGTGCGCACGGTCGTCACGCTCGGCGCGCTGCTCGCGGACGTGCCGCACACGCGGCCGATCCCCATGACGGCGACGTCGGAGAGCGTGGGCCTGCAGGCCGTGCTCGACGTCGAGCCGAGCACGTACGAGGGACCGACGGGCATCGTCGGCGTCCTCCAGCATGCCGCGGCGGAGCGCGGGATGCAGTCGGTGTCGCTCTGGGCGGCCGTGCCGCACTACGTGGCGCACCCGCCGTCGCCCAAGGCGACGCTCGCGATCCTCGCGCGCATCGAGGAGCTGCTGTCCGAGCCGATCCCGCTGGGCGACCTGCCCGAGGACGCCGAGGCGTGGCAGCACGGCGTCGACGAGCTCGCCGCGGAGGACGCGGAGATCGCGGAGTACGTCCAGCAGCTCGAGGAGGCGAAGGACACGGCCGAGCTCCCCGAGGCGAGCGGCGAGGCCATCGCGCGCGAGTTCGAGCGCTACCTGCGCCGCCGCGACCGCGGCAACCCGGGCAAGGGCCCGACCGTCTGACGCACGGCCCGCGTCGCGGGCGGCGGTGTCAGCGCGGGGCTGCTCGTCAGAGCCGGACGCCCAGCAGGGCGTTCACCGCGCGCGCGACGACGCCCGGGGCGCCCTCCTCGTCGTGCGACGTGTCACGACCGGGGCGCAGCGACTCCGCGGCCCAGGCGTCCACGGCGGCGAGGGCCGTCGGGGCGTCGAGGTCGTCGGCGAGCGCGGCGCGCACGGCCGCGAGCGTCGCGGTCGCGTCCGGGCCACCGTTGCCGGACACGGCGTCGCGCCACGTCTCGAGACGTCGCACGCCCGCGGGCAGGTCGTCGTCGGTCCACTCCCACTCGCCGCGGTAGTGGTGGGCGAGCAGCGCGAGGCGGATCGCCATCGGGTCGACGCCCGTGGCCCGCAGGTTCGACACGAGCACGAGGTTGCCGCGCGACTTGCTCATCTTCTCGCCCTCGTACGCGACGAGTCCGGCGTGCACGTGCGCGCGGGGCGCACCGCCGCCCGCGAGCATGCGGTCGTGCGACGACGACATCTCGTGGTGCGGGAACAGCAGGTCCGCTCCCCCGCCCTGCACGTCGAACGGCAGGCCGAGCCCGTCGCGCGAGATGACCGCGCACTCCACGTGCCAGCCGGGGCGGCCGGTGCCGAGCGCGCCGCCGTCCCACGCGGGCTCGCCCGGGCGCTCGCGGCGCCACAGCAGCGGGTCGAGCGCGTCCTTCTTGCCCTCGCGGTCAGGGTCGCCGCCGCGCTCGGCGAAGAGGTGCTCCATGACGTCGCGCGCGAGGCGTGAGACCGAGCCGAACGCGCGGTCGGCCGAGAGGTCGGCGTAGACGTCGCCCAGCCCGGGGTCCGTGCCGCCGGCGCCCGGCTCGACCGGGACGCGGTACGCGAGGCCCGCGTCGAGGAGCTGGGTCACCGCGTCCACGACGGCGGGGATCGTCTCCACCGCGCCCTCGTAGACGTCGGGCGGGACGACGCCGAGCGCCGTCATGTCCTCGGCGAACAGCGCGGTCTGCTCGACGGCGAGCGCGCGCCAGTCTACGCCGGTCGCGGCGGCACGCTCCAGCAGCGGGTCGTCGACGTCGGTGACGTTCGACGCGTAGCGCACGCGGTGCCCGGCGTCCGTCCACGCGCGCACGAGCAGGTCGAACGCGACGTAGGTGGCCGCGTGGCCGATGTGCGTCGCGTCGTAGGGCGTGATGCCGCACACGTACAGGGTGGCGTCCTCGCCCGCGGCGGCGACGACGAGCTCACGGGTCGACGAGTCGTGCACCCGGACCGGGAGGCCTCGTCCGGGGAGCTCGGGGATCTGCGGGGCGGGCCAGCTGTGCACGCGTCAACCTTAGCCGCCGGGGCGCCGCCATCGGACCGCCGTCCGGCACGCGAGCGACGCGCGGAGCCGCGCCCGACGGCGACCGGGCAGGTCCGTGCGGGGCGCGGGACAATGCGGACGTGACGAACCCCACCGAGCCACGGACGGGCACCCCGCCCGACGGCGCACCCGCCCCCGCGCCCCGACGACCGACCGTGCGCGCCGTCGCGGCGTGGACGGTCGAGCCCGGCGCCGACGGCGTGCACCCGGCCGATCCCGGCACCCTGGACACGCCCGGCGACCGGCACGCCGCCCACGCCACGGTGACCTGGGCGCGCCTGGAGGACCTCGACGCCGTGCTCGACGCCGCGGCCCAGGTCACGACCGGTGTGGGCCCGACCCGACAGGACCTCGCGCGGCACAACCGCCACCCCCTGGCGCACGTGCGCCGGGTCGCGGCGGACTGGCTCCTCCTGGTGACGCCGACGGCATGGTTCACCGAGTCGGACCGCCAGGTGCACACGGGCCAGTTCGCCGCGCTGCTCGGCCCGGGGCTCGTCCTCACCGCCGAGGAGGGCGACGCGGACGTGCACGCGATCATGCTCGACAAGGTCGCCGCGCCCGGCGACCCCCACGGCTCGCCCGTCCAGCGGATCGTCTCCGCCGCGGTCCTCGCCATCGTCGGCGGCGCCTCGCAGGTCGAGCTGGGCCTGGGCGACGCCGTCGCCGACACCGAGCGCGTGGTGTTCGACCAGCAGCGCGAGGACCCGGTCGAGCGCATCTACGACCTCAAGCGCGAGATCACCGAGGCGCGGCGCGCCCTCATGCCCGTCACGGCGGAGCTGCCCGAGCTGCTCGACCCGGACGTCCCCGACCACCTCGGGGTGAACCGGCGCATGCTCGAGCGGGTCGTGACGACGGTCGAACGGATCGACCGGCACCTCGACGCGCACGACGACCTGCTCTCGGACATGCTCCAGGTCCACATGACCCAGGTCTCGGTGCGGCAGAACGAGGACATGCGCAAGATCTCGGCGTGGGCGGCGATCCTCGTGTACCCGACGATCGTCGCGGGCGTGTACGGGATGAACTTCCGCAACATGCCGGAGCTGCACTGGGCGTTCGGCTACCCCTTCGCGCTCGCCCTCATGGCGGGCGGCTGCGTCGTGCTCTACCGGGTCTTCAAGCGCGTCGGCTGGCTCTGACCGCGGCCCGAGAGGGTCACGGCGTCGAGACGGCCGTCCCGCCCGGCTCCAGCACGCCCACGAGCAGGAGCAGCACGACGAGCGCCGCGAGCACGAGGCGGTAGACCACGAACGGCGTGTAGCTGAAGGTCGAGACGATCTTGAGGAACGCGATGATGACGAAGTACCCGACGACGAACGCGACGAGCGTCGCGATGAGGGTCGCCCCGGCGCCGGGGGCCCCGGGGGCCGGCTCGTCCGCGGACTTGAAGAGCTGGTAGAAGCCCGAGCCCATGACGGCCGGGATCGCGAGGAGGAACGAGTAGCGCGCCGCCGCCTCGCGCGTGAAGCCCATGAGCAGGCCGGCGGTGATCGTGCCGCCCGAGCGCGAGACGCCGGGGACGAGCGCGAGCGCCTGCGCGAAGCCGAACGCGACCGCCTGCCCGGCCGAGAGCTCGCGCAGCGTGCGGCGCTTGGCGCCGACCCGGTCGGCCCAGCCGAGCAGGAGCGCGAACACCGCGAGCATGAGCGCCGTCAGGTAGAGGTTGCGGAACGTGTTCTCGATCGCGTCCTGGAACAGCAGGCCGAGCAGCACGATGGGCACCGAGCCGAGCGCGATGTACCAGGCCATCGCGGCGTCGTGGTCGTGCCGGCCGAGCCGCGCCCGCCAGTCCGTGCCGTGGTCGCCGCGCACCGAGCGCCACCACGCGGCGCAGATGCGCGCGATGTCCCGCCGGAAGTACAGCAGCACCGCCGTCTCGGTCCCGATCTGCGTGATCGCCGTGAAGGCGGCACCCGGGTCCTGCGACCCGATCAGCTCGCCGACGATGCGCAGGTGGGCGCTCGACGAGATCGGGAGGAACTCGGTCAGGCCCTGGACGAGGCCGAGGAGGACGGCTTCCCACGCGTTCACGAGCGGTCACGATACCCGCTCGGGGCGCCGCAGCCGCGCACCTGCAGGCCCGAGGCCGAGCGGGTGAACCTGGGCCGACCAGGTCCCCGACCGCGCGCCCCGACGGTCGCCCGCGGGCCCCCGCCGGTACCCTCGGCAACCATGGAGAACCGCCACCTCGGCAGCACCGGCCTGCGCGTGTCCGAGCTCGGGCTCGGCACCATGACGTGGGCCCGGGACACGGACGAGCTCGACGCGGCCGAGCAGCTGCGGGACTTCGTGGACGCCGGCGGCACCCTGGTGGACACGGCCGCCTCCTACGCCGACGGCGACGCGGAGTCGCTCCTCGGGTCGCTGCTCGGGGCGAAGGTCGACCGGCGCGACGTCCTGCTGTGCACCAAGGCGGGGGTGCGCCACACGCCGTCGGGCCCCGTGGTCGACGCGTCCCGCGGTGCGCTCCTCGACTCGCTCGACGACTCGCTCGCGCGCCTGGGCACCGACCACGTCGACCTGTTCCTCGTGCACGCGCCCGACCCGCGCACGCCGTTCACCGAGACGCTGTCGGCGCTGCGCCACGCGGTGACGTCCGGGCGCGCGCGCTACGTCGGGCTGTCCAACCACCCGGGGTGGGCGACGGCGCGGGCCGCGACCCTGCTCGGCGGGACCGACGACGTCGGCCTCGCCGCCGTCCAGCTCGAGTACTCGCTGCTCCAGCGCGGCGCCGAGCGCGAGGTCGTCCCGGCCGCCGAGTCGCTGGGCCTGGGCCTGCTCGCGTGGTCCCCGCTCGGGCGCGGCGTCCTCACCGGCAAGTACCGGCGCTCGCTCCCCGCCGACTCGCGCGGCGCGTCGCCGCACCTCGCCGCGTTCGTCGAGCCGTACCTCGACCACGCGTCGTCGGGGATCGTCGAGGCCGTCGTCACCGCCGCGGAGGGCCTGGGCCGCGCGCCGCTCGACGTCGCGCTGTCCTGGCTCCTGGGGCGCCCCGCCGTCGCGAGCGCGGTCGTCGGTGCGCGCACCCCCGCGCAGCTGCGCACGTCGCTCGCCGCGACCGACCTCGTGCTGCCCGACGCCGTGCGCGCGGCGCTCGACGACGTGAGCGCGCTCGACGTCGGCTATCCCGAGCGGTGGTGACCCCGCCCTTCCCTCGCAGGGCTCGGTCGGCTCAGCGCGCGCCGTCGGTCTCGAGCTCGCCGGAGAGGACGTCGTCGTCGAGCGTGTCGTCGAGGTCGTCGTCCTCCTCCGCGTCGTCGTCCTCGTCGTCCTCGTCGTCGTCCTCCTCTGCGAGGTAGAACGGCGTCGCCTCCCCGTGCACCTGTCCCAGCGCCTCGTCGTACACCTCGAAGGCGTCCCCGAGGACGTAGTAGGCGTCGTCGACCGCGGGGTCGTCCTCCCCGCGACGTGCGGCGACGGCGTTGTAGTGGGCTTCGAGCGCGGCGATGAACCGGTCGAGCGCGGCACGCGGGTCAGCGGTCATACCCTGACGGTAGCGCCGAGAGGGGCACAATGGCACTCGTTGGCCGGGTCGGTCCCACCACCCGGCCCGCGACCGAGACAGGCGAGAGAGGACGGTGGCACGTGGAGGAGAGGCCGACGTCACGCCGGAGGTCCGGATGGGCCGCGCACGGCGGGCAGTACGAGTACCGCGTCCTGACGATCGACCGCTCCACGAGCCGGTCGGACGCGAGCAGGCTCCTCACCGACGAGGCGGAGTACGGGCGCTGGGAGCTGGCCCGCACCCGGCTGTACGTCGGGGGCGAGCGCCGGGTCTGGCTGCGGCGCAAGATCATCCGGGTCAGCTCGACGCTGTGAGCACGATCCGGTGAGCGCGGCGCCATGAGGGCGGCCCGGTGAGGGCGGCCCGGTGAGCGGCGAGCACGAGGCGGCGCCGGCCGTCTTCACGAAGTCGCGCGCCGCGGCCCCGGCAGGGTTCTTCCGCTGCGAGGCTGCCGGGCTGGCGTGGCTCGCCGTCCCCGGCGGGCCACGCGTCGCCCGCGTGCTCGACGTCGGCCCCGACCACCTCGACCTGGAGCGTGTGCCGACGACCGCGCCGACCCGCGAGGCGGCCCGCGCGTTCGGGCGGGCGCTCGCCGTCGTGCACGACGCCGGGGCGCCGGCCTGGGGTGCGGCCCCGCCGGGGTGGTCCGGTGAGGCGTTCTTCGGCCCGCTCGACGACCCGCTGCCGCTGCCCACGGGTGCGTGGCCGGACTGGCCGACCTTCTACGCCGAGGCGCGCCTCCTGCCGGTCGCGCGGCAGGGCCGCGACCGGGGCGCGCTCGACGCCGAGGACGCGCGGCTCCTCGACCGCCTCGCCGCGCGCCTGCCCGACCTCGCCCGCCCGGCGCTCGACGACGCGCCGGCGCGCGTGCACGGCGACCTCTGGTCGGGCAACGTGCTGTGGGCGCCAGGCCGGGGCGGCGGGCCGGACGACCGCACGGGCGGCTCGGCGGGCGCGGTCGAGGCGGTGCTCATCGACCCGGCCGCCCACGGCGGGCACCGCGAGGCCGACCTCGCGATGCTCGCGCTGTTCGGCGCGCCGTTCCTCGACGACATCCTCGCCGCGTACGACGCCGCGCACCCGCTCGCGCGCGGGTGGCGCCACCGCGTCGCGCTGCACCAGGTGTACCCGGTCGCGGTGCACGCGGTGCTGTTCGGCGGCGGGTACCGCGCGCAGCTGCGCTCCTCCGTCCGGGCGCTGCTCGGCGAGACCTGACCGCGCGACGCCCGTCGGTCAGCAGGTGCGCAGGAGCCGGTCCAGGACGCGCACGCCGAACCGCAGCGAGTCGACGGGCACGCGCTCGTCCACGCCGTGGAACATGCCGGAGAAGTCGAGGTCGGCGGGCAGGCGCAGCGGCGCGAAGCCGTAGCCCGTGATCCCGAGGCGGGCGAGCGACTTGTTGTCCGTGCCGCCCGACAGCGTGTACGGCAGCACCGTCGCCTCCGGGTCCTCCGCGAGCAGCGAGTCCACCATGGCGTCCACCAGGTCGCCCTCGAACGGCACCTCGAGCGCGATGTCGCGGTGGATCTCCTCGACCCGCACGTGCTCGCCCGCGAGCGCGCGGAGCGTCGCGAACCCGTCCTCCTCGTGGCCCGGCAGGAGGCGCGCGTCGATCGCCGCCTCGGCGCGGCCGGGGATGACGTTCGCCTTGTAACCCGCGGAGAGCTGCGTCGGGTTCGACGTGTGCCGCACCGTGGCGCCGACGAACCGCGACGCCGGGCCCAGCGCGGCCACGAGGGCCTCGATCGACCGGGAGTCCTCGGGGTCGTACCGCAGGCCCGTGAGGTCCGCGACGCCGCGCAGCAGCTTGTCGACCGTCGGCGTGAGCGTGTTCGGCCAGTGGTGCGTCCCGATGCGCGCCACCGCCTCGGCGAGCCGCGTCACCGCGTTGTCGTCGTTCACCTGCGACCCGTGCCCGGCGCGGCCCTCCGCGACGAGGCGCAGCCAGGCGATGCCCTTCTCCGCCGTCTGGAGCAGGTAGGCCCGCCGCCCCCCGACCTCGACCGAGAACCCACCGACCTCGCTGATCGCCTCGGTCGCACCCTCGAACAGCTCGGGCCGGTGGTCGACGGCGTAGCGCGCCCCGTAGGCGCCGCCCGCCTCCTCGTCCGCGAAGAACGCGACGACGACGTCGCGCGCGGGCTTGCGGCCCTCGCGCACCATCTGGCGCACGACCGCGAGGATCATCGCGTCCATGTCCTTCATGTCGACGGCGCCGCGCCCCCACAGCAGGCCGTCGATCTCCTCGCCCGCGAACGGGTCCACCGACCAGTCCTGCGCCTGCGCGGGGACGACGTCGAGGTGGCCGTGGAGCACGAGCGCCGGTCGCGTCGGGTCCGCTCCCTCGAGCCGCACGACCACGCTCGCCCGGCCGGGCTCCGACTCGAACAGCTCCGGCTCGAGCCCGACCTCGTGCAGCAGCCCCATGACGTACTCCGCGGCGGCCCGCTCCCCCGGGCCCGACCCGTCGCCGAAGTTCGACGTGTCGATCCGCAGCAGCTCGCGGCAGATCCGCACGACCTCGTCCTCGGCGCGCGGCACCGCGCCGGGGGTCGCGTCGGTCGCCGCGGGGGCGCTGGCCAGGGAGTCCGGGTGCGGAGCGGTCATGAGCGACACGCTACCCGTCGCCGTCGGGCGTGCGGACCGCCCCGCCCCACCGCCCGTATGCCGGACACGCCGAGCGAGGACCCCGGTGGGCTGAGGTAGATCCCTGGTCACGCGAGATAGAGCCCTGGTCACGCGAAGTAGAGCCGTGGTCCACCGAAGCAGAACGCTGCCCGGTCGGGTAGAGCCGTGGTCGTGTCCGACGGCGGCCGGTCGCCCGTCGCGGTCGGGGCCACCATTGCGGCTGGGTCACCATCCGAGGTGGTCGGCCCCGCCGAGGGCCGTCGGGTCGCCCGGGCTGAACCCGGGCGGTGAGCGGCGCGGATCGGGCAAGCACCCGAACGCACCAGACGCACGAGACGCACGAGACGCGTCAAGATCACCTGCGCGCCGCCAGGGCGCGGCACCACGGTGCAGCCGTGAGCGCCGCTGTGCGACGCGAGAGAAGTGGACCGCGAAGCGCAAGTCGCGAGATCGACGGTCCCGCGGGCAGCCACCCGGGGCGAGCACAGACCGAGGCAAGACGACGCCGGGCGGGGTGGGTGGTGGTGCCGCGTCGTGGCGGGCTTGGCGGGAGCCGCGAGGAAAGAACGGCGGATGGTAGACGCGGCACCACCACCCACCACGACCACCCAGGGCGACCACACGCCGTCGGGCAGGGTGACCACGGCTCTACCTCGCACAACCACGGCTCTACCTCGCACAACCACGGCTCTACCTCGACGGGTCAGTGGTCAGGGTCGTGCTTCCCGTCCCGTGCGAGGGTGTGGCGGGGGCCGGTGCCGTCGCCCGGGAGCGCGTCGGCGTCGTGCTCCTGATGGGTGCCGCCGTCGGGGACGTCGATACGGGACGGCGCCTGCTCGCCCGGGGCGACGACGACGAGCTGGCCCATTATGCCGCGGTCCTCGTGCGTGAGGAGGTGGCAGTGGAACATGTACGGGGTGGTCGGATCGGTCGTGCCCTCGGCGGCGTCGAACCGGACGAGCAGGCGCGTCACGTGCCCCGGCTGGACGTAGACCGTGTCCTGCCACCCGGCGAGGTCCGGCCCGGGCCGCTGTCCTGCGACGTCGAGGACGCGGAACCGGACGTCGTGCACGTGGAAGTTGTGCGGGGTGTCGTCGAGCCCGGTGACCTCCCACACCTCGGTCTCGCCGACCGTGACGACCTCGTCGATCCGCGCCATGTCCATGGAGCGCCCGTTGATCGCGGTACCGGCGAGCTGGAAGCGGCGGGTGCGCACGGCGTCGGACTCGTCGAGCGCGTCCGCGGGGTCGGCGGCGCCGAGCGTGCCCGGGATGTCGGGGCTCCGCTCGAGCGTGCCGGCCGCGCGGAGCTCGAGGAGGTCGAGGGTGTCCTCGCCGCCCGAGAAGCGCTCGAACATCGGGTTGACGCCCAGCTCGGGCGGGAAGCTGCGCAGGACCGCGCGCTGCCCCGGGGTCATGGTCACGACGACCTCCGCCCGATCGCCCGGGGAGAGGCGCACGCGCTCGACCAACTGCGGAGCGGGGAGCAGCCCACCGTCGGTCCCGATGAGCTGGACCGTGCCGCCGTCGGCGAGGCCGACGTCGTAGACGCGTGAGTCGGAGCCGTTGAGCAGGCGCAGACGGACGCGCTCGGTCGCGACGTCGAGGTAGGGCCCCGGGGTGCCGTTGACGAGCACCGTGCCACCGAGCGGGCCGACCGGCGAGAGGAAGGAGACGGCGTCGTCGAGCCGCCCGTCGGCGTGGAAGCTCTTGTCCTGGAGGATGACGGGGACGTCGTCGACGCCGTACTCGTGCGGCAGGTCGGCGGCCAGGCCGTCGGCGGCGGCAGGGTCGTCGAGGAGGAACATCCCCGCTAGCCCGCGGTACACCTGGCTCGCGGTCTGCCCGTGCAGGTGCGGGTGGTACCAGAGCGTCGCGGCGGGCTGGTCGATCGTCCACGTGGGCGACCACGTTTCGCCCGGCTCGACCATCTGGTGGGGGCCGCCGTCCATCGCGGGCGGCAGGTGCATGCCGTGCCAGTGGAGCGTCGTCGTCTCGTCGAGAGCGTTAGTCACGTCGACGCGCACGCGCTCCCCGCGCGCGGCCCGCAAGGTGGGCCCCAGGTAGTCGCCGTTCAGCCCGATCGTCGGAGTGGGGGCGGACGCGCCGAGGTCGGCGACGCCCTCGCGCGCCTCGAGCTCGAAAACGCGCACGCCGTCCTCCACGCGCGACTCCGCGAGCGGCGGGACGGCGAGCGGCCGCGTGAACTCCACGGCTCCCGCCGTGCTCGTCGCGGCGCGCGCCCACGCGACGCCCACGACCACTGCGACGGCCCCGACGAGCAGGACGACGACGAGCCCGAGCACGAGGAGGACGCGGACGAGCGGGCCACGCCGCCGTCGCGGGCGACGTCCGGGCGGTCCGCCGGGTGCCCCGGGGGTCGGGGGGACGGCGGGCGGCGGGGTGGTGTGCGTGGTCGTCATCGGGTCTTCTCCAGGGTGGACGACGGCGGGCGGCGGGTGCGGTTCGACGGCGGCCCGGCGGTGCGGGCGACGCTGTCGACGCTAGGTACCGGGCGGTGCCGGGCGCGTCCGCTCGGCAGCGTACGCATGCCCGGAGCCGACCCCGAGCGCGCGCGGCCGCGGCTCGGGGTGGTGCCAGGGACGGGGCGGTCTCGGAGTCGGGGAAGCGGGGTGGCGCGGCGAGACGTCGGCTGGTGGGGCCTCAACGACGTCGGGCCGCGAGGAGACCGAGCGCCATGGCTCCCGCGAACGCGCCCCAGGCCGCGTTGGTGAGCAGCATCGGAACGATCGCGACGGGGTGCGCGACGGGGCCCTGGAGCTCGCCGGTGAGGATCGGCGACAGCAGGGCGCTGAGGATCAGCGCGAGGACACCGTAGGCGAGCCCGACGGCCACGCCGGTCGCGAGCGGGTGCGCCGGGCGGGCGATGACGATCGCGCCGACCCACACGATCGTGAGCACGAGGGTCGCGAGCAGGGGCGCCGCGGGCCGTCCGATCGCGTCGTCGAGGCCGGTGACGCTCAGGAGCGGTCGGACGAGCGCGAGCGCGCCGAGCCCGAGGACGAGCGGCCAGCTCAGCGAGCGGACCGTCTCGCCGAGCGTGGGGCGCGGCGGGCCGGGCGGGACCGGGCGGTGGGGTGCGGGTCCGGGAGTCGGGTTCATGACGTCGACGCTAGGGAGCGGCGGTGCGGCGCCGCGTCCGCCCCGGCGCGTGACGCGATGCGTCGTCCCGCGCCCCGCGCGTACGCGTCTCGACGTAGCCGACCCCTGACCTGGACCCGCCCCACGACGGACGCGCGTCAGGGTGTGTCTTCCTAGACTCGGTGGTCGTGACGTCTCGCGATCTCCCGCACGACCGGCCCGCCGGGTCGCCTCCCGCGACCCGGCCGTCGCGCTCGTCGCCCCCGCCGTGGCTCGTCGACGTTCTGCTGGGGTTCGCGGTGTTCGACGTCGTCGCGTTCGCCATCGCCGCCGACGTCGGGGGCACGCGGGCCGACCCGTGGGTCGCGTACCCGATCGCCCTTGTGCTGGGGCTGCTCGTGCTCGGCCGGCGCCGCTTCCCCGTCGGGGTCCTCGTCGCGACCGCGCTCGTCATCTGCGCCTACTACACGCTGGACCTGCCCGCGATCGGCCTCGCCCTGCCCGTCTCGGTCGCCCTGTACTCGGCGGCCGTCGCGGGCCGGCTCGGCTGGGCCGTCGGGGTCGCGGCGGCGCTCGTCGTCACCTCGACGTACTTCCGGCTCGCCGAGGGCGACGACGTCCGGTACGTCATCGGCTACGAGCTGGCGACGACCGTGGCGCTCATGGCCGCGGCGATCGCCCTCGGGCACGGGTCGTTCACCCGCCGGCAGCGCGACGAGCAGCGGCGCCACGCGGACGCGCTGCGCGAGCAGACGCTCCAGCTCGAGGCCGCCGACCGGCTCGCGCACGACCGGGAGGCCGTCGCCCGCGACCTGCACGACGTCGTCGGGCACCACCTCGCCGTCGTCTCGCTGCACGCGAACGTCGCCCGCGAGGCACTCGACGACGTGGACGCCGTCGGTGCCGCACAGTCGGACGCGCTCGCGACCGCGCGGGCCGAGCTCGAGCTCGTCCGGACGGCCACGACGACCGCCTTGGCGGACCTGCGCGCCACGGTGCGCGCGCTGCGCGGGACGGCCGCGCCCGCGGGGCTCGCGGAACAGGCGCGCATCGACCGGCTCGACGACCTCGCGCTCACGGCCCGGGCGGCCGGGCTCGACGTCACCCTCGACGTCGACCTGCCCTCGGGGACCGCGGAGGGTACCGCCGCGGGCGCGGCGGCGTACCGGGTCGTCCAGGAGGGCCTGACCAACGTGCTGCGGCACGCCGGAGCGCACGCCGCCGTCGTCCGCGTGGCGTTGGAGCGTGCGCCTGGTGCACCGGGCGACGTGCTCGCGGTCGAGGTGCGCGACGACGGCCCCGGGGCACGGGGCGGGGGTGACGCCACGGACCGTGGCGGGCTCGGGCTGCGCGGGCTGCGCGAGCGCGTCGCGGTCCTGGGCGGCACGGTCGAGACCGACGCACCCGACGGCGGCGGGTTCCGGCTGCGGGCGCGCGTGCCGGTCACGCCCGGCGCCGCGGTGCGCGGGACGGCCGCCGTGCGGGGCCCGCACTCCTCAGGCGGGGGTGCCCCGTGATCCGCGTCGTGCTGGTCGACGATCAGCCCCTCGTGCGGACGGGCATCCGCGCGCTGCTCGAGCGCGCGGACGACGTCGAGGTCGTCGGCGAGGCGGCCGACGGTCGCGAGGGCGTCGCGCTCGCGCGCCGCGTGCGCCCCGACGTCGTTCTCATGGACCTCCAGATGCCCGTGCTCGACGGGATCGCGGCCACGCGGCAGATTGTCGACGACGCGGCCCCCGGCTCGGGGCTACCGGACGGCGCGACGGGCGCGGACGGGGCGGCGGCCGGACCGCGCGTCGTGGTCCTCACGACGTTCGACGACGACACGAACCTCTTCGCGGCGCTACGGGCGGGGGCGTCGGGCTTCCTGCTCAAGGACGCGAGCCCGGACGAGCTGCGCGGCGCGGTGCGCACTGCCGCGGCGGGCGACGCGCTGCTCTCCCCCGCGGTGACGGCGCGCGTGGTCGCGCAGGCGGTGGACGCCGGGCGACGGGACGAGGCGCTTGTCGCCGCGGTCGCCGACCGGCTCACGGACCGCGAGCGCGAGGTGCTCGCGCACGTCGGCCGCGGCCTGACGAACGACGAGATCGGCGCGGCCCTGTTCATGAGCCCGGCGACGGCCCGCACGCACGTGGGCCGTATCCTCGCCAAGCTGGGGGTGCGGGACCGGGCCGGCCTCGTCGTCGTCGCCTACGAGACCGGCCTGGTCCGCCCGGGCACCCCGCCCAGGTAGAGCCGAGGTCCGCGAGGTAGAGGCGTGGTCATGACCAGGCCTCTACCTCGCGCTACCACGGCTCTACCTCGCGACGGGAGGGGCCCACACCTCAGGCGTCGAGGCCGCGGCGCGCGAGGAGCGGCGCGATGTCGGCGTCGCGGCCACGGAGCTCACGGAACGACTGCAGCGGGTCCTGCGAGCCGCCGCGCGCGAGCAGCGCGCGGCGGAAGCGCTCGCCGTTCTCGCGCGACAGGCCGCCGTTCTCGCGGTACCACTCGACCGTGTCGGCGTCGAGGACCTCGGACCAGATGTACGAGTAGTACCCGGCCGCGTACCCGCCCCCGAACACGTGGTTGTAGTACGTCGTGCGGTAGCGCGGCGGGACGGGCGCGAACGCGACGCCCGCCGCCTCGAGCGCGGCGGCCTCGAACGGTACGACGTCGGCCTCCGACGCGGGGACGCCGTCGGGCCCGACCTGGTGCCAGGCCTGGTCGAGCAGCGCAGCGGCGAGGTACTCGGTCGTGCCGAAACCCTCGTTGAACTGGCGCGAGGCGAGCATCGTGTCGACCCACTCGGCGGGCATCGGCTCGCCCGTGACGTGGTGCACCGCGTAGGAGCGCAGGACCGTCGGCTCCCACGCCCACATCTCGTTGACCTGCGAGGGGTACTCGACGAAGTCGCGCGGCACCTCGGTGCCGGACTGCGACGGGTAGCGCACGTCGGAGAACAGGCCGTGCAGCGCGTGCCCGAACTCGTGGAAGAGCGTGATGACCTCGTCCCAGACGAGCAGCGTGGGCTGGCCGGCCGGCGGCTTGACGATGTTGAGGTTGTTGACGACGACCGGCTTCTGCCCGAGCAGGTGGTTCTGGTCGACGAGGTTGTTCATCCAGGCGCCGCCGCGCTTGGACTCGCGCGTGTACCAGTCGGCGAGGAAGAGACCCAGGCCCTGGCCCGGCTCCCCCGGCGCCTCGGCGTCGAAAACCTCGAAGACGCGCACGTCCGGGTGGTACCCGACGAGGTCGTGGCGCTCGGCGAAGGAGATGCCGAACAGGCGGTTCGCGGCCAGGAACACGCCGTCGTGCACGACGCGCTCGAGCTCGAGGTACGGGCGCAGGAGCGCGTCGTCGAGCGCGTAGCGGTCCTTGCGCACGCGCTCGGCGTAGAACGACCAGTCGGACGCGCGCAGCGTCGCGCCCGGCTCGTCGGCCCGCAGCGCCGTCTCGAGGTCGGCCGCCTCGCGGCGCGCGTTCGCGACGGCGGCAGGGGCGAGCCGCGCGAGCATCGCATTCACGGCCTCGGTCGTCTTGGCGGTCGCGTCCTCGGCGACGTACGCGGCGTGGTGCTCGTAGCCCAGCAGGCGCGCGCGCTCGGCGCGCAGGCGCACGGTCTCCAGCACGATCTCGCGCGTGTCGTGGTCGTCGCCGCTCGCACCGCGCGACTCCGACGCCTGCTGCACGCGCTCGCGCACGTCGCGGCGCGCGAGCGAGGCGAGGACGCCCTGCTGGGTGGGGAGCTGCATCTCCAGCAGCCACGCGCCCTCGTGCCCGCGCGCGGCGGCAGCCGCCGCCGCGCCCGCGACGGCGTCCTCGGCGAGCCCGTCGAGCTCCGCCCGGTCGGTGACGAGCACGCTCGCGGCGTTCGCGCCCGCGAGCAGCTTGCGGCCGAACGCGGCCTCGAGCGTGGTCAGGCGGCCGTTGAGCGCGCGCAGGCGCTCCTGCTGCTCCGCGTCGAGCTCCACGCCCGAGCGGCGGAACCGGACGAGCAGCGTGCGGAGCAGCCACGCGGCGTCGGGCTCGAGGGTCTGCTCGCCGGCGTCCACCGCGTCCTGCAGCGTGCGGGCGCGGGCGTAGAGGCGCGCGTCCATGTAGATCGCGTCGTGGTGGGCCGCGAGCTCGGGCGCGAACTCCTCCTCGATCTGCTCCAGGCCCGGCGTCGCGTCGGCCGAGAGCTGGTTGTAGAACGCGTTGAGCACGCGCGCGAGGTCGCGGCCCGACCGCTCGAGCGCCTCGAGCACGCTCGCGGCGGTGGGCGGCGCGTCGTCGGTCGCGATCGCCTCGATCGCCGCGCGCTGCGCGGCCGTCGCGGCCCGCAGCGCCGGGAGGTAGTGCTCCTCACGGATCGCGTCGTAGTCGGGCAGCTCGTACGGCAGCACGGACGGCGCCGCGAACGGGTTGGCGGGGTCGAGGTCGAGGAGGGCCGGCGCGGTGGTGGGCGCGGGCGCGTCGGCGCGCGTCGTGGGCTCGGAGGTCATGGTGCCCATCTTGACCCCGCCGGCAGCCACGACGGAAACGGACACCCCGCCGCCCGGGAGCGCGGTGGCGGTACGGCGTCAGGCCGCGCGGCCCGACGGCGACGCGTCCGCCGGCCACGGCTCCGCGGGCTCGCGCGGATCGCCGGGCAGGAGCGTGCCGAGCCACGCGTCGCGTCGCTCGCCGCGCTGCAGCGCGAAGCCGCGCACCGTGCCCTCGACCCGGAAGCCGAGGCGCCACGCGGTCCGGCGCGAGGGCCAGTTGCCGACGTACGCCTGCCAGAAGAGCCGCGCGAGACCCGCCCCCTCGGGGTCGAACGCCCAGTCGACGACGAGGCGGCCCGCGGCCGTCATGAAGCCCCGGCCCCGGGCGCCGGGTGCGGTCCAGTAGCCGATCTCGGCCGACCGCCGTCCCTCGGGCGCGTCGTCGAGGCTGAGGCCGATCATGCCGAGGAGCGGGCTCACGCCGTCGGGGCCGGGGATGCCCGATCGGCCCGCGCTCTCGCGCACGCCCCACGTGAGGACGTCCCCGCGCTCCCACCCGGGACCGACGTACTCCTGCACGAACTGCACCGCATCCGCGCGCGTGTACGGCGACGGCACGACCGTCCACGCGGCGACGTCCGGGTCCTGGCACGCGGCCGTGATCGCGTCGACGTCGTCGAGGGTCGGGGTGGACAGGTGGACGCGGCCGTCGTCGAGGGCGAAGGGGTGCACCCGCCCGAGCCTGGCACGCCGCGCCGCACGGCGTCACCCCGATTCCCGGCCCGGGGCCGCGCGGCGACGGCTGCTCTCGACCGTCCCGGACCCGGGTGCGTCACCGGCGCAGGGCGTCCTCCACGGGCGTCCACGGCAGGTCGTGCGCGGCGGCCACCGCCGCGTTGAGGAGCGTGCCGCGGTGGGTGGACGCCCCCGACCGCAGGAGCGGGACCTCCCGCAGCGCGTCGACCCCGCCGTCCGCGAGCGCCGCGAGGTACGGGAGCGTCGCGCTGGTCAGCGCGAGGGTGCTCGTCACGGGGACCGCTCCGGGCATGTTCGCGACGCAGTAGAACGTGGTGCCGTGGACGGCGAAGGTCGGGTCGTCGTGGGTCGTGGGCCGCGACCCCTCGAAGCACCCGCCCTGGTCCACGGCGTCGTCCACGAGCACGGCGCCGGGCCGCATCCGCGCGACGAGGTCGTCGGTGACGAGGCGCGGGGCACGCGCCCCCGCGACGAGCACGGCGCCGACGACGAGGTCGGCCTCCAGCACCTCGCGCTCGATCGCGTACGCGTTCGACACGACGGTGCGCACGTGCCCGGAGAACTCCTGGTCGACGGCGCGCAGCACGGGCAGCGCGAGGTCGACGACCGTGACCTCGGCGCGCATGCCCACGGCGATCTCGGCGGCGTGGCGCCCCGCGGTGCCGCCCCCGAGCACGACGACCCGGCCGGGTCGCGTCCCGGGCACGCCGCCGAGCAGGACGCCGCGGCCGCCTGCCGGGCGCTGGAGGAGCCACGCGCCGACCTGGGTCGCCATGCGTCCGGCGACCTCGCTCATGGGCGCCAGGAGCGGGAGGGTGCCGTCCGGGGCCTGGGCGGTCTCATAGGCGACGGCGGTGGTGCCGGCGTCGAGCAGGGCGCGCGTGCACGCCGCGTCGGCGGCGAGGTGGAGGTAGGCGAAGAGCAGGAGGTCGTCGCGCAGGAAGCGGTGCTCGCTCGCGACCGGCTCCTTGACCTTGCAGACGAGCTCCGCCTCGCCCCAGACCTCCTCGGCGGTAGGCACGATGCGCGCGCCCGCGCTCTCGAACTCCGCGTCGGGCAGGTGGGAGCCGGTCCCGGCCCCGGACTGGACGAGCACGTCGTGCCCGGCCCGCACGAGGTGGTGCGCGCCGGCGGGGGTGAGCGCGACGCGGTCCTCGTGGTTCTTGACCTCGGTGGGTATCCCGATCCTCATGGTCCAGTGTGGTCGCAGGCGGCCGTCGTGCGCAGGGTGGCAGGATCTTGTGCCTGCGTGTCCTGACTGCCACTCGTCCGGCCCCGCCGTCGTTGCCAGGGTAATCGGGTGGACCCGACGACCTCCCGCACGACAGCCCCGCCCGCCCCGACGCGCGGCGCGGCCTCCCGCTCCGGACGGGATCTGCCCACCAGCCCGCTCGACCCCGCCCCAGCCCCAGCCCCGGCCCCAGCCCTGGCCCCGGCCCCGGCCCCGGCGGGCACGCTGGGCCTCGCGCGCGGCAGCGCGCTGTACGTCGCGAGCGTCCTCGGGACCGGCGTCCTCGCGCTGCCGGGCCTCGCGACGCGCGTCGCCGGGCCTGCGTCCGTGCTCGCCGTCGCGCTCGTCCTCGTGGCGAGCGTGCCGCTCGCGGGGACGTTCGCCGCGCTCGCCGCACGTCACCCCGACCGGGGCGGGGTCGCGAGCGCGGTGCGTGCGGCGCTCGGCCCGACGGCGGCCCGCGCCACCGGGTACTGGTTCTTCCTCGGCGTGTGCGCGGGCGTCCCCGTCGTCGCGGTGCTCGGGGCCGAGTACGTCGTGGCCGTCGTCGGGGCGGACCGCGCCGTCGTCCCGGTCGTGGCGGTCGCGCTCGTCGTCGTGCCGGCGCTCGCCGTCGCCCTCGGCGTGCGCGTGGCGGGCGCCGTCCAGCTCGGCCTGACGACGCTCCTGCTCGCGGCCGTCGTCGTGGTCGTCGCCGCGGCGGCGCCGGCGGCGAGCGCCGAGCGCTTCACGCCGTTCCTCAGCGAGGGGTGGTCCGGCGTGGGCTCCGCCGTGAGCCTGTTCGTGTGGGCGTTCGCGGGGTGGGAGGTCGGCACGCACGTCTCGGCCGACTTCCGCGACCCGCGGCGCACGATCCCCGCCGCGACGGGCGTGGCGCTCGTCGTGGTCGGCGTCGCGTACCTGGCGCTCCAGGTCACGACGGTCGGGGTGCTCGGCACGGACGCGGGGACGGGGACGGTCGCGCTCCTCGACCTCGCGCGCGTGGGAGCGCCCGGCGCGGGTCCGGTGCTCGTGGGCGTCGTCGCCGCGCTCGTGACGTCCGGGGTGCTCACCGCCTACCTCGCCGCGTTCGCGAACCTCGGGCAGGCGCTCGCCCGGGACGGCGACCTCCCGCGCCCCCTCGCCGCGCTCTCGGGCCGTGCGGGGGTCCCGCGCCGCGCGCTGGCCGTCACGCTCGCGCTCGCGGCGGGCTACCTCGCAGTGCTCGTCGCCACGGGGCTCGACCTCGAGCCGTTCGTCCGCGTCCACACGAGCAGCATGGTGGCCGTCTACGCGCTGGGCATGGTGGCGGCGCTGCGCCTGCTCCCCCGACGCTCTCCCGGCTGGTGGCTCGCCGCTGTCGCGACGGCCCTGACGGCGGTGCTGCTGCTCCTCGCGGGGGCGTCGCTCGTCGCACCGGCGCTGCTCGCCGCGGCCGCGGTCGTGGTGACGCTCGTCCGTCGTGGCGCCGCGCGTGCACGGGCCGACGACCGGTCGGCCGCGTCCGAGCGCGGCTGACCGGGCCGTCCGGAAATCGCCCGGGCGGCCCGTTCCCCGCTCCCGCGCTCTCCGCTACGGTCGACGCCATGCCCACGTGGACGGACCCCGGCCCGGTGGAGTTCGACGCCGTGGTGGTCGCCGCCGGGACACGGTCGGGAGCGTTCGTCACGCTCCCCGTCGACGTCCTCGACCTGTTCGGGACGCGCGGCCGGGTCCCCGTGCTCGCGGCGGTCGACGACGTCGCGTACCACGCGTCCCTCGTCGCCTACGGCGGCCCGCACCTGCTCGCCGTGCTGCGGTCCGTGCGAGCCGCGACCGGCAAGGACGTCGGGGACACCGTGCACGTCTCGGTCCGGCTCGACGCGGGGGTCTCCGCCGTCCCGCGGTGATCCCGGTCCCGGCCGCCCGGGCAGGGACGGCGCGAGGTCAGCTCGTCGCGCCCTCCGGGGGCGGCGTGACGCCCGGGCCGACGTCCCCGAGGGCGATCTCCTTCGCCGTCGGGAGCTCGTCCTCCATCGGTGGGTCCTTGTGCCGCAGGTGCGAGAACACCGACCACGCGACCGCGACGAGCGGCACCGACACGACCGCGCCGAGGATCCCGGCGAGGAGCGTGCCGGCCGTTACCGCGATCGCGACCACCACCGGGTGGAGCGACACCTGCTTGCCCATGACGAGCGGCTGCAGCACGTGGCCCTCGAACTGCCCGATGAGCGCGATGCCGATCGTCACGATCAGCGCGATGAGGAAGCCCTTGGCCGCGAGCGCGACGATCGCGGCGATGATCATCGCGAGCGGGGCGCCGATGATCGGGATGAACGCCCCGATGAACACGAGGACGGCGAGCGGGGCCGCGAGCGGGACGCCGAGGATCGCGAGGAAGATCCCCGCGAGGATGCCGTCGACGAGCGCGATGATCACCGTGCCGCGCGCGTAGCCGGAGAAGGTGTACCAGCCGGCGCCGCCCGCGATCTTCCAGCTGTCGCGCGAGCGCGACGGGAGCTGGTTGAGGAACCACGTCCACATGTCCTTGCCGCGGGCGAGGAAGAACACCGTGCAGAAGATCGCGAGCGCGATCGCCGCGAACGCCTCGAAGACCGAGCCCGCGCTCGCCGCGGCCTGGCTCGCGATGTCGCCGCCGTGCTCCGTGAGCCACTGGCGCCCGTTGTCGATCCAGCCGTTGACGTCGTCCGCGGTGATCGTGACCGGCAGCGGGCCGTTCTCGAGGAAGTCGAAGATCTGCTCGATGCCCTGGTCGAACTGCTCCGCGAGGCTCTGCCACTGGCCCGCGACCGACGTGATGACGTACGTCAGCAGGCCCGCGAAGAAGAGCAGGGCCGTGAGGATCGCGAGCCCCGTGGCCAGGCCGCGCGGCATGATCCTGCTGTAGAAGTCGGTCACCGGCCGCAGGACGGACGTGATGACGAGCGCGAGGAAGACCGCCACGAACACGAGCTGCACCTGCGCGGTCGCGAAGAAGACGAGCGCGACGGCCGCGACGATCATGAGCAGGCGCCACGACCAGCCGGCCGTCGTGCGCAGCCAGGCGGGGACCGTCTCGTCGTACCCCACCACCGACGGGTTGCGACGCGCCCCGGCGACCTTGCGCGCCGCGCTCGACGCCCCGGCGAGGTGCTTGACCGACGCCGCCGAGCGGTCGGAGCCGGAGCCCGGCCGAGGTGTCGGTGCCGGGCCTGCTGCGGGTCGCTGCTCGTCCGTCACGCGTGCCTCCGTCGCGTCGTGGCCACCATCCGCCCAGTCTGCCCCAGGTCGTCCCCGCACGCCGGGCGCCGCGCACGGCCTCGGCCGAGGGCACGTCGAGGTCGCGGTCGAGGTCGCGGCCCTGGTCCGGGCCGTGAGGGCGATGTGAGGACCACCCCCGAACCGTGCTATGTTTTTCCCCGCACCCGAACGGCGGAAACGCCGGGAAGGTCCACTCGTCCGGGTGGCGGAATGGCAGACGCGCTAGCTTGAGGTGCTAGTGCCCTTTATCGGGCGTGGGGGTTCAAGTCCCCCTCCGGACACTGGAGAAACGGCCTCTGACCTGCGGAAACGTAGTGCAGAGGCCGTTTTCGTGTGCCCACCAGGCGCGCCTCCTGTGAGCCCACCGGCATCGACCCCTCCCCCGGCCAGCCTCCTGACCTGGGAACTTGCACCAAAGACGCTGGTTTCCGGAGGGAACCTCGTGGGCACACGACGCACGATCCCATCGATCGCGTCGTGGCGACGACCGTGAACCCCACGCGAACTCATCGGCGGGCTGGCTCTCGGTCCAACTCGCCTCGGACACGATCGACCGCGCGCGATCCATCCTCGGGCGGCTCCGGGCAACACCTCCTCGAGACCACGGCCCCCTGCGACTTCTGAACCGCACTGGATTTCTTGGAGACTCCGCTCCTTGGAAACGAGGATGGAGCTATGCCGAAGGAGCAGACGCCGGGAAAGCCGCAGACGCGGCGGTACTCGGATGAGGAGAAGGCCGCGGCGGTGCGGATGGTGCGCACCCTGCGGGCGGAGTTGAGGACCGAGCACGGCACGGTCCAGTGGGTCGCGACCCAGCTGGGCTACGGGGTCGCGTCCGTGCGTCAGTGGGTCAAGCAGGCCGAGATCGACGATGGTCACGCGCCCGGGATGAGCACCTCGGAGCGGGCCGGATCCGTGAGCTCGAGCAAGAGGTCCGTAAGCTGCTTCGGGCGAACGAGATCCTGAAGAGGGCAACGAGTTTCTTCGGGGCGGAGCTCGAGCGCCAACACCGCAGATAGTCGCGTTCATCGACTCCAACTGCGTGGTCGTCGTCGACGACATCGTGCTCACGGTCGAGTCCATCTGCACCGTGCTGTCCGCAGCAGGGGTGAAGGTGGCCGTGAGCACGTACTACGCCGCCGAGGCGCGCCCGCCCTCAGCGCGTGCCGTCCGGGACGCTGAGCTGGGCCCGGTCCTGCGCGGGCTGTGGGAGGACAACTACGGCGTCTACGGGGCGCGGAAGCTGTGGAAAGCCGCCCGCCGGGCCGGGAATGACATCGGCCGTGACCAGGTCGCACGCCTCATGCGTGCGCTTGGGATCCAGGGCGCGGTGCGCACGAAGCGGGTCGAACCACACGCCCGGAGCCGACGTCTGCGCGACATCCGGACCTGGTCAAGCGGGACTTCACCGCGACCGGCCCGAATCAACTGTGGGTCACGGAACTGACCTACGTGCCCACGTTCGCCGGCATGTCCTACGTGTGCTTCATCATCGACGCGTTCTCGAGGACGATCGTCGGCTGGCGCGTGGCCGGGCACATGCGCACCGAGATGGTGCTCGACGCGATCGCGATGGCCCGCGGCCCCGTCGATCGGGACCGTCGGTGACAGCTACGACAATGCCCTGGCCGAGACCGTCAACGGGTACTACAAGGCCGAACTGATCCGCGGGCCGGCGCGGTCCGGGCCGTGGCGGACCGTCGAGGACGTCGAGGTCGCGACCTTCGGTGGGTCCATTGGCACAATCACCAGCGACCGCACGGCTACCTCGGCGACCTGCCGCCCGTCGAGTTCGAAGGGGAGGCTCTACGCTACGCAGCAGGGCCACGGAGCCCTGGTCGGAATCACATGACCAGAGCCTCCATCAGACCCACTGCGGTTCGGCTGGCGTCCACAGCGACTTCGCGATGGCGCTCCGACTGGCTGGGCCCCATGGGCACGGCGCAGCGTGCCCGTGAGGTCCAGACTACGGGGCGCACCGCTGTCTTTGTGCGCCCCGTCAGCTCGCCCGCTAACGCAAGGATCGGCCGACTGTGTGCTGCTCGACTACGAAACGGTCACACCGGTCGAACCGGACTGCGTTGTAGCCGTTCTTCAAGTCACCGCGGAACTGCGGCAATACTCCAGCACGGGACGCAACGGGTACGGCACGCTACCCATCCTCTTCGGGGAACGCCGGACCGGGTGGCCACGGATCGGGAAGGCCAAACAGTGAGCGCGGATCGACCGTGGCCGATGATTGTTCGACCAGACCGTCGTTGAGTGCCATGACGTCCCACGCGGGTGACGGTGCGACGTCGTGGTCAGGCGCGGGGTTCTTCCAGTACGTCGGGCGCCTATCCGCGACCCACCACGGTGCCAAGTTGTTCACGACCAGCAAGCCCGAGACGTGGGGATGAGACTTCTCAGCTCCCGGACGAGTGAAGTATCCGTCGCTGCGACGTGTCTCGACTGTCTCGGATGCCGTCGGGACGACGGTGAAGTCTCGCGACCCGTAGAGCAGACTGTTCAGGTTGCCGTCGGCGTACAGGTTCGTCCCAACGGCGACGACGAACCCGTGCCCGAGCGCCCCGTACGCGCTCCCCTTGTCCTCGAGCGCACGCTTGAGCGGCTCGACGTCGGTCCAGGACTGTTCGCTGCCGTAGACCGCGATTGGGCGCTCCGTGCTTCCCGGCCCTCGGGACGACGGGCTCTTGGGTTCCGCCCGGATCTCGATGTCCCAGCCATCACGCTGCCACCGGAACAGCGGCATTTCCTCGTAGATGGACTCGACGTCGGGATCGAGACCTTCGAGCCAACGCGTAAGAGGTCCACGCAGTTTTCGGACGGATAGTGCCGTTCCGCCCTCACTGGTGACGTCGACCCACAGCCAGAAGTTCGGACTGTCCATCTTGTTGAGTGCGTCGTAGAACTCGCCGATCCGTCGGTTGCTCCCCACCTTCTTTGAGGCGAGGGCTGTTGCGCGCGCTTCGAGGTAGAAGGGCTCGTCTGAGCCGTGGACGAGGAAGTCGGGCTGTCGGTCGCTGTTTGCGAGCACCGGGTGGATCTCGACCCCGAAACCGGCGCGGATCAGTGACTCGTGCAAGTACAGCTCGAGAAAAGCTGCCCGGTGATGGTGGTCCTCCGGGCTGAGGAGCCGGCCAGTCAGGTCGGCACGCTCCGACGCCGGGAAGCGACCTACCCAGTCCGACACCAGGCCTCGCACCGCGTCCCAGAACTCGCCGGACGCTCGGGCAAGGAACTGCGCGGTCGGCTCGGCGAACAGGCTCGGGGACGAGACTTCCCGCGGCCCGTCCCCGAAGAGCGATGGTGTCACGAAGCACCCCAGCGAGGTCGCGCAGAGCGAGTCATGACACAGGTTCGTTGGCATATCACGAGGGAATGATCTCGCAGACTCGCACCCGCTCAGTGGAGAACGTCGACGAGCGCGGGCGAGCTTCGCGGAATCGTCTGGCGCCGTCGAGGACGCATCAGAGACTGCCGGTCGCATGGGTGAGGTTCGCTAGGTGTCGGTACAGACTGTCCGGAAAGACGCCGAGCGCGCGGGTGACGGCGGCGCCCGACCGCCCACCGGCGAGGGACGCGCCGCCGCGACACGGTCCGCGGTCACGACGGTCGGGCGACTGCCGACCCGATCGCAGGCGCGCGCCGCGGCGAGACCATCGAGCGTGCGCTCTCGCGTAAGGTCCGTTCCATTCGCGCAACGGCGGCCAGCACGTGACCCATGAGTCGCCCGGCAGCGCTCGAGGTACCGATCGTCTCTGTCAACGCCGAGCGTGACGCCGCGGTCGTCGAGGCCGCGCACCAGGGACGCAACGTACGCGCCCGAGCGGCCGAGCCGCTCGAGCTTCGTCACGACGAACGTATCCCCCTCGCGCAACTGCGCGCGAACTCGGGCGAGCTCGGGGCCGTCCTCGCGGCGGCCGGAGGCCTCTTCCACGACGACGTCGCGCGTCGACGCCGCCGGCGTCGGCGCCGGTGACCGTGTCGACCCGGGCGTCGAGGTTCTGTGCCATGGTGGATACCCAGGCGTACCCGTAGGTGTATGCCGCGCCACGACGGTAGCCAAGACCCCAGGCCTCGTTCTGCGACGCCTGGGGTTTCGGACAATAGTTCTGCGACATGTTCCCTCGACGTGCCACATGCGGTGATGCGGCGTAAGGAAACCGGTCAGCTCTGCGATGCCGACGCCAGCTGGGGCGCTCGACAAGAGGCGTAGGGATGACCCCAGCCCCTCCGGACACCGCTCGCAGGGCCGGTCCACTCGCTCCCTCATGCGCTTCCCCAAAGACAACTCGACGACGCGTTGGCGCCTCGAGCAAGATCGCCGGATAGCGTTGCCTGTTGCTTGCGATCCACCCCGATGGGTGGCGGACGGATGACGTTTGCGGCTTCAGGAAGCCGCGGCGATCACCGCTGCGACACGTTCTGGGAGCAGTCTGCTGACGTTCACTGATGCCGTTAGGGCTTTGAGGTTCGACCAAAGGTGTTGACGCGCGACGGTCGGACTTAGCCCGTGCAACTTGGCAATCTCCTGCTCAACGCGGCTCACGTTTCCCGGCACCCGTGGCGGCTTGCCGAAACGGTCGCCGCTCGGGTGATCAGTTTCGGGAAGAAGCCTGTCCAGCGGCACCGTCGCGAGGACGTCGATGTGCTTCAGATTCGCCGGGTTCACAGAAAAGTATGCGCCGAGGTCCAGCGCCGCCGCCGTGGTCTGAGCATCACCGAGCCACCAGTGCAGGATTACGCCGTCGATTGGGTGCTGTTCTAGCAGTTCCACCACTTCGTTGGTGGCGCCGTAGCTGTGCAACGAAGTCAAACGAGGCTGGCTTTGAAGGATACACAGCATCTGGGCGAGTACGTCCTGCTGGAGGGGAAGGCGAGCTTTCACCTTGGCATCCAGCCCCACCTCGGCGACGAATGCTGCCTTGGTGACGAGGTCCGCGAACTCCGACTGGTCGAACGTTTCGAGTGCCGTCTTTACGGCCGGATGAGTCCCGACGCCCCAGACGGTTAGAAGATCCTGAGGTTGCCGTAGGACTGCCGCTCGGGATTCAGCCAAGGAGCGCGTTGCGGCGAAGATGACTGCTCTCAGCTCGAGGAGGTCTTCAGACCTCGTATTGATATCCACATGCGCGTGCATGTCGAAAGGTGGCCAGTTGTTGGTCACAGTAGGAGCCTGAGTTCGTCGCTTCCGCGCACACACAGTTCGCGGGCCGCGGACGGGCTGTACCCGGTAGGCAGTCGAATCGAGGCGATGTCTGCTGTGGTGACGCCACGACCGACGTAGGACCGAATGCTTGGCAACAGAGAATTACGCTGGAGCACGTCTGCGGCGTCGGCACTAGGGGGGTTGTCCACTGCGTACACGCTCCTGTCGTCGAGGGCGGCGGCTTTGAACGACGCGCGGCGTAGGAGGCAGCCGAAGCACGTGCCGCAGTGGTGAGTCTTCTCGATGGCCCAGAACCGCTTGTTTGTGAACCCGCAGGAATCCGTTGAGCTGAGGAACATGCTGGCCGCGTCAGGTCCGAGTTGTGCAGCCACGTCGGTGAACATCTCGCCTTTCGTCTGCTGCGCGAACGGATTCTCGATACGCCCCTCAGCGCCGATGTCAGCGAGGACGTCCCGGACCTCTGAGAGGAACCAGGGGTGAGTCGTCCGTGTGGAGAGGCTGCCGAACTGGTCGGCGCCCATGGCCGGGTTGAGGGAGGCGAACCCGTTCTCGGGGATCCATAGGGGCACGCCGTTAACCGAGGCCACGCAAAGCCCGAGAGCAAGGAACAGCAGCGACCGCGTCCTCGTTGAGGGCTCGTTGGCGAACTTCGTACCGTCCGGTTGGTGTTGCATCCGGGAGAAGCGGACCTGGCAATGCTGCTGGCTGGAACCGTCGGGACGCAGGGTAGTGATCGCCTCGGCGACCAGGCGTTGAATTCGACCGATCCCGTTTCCGCCAAAGTGCGACACCAGGACGTGGTCTTCGGGGAGGGTTCGTGCAAGCAGCGCGCCTGCAGCAGAGTCAGCGCCCCCGCTGAGGAGAACGACCCGTTCAGCTGACGAGTATTGATTCTCGGCGACGGGTTCCGCCGGGATAGGAGCCTTGGTGAAGGTAATCGCCCAAGTGTCGCCCGAAAGGAACGCGAGCGTTCGCACGAGCCGGTCGTGCACAGCTCTCCACGCCTCCGGGTCTGAGACTGGGATTGTTAGGTCGTAATCGCGGGCTGTCCAATTAACCGTTCCAGCGGCTCGGACGACGGACCGGTCTGCGGCGTAGACCATGACCGCGATCCGAGCGAAGTCTGCGTTTAAGGGCGCCACCGGTCCGAGAGCACCGAATCGTGGCTTGAGCTTAGTGAAGAAGCTGCCTGGTCCGTCGGCAGGCCAGTAGAAGGTGCGCCGCGCTACGGCCTCGGAAAGTCCATCAGGCACCTTGAAGTGGAGGCTGAACTCAGACATCAGATCCTCCGTAGACGGTCTGGAGAAACTCGATACCGGTTTCGACTGCGGAGGTGAACTGGTCGGCTGTGGGGCGGCTCGGGTTGAGGTCGGCATAGGCGGCAAGTTCCTCACAGGCTCCCCGGACGTCCTTCTCGAACACCTCGCGCTGTTGCGCGGAAAGGTCGGCCGTGTTCAGTTTCGCTTCGGTCGTCGTGAAGTACGCCCAGTACATGACCACCGCGAGCGTTTCCTGAGCGATCTCCGCCGGTGTAGGCAGGAGGTTCGGATCGGCCGTGACCACCCACTCAGCAATCTCGGCTACGACGTGCACCTGCTCATCAGTGTCGATGGTTCCCTGCGGAAGTTCGTCGCAAATAACTTGCGCGATTACGTAGACGACGTCCAGGACGTTGGGGTTGGCGCGAAGCGTGTCGTAGTCGAGCCCGAGATCGCGGAGCGTGTCTCGGTCGCCGGTCCGGTATGCGTATGCTGCTGCGGCACCCCGGCCGGCGATCCGTGAGCTGGTCGCCGCTGAGCGTGGGAATTGGACCTCTGTTCCGCGTCGCGCCTTAGAACCGGCACCGCTGGTTGTCTTGAATAGTAGCGAGGTGCGCGCGACCCGCTGGGCTCGCGGCGTGAGTTTCGGCGTCGGTGGCGCCGCAGAGGCGGTTTGCGGCTGGGACGTGCCGGGAGCGGCGGCTGGCGGCGCACCACCCGAACCAGGCAGGTTTGCCAACCAATCGTCGATGCCTTCGCGGAGATCGTTGCCGATGTTGCCTCCACCTCCGGCGTAAGAACCTTTGCTTCCCATCAGTTACGCCTTCCTGGGGTGGCGGCCGTCAATGCATCGCGAACCTTGCCCTCGGTGCGGGTAACGAGGTCCGCGATCAGCGTAGACATGCCGTCGAAATCCTGAGCGCGGAGCATGATGACCGTCGGCACTTGGAGATCCTTCGGCGGGATGCGCTTGAAAGCATCGACTGCCGCTGAGGCAAGCGACGCGTGGGCGCGCACGAGGCGGCAGATGCCACTGACCGCACCACGCTGATCGGGGATCCGGTCGCGTGCTCGGCGGGCAAGGTGCGCGAGAAGCAGTTGCGCGTCTTGGACGGGCAGCGCTACCGCATGCTTGTCCGCGGCCTCCCTGCCGATGGGCCCAATGGACATCAAGGCCGCGGCGACATCTCGAAGACGTGCAGGCAGTTCGTTGCTGACCAGAAGGTCCCCGCTAAACGAGGCAGCCAAGTGGAGGTAGGGGCTTAGCTCGACCTCGGCCAATGGCGGGTCCAGCTTCGCCCACCTGATCAGGTCGTCGTTGAACGCGATCGTCACCGGATCAGCAGGTGCGGCGGACACGGCCTCCCTCTTCGGTTTGGCTTCATCGCCTTCGGATTCGACGCCCGATGTTCCCGCCGTCCCTGCGGGCTCAGCCTGCCCGGGTTCGACGGGGTTGGCCTCGGACGTCGGAGTCACAGCCGAGAACGGCGTTCTCTGAGGGGAGCTGTCAGTGTCAGATTGGGTCGTCTCATCGCGGTCGTTCTTGGCAACCTTCTCCAACGCGCCGAGCCGGTCTCGGAGTTCGCCAGTGCGGAGCCAGGACAGGATCTCAGTGAAGTTCTCGGGGAGGAGCACCTCGAGGACCATCAACTTCGCCACCACGTCGGCGTCGAGGTCGATGCCTCGGCGCCTGGCGATCGACCGTCGGATGTTCAGGTCGTTGAGGAACCGCTTGATACGCCTCGGGTTGCCGGCCAACTTCTCGTACAGGATGGCCGTTAGGCGGTGCGCGAACGCCAGCTCCGACTGGAAGTCGAGGCCGTCTTCGGCCTTCAGCTCATCGAGCGAACCTGACTTGCGCAGCTCGGAGCACTGCATGATCAGCGCGTCTAATTGGGCCGGTTCGAGCTTCGACTCGGCACGGTTGTGCACCTGCAGCAGGAGGAGGTAGGCCTCGGTGTCGAATGACCCGAGTGCTGGCAGCGGTACCGTGGTCTGCACGATCTTATGCAGGTACAGCTTCCAAGGCGGTTCGGGTGGGAGCGCGTCGGGACCGCCTGGCCGTTCTTCGGGCATGGTCCAAGCGGGAAGCTCAGACTTAATCGCGTCCGCGACACGGTCCTCGTCCGCTGCGATGACGAACGCCATCTTCGGAACGCTAAGGAACAGCCGGATCGCTTCGAGACTCTCCACGACGGTACGCGAGAGGCATCGGTCGAGGTCGTCGACGAGAACGGCGACACGGCGGACGTGCGCGAGTTCCGGCGAAGCGAGCAGCGCCTGGAATTCCTCGTGGAAGCCTGCGAGGCCTCGCTCGTCCTCGACGCCAGACTCGTCCGGCGGGTCTTTGATCAGGGAGGTCAGGTCGTCGACGGAAGGGAGTTGCAGCGCGAGGGTCGTCGTGGCGGCGAGCTTGACCGCCTTGGCCCAGTCGACGCGCTTGGAGAGTCGAGCGAGCAGATCCTTGGCCCTGCGCATCTTGCCGCCGCCCTCTGCCGCCTCCTGCACGACGATTTCGCGCAGCTCGCCAGACAAGGCGTCGAGGACCGCCGCAATGATGCTCTCCTTCGCCCCGACGGAGGGGTCGTAGCGCCACGGGTCTGTAGGCACGACCACGACCTTGTCGTCGCCGGTGCTCCGGTCGTTGAGTTCTTCCTCGACAAGTTTGAGGACGGTTGTCTTCCCGCTACCCCAGGGGCCGGACAGGCCGAGCGAGAGCGGATCGAGCGCGTCGTCAAGTACCGCGTCAGCGACAGTCTCTGCGATCGCGCGAGCAGCGAGAAAGTCGACGGTCGCCGGCTCGTCCGACCACAGTTGCCCGGCTAGAGTCGCTGCGCCCACTTCGTGCTTCACCTGCACCATTGTGGCCGAGAGAGCCGGCTGGGAGGGGATTTCGAGAACCGTGTCCTGCCGTGTCTTACCATCACCGCGCGACACCCCGGACCGGCTGTGCGCGCGGACGTCGCGTCGGACCGTGGCGCGCGCTCCCGGTGCCACGCTACCCAGGACGGAGCCGCGCTTACACGCACCACGCACGCCAGGTGTTTGACCAGAGTGGGTATGCGGCGCTTCGTAAGGCGCGACCTCGGCGGTACCGACGATCGCGGGCAACGCAGTGTGACCGTCCGGCGCGCACCCCAGTACGTAGGGGCGCCTCGCGCCCGCAGGGCGCACTCTTGGCGCGCGTTCGAAGATCCGGGTCGCAAATCGAACTACGCCCCGGGCACTCGTGCGAAGGTTGCCGCGTGAGCAAACAGGCCGCCCCTGACGAGCTACTTGCTACGGCGACTCGTGTCGTGGTGCTCGGTGACGTGCACGGGGACGCGATGGCAGTCATCACCGCGCTCCAGGCTGCGGCCCGACCTGGCGTCACCGTGATCCTCAGCGTCGGGGACTTCGGCATCGGCCCATGGCCGGGAGAGCGCAAATCGTTCACCAAGGCCATCGACCGATGGCTGACCCGGCTCGGCCTGTGGTTGTTCGTCACGCCCGGCAACCACGAGAACTACGACCGGATCGACGCCGCGCCGCGCGACGAGTCGGGCGCGATCTACCTCGGTTCGCAACTGCGCGCACTCCCCCGAGGCCACCGCCTCACCATCGGCGGGCGCACGGTCGGCTCCCTCGGTGGCGCGGTGAGCGTGGACGTCGGACCACACCGCCAGCCCGGGCGCACCTGGTGGCCGCAGGAGCGCATCCTCGACAGCGACATCGACGCGCTCGGCAGCGAGCCGCTGGACATCTTGATCACACACGAGGTGCCCGCATCGGTCCCTGTCGAGTCTCAGCTCACGGTTCCGCCCAAGATCGCCGCTTCCGCGCATCAGGGCCGTGAGCTGCTCGACCGCGCCGTGGAGACCACCCGCCCGCAGCTCGTGCTGTCCGGGCACTGGCATCAGCGCGTCACCCACACCCGCACCTGGGACGACGGCATGACGACCCGGTACGAGGTCCTGCCGGAGGAGAACCGCCGCTTCAACGCCGTCGTCCTCGACCTGTCCGACCTCGAAGGAGAACTCGTGGACCTGCGCGAATGGAGCCGAAGCCTGCACCGGGCTGACCGCGACTCCGCCGACGTGAGCGAAGCCCGCTGATGGCCAGCTTGGCGAGGTGGGACTTCGAGCGGGACCGGTCCGACATCCCACGAGTGCTGGTGTCGACCGCCAGCGGCGCACAGCACCTGATCGACACGACGGCCACTCCACCCACCGTCACCCGCGTGATGCCCGTGGATCGAGAGGTCGACTACCTCGAGGTCCCTGACGCAGACGGCTACTACTCCGGACGCACGGTGTTCCTCGGCGAACAGCTTCGAGCCGACGACGAGACATGGGCTTTGGCCGCGCTCCGCGCCGACGGAGCACCGGCCATTCTCGCTGGGACGATCGGCTCGGTGACGGTCGACGAACCGATGACCATGATCCTGCGCGGCCTGGTGGATCAGGGCACCACCTGTCGCACCACCACCGCGGTGACCAGGATCGAGCCATGGCTCGGATCCGCTCCAGACGCGACCCCTTCAAGGAGTGAGACCGGCCCCCGGTAGAGGCTCCAAACTCCGGTGCGCCGCACGGCATCGAAACTCGGCCAGAAAACCCGGCCGGGCCGCCCGCCCGGTCACCTCGCACGCGGAGGGTGCTGCCCGGCGCGTCCGCGACTCGGGCGCTTCGACCCCCAGGCGCCACCGCGCCCTGTGCGCGCCGCACATCTACAAGGTGGCGGGAATTCCCTGCCGGTGTGCGAGCGGAAGGGTCTAGTGATGGCAACGGTGGAGGCGCGCCGACGAGCGAGTGATGGCGGATTCTCGTACCGCGTGAGGTGGCGTTTGGGCGGGCGTCGCGAGGGTCGGTGGCAGAGCGAGACGTTCGGGCGACGAACCGACGCTCTGAGGTTCAGGGCCGCCGTGGAACGAGCGGGCCACTATTGGCCGCCGCTGTGGGTCAAGGGGCAGGGATACGCCACCGAGCGCCCGAGGCGTCACGCACGCTGACGTCCCGGACGTGGGCCGGCACCCGAGGGCGAAAGCGACTGAGGCTTCGGCTCGTATGCACGGGTGCACGGGTGCACGGGTGCACGGGTGCACGGGTGCACGGGTGCACGGGTGCACGGGTGCACGGGTGCACGGGTGCACGGGTGCACGGGTGCACGGGTGCACGGGTGCACGGGTGCCAGTGAAACAAGCAGGGACGAAGCTCGCCGCACCCGTCAATCGGCGCGACCGTCGCGGCACGCTCATGATCGCCGGGAGTCTCCGGCCACGCAGCAGCAGTAGTCCGCCAAGGTCACCTCTGCACAAACGTGAGGGTCAGCGCCCAACAACGGTCAATGAGATCTTCCCGCGTTCACATCAGTTCGGCGTCGCCGCTGTCTCCGACGAGGCCGCGCTCGTCACGACGCTTGCGTCAGAGTCGACATTCGCGATGCCGTACGGCACGAGGACGCTGGCGACGACATTGCGTGCGGGCTCGAGGTGGTTCATCTGGTCGTCGAAGTAGATGTGCGGACGCAGTACCTCAAGTACATCAGCCTTGCGCACGTTGCCGAGGAAGAACGCGTCGTTGATCTGCACATTCCACGACCGGAGCGTCTCTACGGCCCTTTCGTGCGCGGGCGCCTGCCGGGCTGTGACCAGAGCGAGGCGCACTCGCGGTTTGTAGTCGGCGGAGTCCCTATGCTTGGCGAGTTCGGCTTGTTGGATGCGGCCCAGTGCCACGAGGAACCGCTTCATCGGGCCGCCGCCAAGCGGGGTGCTCGCGTTGTCCCGCTCGTGCTCCAAGTACCGGGCGAGGTTCGACTGCCGGTAGAGGCGCTCGGCGGAGTCGTCCGCGGCGACGCCGTCGAAGTCGATCGCGACTCGCAGCGCACCGGCGTCGCCCTCGTCATCGAGGTCGATCGCCGTGTGGCCCAGGACCTGACCCGCCGGATAGCCCTCCTCGGCGGCGGCTCTCGCGTCGGCGGAACTGCCAGACAAGAACAGGCAGATGTTCAACGCGTCGATGTACCGGTACGGGGTGGTGCCCTCGGTGAAGACCGCACGTTTCACGTCGAGACCGTAGTGTGCGATCGACTTCATGACCCGCAGCCCGGTCACCGCGTCGTCCTTGGCCAAGACGAACACCTCGACCAGCGGGTCGTCGGGTTGGAGGTCGTTCAGAGCGAGAAGCCTCTGGACGAACGGGAACGTGACACCGCGCGGAAGCGGATCGTTGAGATGCGTGTCCTGATACTGGCGGTACGCGTCGATGCCTTCGTCGACGAAGACACGGTTGGTTTCGCTAACGTCGAACAGCGCGCTCGGAGTCACGCCGACCACGAGACGCTGGTAGAGGTCGTAGGGCACTCCCGTAGCGTAAGGAGAGTGTCAACCTCGTGCGCGGATTTCGGATCCGGTGTCTTGAACTCTGCGACCATATTGGGTTCCCCGAATCCGTTCGCGGACGGATCTAGCGTCTTGTCGCGGCGAGCCGCGTATGTCCGCGACATTTCGGACGCTAGTGAAACTTCTCTCACTGAGCATCGACGGATCGCACCCCTCTGCGGGACGTCGTCGCCGAGCTCTTGTCCAGACGTCCGCAGCTCGGAAGAGGTGGCTCGCAGGCAGATCCTGAAGGCGGCGCGGCACGAGTATCCGACCTACGATGTCGGGGCCGCATCTTCCGCCTCTGCGACCTCTAGTCGATCCTGGGTTTCCGGAGTCGACGCGTGCATGCGCCGCGCGCACACCTTGCGCGTCGATGAGGCGACCGTCCCTTCGAGGGACGGTCGCCCCATTTGCGAGAGAGCCGAGGAGGGTCTACAGCGTGCTGCGCCGGCGGCCCCCGCGGCGCAGCGGGCCGGTCTGTGGCGGCGTACGGATCGGACCGTCAGCACCCATCTCCGCCTGGCGGCGTTGAGGACCGACGACCTCCTGCTCGCCGGCCGCGACGATCGCGGCCAGATGGTGAGCACCGAACCTCACGTGCTTGCCAATGCGGGTGTGTGGGACCTTGCGCGCAGTTACCAGCTTGCGGAGTGTCTGCTCTGGAATGTTCAACGCCGCAGCAGCTTGCACCACGTTGAGCAGTGGACCCGCCGCAAACGGGTCCTTGTAGGCGCCCGTCGCTCGGCGGCTCCCAGCACCCACCGCGCGGGTGGATGCTGGGGCTGGACCGTCCACTGGTGCCCGGGAAGGAAGGGCCGACTTGCGGTCGTCAGAGTTACTTGTGCTCATATTCGGCATATGTGCGGCACGCGCCCGCTTCGCGGACGCTCTGAATGGCGGCGACTTCTAAGGGGCGCGGCGGCGCCGCAAGTCTTTCAAAGCAGCACCGATCTACACTTCGCCACGCCTGCGACCGCCAGCATCGCGGCGGGTCGGCAGCGGCGATCGGTTCGGCTCTGCTGCGCCCAGCTGCTGCGCGGGGCCTTTCGCTCCGACGACTTCCTGCTCGCCAGCGGCGACGATTGCGGCCAGGTGATCGGCGGTGAATCGCACGTGCTTTCCGAGGCGGGTGAAGGGGACCTTGCGCGTAGAGACCTGCTTGCGCAGGGTGCCTTCCGGGATGTTCAAGGCTGCCGCAGCCTGCGAGATCGTCAGCAGCGGACCGGCAGCAAACACGTCAACGGGTCTCGCGCAGTCCCAGGGTGCGGGCGTCGCCTCGTCTGATGCACGACGTGCTGTGGCCGCGGCCCGGCTGCGGGTGGGATCGCTAGTAGTCATGACTAGCAGATGTGCGGCGAGCGACGGGTGGGCCCGCCCAGGTCGCTCATGCGCATCCTTCCGTCGATCGCGCTTCGCCACCGGTCGCCATGTACCGAAGAACCCGTCGTCACCAACTCACGCTTCCAGAAGCCCTGAGTGCTTCACCCGGTGCGACAACCCGAACGGACCTCCGGAACCAGTAAGAGCTCTTGCGACTGGCGCCCCTGGTCCCCCGAGAGCGATGGGCGCACGCGTCCATCCATCGGGACCGCCGAACGCTCGCCCGCCATCCAACCCATCGACAACGCTCGAGCCGCGCGCGTCGGACAGGATGAGGACGTCGCCTGCGCACTGGGATGGCCGCAGACCGACTCCGACACGCCCATGCCGGGTCACGAGTTTCCGGCGTCCTGCCGCGCCTCAGAGGCCTTCCGTCCGTGCGCCCATGGTGCGCCACCGTCGTGCGCCCATAGGCTCACCGCGGTCCCAGACAGACCCGCTGCGCGCTGCAATGAAGCGCAGTGAGCGGCAGAATTCCGCGCGTTTTGGCGGAGTCGCAGGTCAGCGCTGGGACGGAAACGAGTTCAAGTCCCCCTCCGGACACCATGATCGAGGCCCCTGGCCTGCGGAGACGCAGACCAGGGGCCTTCGTCGTCCCCGGGCACGCACCAGTCCCCCGGCGCGCACGTGGTGTCAGCGCCCCGGCGGGAGGACGACGTCGTCGCCCGAGGTGAGGATCGTCACGGACTCGTCCGCGGGCAGGCCGGGCACGACGACGACGCTCGTCGACGGCGCGGTGTCGAGCGTGCAGGGGCGCTCGTCGGTGCCCGCCCGGCGACCGAGGCGGAAGCTCAGCGCGCGCTCCTCGGCGTCCCACGTGTAGTCGACCGGGACGAGCGGGCACGAGCTCGACCCGAACGTCACGACGTTCACGGTCTGCGGCTCGCCGCCGCGCGCGTAGCCGACGGCCGGGGTCTCGGCGTCGGACCACGGGTGCACCTCGCCGCCCTCGGCGGGCAGCCCGAGATACGTGCGGTCCGCGACGGACGGGTCGATGGGGTCGGTGGCCGCCGCGCACGCGACGAGGGCGACCGTCGCGCCGATGCTCAGCACCGAGGTGCCGACGAGACGGGCCGTGCGGACGAGGACGGGCAGCTGCGGGTCGATGGCGGGCATGGTGCTCACGCTCGTCCTGAGGCGCCCCGTCCCGGATCGGTCGAACGCGCCGTCCCGACCCGCCCCCGGGCCTCAGCGCGCGCCGCACCCCCTCAGGACCGGCCGCTCCGAGCCTGAGGTGCCTGAGCACCGGGGGCGCCGCGCCCCGCGCGTCGGCTCATGCCGTGACGTTGGCGCTGTCGCCACCGGTGACGGCGAGGCTCGTGCCGCTGATCATGGACGCCTCCGGCGAGGCGAGGAAGACGACGGCCGGGGCGACGTCGTCCGGCGCGAGCCACGGCACCCCGAGGGGGAGCTTGCTCGCCAGCCCGGCGGCGGCCGCCTGCTCGTCGCGGGCGACGTCGCCGGTGGGCGCCTTCCCCGACGACTCCAGGGCCTGGGCGTACCGCTCCTCGTGGCGCGTCAGGGCGGTGTCGATCAGGCCGGGGATCACGGCGTTGACGGTGATCCCGTGGGGGCCGAGGTCGAGCGCCGCGGACTTCATCAGGCCGATGAGCCCCCACTTGGAGGCCGAGTACGCGCTGCCCTCGAGCGTGCCGTGCTGACCCTGGGTCGACGAGGTGAGGATGATCCGCCCGCCGCCGCGCTCGACGAGCAGCGGCGCCGCGACGCGCAGCACGTTCGCGGCGCCGGTGAGGTTGACGTCGATCGTGTCGTCCCAGAGCTCGTCGCTCATGTCGAGGACCGAGGCGAAGCCCTGGATCCCGGCGTTGGCGAACACGACGTCGAGGCCACCGAACCGCTCGACGACCTCCCCGAGCGCCGCGCGCACGGCAGCGAGGTCGCGCTGGTCGGCGACCAGCGGCAGCCACGACGCCCCGGCCTCCTCCACGAGCTCGCCGGTCCGCGCGAGATCGGCCGGGCTCGCGGGCTCGTACTCGAGCGCGCGGCTCGCGACGGCCGCGATGTCGAGGCCGGCGACCCGATAGCCCGCCCGCGCGAACGCAACCGCCGTCGCGCGCCCGATCCCGCGCGCCGCGCCGGTGACCACGACCACTCGTCCCTGGCTCATCCCGCTCTCCCTCCGAGGGTGCCGTCCCGCGAGGCTAGCCGCGGGACCGAGGGCTGGCAGCCGGAGCGCGGCTGAGGCGCCCGGCGAGCCCGTCGGGCGCGTCAGCGCGGCGCCACGGCGTCGTGGCGGCGGGCCAGGGCGAGCGTCGTCGAGCCGACCGCGACGAGGACGCCCGCCAGCAGCAGGCCGGCCGCACCGGACCACGACCGCACGACGACGGCGCCGACGGCCGCGCCCGTGCCCATCGCGAGCACGGCCCCCGCGCGTCGGGCCGCGCCCTCTCCGAAACCGCCCGCGAGCGGGCTGCTGAGGGCGAGGTTCACGAGCGTCGTGGTGACGACGACGGTCGAGACGTCCTGGACGTGGGCGCCCCGCGCGGCGACCGCCTGGGCGCCCATCACGAGCGCGAGGGCGGCGGTGAGGGCCAGGACCGCGGGCGTGGGCGGGCGCCCGACGGCGAGCCACAGCGCGCCGCCCGCGACCACGAGCACCGCTCCCCCGGCGAGCACGCCGAGCGCGCGCCGCGGCATCCGCGCGTCGTCGGCGCGCCCCCGGAGCAGCACCCCGCACAGGGCGGCGCCGAGGACGAAGGCGACGAGCGCGACGACGTTGTTGAGCAACGGGATCCCGCCCGCACCGGCGGCGGCGAACCCGACGAAGAGCACGTTGCCCGTCATGTTGCCGGTGAACACCTGGTCGAGCGCGAGGTAGCTCACCGCGTCGACGACGCCCGTCGCCACGGTCAGGACGAGCAGGCCGACCACGTACGGCCGGTCGCGCGGGTCGGTCATCGTCCGACCGTACGGGCCCGGTCCGGCCGCGGCGCGTCGGCCGGGCGCCGCCCCGAGCCCGCGTGCGGCGTCACGCGCCGGCCGCGCGGTCCTCCACGTCGTCCGCCGGACGGTCGGCGACCACGACGGCGTCGTCGACGAAGCGGGGTCGGCAGGCGAACCAGCCGGCCACGACCCCGGGGACGGCGGTCGCGGCGAGCACGACGAGCGGGACGGACCACGAGCCGGTCGCCTCGCGCAGCAGGCCGAGCCCGAGGGGCCCGAAGCAGGCGATCCCGTACCCGATGCCCTGGACGAAGCCGGACACGGCCGACGCCGCCTGGGCCGTCCGCGTGCGCCGGTTGATGAGCGTCATGCACAGGGGGAAGGTGCTCACCCCGATGCCGAGGGCGCACACCCACACCACCGTGCCGTCGAGCGGGGAGAGCAGGAGGCCCAGGTACCCGGCGACGAGCACCACCGAGCACGCGACCACGACGACGAACGGGTTGGTCATCCGGGTGGCGACCTGGGGCACCACCAGCGCCGCGAGCACGCCCCACGCCGAGTACAGCGCGACCATGGAACCGCCGAGCGCGGCGCTGCCCCCGGCGTCGGTGAGGACGGCCGGCACCCACGTGATGATCGCGTAGTTGGACAGCGACATCATGGCGAAGAGGCCGACGAGGCCCCACGCGGTGGACGACCGGCCCACCCGGAGGCGCGCACCGGCCGCCGCGACGGGTGCGGGCGCGTGATGGGCGGCGGGCAGCCGGAGCGCGAGCAGCAGCCAGACGACGGCGGCCACGGCGGCCGGACCGGCCCAGAGCCCCACGGACAGGCGCCAGCTGCTCGCCTCGGCGACCGGCACCGCGAGCAGCGGGGCGGCGAACTGCCCCGTCTGCATGAGGAGGAGGTAGAGCGAGGTCCACAGCGCGAGCCGGTCGGAGAACCAGGCCTTCACCAGCGGCACGATGACGACGTTGGCCGCCCCGATGCCCGCGAGCGCGAGCACCGTCGACAGGACGAGCACGGTCGTCGTCGGGGAGGCCGCGCGCAGCACGAGGGACAGCGCGGTGAGGCCCAGCGCCACGGTGGCCGTGCGCTCGAGCCCGAACCGCCGCGTGACCGCGGGCGCGAGGAAGCCGAACACGGCGAACGACGCCGCGGGGACCGTGCCGAGCAGGCCCGCGACGGCGACCCCGAACCCGAGGTCGGTGCCCACCGTCTCCAGCAGCGGGGTGAACCCGGTCACCGCCGTCCGGAGGTTGAGGGCCGTCAGCGCGACGGCGAGACCCGCCCAGAGCGTGAGGCGTCCGGGGCGCACGCGGGGTCGGGAGGGAGAGAGGGTCGTCACGCTACACTCCACACTGAGGTCGGCGGATGATGGGATCATGGGATGAATCTGGAGCAGTCTGGCACAGGCGGACCGATGCGTCGAGTAGGCCTCATCGACCAGGCCGCGGCGCGCTTCGGGGACGAGATCGTCTCGGGTCGCTGGGCGGTCGGCGAACGGATCCCCACGGAGGCCGCGCTCGTGGCGGAGTTCGGCGTCGGGCGCAACACGGTGCGCGAGGCGCTGCAGTCGCTCGTGCACGCCGGGCTGCTGCGCCGCGAGCAGGGCCGCGGCACGTTCGTCATCTCGAGCTCCGAGCTGAACGGCACCCTGGAGCGCCAGCTCGCGGGCGGCAGCCGCCGCCACTACCTCGAGCTCCGCCTCGCCCTCGACAGCACCGCCGCCTCGCTCGCCGCGGCGAGCCGCTCGGACGACGACGTCGAGCACCTGCGCGAGCTCCGCGACCGGCGGGAGGCGGCCTGGGGGGCCGACGACCGCGACGCCCGCGCGCGCGCCGACCTCGACCTGCACCGCGCGATCGTCGCCGCGACGCACAACCCGCTCTACGTCACGCTCTACTCGAGCATGCTCGACGTCTTCACCGTGCACATGCGCGACGAGGAGAACGCGGACGACGAGGCGGCGCACCGTCACCACCACGAGCTGGTCGAGGCCGTCGCACGGCAGGACGCCGCCGGGGCCGCGGCAGCGGTCGCCGCGATCTTCGACCCGTTCCTGCCGCTCGCGGACGCCGGACCCTCCCCCATCCGCTGAGGCACGGCGCCCGGCCGGGCGGCAGGACGCGCCGGGACAGCGAGAGGCCCCGTCGTGTGGAGCGACGGGGCCTCTCGATCCGCTGTCTCATTCGGATCCCGCCGGCGCTCTCACGCCGGAAGCATGGCCCCGAGCCTACCGCTCCCGTCCGGGTTCGCGTGCCGTAGCGTCGGGGCGTGACCGCGCCCACCCCCGGCGACGACCGGGCGGAGCTCCTCTGGCTGCCCGTCGGGGCGGGGGCCACGTCGTCCGCCGCACGAGCGCCGCGTGGGAGCGCGCCGCCGCGCTGCTCGCGCGGCGGCGCCCCCGCCGGCTGTTCCACGCGGCGCTGGGGCTGCGGTGCGACGGGTTGCCGTACGTCGTCGAGATGACCCCTGCGTGGGGCGGCCCGCCGTGCGACCGTGGCGTCGTCGTGACCGGCCCCGTGGGTCTGCGGCCGCTGGGCCGCTCCCGCTGGTTCCGGTACGAGGTGCGCTGCTGGGCGCACGGCGCGATCCCCGACCGGGAGCACGCCGTCGGGCCACCCGTCCTCGTCACGCGCGACGCCGCCGCGGTCGCGCGGATCCTGCGGGCCGTGCGTGGCGTCCCGCCGCTCACGTGGGGTCGGCGGCCGCCCGGCGGGGGCGAGATGTGGAACTCGAACTCGCTCGTCGCGTGGTCCCTCGCCCAGGCAGGGCTCGCGACCGACCACGTCCCCCCGGGCGGTGGGCGCGCACCGGGATGGGACGCGGGCGTCCTGTTGGCCGCGAGGACCGCCACCGCCTGACCGTCGTCGTCCCCGCAGGGGCCGCGCCCCGTCCCGCCCGGCCACCCCGTCCCACCTGGGCACGACCTCCTCCTCCCCGAGGAGGAGGCGGGAGGGTCGCGGATCTCCGCCGACCGCCCGAGCCGGGGCCCCGCGGGCGTCCGTAGCGTCGACGGCGGCGGTGCTCGACAACCGGGCCCGCGGACGACGGGAGGACCGATGATCCAGGTGGAGGCGCTGACGAAGCGCTACGGACCCACGACGGCGGTGGACGGGCTGACGTTCACGGCGCGGCCCGGGACCGTGACGGGCTTCCTCGGCCCGAACGGCGCCGGGAAGTCGACGACGATGCGCGTCGTCGTCGGGCTGGAGCGGCCGACCTCGGGCGCGGCGACCGTCGACGGCCGGCGGTACGCGGACCTGCCGGCGCCGCTGCGCGCCGTCGGGGTCATGCTCGACGCCCGCTCCGTGCACCCCGGTCGCACGGCGTTCCGCCACCTGACGGCGCTCGCCCGCACGCACGGAATCGGGCGGGCACGCGTGGACGAGGTGATCGGGATGACGGGCCTCGAGAGCGTCGCGGGGCGGCGTGCGGGCACGTTCTCGCTCGGGATGGGCCAGCGTCTCGGCATCGCGGGCGCGCTCCTCGGCGACCCGGGGACGCTCATCCTCGACGAGCCCGTCAACGGCCTGGACCCCGACGGCGTGCTGTGGGTGCGCGGTCTCGTGCGCGGCCTCGCGGCCGAGGGACGCACGGTGCTGCTGTCGTCCCACCTCATGCACGAGCTCGCGCTGTGCGCCGACCGCGTCGTCGTCATCGGCCAGGGCCGGCTGCTCGCCGACGCGCCGGTGTCGGAGCTCGCGGGCGAGGCGGGCTCGCTCGAGGACGCGTACCTGCGGCTCACCGCCGACGCCGTCCAGTACCGCGGCCGTGCCGCGGGCGAGACCGGCCTGGCGTCGGCCGGAGGTGCCCGATGACCGCACCTACCGCCCGGACCGCACCGACCGCGTCGTCGCGGCGTGCGCACCCGGCAGGACCCCGGCCCGCGATCGCCGGTGGCCCCACGCTCCCCCGCGCCGTCGCCGCGGAGTGGACGAGGCTGACGAGCCTGCGCTCGTCGTGGTGGGCGGCCACGCTCACCGTCGCCGTCTCGGCGGTGCTGACGTACCTCTCGGCGCAGGCGTCGTCCGTGGACCCGGGGTTCGACCCGCTCGGCTCCCTCACGTCGGGCCTGCTGCTGGCCCAGGTGCCGCCGCTCGTCCTGGGCGTCCTCGTCGGGACGGGCGAGTACAGCACCGGCACGTTCCGCACGACGTTCGTCGCGGAGCCGTGGCGCTGGCCCGTGCTCGTGGGGCAGACGGCGGCGACCGCCGCGTTCGCGCTGCTCACCGCGGTGATGGCGGTCGCGGCGGCGGTGCTCGCGCTGCTGCCGTCGGCGCGCTCGCGCAACCTCGCCCTCGACCTCGGCGGCGACGGCACGCCGCAGGTGCTCGTCGGCATGACGCTCCTGCTCGCCGGCATGGCCCTGCTCGGCCTCGCGATCGGCGCGCTGGTGCGGCGACCCGTGCCCGCCGTCACCGCCGCGGTGCTCGTCGTGCTCGTCCTGCCCGTCGCGCTCGTCCTCGCGGCCGATCTGTCGGGCGACCCGCTCGCCGCGCCCGCGGGGGTCTCGTCCGCGCAGGCCGCGGTGAACACGGTGGTCACGTTCCTGCCCACCGGGGCGGCGTCGCTGCTCACGGGCGAGGGTGCCGTCGAGGGCGCGCCCGACCTGGGCGCCGTCGGCGGCGGGCTCGTCCTGGCGGCGTGGGTCGTCGTGCCGCTCGCGCTGGCCGCCGTCCGCCTGCGCACGCGGGACGTGGTCTGACGTGGCGGCGACGATCCCCCCGCCGGACCCCGCGCCGACCCGCACCGCGCGCGCGCCGGACCGTCCGCAGGTGACCCTGCTCCGGGTGCTCGCGGCGGAGCGGGACAAGCTGACGAGCCTGCGCTCGACGGCCTGGCTCGCGCTCGCGACCGTCGCCGCGGCGGCGGGGACGGCGTGGGCGCTGGGCGCGTTCGCCCGGCCCGACGCCGGGTCGTCGGGCGCACCGCTCGCCGTCGCGGGGTTCGTGCTCGCCCAGCTCGGCTTCCTCGTGCTCGGCGCGGGCGTCGGCGCCGGGGAGTTCCGGACCGGCACCGCGCGCGTGACGTTCGTCGCGGTCCCTCGCCGCCTGCCCGTGCTCGCGGCGCAGGCGCTCGTGACGGCGGCGGCCGCGCTCGCCGTCGCGGTCCTCGCGCTGGGCGCGGCGCTCGCCGCGACAGCCGGGCAGCGCGCCGACGCCGCGCTCGTGCTCGACCTCGCGGACCGGGAGACGCTGCGCGTCCTCGCAGGCTTCGTGCTCTACCTGACCGGGGTCGCCCTCGTGGGCCTGGGCCTGGGGTCGCTCGTGCGGCGACCGGACGGGGCGCTCGTGGGTGGGGTCGTGCTGCTCGTCGTGCTCGACCACGTGCTCGCGACGAACCCGGGCCGGGTCGCGGACACGGCACGCGCGCTCCTGCCCGGGGCAGGGGCGCGCCTGCTGCAGGACGACGCCCGGCTCGCCGCGCTCGACGCGACGACCCTGGGCCCGCACCTCGGCACGTGGGGCGGGGGTCTCGTCCTCGCGGCGTGGGTCGCCGCGCTGCTCGCGGCGGCGGCGTACCGGCTGCGGCGCCATGACGTCGTCTGACGCGCCGCGCGACGGCCGATGGGAGAGTAGGCCCGTGCCCTCGTCGCCCCTCGCCCTCCCCTCCGCGCCCGGGGCGCACGACGGCGGACCGCGCGCGGAGCCCGACGTCCGGCGGCGCGGCGCCGTCGGCCGCGTGCTCGCGCGGCACCCCTGGGCGACCGACCTCGCGCTCGCGGGCGCGGTCGCGCTGCTCGGGCTCGTCACCGCGGCGGTCGCGCTCATGACCGTCGAGGGCTCCACCGGGCTGGGGCTGTTCCACGCCGACGCGCCCGTGGCGCAGGTGGTCGTCACGGCCTGGCTCGTCGGCGCCGCCCTCGGGGCGGCGCTGCTCCTGCTCCGGCGGTCGCGCCCGCTGACCGTCACGGCGATCCTCACCGTCCTGGCCGTCGTGTCGCTCGCGACGGCGGGGGTGCTCGGCGTGCTCGGCGTGTGCCTCGCGTGCGCGGTGCACGCCGTCGCCGCCGAGCGCCCGCCCCGCACGGCATGGGTCGTGTGCGGTGCGGTGCTGTGCGTCGTCGTGGCCGCGCTGTGGTGGAGCCAGGACATCGGGGTCGCCGAGATGCTCCTGTGGAGCGACCCCATCGTCCTGCCGGACGGCGACCCGGTGCGCGACCTCGCGCAACCGCCCTTCTCCCCCGGCAGGCGCTCCGCGTCGGTCTTCCTCCTCGTCGCGCTCCTGCTGCTGGGGATGGCCACCGGCTCGGGGGTGCGGGCGCGCCGGCTGCACGACGAGGACCTCGTCGCGCGCTACCGCGCCCTGGCGCGCGACCGCGACCAGAGCGCGGCGCTCGCCCGGGCCGCCGAGCGGGCGCGGATCGCGCGCGAGATGCACGACGTCGTCGCGCACAGCGTGTCCGTGATGGTCGCGCTGTCCGACGGCGCGGGCGCGGCGCTCGACCGGGCGCCGGACCGCTCGCGCGAGGCCCTGCACGAGCTCTCCCGCACGGGACGGGACGCGCTGGCCGACATGCAGCGCGTCCTCGGCGCGCTCGACCCCGAGGAGGGCGGCGACGGGGCGGGCACCCCGGTCGAGCCGACCGGGACGGACCTCGCGGCCGTCGTCGCACGGTTCCGCGCGGCGGGCGTGCCCGTCGCCGCGAGCGGCCTCGACGTCGCGCTGCCTGCGGACACGTCGCTGCGGCTCGGGGCCGTGCGCATCGTGCAGGAGGCCCTGACCAACGTGCTGCGGCACGCGCCCGGGACGCCGGCGGCCGAGGTCGTCGTGCGTCGCACCGAGCGCGCGGTCGAGATCGACATCCGCGACGACGGCGGCACGCGCCCGGGGACCGAGGGCGGGAGCGGGCGCGGCATCGTGGGCATGCGCGAGCGCGCCGCGCTGCTCGGCGGCAGCGTCGAGGCCGGCCCGCGGCCGGGCGGCGGCTGGGCGGTGCACGTCGTCCTGCCCTGCGACCCGGCCGAGGGCGGAGCCCGGAGCGCCCCCGCCCAGGAGCACCCGCACCGTGACGTGCACGACGACGAGGGAGGACGACCGTGACGACCGTGCTGCTCGTCGACGACCAGGCGCTGCTGCGGATGGGCTTCCGGCTCGTCATCGAGTCCGAGCCCGACCTCGAGGTGGTGGGCGAGGCCTCCGACGGACGCGTCGCGCTCGACCAGGTCGCGGCCCTCGCCCCCGACGTCGTCGTCATGGACGTCCGGATGCCCGGCATGGACGGCATCGAGGCGACCCGGCGCGTCGTCGCCGAGCACCCCGGGACGCGCGTGCTCGTGCTCACGACGTTCGACGTGGACGAGTACGCGTTCGCGGCGCTGCGCGCCGGGGCGAGCGGGTTCCTGCTGAAGAACGCGCGCCCGCACGAGCTCGTCGAGGCGATCCGCACCGTCGCGGCAGGGAGCTCGGTCGTCGCGCCCCGCGTGCTGCGCCGCATGCTCGACCTCTTCGCGCCGCACCTGCCCGCGGGCGAGCAGCCGGCCGTCGACGACGGCCTCGACCCCCGGCTGCGCTCCCTCACGCCGCGCGAGCTCGACGTCCTGCGGTGCGTGGCCGAGGGTATGTCGAACGCCGAGATCGCCGACCGCCTCGTACTGTCCGCGACGACCGTGAAGACGCACGTCGGCAACCTGCTGGCCAAGCTGGGCGTGCGCGACCGGGTGCAGGCCGTGATCGTCGCGTACGAGAGCGGGCTCGTGGGGTCGCGCGGCTGAGGCCCGGGCGGCACGCGCGTCGAGCGCGGGCGTCGGCGGCACGTCGCGCACCGGTGCCGCGCCGCCGCGGGGCGTTCACCCCCGCCGGGTGAGGACCCCGCCCGAGCCCGCTGCGACGGTGGGACGAGCGCCCGAGAGGAGCCGAGGATGACGGCTGCACCGATCCCCCGACAGCAGGCACCGGCCCCCACGGGCCCCTGGCACACGGCACCGCCCGAGGCGGTGTGCGCGGCGCTCGACGTCGACCCGGCCGTCGGGCTGACGTCCGCGCAGGTCGCCGAGCGGCGCGCGCGCTACGGGCCGAACGCGCTCGCGCAGGAGCGCAAGGAACGGCCGTGGCAGGCGTTCCTGCGCCAGTACCGCGACCTCATGCAGCTCGTCCTCGTCGGCGCGGCCGTCGTGAGCATCATCGCGCTCGGGGACGTGACGACCGGCGTCGTCGTGCTCGCCCTCACCGTCCTCAACGCGCTCATGGGCCTGCACCAGGAGGGCAAGGCGGCCCAGAGCGTCGCCGCGCTCCAGCAGATGCTCGTCATGACGGCCACCGTGCGCCGCGACGGGCGCCAGGAGCAGGTTCCCGCCGAGGAGCTCGTGCCGGGCGACGTCGTCGGGTTCGAGGCGGGCGGCAAGATCCCCGCGGACGGGCGGCTGCTCGTCGCCGCCTCGCTCGAGATCGAGGAGGCCGGGCTCACGGGCGAGAGCACGCCCGTCGCGAAGGGCGTCGCGGCGGTCACGGCCGACGACGCCCCCCTCGGCGACCGCACCGACATGGCGTACATGAACTCCCAGGTCACGCGCGGCCGCGGCGAGATGGTCGTGACCGCCACGGGCATGACGACCGAGGTGGGCCGCATCTCCGGGATGCTCAGCGGGGTCGAGCAGGACAAGACCCCGCTCACGCGCCAGCTCGACCGCATCACGGTGATCATCACGGTCATGGCGGCGGTCGCCCTCGTCGTGGTCGTCGTGCTGGGGCTCGTGCGCGGCGAGGACTTCGACAGCCTCTTCGTGGTCGGGATCAGCCTGGCGATCGCCGCGATCCCGACAGGGCTGCCCGCCGTCGTGACGATGCTCCTGTCGCTCGGCACGCGCCGGCTCGCCGAGGAGGGCGCGATCGTCAAGCGCCTCAAGTCCGTCGAGACGCTCGGGTCGACGTCGGCGATCTGCTCCGACAAGACCGGGACGCTCACGCTCAACCAGATGACCGCGCGCCGGCTCGTGCTCGCCGGGCGCCGGTTCTCCGTCGACGGCGAGGGCTACTCCACGACCGGCCGCATCCTCGCGGCGGCCGGGTCGACCGACGTCCCGCTCGAACCGGTCGCGCTTCCCCTGGCGCTCGCGAGCGACGCCGTCGTGCGCGACGGCGAGTGCATCGGCGACCCCACGGAGGGCGCGGTCGTCGTGCTCGCGGCCAAGGCCGGGCTCGACGTCGAGGAGACGCGCGCCGAGCACCCGCGCGTCGCGGAGGTCCCGTTCGACGCCGCGTACAAGCTCATGGCGACGTTCCACGAGATCGACGGCGAGCTCGTGTGCTTCGTCAAGGGCGCCCCGGACGTGCTGCTCGCCCGCTCGGCCCGGTACCTCACGGCCGACGGCGGGTCGGCGCCCCTCGACGACCAGGGCCGCGCGCGCGTCCTCGCGGAGAACGACGCGCTCGCGGGCGAGGGCATGCGCGTGCTGGCCGTCGCGCGGCGCACCGTCGCGCGCGACGAGCTCACGGGTGACCTGCTCGACGCGGTGCGCGACCTCGAGCTCCTCGCGCTCGTCGGGATCGTGGACCCTCCGCGCCGCGAGGCGCGCGACGCCATCGCCGAGTGCCGCGACGCCGGCATCCGGGTACGGATGATCACGGGCGACCACGTCACCACGGCCGCCGCGATCGCCGGGCAGCTCGGGATCGAGGGGCGCGCGCTCACGGGCGCCGAGTTCGCCGCGATGTCCGACGCGCAGCTCGAGGCGGAGGTCGGCGAGATCGGCGTGGTCGCACGCGTGGCGCCGGAGGACAAGGTGCGGCTCGTCGACGTGCTCAAGCGCAAGGGCGACGTGGTCGCGATGACGGGCGACGGCGTCAACGACGCCCCCGCCCTGACGCGCGCGGACATCGGCGTCGCGATGGGGATCACGGGCACCGAGGTGACGAAGGACGCCGCCGAGATGATCCTCACCGACGACAACTTCGCCACGATCGTGGCGGCGGTCGAGGGCGGCCGCGGCCTCTACGACAACCTCATGAAGTACATCCGCTTCCAGATGGTCGTCCTCGTCGGGTTCATCCTCACGTTCGTCGGCGCGGGCATCTTCACCGTGGCCGGGGGCACCCCGCTCACGCCGCTGCAGATCCTGTGGGTCAACTTCGCGATCGACGTGCTGCTCGCCGTCGGCCTCGGCTTCGACGCCGCGACGCCCGGCCTCATGCGGCGTCGGCCCCGCCCGCCCACCGAGCCGGTCATCGGGCGCGCGCTCGGCGTGCGGCTCGCCGTCGGGGGCGTGCTCATCGCCGTCGGCACGCTCGTCGCCGTCGCGTGGGGCGAGGCCGACGCCGACCTCGCGGTCGCGACGACGATGGGCCTCACCGCGATGTCGCTCCTGCACGTCGTCGCCGCGCTCGAGTGGCGCGACCCGCGGGCGAGCATCCTGTCGTCCGAGACGCTCGCGAACGGCCGCTTCGTCGTGCTCCTGCTCGCGTCGCTCGGGCTCACGTTCCTCGTCACGACGCTCGACGGGCTGCAGCGGATCTTCGGCACCGTCGACCTCGACGGCGGCCAGTGGCGCGTGTGCGCGCTCGTCGCGCTCGCCTTCCTCGTCCTCGTCGAGCTCGGGAAGCTCGTGCTGCGCACGGTGGACCGGCGCCGCGCCTGAGCGCGTCTCCTCGGCAGACCCGTCAGGGCACGACGCCGAGCTCCCGGCCGCGCCGCACCGCCTCGCGCCGCGAGCCGACGCCGAGCTTGCGGTAGACCGACTTCAGGTGCGCCTTGACGGTGTTGACCGACACGAAGAGGTCGGCGGCCACCTCGGCGTTGCTCGCCATCGACGGCAGGACGGCGAGGACCGCGAGCTCGCGCTCGGTGAGCGGCTCGACGAGCGGGACCGGCTCCGGTGCCCGGCCCGGTGCGTCCAGATGGGTGCGCAGCAGCGCGGCGAGCGCGTCGTCGCGGCGCGCGACGGCGCGCGCGAGCGGCTCGTCGAGCTCGGTGCCCCGGACGGCGAGGAACGGCCGGACGACCCGCTCGGCGGCGGCCAGGTCGAGGGCCCGCCCGAGCGGGGCGTCGACGCGGCGCGTGCCCGCCCGGGCGAGCGCGGACGCCTCGACGAGCGCCGCCTCCACCCGCACGACGACGTCCGCCTCCTCCCCCGGCGCGTCCCCGAGGCCCGCCACGGCACGCTCCGCCGCCCCGGTGCGGCCCGCCGCGAGGAGCTCGCGCGCGCCGCAGACGGCGACGACCGCGGCGCTCCCGAGGCGTTCGCGCGCGAGGCGCGCCCCGAGCGCCGGGCTTGTGCCGTCGTCGACCAGACGCGCGGCCGCCGTGGCGCGCACCCACAGGTCCGCGAGCACGGGGGGCGTCGCGGACCGCCCCAGGGCGCGGTCCGCGGCGACGAGCGCCTGCCGCGCGGCGCGCGCGTGCCCTCGGTCCGCGGCGACGAGCGCCTGCAGCAGCCGCACGGCCGCCTCGGACGCGGGCTCGCGCCCGCCGGCGTCCGCCGCGAGGGCGTGCGCGAGGTGCCGGTCGAGCCCGTCGTCCGACGCCCGGAGGTACCGCACCCACGCGCGCGCCGCGTGCGCGGGCCGCACGTGCGCGTACCCGTCCCAGCCGCGGCGCTCCGCCTCGACGAGCACGTCGCGCGCGGCACCGTCCCCCGCGTCGAGCCGACCGGCCGCGACGGCGAGGAGCGCCGCGGCGGCGCGCGCCCCGAGGACGTAGAGCTGCGGGGCGCGCCACGACCGGCCACCGGGGGCGGCGAGCGTGCCCGACGTCGTCTCCCCCGCCGGCTCGGGGCCGACCGCGCACCACGCGAGGCCCGCCGCGCGGTGGGCCCGCGCGAGGCCCCGGTACGTCTCGAGGGCGGGGAACGGGTACGGCACCGCGTCCGCCGCGGCGAGCGCCGCGCCCGCGGCCGTCGCGAGGGCCCGCACGTCGCCGGTCGACCGCGCGGCGGACGCGGCGAGCAGCTCGAGGAGCACCGCGGCGGCGGGATCGGCCACCGGGTCCGCGGCCGGGGCGAGGAGGTCGCGCGCCCGCGCGACGTGGAGCCGCACGGCGTCGAACCGCTCGTCGACGGTCGCGAGCGCGCCCGCGCACAGGTGCAGGCGGGCGTCGGGCCGCAGGGTCGCGTACGGCACGCGCCGCAGGACCTGGGCGACGGTCTCGCGGTGCGGCCCGGCGAGCTCCGCCGCCGCCCCCTCGACGAACACCTCGCCGAGCAGCGGCCAGTCCTCCGCGGCCGCCGCGTGCTCGAGCGCGCGCAGCGCCTGCCCGTCCTGCGCGAACCAGCGCGCCGCGGCCTGGTGCGCCTCGCGCAGGCCCGCCGGGTCCTCGGTCCGCAGCTGGTGCAGGAGCATCTCGCGCAGCAGCGGGTGGTAGCGGTACCAGGTGCGCCGGCCGCCCGACGTCATGACGAAACCGTCCGCCGCGGCGAGGCCGGGGAGCAGCCGGTCCGTCGGCGCCCCCGGGTCGAGGACGGCCGCGAGGTCGGGGCACACCGCCGACGCCACGCTCGTGCGCAGGAGGAAGCGTCGGGCCTCGGGCCCCTGGCTGTCGAGGACCTCGGCGAGGAGGAACTCCGCCGCCGAGCGGGCGGCGCGCGCCCGGCTGGTCGCGTCGTGCTCCTCGACGCGCAGCCGCACCCCGACGGCCCAGCCGCCGGTCTCGCCGACGACCCGCCCGGCGTCGTCCGCCGCCAGGTCGCGTCCCTGCGCCGTCGCGAGCGCCGCGACCGCGGGGGCGTCGAACGCGAGCTCGGCGGCACCGACCTCCGTCATCTCGCCCTGCGCGCGCAGGCGCTGCAGGCGCAGGAGCGGGTCGACGCGGGTGAGGACCACGAGGTGCAGGGGCAGCCGGTAGCGCAGGAGGTCGTCCACCGTCGCCGCGACCTCGGCGCACGCGGCGTGGTGGAAGTCGTCGAGCACGAGGACCACGGGCTCGGGCAGCGCCTCGATCGCCGCGAGCACGCGGCGCAGGAGCGCCGGCGTGAGGCGCGGCGGGACGACGAGGGTCTCGAGCGGGTGCCCCGCGGGCACCGCCCCGGCCGCCCGCAGCGCCGCGAGCACGTCGGCCCAGAAGGCCGCCGGCTTGTCGTCGAACGGCTCGAGCGTCAGCCACGCGACCCGCGGGCCGGTGCCGCCGCGCGCCCACCGCGCCGCGACGGTCGTCTTCCCCCAGCCCGGGCCTGCCGACACGAGGGTGAGGCGGCGCGTGGCCGCCGCCGCGACGAGCGCCTCGACCTCCGGGCGGCCCACCGTGGACGGCGGCAGCTCGGGGACGGTGGTGCGGGCGCGCGAGGTCCCGGAGGCGTCCGTGACGTGCGTCACGTCCTCCCGCTCGGCACGGGGCTCGACCGAGGCCATGGGGGCAGGGTATTCCCGGGGCCCCCGGACCGCAGGGTGAGCGGAGCGCGGGCTCGCCACGCGCCTCAGGCCGGCCCGGGACCGGGCGGCGGGGCGACGACGGCGGGCGGGCGGGCGAGGACCTCGACGACGACGAGCACGAGGCCCGCGACCAGCGCGACCCCGACGACGAGGCCCGGCGTCGGCGTGCCCGCGAGCAGCAGGACGAGCGCGGCGGCCGCCACGACGACGACGCGCACGAACGCCTTGTGCCGGCCGAGCCAGTCGCCGACGGGGCCCGTCGAGACGCCCCGGCCCTCGCCCCAGCCGCGCACGGCGGCGCCCACGCGCCCGAGCCCCGCGCGCAAGCTGCGGGCCGACGCGCTCGGCCCGCCCACGTACGCGGCGAGCGCGACCACGAGCCCCAGCACGCCGACGGTGCGCAGCGTGAGGCGCAGGTAGCCGACGGCCTGGTCGAACACGACCTCCGCGGCGTCGAGCCGCAGCACCTGCCCCGAGAGCGCGCCGAGGTACAGGCCGCGCGCGACGGCGAGCCCGACGCCCAGCGCGACCATCGCCCCCGTGAGGGCGAGCCCGGCCACGACGAGCGCGCGCGAGCGGTGGTTCGCGACGAGGACGCCCGCGGCGAGCAGACCGAGCACGACCCACGGCAGCCACGTCGTGAGCGTCACGACCTGGGCGTACCGGTTCTGGAGCATGACGAGCTCGGCGGACTGCGCGACGGTGAACGTCGCGTCGACCGACGGGATGCGGGCCGCGACGTCCAGGCCGCGGTCCACGAGGCGTTCCTTGAGCAGGTCGATCAGGCCGGAGAGCTGGATCGACAGGCGGCCGTCGTCGCTCACCTGCAGGACGTCGCCGTCCTCGCCGCGCATCACGGCGACGAGCTGCTCGTGCGCCACGCGGTTCGCCTGGAGCCAGGCGCCCTCGAACGCGTCGCTCTCCACGAGCCGCGTCGCCGTCTCGTGCACGAGCGACTCGACGCCGCTCGTGAGCGGCGCCTCCAGCGCGGCGAGCGCGCGGGTCGCGCGCGGCGGGACGTCGCGCTCCTCCAGCCCGCCGACGAGGTCGTCGACGAGCGCGGCCACGTCGATGCGCGACATCACGACCTCGGTGAGCCGCCCGGCCACCGCGGACTGCACGACGGGGTCGCCCGCGAGCGGTCCGACCGTCGCGACGTAGCGGTCGGTGTCCGTGAGCTCGCGCTGCGCCCACGCCGAGACCGCGCCGAGCGGCGCGAGGAGCGCCCCGAGCGTGACGAGGACCGCGCACGCGGCGGCGCGCAGCCCGCGCCGGGGCCGCCGCGCCGCCTCCGGCGGGGTCGCGTCGCCGTCCGGGCCCGCGGGCGCCGCGGCGGCCGGCCGCTCCTCGAGCCGTCGGCGCAGCTCCGCGTTCTCGCGCTCCAGCGCGGCGAGGCGCGCGGCGACGGCGGACGCCTCGTGCCCCGGCGCGGTCTCGTCGGCCATCGCGCGTCCTCAGGCGAGCGCTCGGGCCTTGAGCCGGGCGAACTCGTCGGCGTCGATCGTGCCGGCGTCGTACAGCGCCTTGGCGTCCGCGATCTCGCTCGCCGGCGACCTGCCGGTGCCGGCGGTGGCCCGCACGTAGTCGTCCATGACCTGCCGACGCGCCTGCTGCTCCTCCGCGTGCCGCTCCGCCATTCCCCGCCCGCGCGCGATGACGTAGATCAGCGCGGACAGGTAGGGGACGAAGATCAGCGCGACGATCCACAGCGCCTTCCACCAGCCGCTGAGCGTCTTGTCGCGGAACAGGTCCGCGACGATCTGGAACAGCACGACGAGGTAGGCGATGAAGAAGAACCACCACACCATGAGCCAGAACCAGTCCCAGAATCCGTCCATCGGGCACCCCTCGTGTCGGGTCACGGCGGGCCCGTGACGCTCCCACTGTGGAGCGGCCCCGGCGTCCGCGTGCTCACCCGTCGGGGGTAGTCGGCCGCCCGGCGCCGCGGGCCACCCCCGCCGGGTGATCCCGCCCGGGTCCGTGCCCGCGCATCCTGGACCGACGTGGGCGAGCCGGGAGAAGGACGCATGGACCGCACGACGCTGGTCGAGGTGACGGTGCTGGGGCCGGTGGTGCTGCCCGAGCCCGACCTCGCCGAGCTCGGCGTGCGCCGGTCCGTGGAGTGCACGCGGCTCGAGGCCCGGGTCCGCGACCAGGCCGCGCTGTACGGCCTCCTCCAGCGGCTCGCGGCGCTGGGGCTCGACCTCGTCGAGCTGCGCACCGCGGCGCCCGACGACCGGCCCGACGTCGAGCTCGTCGTCCGCGGCCCCGTGGGCGCGCTCGTGCAGCAGATGCTGGACGACGTCGGGCGTGCCCACCCGGCGTCGAGCACGACGTACCGCGTGCAGGACACCGACCTCGTCGGCGTGCTCGGCGCCGTGACCGGGCTGCCCGACGACGACCGGTCCGGCGCGCACGTCGGGCCGCACGGCGGGCCGCAGGGCGGGGCGCAGGGCGGGGCGCACGACCCCGGGCACGGCGGGACGGCCTCCGGGGGCGCGTCCGCGATGGACGTGCGCATCGCGCAGCTGCGCGACCTCGCCGCGCTGCGGGACCGGGGCGTCCTCACCGACGCCGAGCTCGCGGAGCAGAAGGCGCGCGTCCTCGAGCCCTGAGGACGGCAGGCCGGGCGGGCGGGCCGCGCACGGTCGGCCGATGCCCCGTTCGGGGTTCTTTCGCGTTACGTCGTCCCACTGAGCGAGACGATGGGGACCACGCTGGGGTCAACTGATGCACTAGCGCATAGTGGCAAGCACATCACGGCGCGCTTGCTCGTGTGTCAGACCCCAGGAGGACTCATGGCCATCTCACGCCGCTCGTCGGTCACCATCTCGCTCGTCGCGGCGGCAGGGATCCTGGCGGGCTGTGCGGGCGGGAGCGACCCGTCCGGCGGCGGGGACGACGCCGCGCCGCAGATCTCGTTCCTCTACTCCCCCTACGCGGACTACGCGCCGTTCTTCCTCGCGGAGGACAAGGGGTACTTCGAGGAGGCGGGCGTCGACGTCGAGCTCCTCGCCAAGGGCGGGACGTCGGGCGAGACCTACCAGCTCGTCAGCACGAACAACGTCACGGCCGGTGGCGCGACGTGGGGCGCGGGCCTGTTCAACGCGACCGAGGCCGGCGCGTCGCTCTCGGTCATCGCGAGCGTCTCGCGCGTGCCGGAGAGCGGGCCGAACCCGGCCCCGTTCGTCGTCGCGGCCGACTCCGGCATCACGTCGATCGAGCAGGTCGCCGGCAGCCGCGTCGGCATCCCCGGCGACGGCGGCTTCGGCATCTACTCGGTGGCCAAGGCGCTGGAGGCCGGCGGCCTCACGCTCGACGACGTCGAGCTCGTCAACGTCGGCCCGCCCGAGACGGGCCCCGCGCTCGTGGGCGGCTCGGTCGACGCCGCCTGGTCGATCGAGCCCATCTCGTCGTCGCTCGAGAGCGAGGGCATCGCGTCCGAGATCCTCCCGATCGACTACCACGCGGGCACCGAGCTCGGCGCCCTGGTGTTCAGCACCGAGTACGTCGACGAGCACCCCGACGCGGTCGTCGCGTTCACGGCCGCGTACCTGCGCGCCGCCGCGGAGCTCGAGGCGGGCGGCTGGGACGACCCGGCGAACCAGGAGATCATCGCGCGCTACACCGAGCTGCCGGTCGAGACGCTCACGTCGCTCGCGCTCACGGAGCAGGACCCGACGGGCGAGATCGACTGGGAGGACGTGCACGCCCAGGAGCAGTTCTTCCGCGACCGCGGCACGCTCGAGTACGAGGGCGAGGCGGACGTCGAGAGCATCTTCCGCGCCGACCTTCTCGAGCAGGCGCGCGAGCGGGCCGCGGAGCTCGGCTCGTGACTGCCGTCTCCGTCGAGGGCCTCTGGAAGGGGTTCCACGACCGTCGCCGCGACGACGTGCTCGTCGCGCTCCAGGACGTGTCGCTCACCATCGAGGACAACGAGTTCGTCTGCGTGCTCGGACCCTCCGGGTGCGGCAAGAGCACCCTCCTGCGCATCCTCGCGGGCCTGGAGGAGGCCGACCGCGGCACGGTGACGATGGCGGCGCGCCCGTCCGTCGTCTTCCAGGACCACGGCGTACTGCCGTGGCTCACGGTCGAGCAGAACGTCGAGTACCCCCTGCGCCTGCGCGGCGTGCGGCGCTCGGCCCGGCGCGAGCGCGTCGCCCCGCTGCTGGACATGGTGGGCCTCACGGAGTTCCGCGGCTTCTACCCCCACCAGCTCTCGGGCGGCATGCGGCAGCGCACGTCGGTCGCCCGGGCGCTGGCCGACGACGGCGCGACCCTCCTCATGGACGAGCCGTTCGGCGCGCTCGACGAGCAGACGCGCGTCGTGCTGCAGCAGGAGCTGCTGAAGCTCTGGTCGCAGACCTCGCGGTCGGTGCTCTTCATCACGCACAGCGTCGACGAGGCGCTCGTGCTCGCGGACCGCGTCGTCGTCATGTCCGCGCGGCCCGGGCGCATCCTCGCCGACGTGCGGGTCCCCTTCGACCGCCCGCGCGACATCCTCGAGCTGCGCCGCGACCCGCGCCACGGCGAGATCACGTACGAGCTGTGGCAGCTGCTGCGGGACGCCGAGGCACAGGACGCTGCGGTGCAGGACGCGGCGGGGGCGGACGAGCGCTCCGCCGCGGGCGTCCGGGAGGCGGTCGCATGACGACCCCGACGGACGAGCGCGCCCCCGTCCGCCCGGGCGGCCACGCCGCGCCGGGCGGCGCCCCAAACGCGCCCCACGACGCCGACGACCGCACGGCCGAGATCACGCGCGAGCTGACCGAGGAGCTGCGCCGCCGGCGGACGGGTCGCCTCGTGCGGGTCGTCGGGCCCTTCACGCCGCTCCTGCTCCTCGCGGTGTGGGAGCTCGCGAGCCGGACGAACGTGCTCGACGCGCGGTTCTTCCCGCCGCCGTCGTCGATCGCCGAGACGTTCGCGCAGCTCGTCGGGAGCGGCGAGCTCTTCGAGCACGCGGGCATCACGCTCACGCGCATCGCGATCGGGTTCGTGCTCGGCGCCGTGCCCGGGCTGGTCCTCGGGATCGCGCTCGGGTCGGTCACGACCCTGCGCACGCTCCTCGGGCCGATCTTCGCGAGCCTGCTGCCCGTGCCCAAGGTCGCGATCTTCCCGCTGCTGCTCCTCGTGTTCGGCCTCGGCGAGGCGAGCAAGTACGTGATCGTCGCGATCGGCGTGTTCTTCTACGTCTTCTACAACGCGATGGGCGGCGTGCTCCAGACGCCGCAGATCTACTTCGACGTGGCGACCGCCAACGGCGCGGGCCGGCTCCAGCGCTGGCGGACGGTCGCGCTGCCCGCCGCGCTGCCGAGCATCTTCACCGGGCTCAAGCTCGCGGTGGGCGGCGCGTTCGTCATCATCGCGGCCTCGGAGTTCGTCGGGTCGCGCAACGGCCTGGGTTACCTCATCTGGAGCTCGTGGACGACGTTCGCCGTCGCGAAGATGTACGTGGGCATCGTCACCATCTCCGTGCTGGGCTACCTCTCCACGACCCTGGTCACGGTGCTCGAACGACGTCTCGTGCCCTGGTCCCGTCAGTAGGAGGCAGCATGAACCCACCCCACCACGACCCGTCCCGCGTGCCCGGGGCCGGCGCATGAGCGTCGTCCCGGCCGCGGACCGGATCTACCACGAGCTGCGGCGCCGGATCATCTTCACCGAGCTGCGCCCCGGCGAGGAGATCGACGTCACCGAGACGGCGTCCGAGTTCGGGACGTCGCGCACCCCGGTGCGCGACGCGCTGCACCGCCTCGACCACGACGGCCTCGTGGACGTGCGCCCGCGCGCCCTGTGCCGCGTCGCCCCGGTCACCCTCAAGACGCTCGTCGACGTGCTCGACGTGCGCGAGGCGACGGGACCGATGGCGACGCGCCTCGCGGCCGCCCATGCGAGCCCGGCCGAGGTCGACGAGCTCGCGGCGATCGCCGAGGGCACGTACCCGCAGGCGCAGGACGTGCAGTCGATCCTGTCGGCGTCGCACCTGTTCCACTGCCGGGTCGCGAAGTACTCGCGCAACCCCCGGCTGCACGCGATCACCGAGCTCGCGCTCGAGGACCTGGAGCGGGCGTTCCGGCTCTGCGGGCGCCAGCCGCTGGAGCCCGGGCCGCCGCTCGACGACCACCGGCTCCTCATCGAGGCGCTCCGCGCGGGCGACGGCGAGCGCGCGGCCCGCCTCGAGCTCGAGCACATCCGTCGCGGTCGCAGCGTCGTCATGGGCCTCGCGATCGACTCCGGGGCGTTCTTCGGCGACGACTGAGCGTCCCCGCGCGACGACCCGCGCGTCCCGCCCCACCCGCACGACCCGACCCACCGCCACCACCCGAGAGGACCGCCGTGCCCGCCACCCCCACCGTGCGCGTCGACGCCGCGGCCGCCCGTGCCCGGGCCCGCGCGGCGCTCGCCGCCCACGACCCCGCCGACGCCGACCTCGCGGCCCGCGCCGTCGTCGCGGGGGACGCGTCGGGGTGGCCGGAGTTCGGCCTCGCGCTCCTCGTCCGCGAGCTGCGGGACGCGCGCGAGCGGACGACGACGGGGCGCGCCGGGACCGGGGCGCCGTCCGCCGTCGTGACCGGGGCGACCGCGACGCTGGACGCGCACGACCTCCCCGGGCCGGTCGCGCTCGCCGCGGCGGTCCGCCGGGCGGCGGGGCTCGCCCGCGGCCTCGGCGTCGGCGTGGTCGCCGTGCGCCACGTGGGCGGGACGGGGCGCGTCGGCGCGTACGTCCGCGCGCTCGCCGAGGACGGGCTGGTCGGGGTCGCGCTCGCCCAGTCCCCCGCGACCGTCGCCCCGTACGGCGGGACCGCGCCCGTGGTCGGCACGAACCCGCTCGCCGTGGCGGTGCCGCGGGCCGGGCAGGGTCGTGCGCTCGTCGTGGACGCCGCGACGAGCGCCGTCACGCTCGCCGACGCGCGGCGCCGCGCCCGGGAGGGCACGCCCCTGCCCGACGGCGCGGCGCTCGGCCCCGACGGCGAGACCACCCGGGACGCGGCTGCCGTCGGCGCGCTGCTCCCCGCGGGGCTGCTCGGGTCCCTCCTCGGTCTCACGGTGGAGGCGCTCGCCGGGCTGCTGACCGGGGCGCGCGGCGACGCCGTGGGCCGCGGTCTCTGGGTGCTCGCGCTGGACCCCCGCGCGTTCGGCGCCGAGGACCTCGCCGACCGGGCCGACCGCCTCGGCGACGACTGGACGCGCGCCGGAGGGCGCGTCCCGGGCGACCGGCCGGACGCGGAGACGTTCGACGTCGACCGCGACGTCTGGGACGCGCTGGACCCGGCGACGGGAGGCACGCCGTGACGCTCCGGCTCACCGTCAGCCCCGCCGACGACCTGCTCGACGTCCCCCGCCGCATCGAGGTGACCGGCGCCGCCCCGGGCGCGCTCGTCACGGTCCGCGCGACGACGGACCGCTCCGGGACCGCGTGGTCCGCCCGCGCGACCTACCGCGCGGACCGGTCAGGCACCGTCCTGCTCGACCGCGACCCGCCGATGTCCGGCGACTACGGGCGCGTCGACGGGATGGCGCTCCTCACGTCGCAGCGGCTCGACCCGACGCCCGGCACAGCGGCCGGCCGGCCGGCCGCGACCGACGTCTCGCGCCCGCTGCGCACGCGCCTCGAGGCGTGGGACGAGTCCGACGCCACGCAGCGCGCGACGGCCGACCTCGTGCAGCGCTGGACCGGGCCCGGGGTGCGACGGCGCGAGGTCCGCGAGGACGGGCTCGTCGGCACGCTCTTCGTGCCGCAAGGCGACGGTCCGCACCCGACGATCGTCGTGCTCAACGGCTCCGGCGGGGGGATCAACGAGCAGCGCGGCGCGCTCTACGCGTCGCGCGGCGTGCAGGCGCTCGCGCTCGGCTACTTCGGCGTTCCCGGGCTGCCCGACCACATCACCCGCACGCCGTTGGAGTACTTCGAGACCGCGCTGCACCACGTGCACCGCGAGCTCGCGCCGCGCGGCGGCGTCGTCGTGGTGAGCGGCCAATCGCGGGGCGGCGAGCTCGCGCTCCTGCTGGGCGCCACCTACCCCGGCCTGGTGGGCGCCGTCGTCGCCTACGTGCCCGGGGCCCACGTGCACGGCTCCCAGGGCGCCGCGGACCCCGCGCAGGGGTGGGACTCCCCCACGTGGACGCTCGACGGCGAGCCGCTCCCGCACCTGTGGCAGGACAACCCCGGCGTGACGTGGCAGCCGTGGACGGGCGGGCCGCCCCCGGACCGGTACCGCGACGTCTACGTCGACGGCCTGCGCGACCGCGAGTTCGCCAGCGCGTCGCGCATCCCCGTCGAGCGCATCGCGGGCCCCGTCGCGTGCGTCTCCGGCATGGCCGACGGCCTGTGGCCCTCGAGCATGTACGCCCGCCAGGTCGTCGAGACGCTGCGCGCCGCGGGCCACGCCCACGAGACGCTGCTGCTCGACTACCCCGATGCGGGCCACTCGATCGCCCTGCCGCACCTCCCCGTCGCGCAGGGCCCGACGCGCCACCCCGTCTCCGGCATCGAGCTGTCGGCCGGCGGGACCCCCGCGGGCAACGCGTTCGCCGACGCCGACTCGTTCGCGCAGGTGTGCGCGTTCGTGGAGCGCGCGACGCGCGTGCCCTGACCTGCGCCCCGACCCTGTCCCGACCTGTGACCCGACCTGTGACCTGACCCGTGACCCGAAACACCGACGAGAGGACCGACATGTCCGCAGTGAGCGCCGAGTACCGCCAGGAGTGGGAGCGGTGGCACCGCGCCCGGATCGACGAGCTGACGAGCCCGTACGGGTGGATGTCCATGGTCAGCCAGGACTGGCTGACGGGCGACGAGCCGCTGCAGGTCGAGGGCGTGCCCGGCACCTGGTCGGTCCAGGACGACGAGGTCGTGTACACGCCCGACGGCAGCGGGGAGACGGTCACGCTCGACGGCGCCCCCGTGACCTCACCGACGCCCGTGTCGACCGGCCACAAGTACTCCCTCGTGCCCGCGTTCTACGGCGACCTGCGCGTCGAGACCATCCGCCGCACCGACGCGACCGGCCGCCAGATCTTCGGCGTGCGCGTCCGCGACCCGCGCGAGGCGGCCCGCAAGCGCCTCGACGACATCGAGACGTTCCCGCTCGACGAGCGGTGGGTCCTCCCGGCGCGGTTCACGCGGACGGCCGAGCAGGCGTCGGACTACCCGACGGTCGAGCGCGGCGTGTTCGAGGAGCAGCGCGTGATCGGCACCGTGACGTTCACCCTGGACGGGACGGAGCACACGCTCCTCGTCGCCGGGCGCCCGGACGACGACACGGGCATCGAGCGCGGCAACGCGCACTTCACCGACACCACGAGCGGCAAGGAGACCTACGGCAACGGCCGGCTCGTGCGCGTCCCCGACACCGAGCGGGACGGCGACACCGTGGTCGACCTCAACCGCGCCTTCTCCTTCCCGTGCGCGTTCACGAACTTCGTCACGTGCCCGCTCGCCCCGGCGCAGAACCGGCTGCCGGTCGCGGTGACCGCGGGCGAGAAGAAGCCACCGCTCCAGATCGACCGCATCCAGACCTTCGCGCAGGCCTCCTGACCCGTCCGCGCGACGCCCCCGACGGCGGGCGACCGGCGCGTCCGGTCGCCCGCCGTCGTCGTCCCGGCGGCCTCCCCGGCGTCAGCCGGCCGTCAGCACCGCCACGCCGCGCCGCAGGGCGAGCACGACCGCGCCCGCGACGAAGTAGTCCTGGTCGTCCTCGCGGCGCGCCGCCCGGACGCCGTCGTGCAGCTCCTGCGTCCGCGCCGAGAGCTCGCGCAGCGCGTCCGCGTCGGCGGGCTCCGTGCCGACGGACCGCAGCGCACCGGCGTAGGCGTCCAGGGCGCGGGCCGCGAGCGGCCGCAGGCGGGCGCCGAGCGCGGGGTCGTCGCGGTCCTCGCGCTCCCACTCGACGAGCAGCCGGACGAGCGACTCGACGACGTCGGCCGACCCCTCGAGCTCCTGCGCGCGCCGCACCTGCGACGCGGCCCAGTCGCGGTGGCGACGCAGCCGGATGTTGGCGCGCGCGGCCTCCCGGGTCCGCGCGACGGCGTCGCGCGCGCGGGTGAGCGTCGGCTCCACCTCGCGCCGCCGCTCCTCCCACTCCTCCGCCGACGGCGGGCGCTCGCCCGCGAGACCGTCGCCGAGCGCCTCGACCTGGTCGACGAGCGTGTCGCGCAGCCCGTCGAGGGCTTCCTCGGTCGGGGTGAGGGGCAGCGGGGGCACGAGCAGGTTGATGACGACGCCGATTCCCGCACCCACGACCACGAGACCGGCGTACGCGCCGACGAACTCGACCTTCGCGTCGTTGCCGATGATGAGCACGAACAGGGCCGACGTGACCGCCCACGTGCCCATCTCGCCGAACCGCCGCCACCCCGCGCACAGGAGCGCGAGGCCCACGACGACCGCCACGGACAGCGCGCTCGGGGCGAGGACGACGTCGACGCCGCGGGCGATCGCCGCGCCGACGAGGATCGCGAGGATCGCCTGGGTCGACTCGCGGACGGAGCGCGCGAGCGTGCTCGTCGTCGCGACGACCGCGCCGAGCGGGGCGTAGTAGGGGTACTCGGAGAACGGGGCCGGGGCAAGGACCCCGACGTACCACGCGACGGCCGCGGCGAGCGCCCCCTTGACGGCCAACGACCACCGGGGGTGGCGCACCCACTGCCGCTGCGCGGCCGTGACCGCGCGGCGCGCCCGTGTCCCTGCCTCCACCACCCGGGGTGCCCGGGCCGCGGGCGGGGTCGGTCCCGTCCTGCTCTCGTCTCGTGCCACGGGACGAGGGTGCCCCGCCCGGCGGGAGCCCGCACGCGCGCCCCGCCGTCCACGCGCCGGGCGCCGGGCCCGAGCAGCGGTTCGAGGTGTGAGCGGGCAGAGCCGGTGCTTCACTGGCGGCGTCGGTGCAGAGAAACGCCGACGCCGTCGAGAACACGGTGGCGTCGCGCACCCCTGCCGTCCGCCCCGTGGCTCCCACGAGGAGGCAGATGATGGTCCGCCGACGCGGCGCGGCAGCCGCAGGAACGAGCATGGTGGTCGCGGCCCTGGCCCTGACGGGCTGTGCGCAGGGCACCGGTGACGACGGCTCGGACGTCGACTTCACGGCCGACGGGTCGCCGTCGGGCGAGCTCTCGGTCATGGGTTTCGGGACCGGCGACGAGATCGGCGAGGTCCGCTACGACCGCGCCGTCGAGGGCCTCGACGGCGTCGACGTGCGCCTCTCGGAGGGCGAGCTCGACATCCAGGCCTTCCTCTCGGCGGTCGCGTCGGGCAACCCGCCGGACGTGGTGTACGCGAACCGCGACCAGATCGGCACGTTCGCGTCGCGCGACGCGATCCTCCCGCTCGACGAGTGCGTCGCGGCCGAGGAGATCGACATGGACGCGTTCGTGGACACCGCCGTCGACCAGGTGACGTTCGACGGCAGCGTGTACGGGATCCCCGAGTTCAACCAGGTCCAGGTGACGATGGCGAACGCCGACCTGCTCTCCGCGGCCGGGCTCACCGTCGAGGACGTCAACGGCTCGGACCGCGAGGCCGTCACGGCGGCGAACGAGGCGCTCCTGCGCACCGACGGCGGGACGCTGAGCGTCATCGGGTTCGACTCGAAGCTGCCCGAATTCCTCCCGCTGTGGTCGAAGGCGGTCGGCGCCGACCTGCTCTCCGAGGACGGCCGCACCGCGCAGCTCGACGCCCCCGAGGTCGTCGAGTCGCTCGAGTGGGCGGTAGGGATCTACGACGCCCAGGGCGGCTTCCCGGCGGTCAAGACGTTCCGCGACTCCGCCGACTTCTTCGGCGCCGGGAACCAGTTCGCGACCGACGCGCTCGGCGCGATGCCGATGGAGCAGTGGTACATCAACGTGCTCAACGAGTCGTCGCCGGACGCCCCCATGGCGTTCGACGCCGTGCGCACGCCCGACGGCGACGCGATCGCGTTCGCGTCCGGCTCCGCCTGGGCGGTCCCGCGCGGGAGCGAGAACCCCGCGGCGGCGTGCCGGTTCGCGCGCCTCATGACGGAGACGGACGCCTGGGTCGAGGCGGCGCAGGCGCGCGCCGACGCGCGTGCGCAGGACGGCCTGGTCTTCACGGGCGTCCTCACCGGCAACGAGGAGGCGGACCAGCAGATCCGTGACGACCTCGTGCCCGACGACGCGCCCCAGCCGTGGCAGGACGCGATCGACGCGATGTACGAGGCGAACGACGCGACCTTCGCGCTCCCGGCGAACCCCGCGGACAACGAGTTCGAGACCGCGTGGCAAGACGCGGTGAACCGCGTGCTCAACGGCCAGCAGGAGCCGGCCGAGGCGCTCGCGCAGGCCCAGGACGAGGCGCAGAAGGCGCTCGACGACGCCTGGGCGCAGTGGGACGAGGAGGACTGAGGTGGCGGCAGCCGACGTCGCGCCGACCCTGCCGACCCCTCCCCCGGCGTCGGACGGCCACCGCACGGCGCCGGGCGGTCGCCGCCCGCGCCTGAGCGCGTCCGCGCGGCGGGAGCGCAACGCGGCGCTGCGCTTCATCAGCCCGTGGATCGTCGGGTTCCTCGTGTTCACGGCGTGGCCGATCCTCTACAGCGCCTACCTGTCGCTCACGGACTACGACGTCATCAACGACCCGACGTTCGTCGGTCTCGACAACTACCGGGAGATGGCGCAGGACCCGAAGGTCGCGCTGTCGCTGTGGAACACGCTCGTCTACACGGTGGTCCAGGTGCCCCTCTACACGGTCGTGGCGCTCGCGCTCGCTCTGCTCCTCAACCAGGCGGGCCGGTCGGCCGGCTTCTTCCGCACCGCGTTCTTCATCCCCAAGATGACGCCGCCGGTCGCCGTCGGCGTGCTGCTCCTGCTGCTGTTCAACGGCCAGTACGGCGTCGTCAACCAGGTGCTGTCCTGGTTCGGCGTCCAGGGGCCGTCGTGGACGACCGACCAGGCCTGGATCAAGCCAGGGCTCGTGCTCATCAGCCTCTGGACCGTCGGGTCGGCCGTGATCATCCTGCTCGCGGCCCTGCGCAACGTGCCGAACGACCTGTACGACGCCGCGCGCGTCGACGGGGCGGGGTTCTGGCGCCGGACGCGCGCCGTCACGGTGCCGATGATCAGCGGCGCGCTGTTCTTCGTCGTCGTCATCAACACGATCGCCGGGTTCCAGATGTTCACCGAGGCGTACTCGGCCTACTTCGGCGCCGGCAACTCCACCTACCGCAACGACGCCGCGCTGTTCTACGTGATCTACCTCTTCCAGGAGGGGTTCCAGGAGCTCCACATGGGGTACGCGTCGGCGCTCGCCTGGCTGCTGTTCGTCGTCATCATGCTCGTCACGCTCGTCCAGCTCGTCGTGTCCCGACGGCTCGTCTACTACGAGGGGGAGCAGCGATGACCACCGCACCCTCGTTCCCCCGCCCCGCCGTGAGCGGCCCGGGCGCCGCGCCGGACCCGGCCACGGGCGCGCCCGAGGCGCAAGGGCCGCCGCCCCCCGCCCGGACGCGCGGCGCCGGGCGCGGGCCGCGCCGCCGGTGGCTGCGCGCCGTCGTGCTCGCCGCGCTCGTGCTCGCCACGGTCGCGTTCGTGTACCCGCTGCTGTGGCTGCTCTCCGCGTCGTTCAAGCCTCGCGCCGAGGTGTTCGACAACCGGCTCGTGCCGCGCACGTTCACGCTCGACAACTACGTGACCGTCTGGCAGGAGGCGCCGCTCGCGCTGTGGCTCGGGAACACCGTCGTCGTCACCGTGCTCGCGGCGGGCCTCGTCACGGTGTCGAGCGCGCTGGTCGCGTGGGGCTTCGCGTTCTTCCGCTTCCGCGGCCGGGGCGCCCTGTTCGCGCTCGTGCTCGCGACCATGATGCTGCCGGGCGCCGTGACGATGATCCCCACGTTCCTCATCTGGAACCAGCTCGGGCTCGTGGGGACGAACGTGCCGCTGTGGGCGGGGAACCTGTTCGCGAGCGCGTTCTACGTGTTCCTGCTGCGGCAGTTCTTCCTCGGCCTGCCGCGCGAGCCGTTCGAGGCCGCGCGCCTCGACGGCGCGAACAACTGGCAGATGTTCTGGCGCATCGCGGTGCCGCTGTGCCGGCCCGCCCTCGTCCTGACGCTCCTCTTCGAGGCCCAGGCAGCCTGGACGGACCTCATGCGCCCGCTCATCTACCTGCAGGACTCGTCGACGTTCACCATCCCGCGCGGCCTCAAGGCGCTCATCGACCAGTTCGGCCCCGGCGGCGAGTCGCAGTGGGAGGTCGTCGTCACGGCCTCCGTCATCACGACCCTCCCGATGATCCTCCTTTTCTTCCTCGGCCAGCGGCACTTCGTCGAGGGGGTGGCGACGACGGGGAGCAAGGGCTGAGCCCGCCGTCCCCACCACGCACGCGCACCACGCACCACGCACACGCACCACCCACGGAAGGACGGCAGCACCATGCGAGCACTGACCTGGCAGGGACGCGAGAAGGTGAGCGTCGAGGACGTGCCCGACCCCCGGATCGAGCAGCCCACGGACGCGATCGTGCGCGTCACGTCGACCGCGATCTGCGGCTCCGACCTGCACCTGTACGGGGTGCTCGGGATGTTCCTCGACTCCGGCGACGTCCTGGGCCACGAGGCCATGGGCGTCGTCGAGGAGGTCGGGCCCGAGGCGGGGAACCTCCGGGTCGGCGACCGCGTCGTCGTCCCGTTCAACATCGCGTGCGGGCACTGCTGGATGTGCGAGCGCGGGCTGCAGACCCAGTGCGAGACGACGCAGGTCCGGTCGCAGGACAAGGGCGCCGCGCTCTTCGGGTACACCAAGCTCTACGGCCAGGTGCCCGGCGGGCAGGCCCAGTACCTGCGCGTGCCGCAGGCCCAGTACGGGCCGGTCGTCGTGCCCGACGACGGCTCCCCGGACGAGCGCTACCTCTACCTCTCCGACGTCGTGCCCACCGCGTGGCAGGCCGTCGAGTACGCCGACGTGCCGCCCGGCGGCACGGTCGTGGTGCTGGGGCTCGGCCCGATCGGGCAGATGTCCGCCCGGATCGCGCTGCACCGCGGCGCGTCCCGCGTCGTCGGGATCGAGCGCGTGCCGGAGCGGCGCGCGATGGCCGAGCGTCACGGCGTCGAGACCCTCGACCCGTCGGCGGTCGACGACCTCGTCGGCGCGGTGCGCGACCTCACGTCGGGCCGCGGTGCGGACTCCGTCATCGACGCCGTCGGGATGGAGGCGCACGGCTCCCCCGTCGCCGAGGCCACCCAGAAGGTCGTCGGCGTCCTGCCCGACGCGCTCGCCGCGCCCCTCACCGAGCGCGCCGCGACCGACCGCCTCGCGGCCCTCTACACCGCGATCGACCTCGTCCGCCGCGGCGGCACGATCTCGATCTCCGGCGTCTACGGCGGGGCGAAGGACCCGCTGCCCATGATGCAGCTCTTCGACAAGCAGGTGACCCTGCGCATGGGCCAGGCGAACGTGCGCCGCTGGACCGACGACGTCCTCCCCCTCGCCGCCGACGTCTCCGACCCGCTCGGCGTGCTGGATTTGCGCACGCACCGGCTGCCGCTCGAGTCGGCGCCCGACGCGTACCGCACGTTCCAGCGCAAGGAGGACGGCTGCATCAAGGTCGTGCTCGACCCGTGGGCCTGACCACCGTCGACGCCGTCGTGGTCGGGGCGGGGCCCAACGGCCTCGTCGCCGCGAACGCGCTCGCCGACGCCGGGTGGGACGTGCTCGTCCTCGAGGCGCAGGAGACGTACGGCGGCGCGGTCCGCTCCGCCGAGGTCGCGGCGCCGGGGTACGAGACGGACCTCTTCAGCGCGTTCTACCCGCTCGCCGCGGGGTCGCCCGTGATCCGGGGACTGCACCTCGAGGAGCACGGCCTCACGTGGTCCCGCGCCCCGGACGTCCTCGCGCACGCCCTCGACGACGGCGGTGCCGCCGTCCTGCGCGCCCGCGCCGAGGACACGGCCGCCGGGCTCGACGAGGTCGCACCCGGCGACGGCGACGCGTGGCTCGAGCTCGTGGCGGGCTGGGACCGCGTGCGCGACCCGCTCCTCGACGCGCTGTTCAGCCCGCTCCCGGCGGCCGGGCCGGTGCTGCGCGTGCTGCGCCGGCTCGGCGCGGCGGGCACGCTCGACCTGGCCCGGCTCGCCGTCCTGCCCGTGCGCCGCCTGGCCGACGAGACGTTCCGCGGCGAGGGGGGCGGCCTGCTGCTCACCGGCAACGCCATGCACGCCGACGTCCCGCCCGACGCCGCGGGCAGCGGCGTGTTCGGCTGGCTGCTCGCCATGCTCGGCCAGGACGTGGGCTTCCCCGTACCGACCGGGGGTGCCGGCCGGCTCCCCGACGCGCTCGTCTCCCGGCTGCGCGCCCGCGGGGGCGACGTCGTCACCGGCGCGCGGGTCGAGCGCGTGCACGTGGTGCGCGGTCGCGCGGTCGGCGTGAGCACGGCCGACGGGCGGCACGTGCGCGCCCGCCACGCCGTGCTCGCCGACGTCAGCGCGCCCGCGCTCTACCTCGACCTCGTCGGCGCCGACCGGCTCCCGGCGCGGCTCGTGCGCGACCTCGGCCGGTTCCAGTGGGACCACCCGACCGTGAAGGTGAGCTGGGCGCTCGACCGGCCCGTGCCGTGGACCGCGCCCGGGGCGCGCGGTGCGGGCACGGTGCACCTCGGCGTCGACCGGGCGGGGTTCGTCGACGTCGCGGCCTCGCTCTCGCGCGGCCACGTCCCCGAGCGGCCGTTCCTCGTCCTCGGGCAGATGACGACGTCGGACCCCACGCGGTCGCCCGCGGGCACGGAGTCGGCGTGGGCCTACACGCACGTGCCGCACGGCGTCCCGTGGACGCGCGAGCGCGTCACGGACGAGGTGCGCCGCGTGGAGGACGCGGTCGAGCGGGTCGCGCCCGGCTTCTCCGACACGGTCGTGGGTCGCTTCGTGCAGACCCCGGCCGACCTGGAGGCGGCCGACGCGAACCTCGCGGGCGGGGCGATCAACGGCGGCACGTCGGCCGTCCACCAGGAGCTCTTCCTGCGCCCGACGCCCGGCCTCGGCCGCCCCGAGACGCCCGTCGCGTCGCTCTACCTCGTGAGCGCGTCCGCCCATCCCGGCGGCGGGGTCCACGGGGCGTGCGGGTGGAACGCGGCGCGGGCCGCTCTCGCCGCCGCCGGACCGCGCGGGTCGCTGCGCCGCGCGCTCGTGCGCACCGCGTGGGCACGGCTGCTGCGCGACCCCTGACGCGGGGGCGCCGCGGGCACGGTGCTGCCGCGCTACGGGGTCCGGCGCTCCGCGAGGTACGCGAGCCGGCGCAGGGCCTCGACGTTCCGGGGGCCGATCACCGCGCTGCGCACCGGCCGGGGCACGAGCGTGCCCGGACCCTTCTCGGCGTCCTCCGTGATCAGCACGGTGCAGCCCTGCTCCGTCGGGCGCACCTCGATCCGCACGCGCGCCTCGCCCGCGGGCCAGCCGCGCGCCTGGAGGTCGATCCCCCGGTCCGGGTCCCAGGCGCGCACGACCGTCTCGTCGTCGAGCAGCGCGGGCCACAGCCCGACCGAGTGCAGGATCCGCGACCCGGGCGCGGGCCACGTGTCGTCGACGGCACGGATGCGTGCCGTCCCGACGACCCACGTCGAGTACGACCAGCCGTCCGCGAGGACGCCGAGCACCGCGTCGGAGGGGCATCGCACGGCCCGAGTGACGGTCACCATGAGGCGACGCTAGTCGCGCGCCCCGCACTGGCAACCGCTCGCGCACCCCGGCGCGAGTGCGCGCGAGCGGGAGGCACCCGCCGTAGCGTGAGGACCTGCCCGCGTGAGCGCGGGCGCCGACCTCCAGGAGGGCACGATGGGCATCGCCAGCTTCCCGCAGGAGCTCGCGGACCGGGCCGCGACGATCCTCGGCCACGGCCTCGAGGTCAGCGTGACGATGCGCCAGGCCGGCGTGAGCGTGCGCGCGGGCAGCAGCACCGACGCCGCGGCGCGCTGCGACCAGGCCGAGGCGCTCGACGACGCCGGCCCCTGCATCGACGCGATGGACGACGGCGGCTCCCGGCTCGTGCCGTCCGTCGAGGAGTCGGTCGGCTGGGAGCGCTGGGCACGACAGTGCGCCGAGGAGGGCTTCGTCTCCTCGGTCGCCGTCCCCGCGATCGTCACCGCGGACGTCGCCGTCGCGCTCAACCTGTACTCGCGCGCACCCGACCCGTGGACGCCGGAGCTCCTGACCGCCGCCGACGCGTACGCCCAGCTCGTGGCGTCCGCGGTCGGGCTGCGGCTCGAGCTGGCGGTGCTCGAGGACTCGACCGCGGGCTTCTACCGGGACATGTCCGACGCCGTCGCCACGGAGCGTGCCGTCGGCGCGATCATGCAGACGAACCAGTGCTCCGCCGACGAGGCCCGCCGCATCATCAACTCGGCGTCCCGGCACCGGAACGTGAGCCCGCGCGAGGTCGCCGAGTCCCTCCTTCGCGCGCTCGTCGTCGAGGACGCCCCGGACCCCGCCGACGACGACCCGGGCCGCTCGTGAACGGCCCGGCCGACGCGGCGCGCGCGCACGACCGCCGGACCGTCCTGTCGGGCGTCCTGTTCGGTGCCGGGATCGCGGCGTCGATCATCGACCTGTTCGTGTTCCACCTGGGCCTGCAGTGGCACCACTTCTACGACCTGTCGACGACCCAGGTGGCGCTCGCCGCCGACGGCGTCTTCCACGCGGTGGGCTGGTTCGTCACCGTCTGGGGGCTGTTCCTGCTCGCCGACGTGCGCCGCCGCACGGAGGTGTCGTGGTCGCGCTGGGTCGGGGCCGTGGTCGTCGGCGTCGGGGGCTTCCAGCTCCTGGACGGCGTCCTCAACCACAAGATCCTCGGGATCCACCAGATCCGGTACGGCGTCGACCTCCTGGTGTACGACGTCGTGTGGATCGGGACGGCGGTCGTCGCGCTCGTCGTCGGGCTGGTCGTCCTGCGCCGCGCGCGGCCCGCTCGTGCCGGCGCCGCCGGGACCGCGTGATGCCCCCGCACCATCACGTCGCGACCGGCGGGCCCGCCGTGCTGACGGTCGTCGCGGTCGTCGCGCTCGCCCTGGGCGCCGCCGCCTACGCCGCCGGGCTGCGGGCGGCCCGGTCGCGCAGCCCCTGGCCCGTGCGGCGCACGCTGTCCTGGTACGCGGGGCTCGCGTGCGCGGGCGTCGCGACCGTCGGGCCGCTCGCGGAGGCGTCGCGGTCGGGCTTCACGGCCCACATGGCCGGGCACGTCCTGCTGGGCATGCTGGCGCCGCTGCTCCTCGTGCTCGCCGCGCCCGTCTCGCTGTTCCTGCGCGCGCTGCCGCCCGCCCGGGCGCGTCGCGTCAGCGCGGTGCTGCGCTCCCCCGTGCCGCGCGTCGTCGGCCACCCCGTGGTCGCGGGCCTCCTCGACGCGGGCGGGCTCTGGCTCCTGTACACGACAGGGCTGTTCCACCTCGCCCACTCCTCCGCCGTCGTGGGCGTGGTCGTGCACGCGCACGTCCTGCTCGCGGGCTGGTTGTTCACCGCGTCGCTCGTCGGACCGGACCCGCACCCGTCCCGCGCGTCCTTCCGGGTGCGCGCGGGGGTGCTCGTCGCCTTCGTCGCCGCGCACTCCGTGCTCGCGAAGTGGCTCTACGCCCACCCGCCGGCGGGCGTCTCCCCCGCCGACGCGCGCACGGGCGCGCAGCTCATGTACTACGCGGGCGACGTCGTGGACGTCACGCTCATGGTGCTCCTCGTGGCCGGGTGGTACGCGGCGACGCGGCCCCGGGAGATCCCGGCCGCGCGCGTGCGCACGCGACCCGGGCTCGCGTGACGGCGCCGCTCCTCACGTGCCGTCGTCGCCCGCGTCGAACGCCTCCCGGTAGAGCCGGCCCGCCTCCTCGACGACCCGCGGGTCGAGCGACGCGGCCGGCACGACGTCCACGAGGAGCGGCTCGCTGTCCGGGCCGCGCCCGGCGACCTCGCCCGTGAGGAGCCACGGGAAGCGCTCCGGCGTCATGAGGTGCGCGTACTGGCAGAGCTGGCGTGCCACCCAGTGCTCCACCGGGCGGTCCCACCACGGCTCGGGCGTCAGCGGGTTGACGCTGAGACCGGGCAGCAGGCACCCGCTCTCGTGGTCGCGGCTCACGCTCTCGGCGTCCTGCTCCGGACCGCCGCTGAACCGCACGTAGAGGGGGCGCACCACCTCCACGAGCCCGGCGACCTCCGCGAGGCTCCGCAGGCGGGGCAGCGTGTCGAGCATGCTGGGCGCGTCGGGCATCGGGACCTCCTGGACTGGCGTCGCTGCGTGCCGGCGGGGCCCCTTCTCGACTCTCCGTGACGGACGGGACCTGCCGGTCACGCCCGCCGTCCCCAGGCTACGAGCGGGTCCGCGGCCAGGCATCCCCAGCCCTGCGAGCGCCGGGAGGTCGTGCGACGGTGGCAGGACGCGCCGCCCGTCCGGGGCGCGAGACCAGCACGAGAGCCCGACCGAGGAGGCCGACATGAGCGAGAACGACGAGCGCGGCTACGACCCCGCCGAGGACCCGGACGCCGACCCGCGGTCGCTCAACCCCCGCGAGGGGCGGCAGGCGAGCGGCTCGGGGTCGGAGGACACGGACCCGGACGCCGAGCCGGGGAACGTCAACCCGCGCACCGGCGGGGAGGCGTCCGGCGACGCCTGACGCACGGCAGCACGAGGGCCCGGGTGCGGCGCACCCGGGCCCTCGTGCTGTCCGGGCGGTGCCTAGGCGGCCGCGCTCGTGGCGAGCCCGCCCTCCCGGCGGGCCGTCTCGCCGCGCAGCCCGAACCGCAGGCCGAGGTGGTCCATCGTCGGCGGGAGCGGGTCCCGGGCGAGGTAGCGGCCGCGCGCGACGGCCAGGTCGAGGCGCGCGACGCGCGCGAGCGTGTGCGACGCCAGGAGCAGCACGACGTTGCGGCCGGGGCACGACACGGGACCGCCGCTGAACGGGACGAGGCCCCAGTCGGCGTCGGCCCGGCCGTCGAGCCACGCCTCGGGCGTGAACGCGTCGGCGAACGGCAGGCGGTCCGCGTCCCGGTGGAAGAACGCGCTGAGCACGACGAACCCGGTGCCCGCCGGGAAGGTGCGCGCGCCCCAGCGCACGGGGGCCGTCGCGTCGCGCAGGATCGCGAGCGTGGTCGGCCACAGCCGGACGGACTCGAGCACGCACCCGCGGGCGTACGGGAGGACGGCCGGACCGTCCCCGGCGGTCGCCGGCTCTGCGAGCAGCCGGTCGCGCACGGCGGGCCGCGCCGCGGCGACCGCGAGCGCGCGGAACGTCGCGGCGCCTGCCGCGTCGAACGCGAAGAGCCAGTGCGGGATCTGCCGACGCACGGCGTCCGCCCCGCCGGTGTCGCGGCCGCGCGCCGCGAGGGTCCCCGGCTCGGCGACGGCGACGTGCTCGGCGATCCGCCGTTCCAGGGCGGCGCGGAGCCAGGGTCGGCGCGGCCGGAACCACGACCAGTTCCCGTCGCGCCGCAGCGCGTCGAGGATCGCGACGAGTCGCTCGTCGTCGCGCGCCGCCCGGCCGAGGACGACCGTCCGCACGGTGCGCCACCACGACGCGGCGAACGTGTCCCAGTCCAGCCGGCCCGACGCCTCGACGGTCGCGACGAGCGCGCGGGTCTCGCGCTCGACCGCGGCGACGAACGCGTCCCCGTCGCGGTGCACGGGCTCGGACATGTCGAGCACCGCCTCGTTGTACGGGCGGCGCACCAGCCGGTCCGGGAGCGGCGAGATCAGCACGCCGTCCGGCTGGAAGTGGGCGAGCGCGCCCCGCTTCTCCCAGGACGCCGGCGTGAAGGGCTCGGGCGACCCCGCCAGGATGCGCTCGACGTGCTCGGGCCGCGTGGCGAGCACGAGCCGCCGGCCCCCGAGGCGCACGACGAGCGGGGCGCCGTCGTACCGGGCACGCAGCCGCTCGAGCACCCGGCGCGACGTGCGGTCGACCTGGCGTCGCTCCGCCCAGGCGGTCGCGCGGGGACGCCGCACGATGGCGCCCTGGGCGACGAGCGGACCGAGCACGTCCTGCAGGACGCGCCCGGTCTCGCTCGCCGTCAGGTCGACCGGGGTGTCGGTCACGCGGCCGTCCTCGTGGTCGGCGTCGCGGGACCGGTCTCCCGGCGCGCCGGCCACAGCGCGATGGCGAGGCCTGCGGCCGCGCTCACCGCGTGCAGCACGTTGTCCGCACCGTTGATGTTGAGGACGTTCGCCTCCGGGTCGTTCACGACGACCAGCCCGTAGACGAACGCGGCCCCGTAGCCGATGGCGAGGATCCAGCCGTACGTCCGGGCGCTCGACGACCGGCTCCACAGCAGCACGCCGAGGAAGCCGATGACGAGGTGGACGACGTTGTGCAGCGGGTTGATCGCGAAGACCAGCAGGGTCTGCGAGTGGTCGTGCACGGTCCACCCGTCGAACCCCGTGACGGCGAACCCGACGACGCCCACCAGCAGGTAGACGATCCCGATGACGAGCGCCAGGTACTGGTGCACGCCCCGCGCCGGGCGGTCGGCCCGCGCGGCGTCCCGTGGTGCGGATGCGGCGGTCATGTCGGTCTCCCCCTCTCAGTCCTTGTGCAGGGCGTCCTTGACGGCACCCTTCGCCTTCTCGAGCGTCGAGGGCTTCCCGGTCGTGCCGTGGAAGCGCTCGTCCGGCGTCGTGGGCGGCGGCATCGGGACGCCCGCGGGCGGCTCGGCGACGTACGTGAACTCGCCCTTGCCGTCGGGGGTCGGGCCGCTCGCCCAGCGCCCCTCGGACGCGTGCTCGCCGTCGGAGAAGTTGATGTACTGGTAGGACACGTCGCGGTCCTCCTTCGACAGCGGGAACGTGCTGGGCACCGGCAGCTCCTCGACGCCCTCGTCACGCAGCTCCTGCGCCGCCGCGAGCCACTGGTTCTGGTGCATCGTGTCGCGCGCGAGCAGGAACGCCAGCAGGTCCTTCACCCCCGCGTCGTCGGTCATGTGGTAGAGCCGCGCCACCTGCACGCGGCCCTGCATCTCGGCGTTGGCGTTGGCCGTGAAGTCGGCGAGCAGGTTCCCGCTCGCGGTCACGTACCCGGCCGACCAGGGGTTGCCGTTCGAGTCGACCGGCCGTGCACCGGCCCCCGCGACGATCGCGTGCTGCGGGTCCGTGCCGCCGATGATCGCCGCCACGGTCGGGTCGTTCTGGACCGCTCCCTCGACGGCGCCGACGGGCGCCTTCTCGAGGAGCTGCGCGATCATCGTCGCGAGCATCTCGACGTGCCCGAACTCCTCGGCACCGATGCCGTAGAGCAGGTCGCGGTACTTGCCGGGGATGTGGGCGTTCCAGGACTGGAAGCCGTACTGCATGGCCACGGTGATCTCGCCGTACTGCCCGCCCAGCACCTCCTGGAGCTTGCGGGCGTAGACCGCGTCCGGGCGGTCCGGCGTGGCCTGGTGCTGGAGCTCTTGACGGTGGAAGAACATGTTCTCTCCCTCGGGAGGTCGCCTCCCCGCACGAGCGTGCGCGGAGGACCACGGCACGCGCCCCGTTCTCGACGCGTCGAGCGTCCTCCCACCCTGTGGCCGTCCGCCGCCGGTCGCATCTGGGGGCCGCCGAGACGCGACACGCCGGATTTCACCCCCGGCGGGGAACGCCGCCGCGGGAGCCGAGCCCCTAGCGTGGTGCCCGTCGCGGGGCAGCCGGTGAAGAAGACCGCCGCACGCCTGCCCCGCGGCGAACCGCCCTCGTCCGGGCCCGCCGGGACGAGGGCGACGTGCGTCCGGGCCCACGCGCGCGAGCGCACGCGAACGTGCCTACGGTCGACGCAGCTTCGAGAACGGGAGCTCGACGAGACCTGAGGAGCCACCATGCCCGACGCCCCCGGCACCGCCGTCCACGACGACTCCCCCGTCCTCCTGCGCCTCGCCCGGCGGCTCGAGGACTCCCCCGCGCTCGACGGGCTCTCCGGCACCGTGCGCGGCGTCGCGCTCGCACTCGTCCCCTCGCACGGGCGGCTGCGCGAGGAGCTGCACGGCCGCTCGCTCGGCCACGCCCTGCACGCGACCCTCACCGACGTGCCCGTCGGTCTCTGGACGAGCGCCGCCGTGCTCGACCTCGTCGGGGGCGAGCGCAGCGCGCCCGCGGCGCAGCGTCTCGTCGGGCTCGGCGTGCTCGCGGTCGCGCCGACCGCGCTCACGGGCCTCGCCGACTACCTCGACGTCGACCGCCGCGCGCGCCGCGTCGGCGCGGTCCATGCCGCGCTCAACTCCGGCGTCTCGCTGCTCTACGGCGCGTCGTGGCTGCTGCGCCGCGGCGGCCGGCGCCGGTCGGGCGTCGCGGTGTCGCTCGTCGCCTACGGGCTCGCCGGGGCGAGCGCGTTCCTCGGCGGCCACCTGGCCCAGGCGCTGCGCGAGCCGCCCGCCGAGGTCGCGCTCGGCGACGACGACGTCCCGGACCTCCCGTGACGCCGCGTCCCCCGGCGGTCGTGCGGGACCGCGCGAACGCGCTCGTGACGGGTGCGACGAGCGGCATCGGCCGCGCGCTCGCGCACGAGCTCGCCCGGCGGGGCCACGACGTCCTGGTCGTGGCCGACCGCGACGTCGACGTCACCGTGCGCGAGCTGGCCGCGCACGGCGGGACGCACGAGGGCCTCACGGTCGACCTCACGACGCCGCGCGGCGTCGAGGCCACCGCCCGGCGGGCGCGCGAGCTCGGCGTCTCGACCGTCGTCCTCAACGCGGGCGTCGGGGTGCACGGCGCGTACGCGCGCACCCCGCTCGAGGCGCAGCTGCGGCTCGTGGACCTCAACGTGCGCTCGGTCGCGCACCTGACGCACCTGCTGCTGCCCGACCTCCTCGCCGAGGGGCACGGGCGGCTGCTCGTCACGGCGTCCGTCGCCGGCGAGATGCCGGCGCCGCACTTCGCGACCTACGCGGCGTCGAAGGCGTTCCTGCGGTCGTTCGCGTGGTCGTTGCGCGGCGAGCTCGCCGGCACGGGCGTGACGGTCACCGCGCTCCTGCCCGGGCCCACCCGGACGCCGTTCTTCCGGGAGGCCGGCATGGAGCGCACGCACGTGGGGCGCCTGCCGAAGCCGAGCGCCGCCGCCGTGGCACGGCAGGCCGTGGACGCGCTCGTCCACGGCCGGCCCGAGGTCGTCCACGGTCTCCAGGGCAAGGCCATGCTGGCGGTCGCCCGCGTCCTGCCCCAGCCGGCGCGCGCCGCGTTCCACGGCTGGTTCTACGCGCCCGTCCCGCCGTCGCTGGCGGTCCCGCGCGCCCCGTCGTCGGGCTCGCCGCTGCGGTAGCCGTTCACCTTGTGCGTCCCGTCGCACCACGGGGGGATGGCCGTGCCGCCGCAGCGGCACAGGGCGACCGTCGCGCGGTGCCGCTCGATCTCACGACCCTGCTGGTCGACGAGCCGCGCGGGACCGCGCACGAGGAGCGGCCCGTCCGGGCACGCCGTGACGGTGACCTCCTCCGCCCGCGACCCCGCCCGGGACTCCTCGCGCGACGCACCCCCGGCGCCCGTCATGCGGCCACCGCCCGCGTCGTCGCGCCGCGCAGCGCGGCCGTCGGGTGCGCGGCCCGGCGGATCCGCGTGCCGGCGTACGGCACGCCGCCGTGCGCACGCCAGGCGACCGCGACCCACACGCACACCGCCCGCTCGACCAACCACGCGGGGGCCCACAGCGCCGACGACGCGGGCCACGCCGCGGTGCCCCCGGCACGCCGTCGTCCCGCCTCGGCGAGCGCGACGACGCCCGCGAGCAGCGCCACCAGCGTCCCCAGCCACGCCGCGCGCACCGCCCCGCGGCACCGCACCGCACCCGCGACGCACGCGCCGAGGACCGGGGCGAGCGCGAGCTCCGCGACGAGCCGCACGGGCTGGGCCAACGAGTCGTACGCCTGGCGCACGCGCTGCTCGACGAACTTCCGCGTCGGGGGCGGGCGCCGGACCACGAGCAGGTCGGGACGGTGCGCGACCGTCCCGCCGCGGGCGCGCACGGTGCGCTCCAGCTCGAGGTTCTCGAACAGCACGCGGGCGTCGTACCCGGCGGGGCCGAGCGCGTCGCGCCGCAGCACCACCGTGCCGGCCCAGTCGTGACCGAGCGCGCGGTTCACGAGCGAGCGCGCGGTGTCCCAGCGCGCGTGCCACGGCAGCGGGTCGAACACGTTCTGCGGCACGACGGCGTCGGCGTCGTCGAGCGCCGCGAGCGCCCGGTCGAGCGTCGCGGCGTCCCAGCGCACGTCGTCGTCCGCCACCACGACGCGCGGTGCGGTCGTCGCGGCCAGGGCGGCGAGGACGCCGACCACCTTCCCGTTGCAGCCCGGGGGCGGCGGGCCGACGGCGACGGTGCGCGCCGCGCCGCCCCACGCGGCGGCGTGGCGCTCGCGGACGGGACCGGGCGACCCGTCCGCCACGACGACCTCGACGTGGCGCGCGAGGTCGTGCAGGTACGCGGACAGCTCGGCCGTCGCCGGCTCGTCGGGCTGCTCGCGGCGCAGCGGCAGCACGTAGGTCACGTCAGCCACGCGGCGCGTCGCCCTCCTGCGCCGCGGCGGGGCCGGTGCCCGGCTGCGGCTCGACGGCGGGTGCGAGCGGCTCGCGCAGCGCCGACGCGCCCTGCTGCCAGCGCTCGAGCGCGTGGGCGGCCACGTCGCCCTCCACGGCCAGGCACGCGGCCGCGCCGAGCAGGACGTCGTCGCGCAGCGCGGGCTCCTGCTCGACGAGGCGCCCCGCGAGGTCGCGCGCCGCGATCTGCTCGTGCACCGCGTCCGCCTCGACGTGCTCGTCGAAGTACCAGGTGGTGTCCGCGTCGTGCCCGAGGCGGCGGAAGCCGTTGCCGTACAGGCGGCTCGGCACCGACGACGTCATCTCGAACGCGGCGAGGTGGCCGACGATCGCGCCCCGCAGGCGCCGGTGCAGGCCGAAGAGCGACATCGTGTTCAGGGCCGCGAGCACGACCGCGGGCACGGCGTCGACGTAGCGGCCGTACGTGTCGTCGAGCCCGACGCCGCGCATCGCCTGCGCGAACAGCTCGGCGTGCATGCGGCCGGGCCGACCGCCGCCGTACTCGTCCGCCTGGATCTCCACGAGCGCCGCCTTCGGCACGCCCGCGAGCCGCGGGACCGCCCACGTGTGCGGGTCGGCCTCCTTGAGCTGGTAGAGGGACTTCAGCGCGAGGAGCTCGCGCGCCTGCCCGGCGTCGGCGCGCTTGGCGACGTACCGCGACAGGCTCGGGCCGTCGTCGGCCGCCGCGAGCTCGAACAGCCGTCGCGCGACGCCCGCCGCGTCGGTCGCGTCGCACGCCGGCTGACCCGCGCGCTCGCGCACCGCGGCCTCGAACGGGGCCTCCAGACGTGCCCGCACAGCGAGCAGCGCCGGGTCCCACTCCCAGTCGTCGTCGACGCCCTCGACCCCGCGGTAGTGGAGCTCGTAGAGGAGGGTGAGCGTGAGCTGGACGTCCTCGTCGCGCAGGATCGTCCCGGCCGCCGCGTCGAGCGCCGGCCCGACGGCGTCCTCGACCGGGCGCAGGCGGTCGGCCGCACCCGGGGGCTCGACGAGCGCGGCGAGGAGCGCGGCGCTCAGCGGGCCCCGCGGACGGGGCCGCGGCAGGCGGCCCGACCCCGGTGCCGGCGAGGCTCCGGGCGGGGGCTCGTCCGCCGGACCGGTCGTGGTCGCCGACCCGGCGGTGGGGACGTGGGCGGGGAGGGCGGTGGAGGTCATCACGGGTTCCTGACGCTCGCGCGGACGGCGCCCCTGCTCGACGCCACCGCCATGCTCCCCACGGACCGCCCGACTCGCGAGCCGAACCGGCTCCCGAGCGGGCGGCCGACGGTGCATCAGCCCTGCTGGGAGCCCTGCGGGGACGTCGCGGACGTGCCGTCCTGGGTCAGGTCGGCGAGGAAGCGGTGGCACTGCTGGGCCCGCTCGGAGTCCTCCGCCATCACCTTCTCGAAGAACGCGGCGATCTCCTCCTTGCCCGCGTTCCGGGCGTCGCGCACGTACTGGCCGTAGTCGTGCCCGGCCTTGAGCGAGTGGTACTGCACCGAGATGAGGTCGAACGTGACGTCGTCGAACCCGGTCTCTCCTGTGGCCATGGTCGAAACCTCCTGCGCCCGGGGGCGCGGTCGTGCTGCCGGGCCCGGCCCGGCGGGGGCGGCCGGCTGCTGGACCTCCTCCCACGGTCGCAAGGCCCCGCCCGCTCGCAACCTGCGGGCGACCCCTCGTTCCAGTTGTGTGCGCGCGGCCCGCGCCTAGCGTGGGAGGTGGTCCAGGAGGTGGCCGTACCGGCGGAGCGAGAGCCCGGCACGGCTACCGCTCCGTCTTCAGTCACGCCGCACGAGCGGCGACGACGACGGGAGTCCGACCATGAGCGAGACGAACGTGCCGTACGGCTCGGGACCCGGTTCGCCGGGTGTCGGGACGGCGCAGGGCACCGGGGACGGCGGCGGCGCCGCGTCCGGGGTGAAGCAGCGCGCGAGCGAGGCCGCGTCCCACGCGGGCGACGCCGGCCGCGAGGTCGCGCAGGACGCGAAGGAGAAGGCGCGCGACGTCGCGCACGAGGCCACGGACCGCGCCCGCGGCCTGGTCGACCAGACGAGGACGGAGCTCAGCGACCAGGCGCGCACGCAGCAGGAGCGCCTCGCGGGCGGGCTGCGGTCCCTCGGTGACGAGCTCCGCCAGATGGCGGACGGCACCGAGGACCCGGGCTACGCGACCGACCTCGTGCGGCGCGCCGGGGACGCCACCGGGCAGGTGGCGCAGTGGTTCGAGGACCGCGAGCCCGCGTCGGTGCTGCACGAGGTCGAGGACTTCGCGCGGCGCCGTCCGGGGACGTTCCTCCTCCTCGCCGCCGGCGCCGGCCTGCTGGTCGGGCGCCTCGTGCGCGGGATGAAGGACGCGCCGGACGCCGGCTCCGACCGCGCGCAGAGCGGCGGCACCGGGTCGACGTCGTCCGCGACGCGCGGTGCGCACGCCGCACCGCTCGGCACGACCACGGGCACGGCCACCGGCTCGACGACCGGGAGCACCGGGACCGTCGGCGGGACCGGCACGCCCGGGACCACCGGCGTGCCGGGCACGACCGGCGGCACGGGCACGACGGGCGCGCCGGACATCGGCACGGCGGGCGCGTACCCGGGCCTCGCGAACGACCGCCTGGCGCACGACCCCGACGTCGCGACGTCGGCCGAGGGCGCTCCCCCGGCGCCGTCGTACCCGCCCACGACGCCCGGCTCGGGCGCCCGGCCGGGAGGTGGCCCCGATGTCGTACACCCCTGACCCGTTCGCCGCGGCGGGCACCGGCCGACACACGACGGGCAGCGGCCCCGACCCGGGTCTCGCGGCCACGCCGCAGCCCGTGCCGACGTCGGCGGACCAGCAGGCCGAGCAGTCGGCGGACCAGCAGGCCGAGCAGCAGAGCCTCGGCGAGCTCGTCGCCGAGGTGAGCCGCGACCTGTCGACCCTCATGCGCCAGGAGGTCGAGCTCGCCAAGGCGGAGGCCAAGCAGTCCGCGCAGCGCGCCGGGAAGGGCGCCGGGATGCTCGCCGGCGCCGGGGTGGCGGGCCACATGGTCCTGCTGTTCCTCTCCGTGGCGCTGTGGTGGGCGCTCGGCGCCGTCATGGGCCGGGGCTGGTCGGCCGTCGTCGTCGCGGTGCTCTGGGCGATCGTCGCCGCGGTGCTCGCGGCGCGCGGACGCAAGGAGCTGCGCACGGTCGAGGGCATGCCCGAGACCACGGACACCCTCAAGAAGATCCCGAACGCCGTCCGAGGACACGAGGAGAAGAACTCATGAGCACCAGCGATCCGGAGGAGATCCGGGCGGACATCGAGCGCACGCGGACCGAGCTGAGCCGCGACGTCGACGCCCTCGGGGAGAAGGTCAAGCCCGGCAACGTGGCGCGCCGCCAGGTGGACCGCGTGCGGTCGGGCGTGACGAGCGTCAAGGACCGCGTCATGGGCAGCGCGCACGACACGGTCGGCTCGGCCCGGGACACGTCGCACGGCGTCGCCGAGCGCGGGCGCGAGGCGGCCTCGTCGGTCGCCGACTCGGCGCGCAGCACGGCGTCCTCGGTCGCCGACACCGTGGGCTCCGCCCCGCGGGCGGTGCGCGAGCAGACGCAGGGCAACCCGCTCGCCGTCGGCCTCGTGGCCTTCGGCGTGGGCCTCGTCGTCGCCTCCCTCCTCCCGTCGAGCCGCGCCGAGCAGCGCGCCGCCGTCGGGGTCAAGGAGAAGGCGGCCCCGCTCGTCGAGGACGTGAAGTCCACGGCGCAGGAGGTCGTGCAGGACCTCAAGGAGCCCGCGAAGGAGGGCGCCGAGGCCGTCCGCGACGCCGCGAAGGACGCCGCGCAGTCCGTGGGGCAGCACGGCAAGGAGGCCGCGGCGGACGTCCGCGACCAGGTGAAGGAGGGCTGACAGGCCCGCACGACGGCGGCCCGGGTGACGCGTGCGTCACCCGGGCCGCCGTGCGTCCGGAGCGGGTCGGTGCCCGGACGTGCGAGCGCCGGGTGAGGCGGCGTCGGACGTCCGCCTCACCCGGCGCTCCTGCGCGTCAGGCCGGTGTCAGCCGCACGACAGCGCGTCGTGCTCGGCCGTGACCGTGGCCGTCCTCCCCTCGGCGTCGGTGGCGGTGACCGTGGCGGAACCGGCCTCGACCTCGCCGGAGCGGACCGCGAACGACTGGTAGGCGTTCGCGCCCGGGGCGACGTTCTCGACCGTCTTCGTGCCGTACGGCGTCTCGAGCGTCACCGTGAGCGGCACGTCGTCCTCGTTGAGGGCACGGACCGCGACGTACGTCTTGCCCGCGAGGCAGCGCGCCTGCGCGGTCGCCGTGACGTCGGGCCCGGCCTCGCCGGCGGGGACGCCGGTGAGGTACTCGAAGCCGTGGGCCGCGAAGTCCTCGCCGTCGGGCGCCTGGTCCCACTCGAGGACGTAGTACGCGACGCCGGCCTCCTGCGCCGCCGTGAGGATCTCCTGGAGCGGCACCTCGCCCTCGCCCAGGTTGGTGAACGACGGGCGGCCGCCCGCGTTCAGGCCCGTGGCGTCCTTGACGTGGAGCAGCTCGATCCGGTCGCCGTACTGCTCGATGAGCGCCGGGACGTCGACGCCCGCGTGGGCGGCCCACGCGACGTCGAGCTGGAACGTCACGTACTCGGGGTTCGTCTCGCGGACCAGGATCTCCCAGGCCGAGAGCGTCTCCCCCTCGTGCTCGTACGTCGTGCGGAACTCGCCGTCGTGGTTGTGGCCGAAGAACTTCGTGAAGCCGGCGTCGACCGCCCGCTCCCCGAGCCGGTTCATGGCCTCGGCCGTCGCGAGCGTGTTCTCGTAGGTGCCGATCCCCGGTGCGGGCCAGCCGCCCGAGCCGACGTACTCCTGGCCGAGCGTCCCCACGTAGTCCAGGGTCGCGTCGAACGTGGCCTCGTCGACGTTGTAGTGCGACGACTTCACGCTCAGACCGTAGGAGTCGGCCAGCGCACGGAACTCCTCGGCGGTGTAGCCGGAGAAGTTGCCGCCGAAGGGCTCGATGTTCTTGAAGCCGATCTCCGACAGGCGCTCGAGGACGGCCGGGAGGCCCGCCTCGTTGACCCACGGGATGAGCGAGAACATCTGGATGGACACCTGCTCGGCCGGCACGACGACCGGCTCGGTGCTGCCCTCGCCCACGGCGAACGTCACCGCGTCGACGTCCACGCCGCCGGTGGTCGTCACGACGACCGAGCCGGTGCCCTCGGGCACGCTGCTCAGCGTCTGCGTGACGTCCTGCCAGCCCTCGCCCGTGAAGGCGAAGTCGGCCAGCGGCTCGGAGGACTCGGCCCCCGCACCCTGCCAGCTCAGCGTGACGGTGCCCTCGCCGCTGCCGCGGACGGTGACCTCGTCGACGGCCTCGCCCGTCGGGGCGTGGACGAGCGCGAGCGGCCGGTAGGTGAACGAGTCGCCCTCGTCGAACGAGGTGACGTAGCGGCCGGCGTTCGCCGCCGGGTCCTCGACGACCTCGACGCCCTCGGCCGCGTCGTACCACTCGGCCTGCTGCGCCTGCGGCTTGAGGATGTGCGTGGCCTCGCCGGTGATGGCGGGGACGTCACCCTGGGCCTTGTCCGTGTAGGTCACGACGAGCGTGCCGAAGATCTTCTCGCCCTCGCCGTGCTCGACGGCGTCGGGGCTCGTCTGGATCGTGAAGCCGCAGCCGTCCTCGGTGACCGCGGCGCGCCCGCTCACCTCGGGGTGGGCGTGCTCGTTGTGGCCGAGGCCGAACGTGTACTGGATGTTGGTGCACACCGGCTCGTCGCCGTCCTCGGCGTCGTGCACCGCGACGGTGTACGGGACGGCGTCGCCCCAGTCGAAGACCGCGCCGTCCGGCTGGCTCAGCGTGATCTCCGGGGCGGTGTTGCCGACGGTGACCTGCTGGATCGCGAGGCCGAAGTTGCCCTCCGGGTCCGTGACGCGCAGCTGCACGGCGAACCGGCCGCGCTCGGTGAACGTGTGCGTCACCGTCTCGCCCTGGGCGTCGTACTCGCCGTCGGCGTCGAAGTCCCAGTCGAAGGTCAGGCCCTCGTTCGGGGTCTCCGCGTCCGTGGTCGCCGAGGCGTCGAACGTCACCTCGAGCGGCGCGTCGCTGCCCGACACCGGGGTGGCGGAGATCGCCGCGCGCGGGGTCTTGTTCCCCGACCCGTAGGTGATGCGGTACAGCCCGGCGTCCGGGTTCTGGCGGAAGAAGCCGTCACCGTACTCCAGGACGTACATGGACCCGTCCGGACCGAACTCCATGTCCATGACGTTGTCCCAGATCGGCTGGTTCACCGTCTCCAGGTGCGCGTTGGGCAGGAAGTCCTCGACCGCGGTGACCTCACCGGCCGACGAGAGCTCGTCGAGCGTGAACGCGACGACGTAGTCCTGGGAGAACTCCGCCATGAACGGCTTGCCGTCCCAGTACGCGGGGAACTTGCCCGGCGCGTCGGGGTAGTCGGCGGAGCGGAAGATCGGGCCGCCCATGGGCGCCTGGCCGCCGCCGCCCAGCTCGACCAGCGGGTCGAGCAGCTCCGGCTGGTCGCCGGGGCGGTCGCCGTAGTAGACCTGCGGCGCCGTGGCCGGCGGGACGACGTCCAGACCGGTGTTCCACGTGGAGTTGTTCTTCGCGCCGGCCTCGCAGTCGAACCACTCGCCGGGCGTGCCCGTCGCGAAGTCCCACTCGTTGTAGTTCGCGTTGGGTCCGTGGCAGTAGGGCCAGCCGCCGTTCATCGGCTCGGTCGTGAGCTGCCACTCGACGTAGCCCATGGGGCCGCGGTCGGGGTTGGCGTTCGCCGCGTCGGGGCCGTAGTCGCCCCAGACGAGCGCGCCGGACTCGAGGTCGTAGTCGATCCGGAAGGGGTTGCGCACCCCCATCACGTAGATCTCCTCGCGCACCAGGTCCTCGGAGCCCTCGTACTGCGGGTCGTCGAAGAGGTTGCCCTCGGGGATCGTGTACGTGGTGCCCGGCCCGACCTCGGTGCCGGGGGCGATGTCCTCGATCGGGTCGATCCGCAGGATCGCGCCGCGCAGGTCGTTCGTGTTGCCCGCGCTGCGGCGGTCGTCGAACCCGGGGTTCATGCCGGGCGCGTTGTTGTTCGGGGCGTACCCGTCGGCGCCGGGGGCGCCGGCCGGGGTGTTGTCGCCCGTGGACAGGAAGAGGTTGCCCTCCGCGTCCCACGCCATGTCGGCGCCGACGTGGCAGCACTGGCCGCGCTGCGCGTCGACCTTGAGGATCGCGCGCTCGCTGTCCAGGTCGAGCGTGCTGCTCTCCGCGTCCCACGTGAAGCGCGAGAGCTGGTTGTAGCCCAGCCACCGGTCCCAGTAGCTCTCGTCCTCGCCCGCGGGGAGCGAGTTCGGCGCGCTGCCCTGCGGCGTCGTCTCGGGGTACTCGACCCCGGTGGGCGAGGTGCCCTCCATGACGCGGGGCGCGTACACGAGGTAGACGAACCCGTTCTCCTCGAAGTCCGGGTCCAGGGAGATGCCCTGCAGCCCGTCCTCGGAGTTCGCGTAGACGTCGAGCTTCGCGATCTGCGTCGTCCGCCCGGTCGCGGTGTCGGTGAGACGGACGACGCCGTCGCGCGCGGTGTGCAGGACCCGCGAGTCGGGCAGCACGGCGAGGTCGATCGGCTCACCGGTGTCCTTGCTCAGCAGGACCTTCTCGTAGTTGTTCCAGTCGAGTGCCGCGTCGTCCTGCGCGGCTTCGGCGGCGGTCTCGCTCTCGTCTCCGCCGTGGCCGGGGTGCGCGCTCGCCCCGCTCATCGCGAGCGGGACGAGCAACGCGGCGGACAGCGCCGCCGCGGCACCTCGGGCGAGCCTGCGTCGGCTCGTGGATGGTCTGTGCACAACGTCCTCCTTGACGTGGATCGAGGAGCCCGTGGTCCCCGACCAGCAGCGCGGCACCTGTGCTCGGTGCCGCTGCTCGACGATCGCCGCTGATCGGTCGACCCGGATGGGTGGACGGCCCCGGGGACCGGGGCCTGCGCGGCGCCGTCCTGGCCCCGCGCTGCGTTCGACCCTAAGCGCGACTTTCGCTGATGCCAAGTCAGAAGTTGAATTGCTGAGACGAAAAGTTGGGCCGGACCCCTCACGAAAACCGACCACAAGGTCGATGTTCCTGGCGGGTCGCCGGGCGGGCCCCCACGGTGGGGCATCCGCCCGTCAGTCGACCCGGAGGTCGACCGTCGCGCCCCGCGCCACGGGCCGGATCTCGACCCCGGGCAGCTCCGGCGACCGCGCGAGGAAGTCGCGCAGCGGGCTGCGGAACACGCCGTAGTCGTCGTGGTGGATCGGGACGACGAGCGGCACGCCGACGCGCCGCACGAGGTCCGCTCCCTGCACGTCGTCCATGGTCACGGTCCGGCCGAGGATGCGCGTCCCGCCCAGGTGCGCGACCACCGAGTCGAGGTGCGGGAACGCGTCCGCGACGACGTCCACGTGGTCGCCCGTGAGCGTGTCGCCCGTGACGTAGACCTGGGTCTGGCGGTCGCCCTCCACGCGGTGCGTGTAGACGGTGCCCATGACCTCCGGCAGCAGCGAGCGCATGACGCCGCGCGCGTGGATCGCCGGGACCGACTCCACGTCGAGCGTCTCCTTCCCCGAGCGGAACGTCTCGATCGTGCCGGTCGGCATGCCGACCGTCGCGAAGTGGTACCGCGCCAGGCGCCGCGCCGCGGACGGCGTGGTGAGGAGCGGCACCTGCCGCGTCAGGCCGCGCCGCGCGACCCGGTCGAAGTGGTCCCCGTGCAGGTGGGACAGGACGATCGCGTCGAGCGGCGGGAGGCCCGTCGGCCCGAGCGCGGGCTGGGTGCGGCGCCGCGACGCGAGGCCCTTGCCGAGGTAGGCCCACTGGCCGCGGTGCAGGAAGTTCGGGTCGGTGAGCACGGTGAAGCGCCCGAACCGCAGGAGCGCCGTCGCCGTCCCGCCGAACGTGAGCGTCGCGCTCGCGCGGCGGCTCACGGCTCCCCCAGCGCTTCGAGGTGGACGGCCTTGCGCACGGTCATCTCGTCGAGCAGGTCCGGCCCGTACCCGGCCCCGCCGCCGCTGCCGCGCCGCGGGTCGGCGGACCCGCCCGGCGCGCCCCCGAACACCGCGTTCACCTTGACCGTGCCGACGTCGAGCACGTCCGCCGCGCGCAGCGCGTGGGCGAGCGACGGCGTGAGCACGGTCGCCGCGAGCCCGTACGCCGACGCGGACGCACGGCGCAGGCCCTCGTCGAAGTCGGCGACGCGCACGACCGGCGCCACGGGGCCGAACGTCTCCGTCGTGAGCAGGTCCACGTCGTCCGGGCACCGGTCGAGCACGGTGGGCGCGTAGTACGACCCGGCCCGGTCGAGCCGCCGGCCGCCGGTCACGACCTCGGCACCCGCCGCGAGCGCCCCCTGCACGTGCTCCTCGACGACGGCGAGCTGCGCGTCGTCGACGAGCGGTCCCATGGTCGTCGCGTCGTCGGCCGGGTCGCCCACCACGACCGCGTCCGCGAGGCGCGCGAGCTCGGCGACGACCGCGTCCGCGACCTCCTCGACGACGTACGCCCGCTCGACGGCGGTGCACAGCTGGCCGCCGTTGGTGAACGCGCCGGTCGCGATCTGCCGCGCGGCGAGCACCGGGTCGACGCCCGCGTCCACGACGAGCGGGTCCTTGCCGCCGTTCTCGAGCAGCACCTTCGCCCCGCGCGCGCCCGCGGCGGCGGCGATGCGCCGGCCCGCTGCCGTGGAGCCGACGTGCGCGACCAGGGCGACGTCGTCGTGCGCGACGACGGCCGCGCCCGTCCCGCCGTCGCCGCTGACGACGCGCAGGACGTCCGGCGGGAGCGCGCCCGCCACGATCTCGGCGAGGCGCACGCCGGGTGCGTCGCTGCGCTCGGACGGCTTGTGCACCACGGTGTTGCCGGTCACGAGCGCCGCGGCGATCAGCCCGGCGGCCGCGGGGTAGGGGTCGTTCCACGGCGTGATCACCGCGACGACGCCGCGCGGCTCCCGCCGCACGACGTCCAGCGCGGCGGGGTCGCCCGCGAGCACCCTGCCCGCCCGGCCGAGACCCGCGACGGCGGCCTCGTCGAGCAGGTCGGCGGCGACCTCGGCCGACGCGCGCGCCTCGGCCCGCAGCCGTCCGGTGGTCGTGCACAGGAGGTCGCCGAGCTCGTCGACGGCGGCGCGCACGGCGCGGGCGGCGGCGCGCAGGGCACCGGCCCGCTCCCCCGGCGGGGTCGCGCGCCACGCGGGCCAGGCGGCCGCGGCGGCGCGCACGGCGGCGTCGACCTCGTCGGCGCCCGCGCAGCGGACCGGGGCGGCGGGCCGACCCGTGGCCGGGTCGGTCCGGTCGAGCCGGCGCTCGCCCGCGGCCGGCGTGGTCGGGTCGGGGTGGGTGGTGGGTGCGGTGGTCGTGGTCATGCAGGCCTCCCGGGAATCACACGAAGAGAACTACCCATAGGTGCGACGTCGGCGTGCGAGAACCGCTTCTCCGGGTCAGGGTGAAGTCGGGTTGCAGCAGAGCCGACCCGCACGCGTCAGGTGGAGTGCCCCCGGTTTCTCGAGGCGCACCACGAGCCTGACCCGAACGAGGAAGGCTCGCAGCCCATGCGCGTCCTCGGAGTCAACGCCCTGTTCCACGACCCGTCCGCCGCCCTCGTCGTCGACGGCCGGGTGGTCGCCGCCGCGGAGGAGGAGCGCTTCTCGCGGCGCAAGCACGGCAAGCGACCGCTGCCGTTCGCGGCGTGGGAGCTGCCCGAGAAGGCGATGGCCTGGTGCCTCGAGGAGGGCGGGCTGCGCCCCCAGGACCTGGACGCCGTCGCGTACTCGTTCGACCCGGCGCTGGCCAAGCCCGCCGAGGAGATGGGCCTGCCGGACCCGTGGGACTGGCTGCGCGTGCAGTACGCCGAGCGCGCGCCGCAGTTCCTCGCCACCGCCCTGCCGGGCCTGTCCCCCTCGACGGTGCGGTTCGTGCCGCACGAGGTGGCGCACGCGGCGTCGGCCGCGCTGGCGTCGCCGTTCCCGGTCGCGAGCGTCCTGTCGCTCGACGGCCGCGGGGAGCGCTCGTCGCACCTCGCGGGCCGGTACGACCACGGCCGCCTCGAGGTGCTCGCGAGCCAGGAGCTGCCGCACTCGCTGGGGCTGGTCTACGAGTCGCTCACCGAGCACCTGGGCTTCCTGCGGTCGAGCGACGAGTACAAGGTCATGGCGCTCGCGTCGTACGGCGAGCCGCGCTTCCTCGACGACCTGCGCGAGGTGCTCTACGCGACGGGCGACGGCGGCTTCGTCGCCGAGGTGCCCGACTGGGAGCGCTGGGCGCCGCGCCGCACGGACGACGGCACGTGGGGCACCGCGCACGGCGGCCGGGCCGAGCACGCCGACCTCGCGGCGTCGGTGCAGGCGCGGCTCGAGGAGGTGCTCGTCGACCTCGCCACGTGGCTCCACGGGCAGACGGGCGACCGCGCGCTGACCATGGCGGGCGGCACGGCGCTGAACTGCGTCGCGAACTCGCGGGTCTGGCGCGAGTCGCCGTTCGAGGAGGTGTGGGTCCAGCCCGCGGCGGGCGACTCGGGCACGGCGCTGGGCGCCGCCCTCCAGCTCGCCGCGGAGGCGGGCGACACCGTCGAGCCGATGGGCTCGGCGGCGCTCGGCCGGGCGTGGGGCGACGAGGCGCTCGCGCGGTGGCTGCGCACCGCGCAGGTGCCGTTCACGACGCCCGACGACCTGCCCGCCGAGGTCGGACGCATCCTCGCCGACAACGGCGTCGTGGCGTGGTTCGACGGCCGCGCCGAGCTCGGACCGCGCGCGCTGGGGCACCGCTCCCTGCTCGCCCATCCCGGGCCGGTGGAGAACCTGGAGCGGCTCAACGACGTCAAGGGCCGCGAGCAGTTCCGGCCCGTCGCGCCGATGGTCCTGCTCGAGGACGCCGCGGAGATCTTCTCCGGCGGGCCGGTCCCGAGCCCGTACATGCTCTTCGTGCACGAGGTGGCGCCCGCGTGGCGCGACCGGATCGCCGCCGTCGTGCACGTGGACGGGACCGCGCGCATCCAGACCGTCGACGACTCGACCCCGCGCCTGCAGGCGACGATCCGGGCGTTCAAGGAGCTGACCGGGCTGCCGGTCGTCGTCAACACGAGCCTCAACACCGCGGGACGCCCCATGGTCGACGACCCGCGCGACGCGCTCGAGCTCTTCGGGTCGGCCCCGGTGGACGCGCTCGTGCTCGGCCCGCACCTCGTGCGCCGACCCGACGTGTTCGCCGCTCCGTCCGGGGCGACGGCGTGAGCGCGCCCGCGGGCCGTCCCGCTCCCCCGGTGCCGTACGCCGTCGTCGTGCCCTCCATCGGCCGCCCGTCGCTCGACCGGCTCCTGGAGACCCTCGTCGCCCAGGCCGACGGCCCGGACTCCCCGGGGCCGGCCGAGGTCGTCGTCGCGGACGACCGCCGGCTGCCGCGACCCGGCACGACCGACCCGGTGCCCGACCCGCTCGACCTCGGGGACGCCGGCCGTGCGCTCGGCGCGCGCGTCGTGCGCACCGGGGGCCGAGGGCCGGCCGCCGCGCGCAACGCCGGGTGGCGCTCGACGACCGCGCCGTGGGTCGTGCTCCTCGACGACGACGTCGAGCTCCCCGCCGGGTGGGCGCGCCACCTCGCGCACGACCTCGCGGCGGCGACGCCTCGCACCGGCGGCGTGCAGGGCCGCCTGCACGTGCCGCTGCCCGCGCACCGCCGTCCGACCGACTGGGAGCGCGGGACCGCCGGGCTCGAGCGCGCGGCCTGGGCGACCGCCGACATGGCGTACCGGCGCGCCGCGCTCGAGCAGGTCGGCGGGTTCGACGAGCGCTTCCCCCGCGCCTACCGCGAGGACGCCGACCTCGCGCTGCGCGTGCGCGAGGCGGGCTGGGAGCTCGTGCGCGGCACGCGCACGACGACGCACCCCGTGCGCCCCGCGGACGACGCGGTGAGCCTGCGCGTGCAGGCCGGGACCCGCGACGACGCGACGTTCCGCGCCCTGCACGGGCCGGGGTGGCGCGAGCGGGCCGAGACGGGCCGCGGCCGTCTGGCGTGGCACGTCGCGACCGTCGCGGCCGCCGCGGTCGGCGTCGGCGGGCTGGTCGCGCGGCGCCCGCGCGTCGCGGCGCTCGGCGTGCTCGGGTGGGCGGCCGTCACCGCGCAGTTCCTCGGGCGCCGCCTCGCGCCGGGGCCGCGGCCGGGCGACGACGCGTTCGGGCCCGAGCTGCGGCGCATGGCGTGGACGAGCGCCGCCATCCCGTTCGCCGCGGTACGGCACCGCGTCGCGGGCACGCTCGCCGCCCGGCGCGGGCTCGAGCCGTGGCCGCCGCCGCTCGCGGCCGTGCTCCTCGACCGCGACGGCACGCTCGTGCACGACGTCCCGTACAACGGCGACCCGGCGGCGGTGCGTCCCGTCGAGGGCGCCCGCGCCGTGCTCGACGACCTGCGCGCCCGCGGGGTCCGGCTCGGCGTGGTGTCCAACCAGTCCGGCGTCGGGCGCGGGCTCCTCACCCGTGCACAGGTCGACGCCGTGAACGCACGCGTCGAGGAGCTGCTCGGCCCGTTCGACACGTGGCAGGTGTGCCCGCACGCGCCGGACGACGCGTGCGCGTGCCGCAAGCCCGGTCCCGGCCTCGTGCTCGCCGCGGCGGCCGACCTCGGCGTCGAGCCGTGGCGGTGCGCCGTCGTGGGCGACATCGGCGCCGACGTGGGCGCCGCGCTCGCCGCGGGCGCGACCCCGGTCCTCGTGCCGACGCCCGTCACGCGCGCCGAGGAGGTCGCCGCCGCCCCGCGCGTCGTGCCGGACCTCGCCGCGGCGGTCCGCGCGCTCGACGACCGCCTGCCCGGCCCGCCCCGGGAGCGCGACGCCGCGCCCTCCCCCGGCGCGTCGGTTCCCGGCACGCCTGCGGCGGCGCCGGGCGAGGAGCGTGCGGCATGAGCGCCGACGTGCTCGCCGTGCGCCTCGACAGCGACGGCGACGTCCTGCTCACGGGTCCCGCGGTCCGGGCGATGGCGCACGCGGCCGCGCGCGACGGCGGCCGCGTGGACGTCCTGGCGGCCCCCGCCGGGCGCGCGGCGGCAGGGCTGCTCCCGGACGTGCGCGACGTGCTCGTCTTCGACGCCCCGTGGTCCGGCTACCGGCCCCCGCCCGTCGACCGCGCGAGCGTGCTCGACCTCGTCGCGACCCTCGCCGAGAGGCGCTACGCCGCCGCGGTCGTCTTCACCTCGTTCCACCAGAGCCCGCTGCCCGCGGCGATGCTGCTCAAGGTCGCGGGCGTCGGGCGCGTCGCCGCGGTGAGCGAGGACTACCCGGGCTCGCTCCTCGACGTGCGGCACGCCCGCGCGGACGGCCTGCACGAGGTCGAGGCCGCGCTCGACCTTGCGCGCGCCGCGGGGTTCGGCGCGCCGCCCGACGGCGACCGGCTGCGCGTGCGCGGGCCGCTGCCCGACGTGTCGTCGCTCCTGCCCGCGGGGCCCTACGTCGTCGTGCACCCCGGCGCGTCCGTCCCCGCCCGGGCCCCGGCGCCCGACCACGCGCGCGACCTCGTCGCGGCGCTGGTGCGCGCGGGCCAGGAGGTGGTCGTCACGGGCGGCCCCGGCGAGACGGACCTCGCGGCGCACGTCGCCGCCGGGCGCGCGCGGGATCTGTCGGGGCGCACGGACCTCGCGGGCCTGGCCGCGGTGCTCGCCGGCGCCCGGTGCGTCGTCGTCGGCAACACGGGGCCCGCGCACCTGGCCGCCGCGGTGGGCACGCCCGTCGTGTCGCTCTTCGCCCCCGTGGTCCCCGCGGAGCGCTGGGCGCCGTGGGGCGTGCCGACCGTCCTGCTCGGCGACCAGGAGGCCGCGTGCCGCGGCACGCGCGCCCGGGTGTGCCCGGTGCCCGGCCACCCGTGCCTCGGCGTCGACCCGGACGACGTCGTCGCGGCCGTCGACCGGCTCGTCGTCCCGCACGTCGTGGGGACGCCCGCGCCCCGCGCGACACCGCTCCGGACCGTGGGGGTGACCCGATGAGGATCCTCGTGTGGCACGTGCACGGGTCGTGGGCGACGTCGTTCGTCGCCGGCGGCCACGAGTACCTGGTCCCGGTCGTCCCCGACCGCGGGCCCGACGGCCGCGGCCGCGCGCGCACCTGGGACTGGCCGCCCGGGGCGCGCGAGGTCGCGCCGGACGAGCTCGCCGACCTCGCGGCGGACCGCGCGATCGACGTCGTGGTGCTCCAGCGCCCCGAGGAGGTCGAGTTGCTGCGGCGCTGGACCGGGCTCGTGCCCGGCCGCGACGTGCCCGCCGTCTACGTCGAGCACAACGCCCCGACCGGCCACGCGGCCGCGACCCGGCACCCGCTCGCCGACCTCGACGTCGTCGAGGAAGGCCTCGTGCCGATCGTGCACGTCACGGCGTTCAACGCGCTCATGTGGGACACCGGCGACGCGCGCACGCTCGTCGTCGACCACGGCATCCCCGACCCCGGCCCGCTGTACACCGGGGAGCGGGCGAGCGTCGGCGCCGTCGTCAACGAGCCCGTGCGGCGCTGGCGCGTCGCCGGGACCGACGTGCTCGTCGCGCTGGGGCGGCACGTGCCGCTCGACGTCTACGGCATGGGCGTCGGCAAGCTCGCCGAGCACCTCGCGGCGCCTGGCGCCGCGCCGCACGACCTCCCGCACGACCTCCCGCACGACCTCCCGCACGGCCTGCACGACGACGTCCCCCAAGCCGCGATGCACGCGCGGCTCGCGACGTCGCGCGCCTACCTGCACCCGTACCGCTGGACGAGCCTCGGGCTCTCCCTGCTCGAGGCGATGGCGCTCGGGATGCCCGTCCTCGCGCTGCCGACCACCGAGGCGCCCGTCGCGGTGCCCCCGGCCGCGGGGCTCCTCAGCACCCGTCCCGACGAGCTCGCCGCGACCGCGCGGCGCTGGCTCGCCGACCCCGACAACGCCCGCGAGCACGGCCGGGCGGCCCGCGCCCACGTGCTCGAGCACTACTCCCACGCCGCGTTCCTGCGGCGCTGGGACACGGTCCTGACGGAGGTGACCTCATGAAGATCGCGATGATCTCGGAGCACGCCAGCCCCCTCGCCGCCCTGGGCGGCGTCGACGCCGGCGGGCAGAACGTGCACGTCGCGTCGCTCGCCACGCGGCTCGGCGCGCAGGGCCACCTCGTGGAGGTGTTCACGCGCCGCGACGACGCGTCCCTCCCGGAGCGCGTCCCGCTCGCGCGCGGCGTCGAGGTCGTGCACGTGGACGCCGGTCCGCCCGTGCCCGTGCCCAAGGACGACCTCCTGCCCCACATGGACGCGTTCGGCGCCGACCTCCTGCGGCGGTGGATCGAGCCCGGGCCCCGGCCCGACGTCGTCCACGCCCACTTCTGGATGTCCGGGATCGCGGGCCTGCTGTCCGCGCCCCCGCTCGGGGTCCCGCTCGTGCAGACCTTCCACGCGCTCGGCTCCGTCAAGCGCCGCCACCAGGGCGCGCACGACACGAGCCCCGCCGAGCGCGTGCCCCGCGAGCGCCTGCTGTGCCGCGCGGTCGACCGGATCGTCGCGACGTGCGCCGACGAGGTCGCCGAGCTCGTCGCGCTCGGCGCCGACCCCGACCGCATCGACGTCGTGCCGTGCGGCGTGGACCTCGGCCGCTTCCTGCCCGACCCGGACCGCACCGAGCACCTGCACCGCGAGCCCGGCCGCCTGCGCCTGCTCTCGGTGGGCCGGCTCGTCGAGCGCAAGGGCGTCGACACCGTCATCGAGGCGCTCGCCGCGCTGCCGGGCGCGGAGCTCGTCGTCGCGGGCGGCCCCGCGCCGGGCACGCTCGACGACGACCCGGAGGTCCTGCGGCTGCGCGCCGTCGCGGTGGCCTCCGGCGTCGCGGACCGCGTGCGGTTCGTGGGCAGCGTGACGCAGGACGACGTGCGCGACCTCATGCACGCCGCCGACGCCGTCGTGTGCGACCCCTGGTACGAGCCCTTCGGGATCGTCCCGCTCGAGGCCGCCGCGTGCGGGCGCCCCGTCGTGGGCGCCGCCGTGGGCGGGCTGCTCGACTCGGTCGTCGACGGGCGCACGGGCCTGCTCGTCCCGCCGCGCGACCCCGGGGCGCTCGCCGCCGCGCTGCGCCGGCTCGCCGACGACCCGGCGTTCGCGGAACGCCTCGGCTCGGCCGCGCGGCTGCGCGCCGAGCACCTGTACGGCTGGGTCACGGTCGCCGAGCGCACCGCCGAGTCGTACGAGCGCGTCACCACGGCCCGCCGGGCCGAGCGCGGCCGAGCCCGGCCGGTGGCGGCCGGGCGCACCGCGCTGCGGGCGGTGAGCGCACCGTGACCGCGCCCCGGACGCCCTCCGGCGACACGCCCGGTGCCGGGTCCGGCGACGGCCCGCACGACGCCGCGCGCCGCTGGCTGCGCACGCACGCCGACGACCTGCACGACGGCCTCGACCTGCTCACCGCCGAGGCGGGCCGGATCGACGCGTGGGGCGCGCGGCTCGCCGACACCGTGCTCGCGGGCGGGCGGCTGCTCGTCGCGGGCAACGGGGGCAGCGCCGCCGAAGCGCAGCACCTCACCGCCGAGCTCGTGGGCCGCTTCGACGGCGAGCGCACCCCGCTGTCCGCGATCAGCCTGCACGCGGAGACGTCGAGCCTCACGGCGATCGTCAACGACTACGGCATCGCCGAGATGTACGCGCGCCAGGTCGCGGCGCACGGTCGCCCCGGCGACGTGCTCGTGCTCCTGTCGACCTCCGGCGAGAGCGAGAACGTCGTCGCCGCGGCCCGCCGGGCGCGCGAGCTCGGCCTCACGACGTGGGCGCTCACGGGCCCGCGGGACTGCGCGCTCGCCGCCGCGTGCGACGACGTGCTCGCCCTGCGCGGCGCGTCGACCTCGTCCGTCCAGGAGCTGCACCTCGTCGTCGTGCACGCGCTGTGCGCCGCGCTCGACGCGCACGTGCGCCACCGCGAGGCGCGCGCCGCGGCAGACCTCCCGGGCGCCGGGTCGGCCGACGACCGACCGGCCCCGGCACCCGTACCGGCCTCCGCGGCGACCGGACCGCAGGTCGTCGTCGTCGGGGACGTGCTCCTCGACCGCGACGTCGACGGCCAGGTGACCCGCTTCTCCCCCGACGGTCCCGTGCCCGTCGTCGACACGCTCGGCGTCCGGCGCAGCCCGGGCGGCGCGGGGCTCACCGCGCTCCTCGCGGCCGACGGCGCGAGCGTGCGCCTCGTCGCGCCGTTAGGCGACGACGACGCGGGCACCGAGCTGCGGGCCCTGCTGCGCCCGCACCTCGACGTCGTCGCGCTGCCGCAGGTCGGCACGACGCGGCGCAAGACCCGCGTGCGCTCCGGCGGCCAGACCGTCGTGCGCGTCGACGACGGCGGCCCCGCCCGCCCTGGCAACCTGTCGGAGCGCGCGGCGCGGGCGGCGCTCGCGGGCGCCGACGTCGTGCTCGTGTCCGACTACGGCGCGGGGACGACCCACGCCGGGCCGGTCCGCGACGCGCTCGCGCACGCGGCCCGCACCGGGACGCTCGTGTGGGACCCGCACCCGCGCGGCGGCGCCCCGGTCCCCGGGACGGCGCTCGTCACGCCCAACCTCGCGGAGGCGCTCGACGCCGCGGAGGCGCTCGGCGTGGACGCGACGCCCGACGACCCCGGGGGCCTCGCGCGGTCGCTCGCGGCCGCGTGGGACGTGGGGGCGGTGTGCGTCACGGCGGGCGACCGCGGGGCGTTCGTCGCGCGCGCGGACGGCGAGCCGGCGTACGTGCCCGCGACCGTGGCGCACGGCGACCCGTGCGGCGCGGGCGACCGCTTCGCCTCGACGGTCGCGGTCGCGCTCGCCCGGGGCGAGGGCCTCGTCCCGGCGGTCGTCGCCGCCGTCGCCTCGGCCTCGGCCTGGGTCGCGGCGGGCGGCGCGGAGGGCTACCGGCGCCGGGCCGACTCCCCCGCCGACCGCACGCCGGGCGCGGCACGGGAGCACACGCCGGACCGCGCGTCCGGCGCGCCGACCCCCTCCGGCGCGACGCAGGACGTCCCGCCGTCGGACCCCGACGGGCCCGAGGCCGTGGCCGCCCGGCTGCGTGCCGCGGGCGGCACCGTCGTCGCCACGGGCGGCTGCTTCGACATCCTGCACGCCGGGCACGTCGCGACGCTCGAGGCGGCCGCGCGCCTGGGCGACCACCTCGTCGTCCTGCTCAACGGCGACGCGTCGGTGCGGCGGCTCAAGGGGCCGCAGCGCCCCGTCGTCGGGCAGGCCGACCGCGCCCGGGTCCTCGCCGCGCTCGACTGCGTGGCCGCCGTCGTCGTGTTCGACGAGGACGACCCGCGGGCCGCGCTCGACCGCCTGCGCCCCGACGTCTGGGCGAAGGGCGGCGACTACACGGAGGAGACGCTCCCCGAGGCGGAGACGGTCCGGCGCCACGGCGGCCGGGTCGTCGTCCTGCCCTACGTCGACGGCCGCTCCACGACCTCGATCCTCGAACGCTCCGGGCGGTTCGCGCCCGGGGTCCCCACCCTGACGGAGGAGACCACCGCATGACCACCACCACGTCCGCCCAGCGGACCGACGTCCCCGTGCCCCGCGAGCTCGGCACCGTCTACGTCACCGGGGGCGCGAGCGGCCTGGGGGCCGCGCTCGTCGAGGCGGTGACGGCGGCGGGCGGCAAGCCGGTCGTCCTGGACCGGGTCGCGCCCGCCGACGGCGTGCCGCACGCGGTCGTCGACCTGTCCGACTCCGCCGCCGCGGCCGCCGCGGTCGAGCGGCTCGCGCTCGAGGTCGGGCCGCCCGACGCCGTCGTCACGGCCGCCGGCACCGACGCGTGCGGGCGCCTCGACGAGATCGACGTCGAGACGTGGGAGCGCGTCGTGCGCGTCAACCTGTTCGGCACGGTCGCCGTCGTGCGCGCCGCGCTGCCGTTCCTCGAGGAGCGCCGCGGCACGGTCGTCACGGTGGCGTCCACGCTCGGCCTCAAGGGGGTCTCGGACGCGACCGCCTACTGCGCGTCGAAGTTCGCGGTGCGCGGGTTCTCCCAGGCGCTCGCCGCGGAGCTCGCGGGCCGCGTCGGCGTCACGTGCCTCGTGCCCGGCGGGATGCGCACCCCGTTCTTCGACGGCCGCACCGAGCAGTACAAGCCCGGGCCGGACGCCGACCTCAACGACCCGCGCGCGACCGCGGCCGCCGTCGTGACGGCGCTGCGCCAGCCGGTGGGCTGCGAGATCCGCGAGATGCTCGTCATGGCGTCCGGCGAGACGTCGTGGCCGTGACGGCGGGCGCGACGGAGCTGGCGCCCGACCTGCCGGGGCTCGCGGGGCAGGACGAGGGGACCGTCCTCGTGCTGCGCGCGCTCGGGCTCGGGGACGCGCTGACGGCCGTGCCCGCGCTGCGGGGCGTGCGGCGCGCGTGGCCCGGCCGGCGCGTGCTCCTCGCCGCGCCCGCGGAGGTCGGCGGCTGGCTGCGCGACCTCGGCCTGGTCGACGGCGTCGTGCCGACCCGCGGCCTCGAGCCGCTCGTCTGGGCGCAGGAGGCGCGGACGCTCACCGGTGCGGACGCCGTCGGGCACGTGGCGGTGAACCTGCACGGCAGCGGCCCCGAGAGCCACCGGGTGCTGCTCGACACCGCCCCGGAGCGGGTCGTCGCGTTCGCGTCGGGCGACGCGGGGGTCGACGGGCCGGGCTGGGACCCGGACGAGCACGAGGTCGACCGCTGGTGCCGGCTCGTCACCGCGGCGGGCGGCGCGTGCTCGCGCGAGGACCTGCGGCTCGACCCGCCGGGGTCGCGCGGGCGCCACGTCGTCGTGCACCCCGGCGCGGCGTCCGGCGCGCGCCGCTGGCCCGTGGACCGCTTCGCCGCGGTCGCGCGCGACCTCGCGGCCGCCGGTCACGACGTCGTCGTCACGGGCGGCCCCGACGAGAGCGATCTGTGCGCGCGCGTCGTGGCCGACGCGGACGCCGCCCTCGGCGGCCCCGCGGGGGCGCCGGACGGGACCGGCAGCGTGACCGACACGGCCGGGACGCTCGACCTGCCCGCGCTCGCCGACGTCGTCGCGACGGCCCGGCTCGTCGTCTGCGGGGACACGGGCGTGGCCCACCTGGCGACCGCGTACGGCACCCCGTCGGTGGTGCTGTTCGGCCCGACGCCGCCCGCCACGTGGGGCCCCGCCGTGGACCCGGAGCGGCACGCGGTGCTCTGGCACGGCGACACGGAGCAAGGGCCGGCGCACGCGCCCGACGACGCCGCGCGCGGCTACCGCGGCGACCCGCACGCCGCCGACCTCGACCCGGCGCTCGGCCGCATCACCGTCGCCGAGGTCGTCGCGGCCGCGCGGTCGCTCCTCACGGGGCCGCAGGACCCTGCCGAGATGCGTGCGGGCGACGACGTCCGGAGGGTCGAGTCATGACCTCTCCCGATCTCGACCCCCGCACCGCCCGGTCCGCGGCCCCCGCGGGCGAGGGGGCGCACGAGCGCCCCGTCGCCCTCGTCACGGGCTCGGAGTCCGGCATCGGACGCGCCACCGCCGTCGCGCTGGCGGCCGACGGCTTCGACCTCGGCCTGTGCTGGTACGCCGACGAGGAGGAGGCGCAGGAGACCGCGCGCCAGGTCCGCGAGCGCGGCGCGACGGCCGTGACGCGCCGCGTCGACGTCACCGACCTCGACGCGCTGGCCCCCGCCGTGGACGCGCTGGCGGCCGAGCTCGGGCGGGTCGACGCGCTCGTCAACGTCGCCGGGACGGGCACCGCGACGCCGTTCCTCGACCTCGACCTCGGGACGTGGCGCGAGGTGCTGACGACCGACCTCGACGGCCCGTTCGTGCTCACCCAGGCCGCCGCGCGGCACATGGTCGCGGGCGGGCGCGGGGGCCGCGTGGTCAACGTGACCAGCGTGCACGAGCACGCGCCGCGCGTCGGGGCCGCCCCGTACTGCGCGGCGAAGGGCGGGCTCGGGCTGCTGACCCAGGTCGCCGCGCTCGAGCTCGCGGAGCACGGCATCACGGTGAACGCCGTCGCTCCCGGCGAGATCGCGACGGCGATGACCGGCCAGGAGGACGAGGACCCGCGCCCGACGGCGCGCCCGGGCGTCCCGCTCGGGCGGCCCGGGGACGCGCGCGAGGTCGCTGCCGTCGTCGCGTTCCTGTGCGGCCCGGCCGCGACGTACGTCACCGGGGCGTCCTGGCCGGTCGACGGCGGCATGCTCCGCATGGGGCCGATGGCCGGCTCGCACCTCGCCTCGGACGACTGGCGCCGCCCGTGACGCGCCGCCCCTGACGACCGCACCCGCAGCGACCGAGCACCACCGCACCGACGGAAGGACCGCACCATGACCGGACCCGCCTCCCCCGACCCCGACCCGCTGGACGCCTCGCACCGCTCGTCCGCGGCCGACTTCTCGGCGAGCGGCGACGTGCAGCCCGGCGAGACCCCGCCCGCTGAGGACCAGGTGAGCGCGCCGCAGGGCCACGAGGAGCACGGCCCGCACCGGGCCGTGCCGTGGGTCTGGATCGGGGTCGTCGGCGTGGTCGCCGTCGTGACGGCCCTGTTCTTCGTGGGCTACGCCGTGGGGCTGCTCGACTGAGGTCGTGCCGCGCGCGGCGCGGCGACGCCGAGCGAGCGCACGTCCCACCCGGCGGCACGCCACCGCGCGCCGTCGACGGCGTTGCGCGCGTCCACGAGGCGCGGCGACCTCACCACGTCGGCCAGAGCACCGGGGTCGAGGTCGCGGTACTCGTCCCACTCCGTCGCGAGGACCACGACGTCGGCGCCGGTCGCCGCCTCGCGCGCGTCCGTGGCGTACCCGAGCTCGGGGGCGGCCGCCTGCGCGAGCGCGAGCGCCTGCGGGTCGGTGACGACGACCTCGGCCCCCTCGGCGGCGAGCGCCCGGGCCAGCGCGAGGGCGGGCGAGCTGCGCACGTCGTCGCTGTCCGGCTTGAACGCGGCGCCGAGCACCGCCACGCGTCGCCCAGCGAGCGAGCCGCCGCACGCGGTGCGCGCCAGCACGACGGCGCGCTCCCGGCAGCGGTCGTTGATGGCGTCGACCTCGTCGAGGAACGACACCGCCGGGCCGACGCCGAGCTCGCGCGCCCGGGCCGCGAACGCGCGGATGTCCTTGGGCAGGCACCCGCCGCCGAACCCCAGGCCCACGCCCAGGTACTCGCCGCCGATCCGGCGGTCGAGCGCCATGGTGCCGACGAGCGCGACCGCGTCGCCGCCCGCGGCCTCGCACACCTCCGCGACCGCGTTGGCGAACGAGATCTTCGTCGCGAGGAACGCGTTGGCGGCCACCTTCGCGAGCTCCGCCGTCGCGAGGTCGGTCACGAGGCGGGGCACGCCGTCGTCGAGCAGCCGCGCGTAGACGGCGTCGAGGCGCTCGACGAGCGCGTCGCCGTCGTCGGGCACGCCGTAGACGAGCCGGTCCGGGTGCAGCGTGTCCGCGACCGCGTGCCCCTCGCGCAGGAACTCGGGGTTCCAGGCGAGCCGGACGCCGTCGGGCAGGTCCGTCGCGAGCCGGGCCGCCGTGCCGACGGGGACGGTCGACTTGCCGACCACCACCGACCCCGGGCGCAGGTGGGGGCGCAGCGCCGCGAGCGCGGCCTCGAGCTGCTGCAGGTCCGCGACGCCGCTGCCCGCCGACTGCGGCGTGCCGACGCACAGGAAGTGCACGTCGGCGACGCCCGCGTGCGCGACGTCGGTCGAGAACGTGAGCGACCCCGCGCCGCCCGGGTCGGCGAGGAGCGCGGCGAGACCCGGCTCGAAGAACGGGGCGCGGCCCTCGGCGAGCGCCGCGACGCGGGCCGGGTCGACGTCGATGCCGACGACCTCGTGCCCCAGGCGCGCGAGGGCCGCCGCGTGGACCGCCCCGAGGTAGCCGCAGCCGTGCACGGAGACCCTCATGCCGGCTCACCGGCCTCGCCGGCGGCGCCGCCGCGCGCCGCGCCGACCGCGACGGGCGTCTCGCCGCCGCCGTCGGCGCGGAACCACTCGACCGTCCGGGCGAGGCCCTCGGCCCACGGCGTGCGGGCGCGCCAGCCGAGCGTGCGCTCGGCGAGGCTCGTGTCCGGCCGACGGCGGCGCGGGTCGTCCTCGGGCAGGTCGACGTGCACGATCCCGGCGTCGCTCCCCGTCGCCGCGAGCACGTCCCGCGCGACGCGCTCCACCGTGAGCTCCGTCGGGTCGCCGAGGTTCACCGGGCCCGGGTGGTCGGTGCGCGCGAACGCGAGGATGCCCTCGACGAGGTCGTCCACGAAGCACACCGACCGGGTCTGCGACCCGTCGCCCGCGACGGTCAGCGGCTCGCCCGCGAGCGCCTGCCGCACGAACGTCGGGACCATACGGCCGTCGTGCCCGCGCATCCGGGGCCCGTACGTGTTGAAGATCCGCACGATCCCCGTGTCCACGCCGCGGCTGCGGCGGTACGCGGCGGTGGTCGCCTCCGCGAACCGCTTGGACTCGTCGTAGACGCTGCGCGGCCCGACGGGGTTCACGTGGCCCCAGTAGTCCTCGCGCTGCGGGTGCACCTCCGGGTCGCCGTACACCTCGGACGTCGAGGCGAGCACGAACCGCGCCCCCGCGCGCTCGGCCAGCTCGAGGCCGTGGCGGGTCCCCGCCGACCCTACGAGCAGGGTCTCGAGCGGGAGCCGGAGGTAGTCCACGGGCGAGGCGGGCGACGCGAGGTGCAGCACGAGGTCGACCCGTTCCGGGTCGGGCACGTCGATCCCGGCACTGACGTCTCCCTCGACGAAGCGGAACCGCGGCTCGTCACGCAGCGCGTCGAGGTTGCGGACCCGCCCGGTCGACAGGTCGTCGACGCACACGACCTCGACGCCCTGTCCCACCAGCGCCTCGCACACGTGGCTGCCCACGAACCCGGCACCGCCCAGCACGACGGCGCGGCGCACGGTGCGGGCAGCGCTCGAGGTCTCCGGGGTGTCGCTCATGCTCGTCTCCTCGCGACGGAGCGCGACGCAGGCACGCGGGGACGATCTCCGTCCCGCCGGTCGCGCTCGTGCGGACGGGCTCGTGGCTGGACCCGGGGCTCCCACGCTCACACGCCTCCTGTCGGCTCGCACGGCGGCTCGCACGCCGTTCCCGTGCGGGTTCGTCCGGGCGCACGAGACGGGCGCACGTGGCGGGCGCACGGTCCGGCACCGGGCGCGAGCGATCCGGGGTCGTGGCACGGTGACGCGATGAGCGCACCGACCGCACCCCAGCAGCAGGCCACCGACCCGGACACGAAGCTGTCCCGCTCGGTCGGGGGACGGCTCCTGTACCTCTTCATCCTCGGCGACGTGCTCGGCGCGGGCGTCTACGCGCTCGTCGGCGAGATGGCCGGCGAGGTGGGCGGCGCCGTCTGGCTGCCGCTCCTCGTCGCCCTCGGCCTCGCCCTGCTGACCGCCGGGTCGTACGCCGAGCTCGTGACCAAGTACCCGCAGGCCGGCGGCGCGGCCGTGTTCGCGGACCGCGCGTTCCGCAGCCCGCTCGTGTCGTTCCTCGTCGGGTTCTCCATGCTCGCCGCGGGCGTGACGAGCGCCGCGGGCCTCTCCCTGGCCTTCGCCGGCGACTACTTCGCGACGTTCGTCGACGCCCCCGACCGCCTCGTGGCCGTGCTGTTCCTCGCCGTCGTGGCGGCGCTCAACGCGCGCGGCATCAAGGAGTCGCTGCGCGCGAACGTCGCGATGACCGCGATCGAGCTGTCCGGGCTCGTGCTCGTCGTCGTGCTCGCCGCCGTCGTGCTGGGGCGCGGCGAAGGGTCGCCGGGCCGCGTCACGCAGTTCGCGGAGGGCACGACGCCGGCGCTCGCCGTCCTCGCGGCCGCCATCCTCGCGTACTACTCGTTCGTCGGGTTCGAGACGTCGGCGAACCTCGCCGAGGAGGTGCGCGACGTGCGCCGGACCTACCCGCGCGCGCTGTTCGGCGCGCTCGTCACGGCGGGCGTCGTGTACGTCGCGGTGGGCGTCGCCGCGGTCGCGGTCGTCGACCCGGAGACGCTCGCGGGCTCGACCGGGCCGCTGCTCGAGGTCGTCGACGCGGAGGGGTCGGTGCCCGCCTGGGTGTTCTCCCTCGTCGCGCTGATCGCCGTCGCGAACGGGGCGCTGCTCACGATGATCATGGCGAGCCGGCTCGCGTACGGCATGGCCGAGCAGGGCCTGCTCCCGGCCACGCTCGGGCGCGTGCTCCCCCGCCGCCGCACGCCGTGGGTCGCGATCGTCGTGACGACGGTCGTCGCGATGGGGCTCGTGTTCACGGGCGACGTCGCGGGCCTCGCCGAGACCGTCGTGCTGCTCCTGCTGCTCGTGTTCGCCTCGACGAACGTCGCGGTCCTCGTGCTGCGCCGCGACCCCGTCGACGCGCCGCACTTCCGCGTCGCGACGGTCGTGCCGGTGCTGGGCGTGGCGTCGTGCGTCCTGCTCCTGACGCAGCAGGACGCCGTGACGTGGCTGCGCGCGGGTATCCTGCTCGCCGTCGGCGCGGTGCTGTACGTCGTGATGCGCTGGACCCGCCGGGCCGCGGACGCACGCGCGGCGTGACGGCGCGGCGCGGCGCGGCGCTCCGGCCCGGAGGAGGACCGTGGACCCGATCGGCCGAGAGCGTCGCCTGGTCCGCGCCGCCCGGCTCCTGGCCGCCGGCGTCGTGCTGCCGCTCCTCGCCTGGTGGCTCACCACCTGGGAGGGGAACTACCACCTCGGCTCGGTCTGGGACTACGTCAACCAGGCGGAGAGCCGGGCCGAGCCGTGGAGCGCGGCGGCGATCGAGTCCAACCGGGAGCACCTGGTGGCCGCCGCCCTCCTGGCCGTCGCCGGCCTCGTGTGCCTGGTCGCCAGCCTGGCGTTGGCCGTCCGGGCACTGCGCGTCCCCGCGGAGGACCGCGAGCAGGACCGCTAGGAGAACGGGACGAACGGGGGTCGCTCCGGACCTGACAGCATCGACTGGAGCACGAGCGCCACGGTGAGCACCGCGACCGGGATCGCCACGCCGAGGAGGGCGCACCGAGCCGCGAACGCGGCCGTCAGCCCGCCGCGAGCCCGGGTGCGGACGGCCAGGCCGACGGCGGAGAGCGCGACGACGAGCAACAGGGCGGCACCGACCAGCGCGCGGACGACGACCGGCCGGTCGGGCACCCCGTCGAGCAGCCCGCTCGACCCGGCGTCCAGCCACCACAGCTCCCACAGGTACTCGCTGGCCGCCCGGCCCAGCAGCACGGTGGGCACGGCGGCGGCGAGCGCGGCACCTCCCACGACGAGCGCGGCACCCCGCCGCCCTCGGCCCGGCCCGTGCTCCGAACCTGCGCGTGACGTCATGGCGGAAAGGTACCAACAGCGCAGAACGGACGAGCCGCCTCGTGGTCGCGGCATCGGGCGTCCGTGCTGCAGCCGTGCCGCCCGGCGGGCCCCGCCGTGCGAGAGGGCTGGCCTCAGCCGTCCGCGGGCCGGGCGACCGAGCCGCGCACGACGAGGTGCAGCGGCAGCACGGTGCGCGCGGGCGGGACCGCGGGTGGGGTGCCGGCCATCGAGCGCTCGATCGCGTCCATCGCGGCGAGCGCGAGCGCCGCGACGGGCTGCTCCAGCGTCGTGAGCTTGGGGCGCAGCCACTGGCCGACGCGGATGCCGTCGCACCCGACGACCGAGAGGTCCTCGGGGATGGAGATGCCGTGCAGCTCGGCGGCGCCCAGCATCCCGACGGCGACGATGTCGCTGCCGACGAACACGGCCGTCGGCGCGTTCCCGGGCCGCGTGAGGTAGGGGAACGTCGAGGCGCCGAACTGCTCGGTGTACGGGCCGTGGCGCACGAGGTCCGGGTCGACGTCGAGGCCGGCGTCGTGCATCGCGTCGACGTAGCCGCGCAGGCGGTCCTGGGTCGTGGACAGCTCCGCGGGCCCGGCGACGTGGGCGATGCGCCGGTGCCCCTGCTGCACGAGGTAGCTCGTGGCCTGGTAGGCGCCGCCGTAGTTGTCGACGGTGATCGTCTCGACGGGCAGGTCGAGGTCGACCTCCTCGTCGATGACGACGACGGGCAGCCCGTCCGCGACGGCGCGCGCGAGCCGGTCGTCGGTGCGGGACATCCCCACGTAGACGATGCCGCCGAGCGAGCCGTCGCTCGCGAGGAGCTGGCCCAGGCCTGACTCGGCGTCGCCGTGCCGCGTCGACAGCGCGACGACGAGCGGGACGCGGCGGTCGCCCGCCAGGCGCGCGACCTCCTCGGCGAGCGCGGTGAAGAACGGGTTGACGAAGTCGGGCACGACGAGCGCGACGACGCCCGTGCGGCGCTCGTCCTCGCGCGCGGCCGGGCCCGGCGCAGGCACGACGTACCCCACCTCGCGGACCGCGGCGTCGATGCGCGCCGCCGTCTCCGGCTGGACGTTGAGCTGTCCGCGCAGGTAGCGCGACGCCGTCGAGGCCGACACGCCGGCACGTTGCGCAACACGCGTGAGCGTCATGGCTCCCCTCCAACGGCTCGCGTCCCAGAACCCTTGCACCCTACCGGCACCGCGTCGCACAGACGGTGTTGACAGGCCGAGCATCTCCACCCTACGGTCTTGCGCAACGCCACACAACGTTGCGCAACGTCGTCGCCGACGTCGCCGCGCGACCTGATCGCAAGGAGGCCGGGATGAGCCGGGTTCTGCTCGCCGGGGAGTCGTGGATCAACGCGACCACCGACTACAAGGGGTACGACGCGTTCCCCCACGCCCAGCTCGAGATCGGGTGCGCGCGCCTGCTCGAGGCGCTGGCCGCCGAGGGCCACGAGGTCACGCACCTGCCCTCGCACCTCGTCGCCGAGGACTTCCCCTCCACGCTCGACGAGCTCGACGCCTACGACGTCGTGATCCTGTCGGACATCGGCGCCAACTCGCTCCTGCTCCCGCCGGTCGTGTTCTCCCAGGGGCGCCCGTTCCCGAACCGGCTCAAGCTCCTCGCCGAGTGGGTCCGCCGCGGCGGCGGCCTCATGATGGCCGGCGGCTACCTCAGCTTCCAGGGCTTCCAGGCCAAGGCGAACTACCACGGCACCGCCGTCGAGGCCGTCCTGCCCGTCGACATCCTCCCGTACGACGACCGCGAGGAGACCCCCGAGGGCATCGGCGGCACCCTGACCGACGTCGAGCACCCCGTCACCGCCGGCCTCGACCGCGAGTGGCCGATCCTCCTCGGCTACCAGCGCCTCACCGCCAAGGCCGACGCGACCGTCCTCGCCACCATCGAGGGCCGCCCGCTCGTCGCCGTCCGCACCGAGGGCGAGGGGCGCACGCTCGCGTTCGCCTCCGACATCTCCCCGCACTGGGCCCCGCGCGAGTTCATGGACTGGGCCGGCTACGGCCCGCTGTTCGGCCAGGCCGTCACCTGGCTCGCGGGCTGATGACGCCCGAGGTGGTGGTCGTCGGCAGCCTGAACATGGACCTCAGGCTGACCGTCGACCGCCTGCCCCGCTCGGGCGAGACCGTCTCCGCGACGGGCCTCGTCCGCTCCCCCGGCGGCAAGGGCGCCAACCAGGCGGTCGCCGCCGCCCGGCTCGGCCGTCGCGTCGCCATGGTCGGCGCCGTCGGCGACGACGACGACGGCCGCGCGATCCGCCGCCGTCTCGCCGTCGAGGGCCTCGTCCTCGACGGCCTCGCGACGGCGGACCGCCCCACCGGCGTCGCCGTCGTGCTGTGGGAGCAGCCCGAGTCGACGATCGTCATCGAGCCCGGCGCGAACGCCGTCGTCGACGAGGCGTTCGTCACGGAGCGCGCCGACCTCGTCCGCGACGCGGCCGCCGTCCTGTGCCAGTGCGAGACGCCGCTCGGCGCCCTGCGCGCCGTCGCCGCCACCGCGACGGGCACCACGGTGCTCAACCCGGCGCCCGCCGTCCCGCTGCCCGCCCCCGTGCGCGCCGCGTTCCGCGTGCTCGTGCCCAACCGGTTCGAGCTCGCGACCCTCGTCGGCGCGAGCGACGAGCCCGTCGGCACCGACGCCGTGCTCGCCATGGTCCGCGCGCTCGACCACCCCGGGGACGTCGTCGTCACCCTCGGGGCCGACGGCGCGCTCGTCGTCCCCGCGGGAGGCGCACCCGTCACCGTCCCGGCGGAGCGCGTCGACGCCGTCGACACGACCGCCGCCGGCGACTCGTTCTGCGCGGCGCTCGCGGACGGCCTCCTCCACGGCGGCGACCTCGTCGAGTCCGCCCGCTGGGCGGCGCACGTCGCCGCCTCCACCACCACCCGCCACGGCGCCGTCGACTCCCTGCCGCGCGCCACCGACCTGGCCCCCGAGGGCACCAGGATTCCGCTCCACAGCTAAGTCCGACGTACCGTCGGAGGAAGGCACGGTCACGCAATGAAGCACACCACGCCGGCGACCACCGGTTCCCCGTCCGGCACTCAGGGAGGTGCTGTGAGCCCGTCAGCCCGCCGCAGCAGGGTCAAGGACACCGCGACCGCCCTGCTCGTCGTCGCGACCGTCCTCGCGGGGGCCCTCGGCCCCATGCAGGCGGCCGTCAACGGCCAGCTGGGCAAGACGATCGGCGACGGGCACGCCGCCGCCCTCATCTCGTTCGGGACCGGCCTGGTCCTCATGTTCGTCGTCGTGTTCGCGCGCCCCGCGACCCGACGCGAGGCGCTCGCGATCCCCGGCCTGATCCGCTCGCGCACCATCCCGTGGTGGAACTACCTCGCGGGCCTGTGCGGGGCCGTCATCGTCCTGTCCGAGGGCGTGACCGTCGGCGTCCTCGGCGTCGCGACGTTCCAGATCTCGCTCATCTCCGGCCTCGTCATCTCGGGCGTCATCTGCGACCGCCTGGGCGTCACGGCGTCCGTCAAGCAGCCGCTCACCACCACGCGCCTTCTCGGCGCGGCGCTCGCCATCGCGGCGACCGTCGTCGTCATCTCGCCGAGCTTCTCCGTGCCGCACACGATCGTCCTCGCGATCATGCCGTTCGTGGGCGGTCTGCTCGCGGGCTGGCAGCCTGCCGGCAACGCGGCCGTCGCCGACGTCACCGGGTCGATGCTCGTCTCGATCGGCTGGAACTTCCTCGTGGGCTTCACCGCCCTGCTGATCGCCTACCTCGTGCGCGCGGCCGTGGGCGGCGTCGACTTCCAGCTCCCGAGCGAGTGGTGGATGTACCTGGGCGGCCCGCTCGGCCTGCTGTCCATCGCGCTCATGGCGCTGCTCGTGCGCGGCCTCGGGCTGCTCCTGCTCGGCCTCGCCTCGGTCGCGGGCCAGCTCGTCGGCTCGCTCGTCCTCGACGCCGCGATCCCGGCGCTCGGCCACACCGTGCACGTCGCGACCGTCATCGGCACGGTCATCGCGCTCGTCGCCGCCGGGATCGGCATGATCCCGTCCGGCAAGGCCGCGCACGCCGACGGCCCGGACGCCCCCGGTGGCCCGGACGGACCCGACGCGGGCGTCGCGGCGGCCGTCGCGGGCGGCGAGGCCGGCGAGACGAGCGCGCGATGAGCGTCACGCCCGCCGGCCACGTCCAGACGGTCACCGGCCGCGCCGCGGCCGCGGACCTCGGCCTCACGCTCCCCCACGAGCACCTCTTCAACGACCTGTCCGGGGTGCTCGACCCGCCGAGCTACCGCTTCTCCGAGGCGGTCGTCGAGGTCCCGGTCTCCGCGTCGGTCGCGTGGGCGCTGCGCCAGGACCCGTACTGCTGCGCGGACAACATCGCCGACAAGCCGGTCGCCGCGGTCGCGGCGGAGCTCGAGAGCTTCGCCGCGCTGGGCGGGCGCACGATCGTCGACGCGACGTCGAGCGCCGCGATCGGGCGCAACCCCGAGCGCCTCGCGGAGGTCGCGCGCCGCACGGGCCTGCACGTGGTCGCGGGCTGCGGCGCGTACCTCGAGAAGTTCGAGGGCGACCGCATCGCCGCCGCGGCCGTGGACGCCCAGGCGTCCGCGATCGTCGCGGAGCTCGCCGACGGGATCGGCGGGACCGGCGTGCGGCCCGGCATCATCGGCGAGATCGGCGTCTCGCCGTCGTTCACGCCGGGCGAGGCCGCGTCGCTGCGCGCCGCGGCCCTCGCGCAGCGCGAGCACCCGCACGTCGCGCTCCAGGTGCACCTGCCCGGCTGGCAGCGCCGCGCGCACGAGGTGCTCGACCTCGTGCTCGACGAGGTGGGCGTGCGCCCGGAGAAGGTCGTGCTGTGCCACATGGACCCGTCCGCCGACGACCCGGGCTACCAGCGGTCCGTGGCCGAGCGCGGCGTCTGGCTCGAGTTCGACATGGTCGGCATGGACATCACCTTCCCGAAGGAGGGCGTGTCCCCCGACCCGCACACGACCGCGACCGCGGTACAGCGCCTCGTCGAGGCCGGTCACGCGGGCCAGGTGCTGCTCAGCCACGACGTGTTCCTCAAGCAGATGTGGGTGCAGCACGGCGGCAACGGGTTCGCCTACGTCCCGACGGTGTTCACCGAGATGCTCGCCGCGCGCGGGGTGCCGCGCGACGTGCTCGCGCGCCTCACGCACGACAACCCGGTGGCGATGCTCACCGCGTGACGCGACGCCGTCCGCCACCCGCACGGCCGGGGCCCGCCAGGGTCCCGGCCGTCGGCGCGCCCGGGACCTCCGGCCCTGGTCACGGCGTCGCGCTCTGAGAGGATCGGCGCATGAGACGACGTGCCCTCCCGACCCTCGTGGCCGCCGTGGCCGCCACCGCCCTCGTGCTCGCCGGCTGCTCCGGCGGGTCCCCGGAACCCTCCGCGCTGGACGCCCTGCTCGACCGCCACGACCTCGCCGGGCTCAGCGGCCAGGAGGTCGTCGACCGCCTGGAAGGGCTCGAGACCGCCGACCGGCCGACCGACCTCGTGGCCTCCGTCCGCGCGGCGGAGCTCGTGCTCGCCGACGAGTCGTACGAGACCACGGTCCCGCTGCCCGAGGACACGTTCTACCTCTCCGTCGCGCCCTTCGTGGACGAGACGCACGAGTGCTTCTACCACTCGCTCACCACGTGCCAGGGCGAGCTCGCGGGCGAGCCGGTCTCGGTGACGGTGGTCGACGCGGCCACCGGCGACGTGCTCGTCGAGGAGGACACGACGCTCGGCGCCAACGGGTTCGTGGGCTACTGGCTCCCGCGCGACGTCGACGCGGAGCTGCGCGTCGAGCACGACGGCCGGGTCGGCACCACGACCGTCTCGACGCGCGACGACGACCCCACCTGCCTCACGACCCTCCAGCTCGCCTGACGCGCAGCGGGCGCGCCCGGCGGCGTCCCGCTCCGCGCACGACGACGCCCGCCGCACCGGGGTGCGACGGGCGTCGTGCCTGCTGGGCCGGGGAGGCGTCAGGCGGTGCCGCCGAAGTCGACCACGAGCTCCTCGGTGACCGTCTCGCCGTCACGCTCGGCGGTGGCGGTCACCGTCACCTGCCCCGCGGGCACCTCGACGAGGCGCGTCGCGAAGGCCTGGTAGGCGTTCTTGGTCGGTGCGACGGCCGCGAACTCCTTGGTCCCGTACGGCGTGGTGACCGTGAGGTCCACGGCCGTGTCGTCCTGGTTGACCACCCGGACCGCGAGGTACTGCTTGCCGCCCATGGTGCGCAGCTCGGCCTCGGCCGAGAGGTCGAGCGCGGGGCCGTCGTCGACGAGGGCCGACTGCCAGTCGACGAGGTCGTCGATCTTCGTGCCGAGCAGCGCCCGGTCGCCCGCCGCCGCCGACAGGTGGTCGACGAGCGAGCGCGCGCCGCCGAGCACCTGGACGGCCGTCGTCGGGTCGTCCGCGTCAGCCGCGCTGCGCGCGCTGCCGAGCAGGGACGAGATCGCGCCCGCGATGACGCCGTCGCCGACCGCGGAGGTGTTCAGGCCCGCCACGAGCTCGTCGACCTCGCCGAAGGTGACGCAGTTGCCGCCGCCCTCGACGACGCCCGCGGTCCACTCGACGCCCTTGAGGACGTGCTCGAGGAACAGCGGGTCGGTCCACGAGGCGTCGGTGTGCCCGGCGCCCTCGTACCAGGAGCGACCGCCCTCGAAGTTCTGGCACCACGCGATCGGGTGGTCCTCGCCCATCGCGTTGTTGCCCGGGTTGTACGTCGACTCGTCGAGCGTGATGAGGACGTGGACGTCCTCGCGCGGGTTGGTCGTGTAGTTGTACCACTCGTCGAACCGCTCCCAGACGGCGGGCAGGTGCGCCGTCGAGGGGTGCCCCGGGCTCTCGACGCGCATCGTCGCCGTCTGCTGCTGCGGGTGGCTGACGAACCGCGCGCCGCCGCCCGTGAGCTGGCTGTACCAGGGCACGGTGTGCATCGTGTCCGTCGCCGCGTGCAGGCCCACGAACCCGCCGCCGCCCCGGATGTAGCCCTGGAACGCGGCGAGCTCGGCGTCGTCCAGGAGGCGCGGCGTGGCCGGGTTGAGGGAGTTGGTGTTGTCGACCGGCGACGCGAAGACGATGGTCGCGTACTGCGCGAGGTCCTCGGCGCTCGTGAACGGCGAGGAGTCCATCGTCAGGTCGGGCTGGCCGGGCGAGCCGCTGCCCCACCACCCCGCCGAGCTGTTCGGCGGGTCCCACACGTCGACCGTGAAGCCGTTGTCGGCGCCGAGCTCGATGAGCGCGCGCGTGGTGTCGTCGATGTGCGAGTGGCGGAAGCCGAGCGTCTCACCGACGACGAGGATCTTGTAGTCCTCCTCGTCGGCGGCCGCCGGGCCCGCCGTCATGAGCGTGGCACCGCCCACGAGCGGCAGCGCGGCGGCCGCGGCCACCGCCCGCCGGAACGTCATGCCGCTGAACAAATCCATGCGTGCTTCTCCCTCGTCGTCGAGAGCGCGAGCCGGAGGGTCGCCGACGGCGACCCCACGGGGCGACACGCGCACTCCTGCGTGCGTGGACGTCGGCTGCTGCCGATGCAGCGAGTTTTGACGGCAGGCGCACAAAAGTCAAGGTTTCAACGACTCGCGACTGCGGTTTCTCACCCCGGTTTGCGGCGCGCGTCGGGCGGCGGCCGGGCCGGCCCCGGGGCACAGCGAGCGCACAGGGTCACCACAGGCACCCCTCCGCGTCCCGCGCGACCCTGGGAGCATGACCGCAGCTCCCGCCCCCGTCGGCCGCCCGGACCAGCCGCGCCTCACGCGCCCGGACGGCTCCCCCGTCCGCGTGCTGGTGGTCGACGACGAGCCGAACCTCGCCGAGCTGCTCACCTCGGCGCTGCGGTACGAGGGCTGGGACGTCTCCACCGCGCTCGACGGGCACACCGCGATCCGCACCGCGCGGGAGACCGGGCCGGACGTCGTCGTGCTCGACGTCATGCTCCCCGACATGGACGGGCTCACCGTCCTGCGCCGCCTGCGCGAGCGCGACGCCGACGTGCCCGTGCTCTTCCTCACCGCGCGCGACGCCGTCGAGGACCGCGTCGCGGGGCTCACCGCGGGCGGCGACGACTACGTGACCAAGCCGTTCAGCCTGGAGGAGGTCGTCGCCCGGCTGCGCGGGCTGCTGCGCCGCGGCGGTGCGACCGCCCAGCGCGAGGACTCGGTGCTCGTCGTCGGCGACCTCGAGCTCGACGAGGACGCGCACGAGGTGCGGCGCGCCGGCGAGGAGATCCGGCTCACCGCGACCGAGTTCGAGCTCCTGCGGTACCTCATGCGCAACCCGCGCCGCGTGCTGTCCAAGGCGCAGATCCTCGACCGCGTCTGGAACTACGACTTCGGCGGCCAGGCCAACATCGTCGAGCTCTACGTCTCCTACCTGCGCCGCAAGATCGACAAGGGCCGCGCGCCCATGATCCACACGCTGCGCGGCGTCGGGTACGTGCTCAAGCCCGCCGCCGACGCGGAGAGCACCCGTGCCTGACCTCGGCACGACCCGCCCGACGGCCACCGGCAGGGACCGGCGGCCCACCGCGCTGCGCCGGCGCCTCGTGCTCGTGCTCGCGGTCGTCGTGCTGCTCGTCACCGTCGGGCTCGCCGTCGCGTCCGCCGTCGTGCTGCGCACCCAGCTCGTCGCCCAGGTCGACCACGAGCTGCGCCAGGCGAGCGACCGGCTCGCCCGCGGCCCCACGCAGCCCCCGGACGGCACCGGCGACGCCTCCGGGCCGGAGCCCGGCGGGCCCGACGACCCGTCGCGCTTCCCCGCGGGCACCGGCCCCGGCAGCGCCGTGCTGCGGTACGACGACGGCGCGCTCGCCCTCGCGGAGTACGTCACCCCGGACCTCCAGCGCGTGGCGCTCGACGACGCCCAGGTCGCGGCGCTCGAGAACGTCCCCGCCGACGGCGCCGCGCACGACGTCGACCTCCCCGACCTCGGGTCGTTCCGCGCCGTGCACCGCACCACCGCGGACGGGCAGCCCGTCGCCGTCGCGTCGAGCACCGCCCAGGTCGACGCGACGGTCGAGAGGTACGTGCTCGTCGAGGCCGCGCTCGGCGCGGCCGGGCTCCTCGCGGCCGTGCTCCTCGGCACCTGGCTCGTGCGGCGGTCGCTGCGCCCGCTCGACGACGTCGCCGCCGCCGCGGGCCGCGTCTCCGAGCTCGAGCTGGCGCAGGGCGAGATCGACGCCATCCCGCGCGTCCCGGACGACCTCACCGACGAGCGCACGGAGGTCGGCCAGGTGGGCGCCGCGCTCAACCGGATGCTCGAGAACGTCGAGACCTCGCTCCAGGCGCGCCACGACTCCGAGACCCAGGTGCGGCGGTTCGTCGCCAACGCGAGCCACGAGCTGCGCACGCCGCTCGCCTCCATCCGCGGGTACGCCGAGCTCGTGCGCCGCTCCCCCGACGACGTGCCGCCCGCGACCGCGCGCTCGCTCGACCGCATCGAGGCCGAGGCCGTCCGCATGACCGGCCTCGTCGAGGACCTGCTGCTCCTCGCCCGGCTCGACGCCGGCCGCCCGCTCGACCGCGCGCCCGTCGACCTCGCGGCGCTCGCCGTGGACGCCGTCACCGACGCGCACGCCGCGGGACCCGATCACGACTGGGCGCTCGACCTGCCCGGCGCGGACGACCTCGACGTCGACCCGGCGTCCGGCGCCCCGGACCCGGACGACCTGCCGGACGACGCCGTCGACCTGGAGGTGACCGGCGACGAGGCCAGCCTGCGCCAGGTGCTGGCCAACCTCCTCGCCAACGCCCGCACGCACACCCCGCCCGGCACGCACGTGGACGTCCGGCTCTCCGCGGACGCCGACGCCGTCGTGCTCGCCGTCGCCGACGACGGGCCCGGCATCCCCGCGACCTTGCGGCCGACGCTCCTGCGCCGTTTCACGCGCGGCGACGACGCCCGCAACCGCACCGGCGGCTCCACGGGCCTCGGGCTCGCGATCGTCGACGCGATCGTCACCGCCCACGGCGGCACGATCACGGTGACGTCCGCGACGGCGGACGAGCCCGGCCCCACCGGCACCACCGTCGCGGTCCGCCTCCCCCGCGACCGCCCCTAACACCCTCCGGTGTCGAGCAGGTGGTCCTGGCTCGTCCGGACCTCGGGACGCGCCAGGACCACCTGCTCGCCGCGCCCGGACCGCCTGGTCAGCCCTTGACGCAGAGGAGCGTCACGAGCCGGGCGACGACCTCGACGAGGTCGGACTGGGCACGGATGACCTCGTCGAGGTCCTTGTAGGCGGCCGGGATCTCGTCGAGCACCCCGGCGTCCTTGCGGCATTCCACGCCGGCCGTCTGGGCGGCGAGGTCGTCGAGCGTGAAGGTCTTCTTCGCCTTCGTGCGCGACATGCGACGGCCCGCGCCGTGCGACGCCGACCAGTACGACTCCGGGTTCCCGAGCCCGCGCACGATGTACGAGCCGGTGCCCATGGACCCCGGGATGAGCCCGAGGTCGCCCTTCCCGGCCCGGATCGCGCCCTTGCGGGTCACGACGAGCTCCTGGCCGTCGACCTGCTCGACCGCGACGTAGTTGTGGTGGACGTTCACGGCCTCGTCGAACGCGATCTCGCGGCCGGGGAACGACGCACGCACGGCGTCGACGACGAGCGTCATCATGACCGCTCGCGAGCGCGCCGCGTACTCCTGCGCCCACCACAGGTCGGCGAGGTACGCGTCCATCTCCGGCGTGCCGCCGAGGAACACGGCGAGCTCGCGGTCGACGAGCCCCTGGTTGTGCTCCAGCCGCTTCGCGACCGCGACGTGCTGCTCCGCGAGCGTCTTGCCGATGTTGCGCGACCCCGAGTGCAGCTGGAGCCAGACCTGCCCGTCGGTGTCCGTGCACAGCTCGACGAAGTGGTTTCCCCCGCCCAGCGTCCCGAGCTGACGGCGCGCGCGGCCCTCGATGTCCGACACGCGCCCGTGCAGCCCGGAGAACCGCGACCAGAACGCGTCCGCGCCGCGCGCGACCTCGGCCGAGCCGCGGCCGGAGATCGAGCGCAGCCGGCGCGGGTCGACCGGCTCGTCGTGCGCGTGGAAGCCGACGGGGATCGCGGCCTCGATGCGCGCGCGGACCGGCCCGAGGTCGTCGGGCAGGTCCTCCGCCGTGAGGGACGTGCGGACGCCGATCATCCCGCACCCGATGTCGACGCCGACGGCGTTGGGCGACACGGCGTCGCGCATCGCGATGACCGAGCCGACGGTCGCACCCTTGCCCAGGTGGACGTCGGGCATGACACGCACGCCCTCGACCCACGGCAGCGCGGCGATGTTGCGCAGCTGCTGCAGCGCGGCCGGCTCGACGGCGTGCTCGTGCGCCCACATGAGAGTGGGTGCCTTCGCGCCCGACAGCGGGACGGGGAACGCGTGTGCCTCGGTGCTCACGATGCTGACCTCCTCGGGTCGTCCTGACGATCATGACGCCGCCCCGGCTGGGGCGACGAGGTGCGCACGGGAGGACTCGAACCCCCGACGCTCGGCTCCGGAAGCCGGCGCTCTGTCCGCTGAGCTACGCGCGCTGGTGCTCCTTAACGTCGAGCAGACGGGACGCGAGCGTCCAGGTGCCCTCGGAGGGAGTCGAACCCCCGTCTCCGCTTCCGTAGAGCGGCGTCGTGTCCGTTGGACCACGAAGGCAGTGCTTTTCACCGCAGGCGCACGACAAATGCGCGCCGACGGCGGAGAGAACAGAAAAGCAGCACGAGAAATGCACCCCGACCGGGCGCATTCCCGCACAAGAAAAAGGCCGCCCCGGCGATGTCCGGGACGGCCTGTCGTGACGACGCTGTGGTCAGACGACAGGACCGCCGGGGTAGCCGACGAGGAACGAGGACACGCTGAGATACGCCACGGGCAGCACGACGCGCGGCTGCTCGCAGGGCAGGACGGGACGTCGCCGGTCCTGCTGGACGGGTTCGCGCACGGCACTGCTCCTCTCGGTCGTGTCGGGTGGCCCACGCACCGGAATGTGGTCGACCGAGGAAGACCGTACGCGCCTTTCCCGATCGACACAACCCCATTTCTCGAATTCGTCGGGAATTCTCCGGTCGGGGCCCGCTGTGCGCCCGGGGCACCCACCGGCCGGCAGTCTTTCCTGCCCGCACCGGCCGCCTTTCCTGTCCGCGGACGAGCTCGCACCCGCAGTGCGCCCGTCGGCGCTTGGCACACTTTTATCTCGGCCGAGGTCCGGGATCCCGGTCTTCCGGGCGGTCGACCGGGACTGTCGGCGGCACCGGGTAGGGTTCCGGACGTTCCGGACAGACCTCCCGACGCCGACTAACCGCGCGCGGGCCCGACGACAGGAGATGCGCCGCCATGATGGGTGCCAACCACGCCGCGACCGGTGCGGCGGCGTGGATCGCCGTGACGTCCACGGCCCCGTTCGCCCTCGGCTGGCACCCCGTGTCGTCGGTCGGGGTCATGACGGGTGCGGTCGTGTGCGCCGGGGCCGCGCTCCTCCCCGACGCCGACCATCACAACGGCACGTTCGCGCACTCGCTGCCGCCCGTGAGCGAGTGGGTGTCCGACGCCGTGGAGACGATCGCGGGCGGGCACCGCCAGGGCACGCACTCGTTCCTCGGCATCGCGGTGTTCACCGCGCTCGCCTGGCTCGCGGGGCTCGTCACGGTCGAGACGGCGAGCTTCGGCACGGTCTACGTCGGCGGCGGGCTGCTCGCGGTGCTGCTCGTCGCGCTCGCGCTCAAGGCGCTCAAGCTCTCGCGGCGCGGCAAGCTCGTGCCGTGGGTGACGTCGCTCACCGTCGCCGTGCTCGTCGCCCTGTTCTCCCCGGAGGAGTGGAACTGGCTCCCCGTCGCGGTCGGGCTCGGCGTCGCGATCCACATCCTCGGCGACGTGCTCACGACCAACGGCGCCCCTCTGCTGTGGCCGGTGAAGATCCGCTCGCCGCGCTGGGTGCGGCGCTCGCTCGTCGTCGACGACGTGTGGCGCCCGAGCGGGAGCTTCGCCCTCCCCCTGCTCGGCTCCACGGGGTCGGTGCGCGAGTGGATCCTCGCGACGGCCGTCGGGATGTACGCGACGGTCGGGTTCGTGTGGTCGGCGCTCGACCAGATGGGCTTCGACACCCTGGGCACGTACGAGCGCGTGGTGGCGGCGATCCAGGTCCTCGCGTCCGGGGCGGCCTGAGCCCGTCCTCAGCCGGCGGCGCGGGCGCGGGGGACGCGCGCCGTCGACCACCGCAGCGCCTCGGTGAGGAGGATCGCGAGCGCGCCGCACGCCAGGCCGACGCCGAGCGTCGCGGGGTCGGAGACGTCGAGCGACAGGAGCTCCCGCGCCGCGGGGACGCTGAAGAGCGCCACGTAGAACACCGCGCAGAAGCCGACCAGGACGACCTTCCACGCCGTGTACGGACGCGCCACGACGGCGAGCACCCACAGGGCGCCCACGAGCAGGGTGACGAGCGCAGCGGTGGACGCGCGGACCTCCGCCGGGGCGAGCGTGTCCGCCGGGCCGCCCAGCGACGCCCCGCCCGCGCCCGGGTCGACCACGAGGTAGCACAGGAAGGTCATGACGCCGATCGAGACGCCCGCGGGCACCGCGAGCCGGAGCACCCTCGGCACGAAGCCCGGGCGCGCCCGCTCGTCGTTCGGCGCCAGGGACATGACGAACGCGGGGACCCCGATGGTGAACCACGCCGCGACGGTCACGTGGATCGGCAGGAACGGGTAGGAGACGGGCGCAGCCCCGAGGAGCCAGGCGCCGACCCCGGCGAGGCCGACGAGGACGGCGAGCACCACCGCGTACACGGTCTTGGTGAGGAAGAGGTGCGCGACCCGTTCGATGTTCCCGATCACCCGGCGCCCTTCCCCGACGACGGACGGCAGCGTCGCGAAGCGGTCGTCCAGCAGCACGATCTGCGCCACGGACCGCGCGGCCGGGCTCCCGGACCCCATCGCCACGCCGATGTCCGCGTCCTTGAGGGCCAGCACGTCGTTCACGCCGTCCCCCGTCATGGCGACGGTGTGCCCGCGCGCCTGCAGCGCCCCGACGACGGCCCTCTTCTGGTCCGGTCGCACCCGGCCGAACGTCGTGGCGCCCTCGACGACCGTTGCGAGCTCCTCCCGGTCGGCGGGCAGGGTGCGGGCGTCGACCGACGTCTCGGGACCGCCCAGGCCGAGGGACCGCGCGACCGCGGCGACGGACACCGGGTTGTCGCCCGAGACGACCTTCACCGTGACGCCCTGGGCGTCGAAGTAGTCCAGGGTCTGCCGGGCGTCCGCGCGCACCCGCTGCTCGAGCGCGACGAGCGCCCGCGGGGCGAGGTGCCCCGGGGCGCCTCCGTCCGGGGCGGCGGCGTCGACCGGGACGTCGGTCGACGCGAGGAGCAGCACCCGCAGGCCGTCGGCGCCGAGGGCCGTCGCCTGCTGCGCCACGGCGGACCGGGGGTCCAGCAGCACGTCCGCGGCGCCGAGCACCCAGCTCCCCCGCGGGCCGTCGGCGTCCGCGAAGGACATGCCGGACCACTTCGTGGCCGACGAGAACGGGACGACGGCGGTCGCCCGCCAGCCCGGTGCGTCCGGGAACGCCTCCGTGACCGCGGCGACGGACGCGTTGGGCCGCGGGTCGAGGGCGGCGAGCGCCGCCAGGGCGCGCTCCACCTCGTCCCGGGGGCCGTCGAGCACGTCCACCCGGGCGAGGCGCATCCCGTTCTCCGTGAGCGTGCCCGTCTTGTCCGCGCACACCACGTCCACGCGCGCCAGCCCCTCGATGGCCGGCAGCTCCTGCACGAGGCACCGCCGTCGGCCGAGCCGGACCACGCCGATCGCGAAGGCGACGGAGGTCAGTAGCACCAGGCCCTCGGGGACCATGGGCACGAGGGCCGCGACCATGCCGAGCACGGACTGCCGGAACCCCTGCCGCGAGATGACGAGCTGGTTCACCACCGTGAGGACGCCCGCGGGCACCAGCAGCCACGTGATGACCCGCAGGATCGAGTCGATGCCGGACCGCAGCTCCGAGCGCACGAGCGTGAACGCGCTCGCCTCGTGCGCGAGCCGCGCGGCGTACGCGGCCGGGCCGACGTCCGTCGCCCGGTAGGCGCCCGAGCCGGCCACCACGAAGCTCCCGGACAGGAGCCGGTCCCCGGGCCTCTTCACGACGGGATCGGCCTCGCCCGTGAGGAGGGACTCGTCGACCTCGAGCGAGGCGGACTCGACCACCGGGCCGTCGACCACGACCTGGTCCCCGGCGCCGAGCTCGACGACGTCGTCGACGACGACGTCCGCCTGGTCGACCTCCGTCACCGCCCCGTCGCGGCGCACGCGCACCGGCGCCCGCCCCACGATCGCCAGCGCGTCCAGGGTGCGCTTCGCGCGCAGCTCCTGGACGATCCCGATGCCGGCGTTGGCGAGGATCGCGAGACCGAAGAGGCTGTTGATGAGCGAGCCCGTGCTCAGCGCCAGGACGAGGAGCACCCCGAGCAGGGCGTTGATCCGGGTCGCGGTGTTGGCCCGGACGATGTCCCAGGTCGTCCGCCCCGAACGGGGCGGCAACCGGTTGACCCTGCCGTCGGCGACGCGCTCCGCGACGTCTCGTGACGTCAGTCCCGCAGCCCTCGTCGACGGCGCCGTCATGGGCGCGATCGTATCCGCCGTAATTCCGTTGCGCCGGGCCGCGCGGCGATGAGACGGTCGCAGCACGTCGCCCGCGTCGTCGGGCACCGGAGGAGAGGAGGAACGCCATGAGCTGGACGACCCCCGCTCGCGTGTCCACCACCCCCGGGAGCACCCACCGCCGCTGACCGGTCCACGACCGCTCGCGACGACCGTCCCCGACCGCCGCCCGGCGGCCGCGGCGACGCGCGCTCCCCTCCCCCGAGGAGCCCCCCGTGCCCGAGCACGACCTGCCGTACCCCGACCTCTCCCTCCCGCCCGCCCTGGCGCGCGACCCCCGCACTCCCCCGCCGCGCCGTCTGCGGCGCCTCGCCGACCTGGCCGACGCCGAGGCCGAGGCCGGTGTCCTCGACGCGGCGCTCGGCGACGACCAGCGCTGGTCCACGTGGTCCGCCGTCGAGAAGGGACAGCGCGGGCCGGAGCCGCGCCCCGACTGGGTGGTGACGGCCGACGCGGCCCTCGACACCGAGCTCGGCCTGCTCAAGACCGGCAAGGAGGCGGACGTCTTCCTCCTGGAGCGGGCCGTCCCCGGCGACCCCGCGCGCCGCAGCCTGCTCGCCGCGAAGCGCTACCGCGACCTCGACCACCGCTCGTTCCGGCGCGACACCGTCTACACCGAGGACCGCCGCGTGCGCCGGACGCGCGACCGTCGCGCCCTCGACCGCAAGTCGCGCTACGGCCGCCAGGTCGCGGCCGGGCAGTGGGCCGCGGCGGAGTTCGCCGCGCTGTGCGAGCTGTGGTCGGCCGGTGCGCCCGTCCCGTACCCCGTCCAGATCGACGGCGACGAGATCCTCATGGAGTTCGTCGGCACGTCCGACGGCGTGTCGCACGAGGCCGCGCCCCGGCTCGCACGCACGCGGCCCGACCGCGACCTCCTCGCGTCGTGGTGGGACCAGGTCCGCGACGCCATGGCCGTGCTCGCCCGGCTCGGCTACGCGCACGGCGACCTGTCGCCGTACAACGTCCTGGCGGACGGCGAGCGGATCGTCGTCATCGACCTGCCGCAGGTCGTGGACCTCGTGGCGAACCCGTTCGGCACCGAGCTCCTGCTGCGCGACTGCCGCACGATGGCCGCGTGGTTCGCCGGGCGCGGGCTCGAGACGGACGCGGACGAGCTCTTCGCGGTGCTGCTCGCCCAGGCGTGGTGACGACCGGGTGTCCCGGCCGTCCGTGCGACGATCGACCGCGTGCTGCGCCTCGCCCTCGTCGGTCTCGACTCGTCCCACGCCGACCACTATGTGCGGCTCGTGGCCGCCGAGCGGCGCTGGCCGGGCGTGCGGCTCGTGGCGCTCGTCGACGGGGAGCCCGGCCGCCGGGCGGAGCTCGCCGCGGCCGGCGGGCTGCTCCTGGACGCGGGCGACGCCACCGTGACCGACGTCGTCGGGCACGTCGACGCCGCGATCGTCGCCCACCGCGCGGGGCGGCGGCACGGCGCCGCGACGCGTGCGCTCCTCGCGGCGGGCGTCCCGGTGCTCGTGGACAAGCCGTTCGCCGCGTCGGTGGCCGACGCGCGGGCGACGCTCGACGTGGCGCGCGCGCACGGCACGGCCGTGACGACGGCGTCCGCGCTGCGGTTCGCGCCCGAGGTCGCTGCGGCGCGCGCCGCCCTCGCGACCGCCGACGGAGCTTCCGTCGCGCCGCTCGTCGCCGCGGCACCGGCGTCGCCACCCGGGCCAGCGGCGTCGCCGCCCGGACCCGCCGTCGAGGTGTCCGGCCCGGCGGACCCGCACGACGAGCGCGACGGGCTGTTCTTCCTCGGCATCCACGTCGTCGAGGCGGCGCGCGCCGTCGTCGGTGCGCCGCCCGGGGCGGCGTGGTCGCCGCCCGTCGTGACCCGCTCGGCGGACGGGATCGTCGCCACGACGCGGCTGGGCGGTGTCGACGTCCGCCTGCTCCTCCTGGACCCGGGCGCCCACCCCACCGCGGGGTTCGCGGTCGCGGTGCGCACGCCCCGCAGCGTCGAGCGCACCGAGGTCGTGCTCGACGCCGACTACCTCGCCCCGGTGGTCGAGCACGGGCTCGCGGTCCTCGCACCCGGTGCCGCCACGACCGCGTCCGCCGCGGCGCGCACGACGGCGGACCCCGCCGACGACGCGGGCCGGGTCACCGACGACGCGGGCCGGGTCGCCGCCGAGCACGCGACGATCCTCGCCGACCTCGCGCTCCTCGAGCAGGTCGGGGCGGCCCTGCGGCCCTGAGCCCGGGCCCCGGAGCTCCCGCCGCCCGCGCCGGGGCGCGGCGGACGGGGTAGAACGGGACCATGGAGCCCTCCACCGAGTCCTTCGACGCCGACGACGTCCGCACGTTCCTCACGACCTACGGCGTCGCGCTCTCGACGGGCGACCTCGACACGATCGGCGAGAGCTACGCCTTCCCGGCGCTCGTCGTCGGCACGACGGGCTCGGTGCTCCTCGGCGACCCCGAGGACGTGCGCGCGTCGACGGCCGAGCTCGCCCGGGGGTTCCGCGAGCGCGGGCTCGTCGGCGTGGTCGCGCACCTCGTCGGGGTCGAGGAGGTCGGCGACGCGCTCGTCTGGGCGCACGCGCGCTGGAGCTACCGCGACGAGTACGCGAACGAGCAGGAGGCGCAGGAGGTGCGGTACCTGCTGCGCCGCGCACGGGACACGTTCGAGGTGTGCGTCGCGGTGCCGGTCGGCCCGTAGGCCGCGCCGACCCGCGAGCGCCCCGGGTCAGGACAGCCGGTTGTCCCGGTCCTCCCACGGCGACGCGGCGGGCGACCGCCCGGGCGGGGTGACGTCGTCGGGCTGGAGCGCGCGCACGACGAACGACCCCGCGGCGAGCACGACGCCCCCGGTGAACGCGACCTGCAGCACGGTGAGCAGCACGCCCACGAACCAGGTGCCCGCCAACGGATAGGCGAGGTTCATGAGGCCGACGTTCTGGACGAGCGCGCTCCCGACGGTCAGGCCGAGCCCGGTCCAGAGCATCGTGCGGGCGGTGAGACGGGGCGGCATCACGGGCTTCCTCTCGTCGGCGAGACGGTCCGGGGCCGCGACGTCGGCGGACGTACGGCACCCGGTCCGTTCCTACCACGCCGCCCGCGGCGCCGCGGTCCCCGCCTCCCGCCTCAGCGGAAGTCGCGCGAGGTCGTGCCGACCTGGAGCGAGAGCGGCGCGAGGTGCTCCGCGACGAGGTTCGTGGCGCCGTCGGCCCGCTCGAGCCGCCCGCGCACGACGAGCGCCGCGGACCCGCGCGCGACCTTCCGGAACCGCTGCCACAGCCCGGGCGAGCACACGACGTTGAGGATGCCCGTCTCGTCCTCGAGCGACAGGAACGTCACGCCTCCGGCGGTCCCGGGCCGTTGCCGGTGCGTGACGACGCCGCCCACGGCGACGCGCGACGGCGGGTGCGGGCGCGTGCCCGGCACCTCGCCCGCCGCGCGCTCCGCCGCGTCGACCTCCTCGATCTCGCGCGACACCGCCACGGCACCGACGACGGTGAGCACCCCGGCCGCGGCGAGGCCGTCGCGGACGTACTGCGTCGGGTAGGAGTCGGTCGACACGCCCGTGGCCCAGACGTCGGCGACGGCGGTCTCGACGTCGGTCATGCCGGGCAGCGCCGGCGCCTCGACGCCGACGCTCACGCCCGGCAGCGTCCCCGGACCCTCCTGCGCGAGCGCGCCGGCCGCCCACAGCGCCTCGCGTCGCGTCACGCCGAGGCCGTCGGTCGCGCCGGCGGTCGCGAGCCCCTCGAGCTGGGCGGTCGTGAGGTCGACGCGCCGCACGAGGTCGCGCAGGTCGCTGAAGGCCCGCCCCTCCCCCGGTGCCCCGCGCGCCGCGACGACGCGCTCGGCCGCGTCCTTCCCGAGCCCGCGCACGCTCGCGAGCCCGAGCCGCACCGCGAGCCCGAGGTCGGGCTCCGGCCCGTAGCGGGTATCGACCCCTACCTTCCCGCCGAGCATGCGGCTGCCGCCCGTCCGGGCGCCAGGACGGTCCGTACCCGCATGCTCGGCGGGCGCAGCCGCATGGTCGGCGGGCAGCCGCTCGACCGTCGCCTCGACGTCGGACGCGTTGACGGCGGGGCGCAGCACGGTGACGCCGTGGCGGCGCGCGTCCGCCACGAGAGACTGCGGCGAGTAGAACCCCATGGGCTGCGCCGCGAGCAGCCCCGCGTAGAACGCCGCGGGGTGGTGCACCTTGAGCCACGAGCTCGCGTAGACGAGGAACGCGAACGAGTACGCGTGCGACTCGGGGAACCCGAAGTCGGCGAACGCCTTGAGCTTGTCGTAGATCTCCTCGCGCACGGCCGGGTCGGTGACGCCCTTCTCCCGCATCCCGTCCATGAGCCGCCCCCGCAGCTCCTCCATGCGCTCGACCGACCGCTTGGACCCCATCGCGCGCCGGAGCTGGTCGGACTCCTTCGGGGAGAAGCCCGCGACGTCGATCGCCATCTGCATGAGCTGCTCCTGGAACAGCGGCACGCCGAGCGTCTTGCCGAGCGACTTCTCCAGCAGCGGGTGCAGGAACGTCACCTCCTCCCGGCCTCGCGCCCGGTTGATGTACGGGTGCACGGAGCCGCCCTGGATGGGACCCGGGCGGATGAGCGCGACCTCGATGACGATGTCGTAGAACGTCCGGGGTCGCAGGCGCGGGAGCGTCGCCATCTGCGCGCGCGACTCGACCTGGAACACGCCGACGGTGTCGGCCGCGCACAGCAGGTCGTAAACCGCCGGGTCGTCCTCGGGCAGCGTGTGCAGCGCGAGGCGCGGCCCGCCCTCGTGCCGTTCCACGAGGTCGAACCCGATGCGCAGCGCCGTGAGCATCCCGAGGCCGAGGAGGTCGAACTTCACGAGCCCCGCGTCCGCGCAGTCCTCCTTGTCCCACTGCAGGACGGTGCGGCCCTCCATGCGCGCCCACTCCACGGGGCACACCTCGATGACGGGGCGGTCGCACATGACCATGCCGCCCGAGTGGATGCCCAGGTGCCGCGGGAGGCGCAGCATCCGGTCGGCGAGGTCGAGCACCGCGTCCGGGATCTCGCCCTCCTGCGCCGCCGACGGCGGCCGGTGCACAGGCACGACGTCGTGCGTGTCGTCCGCGCGCAGGACGTCGCCCTCGTCCACCGCGAGCGGGTCGACGACGCGCGCGCCCCGGCCGGTGAGGTCGGGCGACCAGTCCCGGCTCCCCCACAGGCGCGACGTCGCGGCGTCCTTCCGGGCGGTGCGCGTCGTGACCCGCGGCGCGGCCGGGCCGGCGGGCCCCGGGGTCTTCGCCGCGATCGACCGCTCCTTCGCCGCCCGGTCGGCCGCGGGCGACGACGGGTCGGGACCGCGCAGCGACCCCCACCGCTCGATCGACTTGCTCCACGCGTCGGCCTGCCCGACGTCGTACCCCAGCGCCCGGGCCGCGTCGCGCACCGCCGACTTCGGCCGGTAGGAGATGACGTTCGCGACCTGCGCGGCGTGCGTGCGCCCGAACGTCGCGTAGACGTGCTGGATGACCTCCTCGCGCCGCGCCGACTCGATGTCGATGTCGATGTCCGGCGGGCCGTCGCGCTCGGGGGCGAGGAAGCGCTCGAACAGCAGACCGTGCTTCACCGCGTCGACGGCCGTGATGCCGAGCGCGTAGCAGACCGCGGAGTTCGCGGCCGAGCCGCGCCCCTGGGCGAGGATCCCGTTCCTGCGGCAGAACTCGACGAGGTCGTAGACCACGAGGAAGTACCCCGGGAAGTGCAGGTCCTCGATGACGCGCAGCTCGTGGTCGATCTGCGCCCACGCGCCCGTGATCTTCTCCTGGCCGCGCGGCCCGTACCGGTCCTCGCCGCCGCGCCGCACGAGCTCGCGCAGCCAGGTCGCCTCGGTGTGCCCGTCCGGCACCGGGTAGGGCGGCAGGTCGGGTGCGACGAGGTGCAGGTCGAACGCGCACTCGTCCCCCAGCGCCGCCGCCGTCGCGACGGCCTGCGGGTGCCGGGGGTGGCGCGCGAGCATCTCCGCCGCGGAGCGCAGGTGGGTCGTCGGGGCACCGGGCAGCCAGCCGTCGAGGTCGTCGAGCGACGAGCGCGCGCGCACGGCCGCGAGCGCCCCCGCGAGGTCGGCGTCGCGCGGGTGGGCGTAGTGCGCGGCGGTCGTCGCGACGAGCGGCAGCCGGGCGTCGGCGGCGAGGTCGGCGAGCGCCGCGTGCAGGTCGGCGTCGCGCGGGTCGTCGGTCGTGGTGATCTCGACGGCCACGTTGTCGGCGCCGAAGAGGGCGACGAGACGGTCGAGCTCGCGGCGGGCCGCGGCGCGTCCGGACGTGACGAGCGCGCGCCGCACCGCGCCCTTGCGGCACCCGGTGAGCACGAGCCACTGCCCGGCGGCCTCCGCCGCGAGCTGCTCGAGGCGGTAGTCGGCGGCGCCCTTGGTGCCCGTCGCGAGGTGCGCGGTCGCGATCGCGCGCGACAGGTTGCGGTAGCCCTGCGTGCCGCGCGCGAGCACGAGCAGGTGGGTCGAGCGCGGGTCGGGGACGCCGGTGGGCGGGTCGAGCACGGGCGCGCCGGTCGTGGTCGGCGCGGGCAGGTGCAGCTCGGACCCGAAGACCGTGGGGAGACCGACCTTGCGCGCGGCCTCGGCGAAGCGCACGACGCCGTACAGGCCGTCGTGGTCGGTGACGGCGAGCGCCGACAGCCCGAGCCGTGCGGCCTCGGCGGCGAGCTCCTCGGGGTGGGACGCGCCGTCGAGGAAGCTGAACGCGGAGTGCGCGTGGAGCTCGGCGTAGCGCGGGCCGGTGGTCCGGTCAGTCATACAGGCCCTCCACGGTCCACCGCCCGCGCGCGCTCGCGAGGAGCAGGCCGCGGCCGTCGTCGAGCAGGACCTGCACGTGCACGCGGCGCCGGGGCGCGGGCGTCCACCAGCGCTCGGCGAGCGGCCACGGCCCGGCCCAGTCCACGACGGTGCGCGCGGACCCGGGCCCGGGCAGCGCCGTCTCGTCCCGGGGCGCCGCCGCACGGCGCGGGCCCTCCTCCGGCGCGGGGGCCGGCCACCGCACGGTCGCGGGCTCGCCGCTCATCGCGAGGCGCGCGTCGACGACGACGGGCCGCCCGGCGTCGTCGAGCACGACGACGTCCTGCGGCTCGACGGGCACGAGCGCGGGGGCGGGGCTCGGCAGCGCGCCGGGCCACGGCAGGGCCGGGTCGCGCGGGCGCACGACGTCCTCCCCGAACGGCACGAGGTGCACGCGGTCGGTCGCGTCGCGGCCGCCCTGGACCTGGACGCGCAGGACGGCGTCGCCCCCGAGGATGCCCTGCACGCGCCCGAGCGCGCGGTGGGCCCGCGCGTCCTCGCCGCTCGACGCGCCCCACAGGCGCGGCTGCTCCGCCCCCGCGGGCACGACCTCCTCGGCCGTGAGGGACAGGCGGGCCAGCGGCGCGACGCCCGGGACGACGTCGGCCCCGCCGGGCGAGCCGCCCCGCTCTCCTCCGCGACCGGCCCGGGCCGCGCGCCCGGCGCGGACGGACGTGGTGGTGAGCCAGCCCTCGAGCTGCCACCGGACCTTGTCCGTGAGGCGCGCCGGGCTCATCGCGCCCGGCCCGTCGAGCCGCCAGGTGCGCTCGAGGTCGTCGCCCTCGACGGTCCGCGCCGTGATGCGCAGGCGCCCGGCGACGAGCGAGCGCGCGACGAGCTGGTCGTGCAGGTCCTCGGAGAGCCGACGCGCGGCGAAGGTCGCGACGTCGACGCGCTCGGCGGGCGGGTCGAGCTCGGCGCTCACCGCGACGTCGGGCTCGACGCGGCGCCGCGCGGGCGGGCGCAGGTCCTCGCCGCGCGCGAGCCGGTGCGCCCACGCGCCGAGGTCGCCGAAGCGCCCCTCGACGGTCGCGGGCGGCAGGGCCGCGAGCGCCCCGAGGGTGCGCACGCCGAGCCGGCCCAGGAGGTCCACGAGCTCGTCGACCGCGACGGCGGCGTCCGGCCGGGCGGTGACGTGCACGAGGTCGCGCGCGGGCCTCGGCGCGAGGAACGCGGCGGAGCGGCCGGGCGGGACGACGGCGGCGTCCCGCGCGGCGAGCACGGCGGCGAGGATGCCGTCGGCGACGCCCACCTGGCTCTCGTGGCCGGTGCGCTCGGCGACGCGCGCGACGAGCGCCTCCGCGAGCGCGGCGTCGGACCCGTGGTACCGGCTCGCCCCGGCGGCGGGCAGGAGCAGCAGGCCGGGCCGGGTGATCTCCAGCCCCGCGACGACGGTCTCGGCCGCGAGCGCGACGGGCTCGAACTCGCGGGCGTCGCGCGCGTCGTCCACGTCGAGCAGCTCGAGCTCGGGGCAGCACTCGCGGGCCCGACGGCGGCGCATGCCCCGGCGCACGCCGTGGGCGCGCGCGGTCGCGGAGACGGCGACGACGCGGCGGCCGTCGTGCGTCGCGGCGGGGACGTGCGCGGGGACGTCGCGCACCGCCATCGCCGCGAGCACCGGCCAGTCCGGCACCCACAGGGCCGCCGTGCGGGTCGGGCTCGTGGTCATCCGACGAGCCGGAGCCGGGAGGGCCGGTCGGGGTCGTCGGCCCGGGCGGTCTCGTGGGCGGTCTCGGCGGTCCCGGCCGCGGTGGCGCCGGTCCCGACCGCGGGCCGGGTGCCCCGGGCGTCCTCGGCGAGGAACGCGGGCCAGTCCTCGTGGACGAGCGGGAGCTCGACCTCGAGGCGCGTGGGGCGCGCGGCTCCCCCGCGGCCCGCGCGCTCGACGACGAGGGTGCGACGGCGCAGCCAGCCCGCGCCGCGGTCCGCCCCGGACCAGCCGCCGCCCGTCACGGTGAGCGCGACGTGCGCGCCCGGCCACGTCCCCGCGGCGACGAGCAGCGCCCCGCGCTCGCGCGCCCGCGCGGCCAGGCGCCGTCGGTCGGGGTCGGTGAGGGCGGCGTCGGGCCCGACGACCACGACGTCCAGGCCGTCGACGAGCGCCGAGATCGCGAGCGCCGCGTCCGGGCCGGGCCGCGGGACGAGCACGACGCGGTCGAGGTCGGCGCCGGCGTCGGCGGCCGCGAGCAGCCCGACGGCGGGGAACCCGACGGCGGCGGTCCACGCCCCGGCCCGTGACGGCCGCGCGACGAGCGCGAGCAGGAGGCTCGTCGAGCCGCGCACCGCCAGCACGGTGCCGCGCTGCAGGGCGCCGAGCGGGAGGAGCGGCGCGAGCGCGTCGTGCACCGGCCACACCCGCTCGTCCGTGCCCGCGTCCCGGCTCGCGCCCGAGGTCCGGACGTGGCGGGTACGGGCGCGCGTCGGAGGGTCGGGCGGCGCGGGGGCGGGCCGCACGACCGGGGAGGCGGCGGCGTCCACGAGCGGGGCGACCTCGGTGAGGAGGGCGGTGCCGGCGCGCAGGAAGGTGTCGGCACGCGGGGCGGTCTCGGTGCGTGGGACGACGGCCGGTGCCGCCGGGGCGGTGAGCGGTTCCGGGGCCGGGGGGGCGACGACGGGACGGTGTCGGCGGACGCCCGTACGCTCCTCCGCACGGCGCAGGACGGCACGGGCGCGCTCGGCCTTGTCGACGGCCGCAGCCGTCGGGCCTGGTGCCCCCGCCCGTTCGGCGGGGTCGGCGAGAAGAGTCATCTCGCCTCCCGGGATGCTGCTCGGACGGGACGCGCACCGCGCGTCGACTGCTGGGGGCGTCGTTCTGCACCCGCCAGTGTTCGAACAAACGTTCGAACACTTCCAGTGAACGACCGCCGCTCCGAGGTGTCAACTCCGCAAGTCGGAGGCGCCTGCTTCGTCCGAGATGCCCACCCCAACCTTCGACCCCCACTGGAGACTTGCCCGAAACCCTCGACCTCTACCTGACCCTCCTCCCCCCGCCGACCATGCGGCTGTCGCCCGTCCGGCGGGCGGCACGGCTGCGACCGCATGCTCGGCGGGCTCGAGGGGCTCCGGGGGTGTGTTCGGCATCCGGCCTCTCCCGCGCGGCGGCCCGCCGGGGTGGCAGGCTGACGCCATGGACGCCCGCACGACCCTGCCCACGCTCGGCTCGCTCACCTGGGAGCCGGCGCTCGACCACCTCGACCTCGTCGCCCCCGTGACCGCCGACGCGCTGCGCCGGTGGGTCGACGCCGACCCGGACGTCGCGACGCTCGTCGCCGTGACGGAGATCGACCCGGACCTCGCCGACACCGCGACGCTCAACGCCGCGTTCGACCTGCCCGTCGAGGCGTCGGCGAACTGCGTCGTCGTGGGCGGCACGCGGGCGGGCGACGAGCGCGTCGCCGCCGCCGTCGTGCGGGCGCACACGCGCGCCGACGTCAACACGCGCGTCCGCAAGCTGCTCGACGTGCGCAAGGCGTCGTTCCTGCCGACCGACCGCGCGACGGCCGAGTCCGGGATGGAGTACGGCGGCATCACGCCCGTCGGGCTGCCCGAGGGGTGGCGCGTGCTCGTCGACTCCCGCGTCGTGACCGACGGCGCGCTCGCGCTGATCGGCAGCGGCGTGCGGCGCTCGAAGCTGCTGCTCCCCGGCGACCTGCTGGGCCGCCTGCCCGGCGTCGAGGTGGTCGAGGACCTGGCCGTCCCGGTCGCCTGACCCGTCCCCCTGCCGAGCACGACCTGGCGGTCGCCACGGGCGGCCCGACGACCGCCAGGTCGTGCTCGACGCCCGGTGCTCAGCGATCCAGGACGACGAGCCGCTGCGTCGCGCGCGTCATCGCGACGTAGCGGTCGACCGCGCCCTCGACGCCGTCGCCGAACGCCTGCGGCTCGACGAGCACCACGAGGTCGAACTCGAGGCCCTTCGCCGTCTCGGGCGTGAGCCACCGCACCCGCGCGGCCCCCTCGCCCTCGCCACCGACGCCACCGACCCTGCCGTCCGACTCCTCGCCGGACGGCCCGGACGGCCCGGACGACTCGGTGGCGGCGATGACGCACACCGTGCCGTCCGCGTGCTCGGCGAGCCACGCGCCGAGGACCGCGTCGAGGTCCGCGACCGCCCCGTGGGCGACGGGCACGCCCGTGCTGCGCACCGACGTCGGGACGTTCGCGTCCGGGATCGCGGCCCGGACGACGGGCTCCGCCTCGGCCATGATCTCCCGCGGCGTGCGGTAGTTGACGCTCAGCGACGCCTCCTCGACGCGGGCGAAGCCCACGCGCGCGAGCCGCTCACGCCAGCCCTCGGGGAAGCCGTGGCGGGCCTGGGCGCGGTCCCCGACGACCGTGACGCTGCGCGACGGGCAGCGGCTGAGGACCATCTGCCACTCGGCGTCGGTGAGCTCCTGCGCCTCGTCGACGACGACGTGCGCGAAGGGCCCCGCGAGGCGGTCCGGCGTCGCGACGACGAGCGCGCCGTCGTCCACGAGCGCGTCGCGCAGGTCCTGGCCGCGGAGCATCTGCATGACCCCGAGCTCGCTGTCGTCGGTCGCCACGAGGTGGTCGACGACGTCGTCCATGCGCGCGCGCTCCGCCGCCACGGCGGCCTCGTTGCGGCGGCGGCGGCGCGACGCCTCCGGGTCGCCGAGCCGACGGCGCGCGGCGTCGAGCAGCGGGAGGTCCGCCGTCGTCCACGCGTGCGCGTCCGGGCGCTGGAGCGCGCGCACCTGCTCGGGCGTGAGCGACGGCGCGCACAGCCGCAGGTAGGCGGGCACGGACCACAGGTCGGCCACGAGGTCCGTCGGCTCGACGAGCGGCCACGCGCGGTCGAACGCGGCACCGAGCCCGCGGTGGCCGCGCAGGGCGCGGCGCACGTCGTCGGCCTCGACGTCGACGCCGTCCTCCGCGGCTCCCCCGCAGGCCTTGTCCACGAGGATCTCGACGAGCGCGGCCCAGACGTCGTCGCGCGCCTCGTTGTGTGGGGTGCCCGGGTCCACGGACTCGAACGCCTCGGCCCAGTCGGCCGGGGAGAGCCAGACGTCGGCCCACGGCGTCTCGACCTCCATGCCCTCGTCGGGCGGGCGTTCGGAGAACCGCACGGCGGGCTCGATCGCGGCGACGAGCTCGGCGGACGCCTTGAGCCGGGCCACCTCGGGGTCGGCCTCCGCGCGCGCCGTCGCGCCCTCGGGGACGAGGTCGCGCAGCGTGCAGGTCTGCACGCCCTCCTCGCCGAGGCCGGGCAGCACGTCGGCCACGTACGCGAGGTAGGGACGGCTGGGCCCGACGACGAGCACGCCGCCGCGCCCACCACCGTGTCGGCCCCCGTGCCCGCCGCCCACCTGCGGGTCGGCGTACAGCAGGTAGGCCGCGCGGTGCAGCGCCACGACCGTCTTGCCCGTGCCGGGGCCGCCGTCGACGACGAGCGCGCCGCGCGAGCCCGCGCGCACGATCGCGTCCTGGTCGGCCTGGATCGTGCCGAGCACGTCGCGCATCCGCGGCGACCTGCTCGCGCCGAGGCTCGCGACGAACGCCGACTGGTCGTCGAGCGCCGCGCTCGACCCCGCGCCGTCGGGCACGAGCTCCTCGTCCCAGTAGTCGGTGACGCGCCCGCGCGCCCACCGGTACCGGCGCCGCGCCGCGAGGCCGAGCGGCTGCGCGGGCGTGGCCGCGAAGTACGGCTCGGCGGCGGGCGAGCGCCAGTCGACGAGCAGGCGCTCCCCCGCCGGGTCGGTGAGGCCCACGCGGCCCACGTACACCGGGGCGGAGCCGTCGGCGAAGGTCATGCGACCCAGGCACAGGTCGACGCCGTAGCGCTGGAGCAGCCGCAACCGGCTGCTGAGGCGGTGGATCTCCTGGTCGCGCTCGAGCGCCTCGGTGCCGCTCCCGCCCGGCGCGCGCCGGGCCGCGTCGAGACGCTGCGCGAGGTCGGCCACGGAGTGCTCGAGGCTCGCGGCGATCGCCGCGAAGTGGCGCTCGTCGGGGTCGACCAGCGCCGGGTCGGCCTTCGCGGCCAGCCGCGCGGGCAGGCCGAAGAACGGCGCGGGCCGCGGGTCCTGGTCCGCGGTCGGGCGGGCCGACGGGCGGCGGGACGGGTCGGTGGTGGCGGTCACGGGGGCGTCGGGCAACGTCATCAGCTCCGGTCCGGGTCCTGCGGAGGGACGCACGGGCCACGACGACCCGCGCACGAGCGGAGATTCTGCGCCCCCGAGGGGGCCTTGCCGCAAGACCCCCGGTGCGCTATACGTTGGAGAGGGAGGCCGGTCGGGCCTCCCTCTCTCGTTGCCCGACGTCGTGGCGGTGCGCTCGGTGCCGACGCTCTGGGTACCGACGTCGACCGCGCAGCGTCTGAGCGGCGCCGCACAGCCGAGATGCGAGAAGTGGCCCCCTACCGTGCTCGGTGGGGGCCACTTCTCGTGTCTCGACGGGAGCCTCGACAGGATCCCGGGAACGCCTCAGCTCTCGGCGCGGCCCTCGCGCCAGTAGCCCATGAACGCGACGGCGCGGCGGTCGACGCCGAGGTCGGCGACGAGGTGGCGGCGCAGCGTCTTGATGGCGCTCGCCTCGCCCGCGAGCCACGCGTAGAGGACGGTCTCCTCGTCGAGGAGCCCGGGGACCTCCCAGAGGATCGACGCGTCGACGTCGACGTCCTCGAGGTCCTCCGCGGTGCGGCACTGGACGGGCGGGTCCGTCCCGAGGACGCCCGCACCGAGCATGCGCGCGGCGGCCTCCTTGACGGCCGGCACGAGGCGCGCGCCGTGGGCGTCGTGCGGCCCGCCGGGGACGTCGTCGCGCGCGAGGAACGTCACGCGCACCCCGGGCGGGGTCACGAGGTCGCGCGCGTCGCCCACGTGCGGGACCTCGACGTAGACCTCGCCCCACGCGTCGGCGGGCAGGTCCTCGCAGATCGCCGCGATGGCGGGCAGCGCGGTCTCGTCGCCCGCGAGCAGGAGCGCGTGCGGGCGGGTGGGCGGGCGGAACTCGATGCCGCCGGCCGGGCCGTCGAACGTGGCGTCCGGGCCGAGCAGGACGAGCGGCGTGCCGACCTCGGCGGCGAGCGCCCAGCGCGACGCGGGGCCGGCGTCGCCGTGCAGCACGACGTCGACGTCGACCTCGCGCGCCTCGGGGCGCACCGCGACGGTCGTGTAGGTGCGCAGCGGGTTGCGGCGCTCCTCGGGCTGGTCGCGCCACGCGGCGTACCAGGACTCGGCGTCGCGCACGAGGTGCTCGTAGCCGCCGTCGGGCGCGGGGAGCACGAACTTGATCCGGACGTCGAGCCCCGGGTCGCCGAAGAGGTCGAGCTCCGGGCCGGTGAAGGTGAAGCGGCGAAAGCTCGGCGAGAGCTGCTCGACCCGCGCCACCTCGACGTCGAAGAAGCGCCAGGGGGCGGTCGCACGGGCGACGGGACGACGAGCGCGGGTGCGGGGTGCGACGACGGTCTGGCTCACACAGGTGAGGCTAACCTACGCGCCCACGGCGGGGTCAACCCGTCCGGGACGCGGACCTGCGCCCGGCGGGGTGAGACACGTCACGCTCCGCGGCCGCGGCTGCGCCAGAGCAGGTAGACGAAGTACGGCGCGCCCAGCAGCGCGGTGCCGAGACCCGCGGGGATCTGCCCCGGCGCGATGACGACGCGGCCCAGCGTGTCCGCGACGGACACGAGGAGGGCCCCGAGCAGCATCGCGACGGGCACGACCCGGGAGTGCCGCGACCCGACGAGCGCGCGGGCGGCGTGCGGCGCGACGAGGCCGACGAACGCGAGCGCCCCGATGGCGCACACGGCCGCGGCGGTGAGCAGCGCGGCGACGCCGAGCAGGAGCAGCCGCGTGCGGTCGAGCGCGACGCCGAGGACGCGCGGCGTGTCGTCGTCGAGCGCCACGACGTCGAGGTCGCGCCGGAACACCGCGGTGAGCGGGGTGAGCACGAGCAGCGCGAGCGCGACGGGGATCAGCTGCTCGAGCGTGCGCCCGTACGTGGAGCCCGACAGCCACGTGAGCGCGAGGTTCACGTCCCACGGCGCGACGACGACGACGAGGAGCGTGATGATCGCCATCACCCCGGCCTGGGCGCCGATGCCGATGAGCACGAGCCGGTCGGAGCTCAGCCCGCCCCGGTACGAGAGCCCGTAGACGAGCCCGAACACGGCGAAGGCCCCGACCGCGGCGGCGGCGGACATCGGCCAGATCCCGACGCCGGGGACGAGCAGGATCATCGTCACGGCACCGAGGCCGGCGCCCGACGTCACGCCGAGCAGGCTCGGCTCCGCGAGCGGGTTGCGGCACACGGCCTGCACGATCGTGCCGGCGAGCGCGAGCGCGGCGCCCGCGAGGAGGGCCGCGAGCACGCGCGGGACGCGCTGGTCGAGCACGAACGTCACGTGCCGGCCGGCGACGCCGGCCCACCAGTTCGCGACGTCGCCCAGCAGCACGACCCGGTCGCCGAGCAGGAGGCCCGCGACGGCGGCCGCGGCGACGGCGAGCGACAGGACGACCACGACCACGACGACCGCGCGCCGCGAGCGCGGCCGGCTCAGCGCACCGTGCCCGCCGCGCGACGACGCGGGCCCCGAGTCGCGCAGGCGGCGCGCGAGCCACACGAGCAGGATCGCGCCGAGGACGGTCGTGACGATGCCGGTCGGCACGGCGATCGAGAGCGTCCCGGGCAGCAGGAGGCGGAGCAGGACGTCGGCGCCGAGCACGACGACGACGCCGACGAGGGCCGCGAAGGGCAGGAGGAGGACGTGCCGCCCGAGCCCGGGCACGCGACGTGCGACGAGGCGGGCCACGACGGGCGCCGCGAGACCGACGAACCCGACCGGACCGGCGACGGTCACGGCGATCGAGGCGAGCAGGACGGCGACGAGCACGGAGGCGACGCGCGTGCGGCGCACGTCGACGCCGAGGACGGTCGCGGCGTCGTCCCCGAGGCCGAGAAGGTCGAGCCGGCGCGCGAGGACGAGCGCGGCGAGGACGCCGACCACGACGACGGGCGTGGCCATCGTGACCGTGCGCGTGCCCGACTGGACGATCGAGCCGCTCCCCCACGCGAACAGGCCCATCGTCTCCTGCTCGAACAGCACGAGGAGGACCGTCGTCAGCGAGTGGAGCGCGAGCATGATGGCGGAGCCGGCGAGCACGAGCCGGGTCGGCCCGTCGGCGCCGCCGCGCGCCAGGACGAGCACGAGCCCGGCCGCGGCGAGCCCGCCGAGGAACGCGAGGCCGCCCTGGAGGTAGAACGGGACCGAGAGGCCGAACGCGGCGACCACGACGACCGTGAGGTAGGCGCCCGCGTTGACCGCGAGCGTGTCGGGCGACGCGAGCGGGTTGCGCGCGACCGACTGCAGCACCGCGCCGGCGACGCCGAGCGCGACGCCCAGCAGCAGACCGGCGAGGAGCCGCGGCACGCGCGACGCGACGAGGACGGCGACCGTCTGGTCGACCCCGTCTCCCCCGGTCGCGAGGCGCAGCAGGTCGAGCGGGCCGACGTCGGCCGTGCCCTGCGTGAGGTGCACGGCGGCGAGCACGAGCGCGACGACGGCGGCCGCGAGGAACGCGCCCGCGACCCCGAGGCGCGACGTCCGCGCGCGGGGGGTGGCCGCCGTCGGGCCCGGGGCGGTGCCGGTGCCCGGAGGGAAGCCGCCCTCCGGGCCGTCCGCGCCGGGGACGACGGCCGGAGCCGGGTCCTCCAGGAGGAGGGTGTCCGGCTCCGGCGCGGTGCGCTGCTCTCGCCTGCTCACAGTGGGTCTCGTCAGCCTTCTCGTCGTCCTGGCGTGGTACGCGCCCGGGGGTGCCGCGTCAGGCCGTCAGGGCCTCGACGACCGCGTCGGCGTAGGCCGCGGCGGACAGCGGGCCGCCGAACATCCAGATGCCGTCGGGCAGACGGTGCACGTCGCCGGCCGTGACGAACGGGAGCTGCTCCCACACGGCGTTGCCGGCGAGGCCCTCCTCGAACGGGTTCGCCTCGGAGTCGCTCGCGACGTAGAGGAACTGCACGTCGCCGAGCTGGGTGAGGCCCTCGACGTCGGTCTGCGCGAGGCCGTAGTCGGGGTCGCCGCCCTCGGTCCAGGCGTTGACGAGGCCGATCTCCTCGCCGATGGCGCCGAAGAACGAGCCCGGCGTGTACATGCGGATCGAGACGGCGCCGTTCGTCACCCAGCCGTCGGCCATCGTGAACTCGGCCCCGGCGAGGCCCGCCTCGTCGAGAGCGGTGGTGGCCTCGGCGATCTTCGCGTCGTACTCCTCGAGCGCGGCGGCCGCCTCGTCCTCGCGGCCCGTCACGGTGCCGAGCGTCTCGACCGTGGAGCGCATGTAGCCGATGGGGTCCTCGCCGTCGGAGCCGCGCAGCGCGAGCACCGGCGCGACCTCCTCGATCTGCGCGATGACGTTCTCCGGCAGGTCCGTGGTCGTCACCACGAGGTCCGGCTCGAGCGCGGAGATCGCGTCGAGGCTCGGCTCGCCGCGCGTGCCGACGTCGGGCGTGCTCGCGTCGATCGGCGCGACGGTGTCCCACGTGTTGTAGCCCTCGACGTCCGCCTGGCCGACGGGCTCGACGCCCAGCGCCACGAGGTTCTCCGTGAGGCCCCACTCGAGCGAGACGATGTCGGTGGCCGGGGCGTCGAGGGTGACCTCGCCGCGCTCGTCGGTGACGGTGACCGGGCCGGACGCGGCGTCGGTCGTCGCGCCGTCGGACGAGCCGCCGGTCGCGGGCTCCTCGGTCGTGCCGCACGCGGTGAGCGCGAGCGCGGTCGCGAGCGCGACGGCGCCCACGGCGAGGGAACGGGTGGTCGAGCGCATGGGTGTCCTTCGGGTTCGGTGCGGAGACGGTGCGGAGGAGTACGAAGAGGTGCGGAGAGTCGCGGCCCGGCGCCGGACGCCGCGGTCAGACGAGGACGGCCGCGTCCAGCCGGGCGGCGTGCCGACCGAGCGGCTCGCAGCACGTGCGCCCCGTGAGGGGATGCGTGTAGACGTCGACGTGGATGCCGTAGACCTCGGTGAGGAGCTCGGTCGTGAGCACGTCCTCGGCCCGGCCCGTGGCGCGCACGACGCCGCCGTGGAGCAGGACGACGTGGTCGGCCACCGCGGCGGCCTGGTTGAGGTCGTGCAGGACGACGCCCACGGCCACGCCGTGCTCGCTCGCCAAGTCGCGGACCAGGTCGAGCAGCTCGACCTGGTAGCGCAGGTCGAGGTACGTCGTCGGCTCGTCGAGCAGGAGCACCTTCGTGTCCTGCGCGAGGCACGTCGCGAGCCACACGCGCTGCAGCTCGCCGCCGGAGAGCTCGTCGACGCCGCGGTCGGCCATCGCGGTGATGCCCGTGACGTCCATGGCGTGCGCGATCGCGCGCGGGCCGTCGGGGTCGTTCGAGCGGAACCGGCCGCGGTAGGGGTGGCGCCCGTAGGCGACGACGTCGCGCACGCTCACGCCCGACGGCGTGGGCCGGCTCTGCGACAGGAGCGTCACGCGCCGCGCGAAGTCCTTGGCGTGGAGCGCGAGCGCGTCGGGCTCGTCGTCCAGGGCGACGGTCCCGGCGTCAGGCCGGTGCAGGCGCGCGAGCGAGCGCAGGAGGGTCGACTTGCCCGAGCCGTTGGGCCCGATGAGGGCCGTGACGGCCCCCGGGGCGAGCTCGAGCGCGGCGCCGTGGACCACGGTGCGGTCGTCGTAGGACAGCCGCAGGTCGTGACCCGCGAGCGCCGGGGCGCCGGGCAGGCCCGGCGCGACCGAGGCAGCTGAGGTTCCACTCACAAAGGTGAGGCTAATCTATGTCGCCCGCCCGGAACCAGCCCCTCACGTCCGTGTGACGGGGCTCACGAACAGCCTCGCGGTCAGCCCTCGGCGGCCCGGCCGGCCCGCCGTCGCGGCTCGCCCGCGCCCGCGGTGGGCGGCGCGTGGTCCTCGTCCGCCGCGTGCGCGCGCGTCGGGGACGCGTGCCGCTCCCCGCCGAGCGCGACGGGCACGACGAGCGCCCGGTGGTCCGACAGCCCCGTGTCGACCGCGACGGCGGGCGCCGTCGCCCGGACCGGGCCGTGGGCGAGCACGTGGTCGAGCTGGCGCGCGGGCTCGCCGACGGGGAACGTCGGCGCGGAGGCGAGCGGACGCCACCCGCTGGTGCGCGCCGCCTGGGGCGCCTCGATGTTGAGGTCGCCGAGCAGGACGACGGGTTCGCCGTCGGGCACGTCGGCGGCGAGCTCGCGGGTGAGCCGCACGAGCTGCGTGAGGTTGCGCCCCGGCACGAAGGTCAGGTGCGTGCACACGACCGTCACCGGCCCGCCCGGCGCCTCGACGCGCGCGACGAGCGCCGCGCGCGGCTCGTCGCGCACGAGCGTCGGCAGCCGGCGCCCGGGGAAGCGCACGGGCACGCGCGTGCGGGGCGCGGGCAGCAGGACGGTGCGCCACGCGGTGACCGGATATCGGCTCACGACGGCGATCCCGTAGGCGGCGCGGCCCGGCTGGTGCTCCCCCGTCGGCGCGGTCCACACGCCCGGCTCGCCGACGAGCGTCGCGACGAACCGGTGGTCGACGGCGCCCGCCGCCTCGGCCGCGACCGCCGTGAGGTCGGCGCGGTGCGAGCGGGGCTGGTCCCGGTCCACCTCCTGGAGCGCGAGGACGTCCGCGTCGAGGGCCCGGACGGCACCGGCGAAGCGGTCGACGTCGACGCGGTCGTCGACGAGCGACCGCCCGTGCAGGATGTTGAACGTCGCGAGGCGCACCCTCCCGATTGTGGGGACCACGGCCCGACGCCGCACGCGCTCCGCGGGGCGACAGCTCCCCCGTGGCGACGTGCCAGCACCCCCGGGGTGGTGTAGACCCTGGGCATGGTGGACGACAGGGACGCACTGCACGACGGCCTCCGGATGACCGCCGCGGCGCTGGCCGAGGCCGAGATCCCGCACGCGCTCGTCGGCGGTTACGCGGCGTGGGCGCGCGGGGCGCCGGAGCCGAGCCACGACGCCGACTTCGCGATCCGCGAGGTGGACGTGGACCGCGCGCGCGAGGTGCTGCGCGAGGCGGGGCTCGAGATCACGGAGCCGACGGAGAACTGGCTCTTCAAGGCGTACCACGGGGGCGAGCTCATCGACGTCCTGTACCGGATGGTCGGCGAGCCGATCGACGACGACCTGCTCGCGCGCACCGACGAGCTCGAGGTCCTCGCGGTCCGCATGCCGGTGCTGTCCGCGACCGAGATCATGGCGTCGAAGCTGCGCGTCCTCGGCGAGCACTACTGCGACTTCTCGCGGCTCCTGCCGGTCGCGCGGGCGATGCGCGAGCAGATCGACTGGTCCGACGTCCGGGAGCGCGTGGACGACAACCCCTACGCCCGTGCGTTCCTGTTCCTCCTCGACGAGCTCGCCGTCGTGGACGCGCAGGACATGGGCGACGACTCCCTCGGCTCGCGCACCGACGCGGCCGAGCCGGCGTCCGGGGACCCGTCGAGCGCGCTGGAGTGAGGCCGACCCCCGTTCGCCGCGCGAGCGGGACGGACCCCGGGAAGGGTGTGGTCGTACCGCCCGCCAACCACAGGAGGTATCACCGATGAGCACGGTCACCCAGTCGATCGACGTCGACGTCCCCGTCCGCACGGCCTACGACCAGTGGACCCAGTTCGAGGAGTTCCCCCGCTTCATGGAGGGCGTCGAGGAGATCCGTCAGCTCGACGCGACGCACACGCACTGGAAGACGAAGATCAGCGGCGTCGAGCGCGAGTTCGACGCGGAGATCACCGAGCAGCACCCCGACGAGCGGGTGGCGTGGAACAGCACGTCGGGCCCCGACCACGCGGGCGTCGTGACCTTCCACCGGCTGAACGACACGCAGACCCGCGTCACGGTCCAGCTCGACTGGACGCCGGAGGGGGTCCTGGAGAAGGTGGGCGACGTCCTCCAGCTCGACGAGCGCCGCGTCAAGGGCGACCTCGCCCGGTTCAAGGAGTTCATCGAGTCCCGCGGGGCCGAGACGGGCGCGTGGCGAGGAGACGTCAGCTGACGACCCGGAGCACGTCGTCGGCCACGGCCGGCGACGACACCCAGCACGTCACGGAGCGGGTCCGGTTCGCCCGGGCCCGCTCCGGCGCGTCGTCCGCGCCGTCGACGGCGTCGTCGGCGTCGGCGTCGGCGTCGGCGACGCCCTCGGCGGCAGCGTCGGCAGGCACCGCGGAGGTGCGCTGCGCGGTCGGCGACCTCACCGCGGTCGTGCACGTGTCCGGGGCGGACGCGCCCGACGTCGTGGTCGTGCTCGTGCACGGCGTCGGGTCGTCGGCGCGCGCGTTCGACCCGGTGCGGCGCGCGCTCCTGCGGCCGGGCGCGCTCCCCCGGGTCGCGGTGCACGCGATCGACCTGCCCGGCTTCGGCGCGGCGCCCCGCGCGGCGCGCGACGTGTCGATCGAGGAGCACGCGGCCGTCGTCGCGGAGCACGTGCGCCGCCACGTGCTCGACCTCCCCGACGGGGCGCCGCGCCCCGTCGTCGTGCTCGTCGGCCACTCGATGGGCGCGCAGGTCGTCGCCCAGGCCATGGCCGACCACCCCCGCGAGGCGCCCGCGGGCGTGCTCGTCGGGCCGACGGCGGACCGCCACGCCCGCAGCGCGCCGCGCCAGGCGCTTCGGCTCGCGCGCGACGCGGTGGGCGAGCGGCCGCGCGCGCTCGCGACGCTCGCCGTCGACTACGTGCTGCGCTGCTCGCTGCCGCACTACGCGCGCCAGGTCCGGCACATGCTGGCGCACCGGCTCGAGGACGTCGTGCCGCACGTGCCGGGGCGTCTCGTCGTGGTGCGGGGCGCGCACGACCCGATCGCGCCGCGCCGGTGGTGCCGCGAGCTCGCGCTCGCCGCGCCGCGCGGCATGTTCCGCGAGGTCCGGGGACGCCACCATGCGATGGACGCCGACCCGGAGGGGATCGTCGCCGCCGTGCGTGCTGCCGGTGGACTGCCGCGCGGACTGCCCCGGGACCTGCCGTGAGGGCGCCCCGCTGGCCCCGCTCGCTGCGGCTGCGCGACCGCGCGGTGGACTACGCGTACGTCGCCGCGCGCCAGGTCCAGGGCGCCCTGCGCGCACGCCGACCCGTCCCGACGGGCCCCGGCGGCGCGAGCCCCGTCGTGCTCCTTCCCGGCGTCTACGAGACGTGGCAGCTCCTCGGGCCGATCGCGACGGCCCTCGCCCGGGCCGGGCACCCCGTGCACGCCGTGCCCGGCCTCGGCTACAACCGGCGCCCGTTCGCCGAGGCTGCCGACCGCACGGCGGCGTTCCTCGAGCGGTCCGACCTGCACGACGTCGTCCTCGTCGCCCACAGCAAGGGCGGCCTCGTCGGCAAGCGCGTCATGCTGTCGACCGCCGGGCCGCGCGTCGCCGGCATGGTCGCCGTGGCGACGCCGTTCCGCGGCTCGCGCTACGCGCAGTACCTGCTCGGGCGCACGCTGCGCGCGTTCTCGCCGCGCGACGCCGCGCTGGTCGCGCTCGCCGCCGAGCGCGGGGTCGACGCCCGCATCACGGCCGTCTACCCGCGCTTCGACCCCCACATCCCCGAGACCGGCCGCCTCGAGGGCGGACGGAACGTCGAGCTGCCGCTCGCCGGGCACTTCCTCCCGCTCGGCGACCCGGCGCTCGTCGAGGTCGTGGTGCGGGAGGTCGACCGGTTCGCCCGGTCGGCGCCCTCGGACTGAGCGCGGCCCTCAGGCCGAGCGGGCGGGCTCGCCCACCGCGACGCGGACGAGCTCCTGCGTGCACCGGGTCATCGCCACGTACAGCCCGTTCCACCCGCGCGGCTCGGCGGCGACGCCGTCGGGGTCCACGACGACGACCGCGTCCCACTCGAGGCCCTTCGCCTCGGACGTCCCGAGGACGGGCACGCCCTCGACCGCCGCGCGCAGCGTCGCGAGGCGCGCGAGCGGCGCCACGACACCCACGGTCCCGCCGTCGTACCGGGCCGCGAGGCGTGCGACCTCGGCGGCGACCGCCTCACCCAGTCGTCCCGGCGTACCGCCCGGCACGACGACGTCCCGCGGCTCGACCGCCGCGTCCCGCACCGCGCACGGCGGGTCGTTCCGGCTGCCCGCGGCGCGCAGCACCGGCCCGACGAGCGCCATGACCTCGCGCGGCGTGCGGTAGCAGATGGTGAGGTCCGCGCGCCGCCAGCGGTCCCCGAGGACCGGCCCGACGGCGTCCGCCCAGTCCGTGTGGCGGTGCGGCGCCTCGGTCTGGTCGACGTCCCCGACGGCCGTCACGGACCGCGTCGGGCAGCGTCGCAGGACCATGTGCCACTGCATGGGCGAGAGCTCCTGCGCCTCGTCGACCACGACGTGCCCGTAGACCCAGTCGCGACGCGCGGCCGCGCGCTGCGCGAGGAACTCGCCCTGCTCGCCGGGCGCGTCGGGAGCCCCCAGCGCGTCGGCGAGCGCGTCGAGCAGCGGCACGTCGCTCGGTGCGAGCGCGGGCGGCCCGCTCGTGACGCGACGCACCTCGGCCGCCGTCAGGTCGGGCGCGTGGCGCGCGAGGAGCGCGGCGTCGCCCAGCAGGTGCGCGAGCGCGGTGCGGACGTCCGTGACGGACCACCAGGCGTCGACGGCGGCCGTGAACCCGGCGTCGCGCGCGAGGTCCTCCCGGAGCCGGTCGAGGTCCTCCTCGGTGAGCTCGCCGTCGACGTCGCCGCCGCGCGCGCCGGTCGTGGGGGCGCGGTCGTCGCGCGCGGCGAGCCCGGCGTCGAGCTTCCCGAGCACGTCCTCGAACCCCTCCTCGACCCGTTCGAGTAGCTCAGCGTGGCGTGCCGCGGCCTCGTCCACGAGAGCGTCGAGCAGCAGGTCCACGGCCCGGCCCCGCGCGGCCAGCACGCTGCGGCCTCCCGCGCGAGAGGCGCGCAGGACCTGGGCGACGCGGGCCGCGTCGAGCGTGAGCGGCTCGCCGTCGAGGCGGACCGTCAGGGCTCGCGCGTCCGGGACGAGGGAGTCCGCGTACCGGGCGACGACGCCCTGCCACAGCGCGCGCCCCTTGATCTCCGCGACGTCGCGCGCCTCGTCACGCTCCGGCGCGACGCCGGGCACGAGCGTGTCGCACGTCGCCGAGACGACCGCCGTCTCCCCGAGCGCGGGCAGCACCTGCGCCACGTACTCGAGGAAGCGCGACGACGGCCCGAGCAGGAGGACGCCCCGCTCCGCGAGGTGCGGGTGGGTGAACAGCAGGTACGCGACGCGGTGCAGCGCGACGACGGTCTTGCCCGTCCCCGGGCCGCCCTGCACGACGAGCACCTGGTCCGCCGGGGCGCGCACGATCGCGTCCTGCTCCGTCTGGAGGGTCGCGACGGCGGTGCCCATGCGCCCGGTACGGCGCTCCGACAGCGCCGCGAGCAGCGCGCCTTCGCCGACGAGCCCGTCCTCCTGCTCCGCCCCGGTCACCGAGCCGTCGAGCGGCTCGTCGTCCACGCCGGTGACCCGGTCCCCCGCGGTCCGCACGTGCCGACGCCGCGCGAGACCCTGCGGTTCGCGCGCTGTCGCGGTGTAGAAGGCGCGTGCACCGTCAGCACGCCAGTCGAGCACGAGCGGGTCCGCGTCGTCCTCGGGCGCAGTGATCCCGACGCGCCCGACGTGGCGCGTGACCCCGTCGACGGTGTCGACGCGGCCGAAGACGAGCCCGCTCTCCGCGCGCTCGAGCTCCGTGCGACGGCGGCGCAGCCCGGCGCGCCGCGCGCGCTCGACGACGGCCTCGGCCCCGGGCGGGCCCGCGGCCGGGACCCGGTCGGCGACGTCGTCGGCAGGGGCGGCGAGCTGCGCGTCGAGCTCCGCGAGGAGCTCCGCGCGGCGGGTGAGCGCGGCGTCGAGGTGCTGCTGCTCCTCGGCGACGGCATGCGCCGCGGCGTCGCGCAGGCGGTCGGGACGGGTGGTGGCACGCAGGGACGGGGAGGGCTGGACCGGCACGGGACCTCTTCTCGTACGACGTACGGACACGGGCCCAACGCGTCGGGGAGCACCGTTGTTCCCGTCGCTCCCGCCGCGACCGACGAGTCAGGGGACGCGCGTCGCCCAGAACGCGACAGCCGACGCCGCGGCGACGTTGAGCGAGTCCACTCCCCCCGCCATGGGGATCGTGACGACCCGGTCCGCCGCCTCGATCGCACCGTGCGACAGGCCGTCGCCCTCCGTGCCGAGCACGAGCGCGAGCCGCTCGGGCGGGTCGGCCACGATGTCGTCGAGGCTCACCGCGTCGTCGGCGAGGGCGAGCGCGGCGACGACGAAGCCCTCGTCACGCAGCAGGTCGAGGCCGCCCGGCCACGTCTCGAACCGCGTCCACGGCACCTGGAACACCGTGCCCATGCTCACGCGCACCGAGCGGCGGTAGAGCGGGTCGGAGCAGCGCGGCGAGACGAGGACGGCGTCGACCCCGAGCGCGGCGGCCGACCGGAAGATCGCACCGACGTTGGTGTGGTCCACGATGTCCTCGAGCACCGCGACCCGGCGCGCGCCCGTCCCGCCGCGTGCCGCGGAGAGCAGGTCGTGCACGGGCGCGAGCGGCGGCCGGTGCATCGCCGCGAGCGCCCCGCGGTGCAGGTGGAACCCGGTGATCGCCTCGAGCACGTCGGGCGCACCGACGTAGACCGGGACCTGCTCGCCCGTGCCGCCCGGGGCGTCGTCGACCGGCAGCGCGGCGATGTCGTCGGCGAGGTCGTCGAGCCAGCGCTCGGCCATGAGGAACGACCGCGGGCGGTGCCCCGCGGCGAGCGCGCGCCGGATCACCGTCGAGCTCTCGGCGATGTACAGCCCCTTCTCCGGCTCGTGCTTGGACCGCAGCGCGACGTCGGTCAGGCGGTTGTAGTCCGCGAGGCGGTCGTCGGCGGGGTCGGTGACGTGCACGACCCTCAGGCCGGCTCGGGTGCTGGTCTCGCTCACGTCGTCGATTCTCCCAGGCATGCCACGCGCCTTGATCCCCGGCTCCGTCCTGTCTAGTCTGTCCAGACAGGACGAGGAGCGGGGGCCCCATGAGCTGGCAGGTGCAGGACGCGAAGCAACGCCTGAGCGAGGTCTTGCGAGAGGCCGAGAACGGTCCCCAGGTCATCACCCGGCACGGCAAGGAGATCGCCGTCGTCGTCGGGATCGACCTCTACCACGAGCTCGCCGGGGTCCGGGTGGAGCTCGCCGACTATCTCCTCGAGGCACCCACGGCGGACGACCTCGACCTCACCCGTGACCGGACTCCGTTGCGCGAGCTCGATCTCGGGGCCGACGCGTGAGGTACCTGCTCGACACGAACGTCGTCTCCGAGCTCGTGCGAACCCGCCCGGACGAGCAGGTCGTCGCGTGGCTCCGCGGGCTGCGGACGCACCAGATCTACCTCTCGGTGCTGACCGTCGGCGAGATCCGCACCGGGGTCCAGCGCCTCATGTCTCGCGACGCCGCGCGGGCGACCGCGCTCGAGACGTGGGTCCACGGTCTCGAGGAGACGTACGGGGACCGCATCCTCCCCGTCACGCTCGAGATCGCGCAGCGGTGGCCGGCCGTGCACGCGGCGCGCCCGCTGCCCGTCGTCGACTCTCTGCTCGCGGCGACCGCCCTCGCCCACGGGCTCACGGTGGCGACCCGGAACACCCGGGACTTCGTTACCTGCGGCGTCCCCGTCGTCAACCCGTTCTCCTCACCCTGACCGCTCACCGCTGACCGCTCGCCGCTGGCGTGTCGCGGGTCACGGTCCTTCGCCCCTCGCGCGATCCGGGCATCGGGGGTCGAATAGGGGCATGGGATCCGCGCCGGACGCTGCACCGACCCCCGCCACGGCGGCCTCCTCGACCTCGGCGAGCACGACCGAGCGGTCGCTCGACGCGCCGTGGTCGCGCCCGCCCGACGCCGTCCTCGCCGAGCTCGGCACGGACGCAGGCGGCCTCTCCAGCGCCGACGCCGCGACACGGCTCGCGGAGGTGGGGCCCAACCGGCTGCCGCCGCCGCAGCGCGACCCGCTGTGGAAGCGGATCCTCGTCCACTTCGACGACATCCTCATCTACATCCTGCTCGTCTCGGCCGTGCTCAAGGCGATCCTCGGCGACTGGGTCGACTTCACGGTGATCCTCGCGGTCGCGGTGATCAACGCGGCGATCGGGTTCATCCAGGAGGGGCGCGCGGAGAGCGCGCTCGAGGGCATCCGGAACATGCTGTCCGTCAACGCCGAGGTGCGGCGCGACGGTGCGTGGGCCCGCGTGGACGCCGACGACGTCGTGCCCGGCGACGTCGTGCGCGTGCGCTCGGGCGACCGCGTGCCCGCGGACGTCCGGCTGATCCAGGCGACGAACCTGCGCGTCGAGGAGTCGGCGCTCACGGGCGAGTCGGTCGCGGCGGCAAAGTCGGTGGCCCCGGTCGGGGCGGACGCGGGCGTGGGCGACCGGTCGAGCATGCTCTTCTCGAGCACGCTCGTGGCCGCGGGCCAGGGCGTGGGCGTCGTCACCGCGACCGGGACGGCGACCGAGATCGGCCGGATCCAGACGATGATCTCCGAGGTCCGCAGCCTCGCGACGCCGTTGACGCGCCAGCTCGACCGGTTCGGCAAGCTGCTCGCGGTGCTCATCCTCGCGATGGCCGTCGTCATGGTGATCATCGGCCGCGTCTTCCACGACTTCACCGTCCCGGAGCTCATCTCGGCGTCCATCGGCTTCGCGGTCGCCGCGGTGCCGGAGGGCCTGCCCGCGCTCGTGACGATCACGCTCGCGCTCGGGGTGCAGCAGATGGCCCGGCGCCGCGCGATCACGCGCAAGCTCCCCGCGGTCGAGACGCTCGGCTCGGTGACCACGATCTGCTCGGACAAGACCGGCACGCTCACCAAGAACGAGATGACGGCGCGCACGGTCCGCACGAGCGGGCGCACGTTCGCGGTCGCGGGCGCGGGGTACGCGCCCGTGGGAGACGTGACCGTGCCCGACGACGCACCCCGCCCCGGGGCGACCGGCGCACCCGGCGAGGTGGACGGCGCGGGCGAGGGACCGGCGTCGGGCACCCGGCACGCGGACCTCGCCGACGACCGCGACCTCGCGGCCCTCGCGACGGTCATGATGCTGTGCAACGACGCGCGGATCGTGCCCGACGGCGAGGACACCGACGGCTGGCGGCTCGTCGGCGAGCCGACGGAGGGGGCGCTGCGCACGCTCGGCATGAAGGCCGGCGTCGACCCGACGGGGTGGCGGCGCGTCGCCGTCGTGCCGTTCGAGTCCGAGAACAAGTTCATGGCCACGCTCGACGCCGACCCCGACGGCGGCCTGCACGTGCACGTCAAGGGCGCGCCCGACCGCGTCCTGGACCGCTGCGCGACCCAGCTCGACCTGGACGGCGGCAGCGAGCCGCTCGACCGGGCGTTCTGGGACGCGCAGATCGACGCGCTCGGCGGGCAGGGTCTGCGCGTGCTGGCAGCCGCGCGACGCCCGGCCGCCGAGGGCACGGCGGACCTCGACGTCGCCGACGTCGCGGACGGCCTGGAGCTGTGCGGGCTCGTCGGCATCGTGGACCCGCCGCGCCCCGAGGCGATCGAGGCCATCGCCGAGTGCCGCGACGCGGGCATCCGCGTGAAGATGATCACCGGCGACCACGCGGGCACCGCGCTCGCGATCGGCCGCGAGATGGGCATCGTCGACGCCCACGACGGCTCGTCCGCGCCGGCCGTGCTCACCGGCCCCGAGCTCGAGGAGATGAGCACGGAGAAGCTGCGCCAGGTGGTGCGCGACGTCGACGTGTACGCGCGCACGAGCCCTGAGCACAAGATCCGCATCGTGTCCGCGCTCCAGTCGCACGGCGAGGTCGTCGCGATGACGGGCGACGGCGTCAACGACGCCCCCGCGCTCACCCAGGCGGACGTCGGCGTCGCGATGGGCATCAAGGGCACCGAGGCGACCAAGGAGGCCGCGGAGGTCGTGCTCGCCGACGACAACTTCGCGACCATCGAGCGGGCCGTGAAGGAGGGGCGGCGGATCTACGACAACATCCGCAAGTCCGTCCTGTTCCTGCTCCCGACCAACGGCGCGCAGTCGCTCGTCATCCTCGTCGCGGTCCTGTTCGGCCTCACCCTGCCGCTCCAGCCGGTCCAGGTGCTGTGGATCAACATGATCACCGCGGTCACGCTGTCGCTCGCGCTCGCGTACGAGAAGGCGGAGCCCGACGTCATGCGCCGCGCCCCGCGCGACCCGAAGGCGTCGATCCTCGACGGCGCGTACGTGCGCCGCATCCTGCTCGTGTCGCTCCTCATCGGCGGCGCGACCATCCTGCTGTTCTACGTCGAGCGGGCGCAGGGCGTCCCGCTCGCCGAGGCCCAGACGACGGCTGTCACGATGCTCGCGCTCGGCCAGCTCGCCTACCTGTTCAACTGCCGGTTCCTCGACCGGTCGAGCCTCACGCTTGACGTGCTGCGCGGCAACCGGGTCGTCTGGGTCTCGGCGGCGACGCTGCTCGCGCTGCAGGCCGTCTTCGTCTACGCACCGTTCATGCACTCGTGGTTCGACTCGGCGCCCATCGCGCTCGCGGAGTGGGGCAAGACGCTCGGGCTCGCGCTCGTCGTCTTCCTGCTCGTCGAGGTCATCAAGTGGGTCGGCCGGCGCTGGACGGCGCGCGACCACGTGCCCGCCCTCGTCGAGCGGGACGCCGGTCAGCGCTGAGAGGCGCGAACACCACGCGCCGCTGCACCTCGTAGCTCGTCGCGACGAGCACGGCGTCGGTGCCGACCTTGGCCGCGAGGAGCGGCAGGCCGATCCCGGTCAGCAGCGCGAGCAGCCCGTAGCTCGCCGCGAGCAGCACGGCCGCGAGCGCCACGTACCGGGCCGCCGCGACGCGCAGCGGGAGATCGCGCCCGCCCGGGAACACCAGGCGGCGGTTCACGGCGAAGTTCACGCCCGCGCTGAGCAGGCGCGCGCCCACCACGGCCGCGAGGAGCGACCCGGTGCCCGCGTGCAGCGCGAGCAGCGCGACGACGTCGACCGCGGCCGAACCGAGCGACGACGCCGCGAACCGCAGCAGCGGCGCCCACACGCGCAGCGAGTCGGCGACGGGCCGGAAGTGCGAGGACGCGTTGTCGTCGAGGTACACCGTCGCGACGTCCACCTCGACGATCCGGCGGCCCGCGCGGGTCGCCTCGAGGAGCGCGCGCAGCTCGTACTCGTACCGGTCCCCGCGCACGGCGAGGAGATCGCCGAGCAGGCCCGGCCCGTAGGCGCGCAGCCCGGTCTGGGTGTCCCGGACACGCGTGCCGGTCGTCGCGGCGAACGCCCAGCGGGTCGCGGCGTTGCCGATGCGGCTGCGCACCGGCACGTCGCCCGCGAAGCGCCGCGCGCCGAGCACGACGGCCTCGGGCTCGGCCTGCGAGCGCGCAGCGACCCGCAGCACGTCGACCACGGTGTGCTGCCCGTCCGCGTCGGCGCACACCACGCCGTGGCCGGGCAGCCGGTCGCGCACCCACCGGATCCCGGTCCGCAGCGCGTAGCCCTTCCCACGGTTCACCGGGACGGTGAGCACCACGGCGCCCAGCGCCCGCACCGCGCGGAACACTCCCCCGCACCGCCGGTCGCTGCCGTCGTCGACCACCACGACCGGCGACTCGGGGACGGCCGCCCGCAGCGCGTCGACGAGCGCGACGAGCCGCGCGTCGGGCTGGTACGCAGGCACCACGACGGCGGTCCGCGCGACGCTCGTCGCCGGGTCCGCGGGCTGCTCGCGCGTGGTCGCGGCGGCCATCAGGCACCGTCCGCGACGTAGAGGACGTCGGACGTGCCACGCTCACGACCCTGCGACGGGCTGTTGACGACCTCGCCGTCGAACCAGAGTGTCGAGGACCCGCCGCCGTCGATGTTGTAGGCGGTCTTCGCGCCGAGGTCCTGCAGGATCCCGGCGAGCTCGGTCGTCGTCGCGCCGCGCGAGTAGCCCTCCTGACGGCCGTCCACGACGACGAGGACGAGGTGGTTCTCGTCGACGACCCCGATCGCCGTACGCGGCTGCTCGCCCTGGATCGAGTGGTTCCCGACGTTCGTGTCGACCTCGACGTCGTCGATCCCGGCCACGACCTCGCCGTCCTCGACGAGCGCGGGCCCGAACGACAGCGTGTTCCACACCCCGGCGTCGACGAGGCTCTGCGCGTCGGTCGTCGTCTCGTCGTAGACCTCGACGTGGCCGTCGCGGTAGATCGCGAGGCCCTCGCGCGCGCCCTCGTCCCGGTACACGACGCCGTTGCGGATGACGATGCCGGTGTCACGGAACCCGTAGTAGTCGCCGTTGACCGCGAGGACGGCGCCGTTGTCGGCAGCGATGTCCGACGTCGTCTCCGTGATGTTCGTGCCGAACGCGTCCTGCGCGAACGCGGAGCGCAGGTCCGTCATGTCGGAGAGCACGACGTCGGCCACGTAGTACGTCAGGGTGTCGTCCCCCGACCCGGTGGTCACCCGGGAGACCGTGATGATCGTGCTGTCGGACGTGTACGTGTCGCCGTCGACCGTCCCGGTGCCCGCGGAGGTGCCCGCCGAGGTCCCGGTCGAGGCGCCCGCGCCGTCGTCCGCGGTCGCCCCCTGGCCCGACGCCCCGCTCACGTCGAGACCCTGCGAGGCCTCGTACGCCGACACGTCGGCGATCTCGACGTGCTCGACGACGAACCGGTCCAGCGCCCACGCCGTGGCGCCACCCAGCGGGAGCAGCACGGCAAGGGCCGTGACGATCGCGGCACGCCACCGTCGTCGGCGTCGGGACACGGGCGGCGGGGACGAGGCGGGAGGGGCGGGGTGCGGGGCAGGGGTGCTCATGGGCCGTGTCTACGGAGCGGGCGTGTGCTGTCCGGATGCCACCGCTGTCCGTCCGCTGTGAGCGGCCGCGCGGCTCCCGGGGCGTCCCGTGACCGACCTCTCAGCCCGTCGGCTTGCGTCGACAGATACCCCGGGGGGTATCGTCGGAGCATGATCCCCTCGCCCCCCGGCTCGACGACCCACCCGTCCGACCCCGACGGCGCCCGCCGCATCGTCGTCGTCGGCGGCGTCGCGGGCGGCATGAGCGCCGCCGCGCGCGCCCGCCGCCTCGACGAGCGCGCGTCGATCATCGTGCTCGAGCAGTCCGACCACGTCTCGTTCGCGGGCTGCGGCCTGCCGTACCAGGTGGCGGGCGAGATCGCGGAGCGCGACGCCCTCCTGCTGCACACGCCCGCCTCGCTCCGCGCGAGCCTCGACCTCGACGTGCGCACGCGTCACCGCGTCACCGCGGTCGACCGCGCGGCGCGCACGGTCACCGTCGCCGCCGAGGACGGCACGTACGAGCTCGGCTACGACGCGCTCCTCCTCGCGCCCGGCGCGACCACCGTCCTCCCGCCCGTCGCGGGCCTCGACCACCCGGCCGTGCACACGCTGCGGACCATGGCGGACCTCGACGCCCTGTCGGCCCGGCTCGCGCAGCTCGAGGCGGAGGTCGCCGCGGGTCGCACGGCCCCGCTGCGGGCCGTCGTCGTCGGCGCGGGCTTCATCGGGCTCGAGGCCGTGGAGGCGCTCGTCGGCCGCGGCCTCACGGTCGACGTCGTCGAGCGCGCCGACCAGGTGCTGCCGCCGCTGGAGCCCGACCTCGCGCCGCTGCTCGCGGACGAGCTCCGCGACCACGGCGTCGGGCTCCACCTCGGGACCTCCGCGAGCGCCGTCGTGCCGCAGCCCGAGGGCGCGGACCACGCCGTCGCGCTCGAGCTCACGGACGGCAACGCCCTCGACGCCGACGTGGTGCTCGTGAGCGTCGGGGTGCGGCCCGCGAGCGACCTCGCGGCGGCGGCCGGGCTCGCGCTCGGGGAGCGCGGAGGGATCCGCGTCGACGCCGACCAGCGCACGTCCGACCCGCACGTGTGGGCCGTCGGCGACGCCGTCGAGGTCGTGCACGCGGTCACCGGAGCGACGGGCCCCGTCCCGCTCGCCGGCCCGGCCAACCGCCAGGGCCGGCGCGCCGCGGACTCGATGCTGGGCCACCGGACGACACCGCAGGCGCCCGTGCTCGGGACGGCGATCGTGCGCGTGTTCGGGCTCACCGCCGCCGTGACCGGGCCGAGCCACGCGACCCTGGCGGCGGCCGACGTCGTGCACGAGCAGGTGCGCGTCCATGCGGCCCACCACGCCGGCTGGTTCCCCGGCGCCGAGCCGGTCCACGTGACGGCGAGCTTCGCGCCCGACGGCCGCCTGCTCGGCGCGCAGGCCGTGGGCCGCGCGGGGGTGGACAAGCGCATCGACGTGCTCGCGACCGCGCTGCGCGCCGGGCTCACGGCCGACGACCTCGCCGAGCTCGAGCTCGCGTACGCCCCGCCCTACGGCGCTGCCAAGGACGTCGTCAACATGCTGGGGTTCGTCGCCCAGAACGTGCTCGACGGCACGATGCCGCAGTGGCACGCGGCCGACCTCGACGAGGTCGTCGCGACCTCGCTCGTGCTCGACGTCCGGTCGCGCGCCGAGCACGCCGGGGGCCACCTCGACGGGGCCCTCAACGTGCCGCACACCGAGCTGCGCGAGCGGCTCGACGAGGTGCGCGCCGCCGCGGCGGGGCGCCACGTCGCCGTGCACTGCGCGAGCGGCGTGCGCTCCTACCTCGCGACCCGTGTCCTGCTCGCCGCCGGGCTCGACGCGCGCAACCTCTCCGGCGGCTGGCTCACCCTGACCACCACGCCGCGCGCCGCGCGCACCCTCGAAGGAGTCCCCGCATGATCGACCGCCTCCGCCGCCTGTTCTCCCGCTCCTCCGACGACGGCGGCGTGCGCCCGACCGTCGACGCCACCACCGCGGTGCAGCTCGTCCGCGACGGCGCGACGCTCCTCGACGTGCGCGAGCGCGACGAGTGGCGCGCCGGGCACGCGCCCCAGGCTGTGCACGTACCGCTCGCCGACGTCCCGTCGGTCGCGCCGCGGCGCCTGCAGGACGGCGCGACCGTCGTCGTCGTGTGCGCGTCGGGGATGCGCTCGCGCACCGCGGCGCGCCAGCTCCGCTCGCTCGGCTACGCCGCGACGAGCCTGTCCGGCGGGCTCGGCGCGTGGCAGGCCGCGGGCGGAGCCGTGCGACGCTGATCCTGCGCCACCACGCACGGCCGCCCCCGGCCCCGCCGAACCCCGACCCTCGCACCCCCGATCGACCCCCACACCCGAGGAGACCCACCATGTGCAGTCCCGCCCTGTGCCGCACCTGCGGCAAGACCACCTGGACCGGCTGCGGCATGCACGCCGACGAGGTCATGGCCGAGGTGCCGCCCGAGCAGCGCTGCACCTGCGCCTGACCAGGCACGCCGCGACGAGAACCGACAAGAACACCGACGAACGCAGGAGGACGACCGTGGAGCTCGACCCCACCGACATGAGCAAGGTCGCCAACCGGCTCAAGCGCGCCCAGGGCCAGCTCGCGGCCGTCGTGCGCATGCTCGACGAAGGGCGGGACTGCGAGGACGTCGTCACGCAGCTCTCCGCCGTCTCGCGCGCCCTGGACCGGGCCGGGTTCGCGATCATCGCGTCCGGCATGCGCCAGTGCCTCACCGAGCCGACCGAGGACGGCGAGGACCCGACGCTCGACGTGGCCAAGCTCGAGAAGCTCTTCCTCTCGCTCGCCTGAGCGCGACGGCCGGGACGCACGCGGCCCGCACCTCGCCTCACCCCTCGGGTGGGCGCGGTGCGGGCCGCGGCGTGTCAGCGTCCCGCGGGACCGCCCGCGGGAGCGACCACGCCCTCCGGGTCCTCCGCCTCGGCGTCGAGCGGCGCCGCGAACTGGCTCTCGTACAGCCGGGCGTACGCGCCGCCGGCCGCGAGCAGCTCGTCGTGGGACCCCTGCTCGACGATCGAGCCGTGCTCCATGACGAGGATCGTGTCCGCGTCGCGGATCGTCGACAGGCGGTGCGCGATGACGAACGACGTGCGGCCCTCGCGCAGCGCGTTCATCGCCTGCTGCACGAGCACCTCCGTGCGCGTGTCCACGGAGCTCGTCGCCTCGTCGAGCACGAGGATCGCCGGGTCGGCGAGGAACGCGCGCGCGATGGTGAGGAGCTGCTTCTCCCCCGCGCTCACGCTCGAGCCCTCGTCGTCGATCACCGTGGCGTACCCGTCGGGCAGCGTGCGCACGAACGGGTCGACGTGCGTCGCACGCGTCGCGGCGAGGAACGCCTCGTCGTCCACGGTGCGGCCGTCGCGGACGCCGTAGCGCAGGTTCTCCTCGATCGTGCCCTGGAAGAGCCACGTGTCCTGCAGGACCATCCCGATGTCGGAGCGCAGGTCGTCGCGCGTCATGTCCCGCGTGTCCACGCCGTCGAGCGTGATCCGGCCCCCGTCCACGTCGTAGAACCGCATGAGCAGGTTGACGAGCGTCGTCTTGCCCGCGCCCGTCGGCCCGACGATCGCGATCGTCTGCCCCGGCTCCACCACGAGGTCGAGGTGCTCGATGAGCGGGACGTCCGGGTCGTAGGAGAACGAGACGTCCTCGAACGCGACGCGGCCACGCACCGGGTCGACCGTCTTCGCGGGCGACGGGTCCGGCGTCTGCTCCTGTGCGTCGAGCAGGTCGTACACGCGCTCCGCCGACGCGACGCCCGACTGGAGCAGGTTCATCATCGACGCGATCTGGGTGATGGGCTGCGTGAACTGCCGCGAGTACTGGATGAACGCCTGCACGTCGCCGAGGGTCATCGTGCCCGACGCGACCCGCAGGCCGCCCACGACCGCGACGATCACGTAGTTGAGGTTCGCCAGGAAGCCCATCGCGGGCTGGATGGTGCCCGAGATGAACTGCGCGCGGAAGCTCGCGTCGTAGAGCGCCGCGTTCTCGCGCTCGAAGTCGTCGATCGCGGCCTGCTGGTGGCCGTACACCTTGACGAGCGTGTGGCCGGTGTACATCTCCTCGATGTGCGCGTTGAGGCGGCCCGTCGCGGCCCACTGCCGGATGAACTGCGGCTGGGAGCGCTTCGCGATCTGCGCCGTGACCAGCACGGACAGCGGCACGGTGACGAGCGCGACGACCGCGAGCAGCGGCGAGATCCAGAACATCACACCGAGCACGCCGACCACCGTGAGCACCGACGTCACGAGCTGCGACAGCGTCTGCGTGAGCGTCTGGGAGATGTTGTCGATGTCGTTCGTCACGCGCGAGAGGATCTCGCCGCGCGCGTTGCGGTCGAAGTACGACAGCGGCAGGCGCGCCAGCTTGGCCTGCACCTCGCCCCGCAGCCGGTAGACCGTGCGCTGCACGACGATCGCCGTGATGCGCCCCTGGAGCCAGCCGAAGAGGAACGAGCCGACGTACACGGCGAGCACCCACGCGAGCACGGTCGCGAGCGCGGTGAAGTCGATGCCCTCCCCCGGCACGAGCCCCGGCACGCCGGAGACCAGGTCGGCGACCTGGTCCTGGCCCTGCGCCCGCAGCGCCTCGACGGCCTGCTGCTGGGTGACGCCGGCCGGGAGCTGCGAGCCGACGACGCCGGCGAAGATGATGTTCGTCGCGTTGCCGAGGAGCTTCGGCCCGGCGACCGCGAGCGCCACGGACACCACGCCGAGGATCACGACGGCGACGATCGGCACGCGCTCGGGGCGCAGCGATCCCACGAACCGGCGCAGGGAGCCCTTGAAGTCGAGCGCCTTCTCCCCGGGGACGCCCATGCCGCCCATGGGGCCGTGCCCGCCGCCACCGCGGGGTCGGCCCGCGAGCCGGGTCGCGGCGACGTCGCGCCCGCCGCCCGCCGCGGGTGCGCCGTTCTCGGGAGCGCCGTCGCCCGACGTCGCGGGCGTGCGCGAGGCGTCCTGCTCGCCGCTCATGCTGCCTCCTCGATCGAGAGCTGGGAGTAGACGATCTCCTGGTACGTCTCGTTGGACTCGAGGAGCTCGGCGTGCGTGCCGCGACCGACGATGCGGCCGTGGTCGAGCACGAGGATCTGGTCGGCGCCCCGGATCGTCGCGACGCGCTGCGCCACGACGATCACGGTCGAGCGCCGGGTGCGGGGCGCGAGCGCCGCGCGCAGGCGGGCGTCCGTCGCGTAGTCGAGCGCGGAGAACGAGTCGTCGAACAGGTAGACCGCCGGGTCGCGCACGATCGCGCGGGCGATGGCGAGCCGCTGACGCTGCCCGCCCGAGAAGTTCGTGCCGCCCTGCGCGACCGGTGCGTCGAGGCCGCCGTCGAGCGCCTCGACGAAGTCGCGCGCCTGCGCCACCTCGAGGGCCTCCCACATCTGCTCCTCGGTGGCGTCCGGTCGGCCGTAGCGGAGGTTGTCGGCGACCGTCCCGGAGAAGAGGTAGGCCTTCTGCGGCACGAGGCCGAGGAGGGAGCCGAGGTCTGCGCCGGTGAGGTCGCGCACGTCGGTCCCGTCGATCCGCACGGCGCCGCCCGTCACGTCGAACAGCCGCGGGACGAGGTTGAGCAGCGTGGTCTTGCCGGAGCCGGTCGAGCCGATGATCGCCGTCGTCCGCCCGGGCTCGGCGACGAACGACACGTCGTGGAGCACGGGCTCCTCGGCCCCCGGGTAGCGGAACTCGACGCCGTCGAGCTCGACACGGCCCGTCCGCGTGGTGAGGGCGACGGGCCGCTCGGGCTCGACGACCGTCGCGCGGGTCTGCATGACGTCGGTGATGCGCTCCGCGGAGACGGCCGCGCGCGGCACCATCATGAACATCATCGTCGACATCATCACGGCCATGAGGATGTACATGAGGTACGACAGGAACGCGGTGAGCGCGCCGACCTCCATGTCGCCGGCGTCGATCTGGCGCCCGCCGAACCACAGCACCGCGATGCTCGACGCGTTCATGACGAGCATGACGGTCGGGAACATGAGCGCCATGAGCTTGCCCGCCTTGAGCGAGACGTCGAACAGGGCGTCGTTCGCGACGTCGAACCGCTCGGCCTCGCGACGCTCGCGCACGAACGCGCGGATCACGCGGATGCCGGTGATCTGCTCGCGCAGCACGGCGTTGATGCCGTCGATCTTCTTCTGCATCTGCCGGAAGTAGGGCACCATCCGCCAGATGATGAGCCCGACGCTCACCCCGAGGACGGGCACGATGACGAGCAGCAGGCCGGAGAGCTCGACGTTCTCCTGCAGCGCCATGACGACGCCGCCGACCAGCATGATCGGCGCCATGACCATGATGGTCAGCGAGAGCAGCACGAGCATCTGCACCTGCTGCACGTCGTTCGTCGTGCGGGTGATGAGGGACGGCGCCCCGAACTGGCCCATCTCCTGGGCCGAGAAGCGCTGCACGTTGGTGAACAGCCCGGCGCGCACGTCGCGGCCGAACGACATGGCGACCCGCGCGCCGAAGTAGACGGCCGCGACCGCGCACACGACCTGGCCCAGGCTCACGAGGAGCATGAGGCCGCCGGTCCGCATGATGTAGGCGGTGTCGCCCTGCGTGACGCCCTGGTCGATGATGTCGGCGTTGAGGCTCGGCAGGTAGAGCGACGCGAGCGTCGCGAGGAGCTGGAGCACGAGGAGGACGACGATCGGCGTCCGGTAGGGACGCAGTCGTGTCCGCAAGAGGCTGACGAGCATGGGCTTCCTGTCCGGGTGGGGGCTGCGGGACGAGGGCGCGAGCCGCGGGTCGCGGGTGCGCGGGGCGGGCGGCACCGGGCGAGGGTGCGCGCGCGTCGTGGACGGGCCGCCGGTCAGGGCGACGGGTCGGTCGTGACGTCCGCCCCGATGCCGCCGAGGATGAGGTCGGCGAGCTGCACGGCGTCGAGCCTGTCACCGCCCGAGAGGTGCGGCAAGGCGTTTCCGAAGACGAGCGAGAACAGCGCCCGCGCGGCCAGCGCCGGGTCCACGCGCAGCTGCGTCCGGTGCGCCGCGAGCTTGCTCTCGATCGCCGCGACGATCTCGCGCGCCGACCGCTCCCGGGCGTCGAACCCGGCCCGACGAGCGTCCCGGCCGTCCCCGGCCCGCATCCGGCGCACGGCCTCGGCGCGGTCCGCCGTCGCGCGGTGCGGGTCGAGCACCTGGTGCGCCGCGGCGAAGATGCGCATCCCGACGCGCTGCGCCTCGAGCAGGAACTCGACGATGCTCACGACGAGCGGACGCAGCCCGTCGCCGTCCGGGAGCGTGCCGATCGCGGCGACGGCGGGCGCCGGGTCGAGCGAGCGCACGACCGCGGCGTGGAGGATCTCGTCCTTGTCCGCGAACGCGCGGAACAGCGTGCCCTCCGCGACGCCCGCGGCGTCGGCGATCTGGCGCGTCGTCACGGCGGCGCCGTGCTGGACGAGCAGCGGGATCGTCGCGGCGGCGATCGCGTCGCGGCGCTCCTCGCGCGAGAGCGGTCGCGCACGCGTGCGCTCCGGAGCGGGCGCCTCGGACGGCGCGCCCGAGGGCGCGTCGAGAGGAGCGTCGGGCGGGGCGTCGGAGGGCACGGAGACGGGGACCACGCCTCGACGGTAACTGAGTGAGCACTCACTCTCAAGGCCGTCCGCTCCCGGCGAACCTCCCGCGGGCGGCACGACGACGCCCCCGCACCCGGGTGGGTGCAGGGGCGTCGTCGTGCGTGGCCGGGGCCACCGCGGCCGCTCGGGCTGCGCGGTGGCGCCCCGTCAGTGCCGCGGCGAGAAGGACGGCGGCGGGCCGCCGGCGGGCGGCTCGTCGCGCGGGGGCTCGTCCGTGGTCGGCGCGTCCTCGACGATCGGCTGCGGAGGCGGCGCGTACTGCGACGGCCCGCCCAGCGGACGCGGCGTGGCGGTCCCGGGCTCCGGCGCGGCCGCGTGGTGCTCGCCGGGGCCGCCCGGGTGCTGGCCCCGCTCGGTCTGCGGGTCGAACGGCAGGCCCGACCGCGTGCCCGAGCTCGTCGCGTCCGCGGTCGCGGCCTCCGCCTGACGCCGCGCCTCGGCCAGGGCCTCGGCGGGGTCGGTCAGCGACGGGACGCCGAACTTCACGCGGTCACGGTCGCGCTCGCGACGCGCCTCGGCGCTCGCCTCTGCCGCCTCCGCGTCCTCGGCAGGGCCCCCGCTCGGCACTCCCCCGCCGTCGATCCCCGGCACGCCGCCGAACCCCTTGGCGATCGAGCCGAGCGCCGCCGTGAACTCCGTCGGCACGACCCACAGCTTGCTCGCCGTGCCGTTCGCGATCTGCGGGAGCATCTGGAGGTACTGGTAGGCGAGCAGCTTCGGGTCCGCGTCGCCCTCGTGGATGGCGTCGAAGACCTGGAGGATCGCGCGCGCCTCGCCCTCGGCCCGGAGGATCTGGGACTGCGCGTCACCCTCGGCCCGGAGGATCGCCGCCTGCTTCTCACCCTCGGCCGTGAGGATCTGCGACTGCTTGACGCCCTCCGCGGTGAGGATCGCGGCGCGGCGGTCACGCTCGGCGCGCATCTGCTGCTCCATGGAGCCCTGCACGCTGGGCGGCGGGTCGATCGACTTGAGCTCGACGCGGTTCACGCGGATGCCCCAGCGGCCGGTCGCCTCGTCGAGCACGCCGCGGAGCTGGCCGTTGATCTGGTCGCGGCTCGTGAGCGTCTGCTCGAGGTCCATCGAGCCGATGACGTTGCGCAGGGTCGTGACGGTGAGCTGCTCGATCGCGGTGATGTAGTTCGCGATCTCGTAGACCGCGGACTTCGGCTCGGTGACCTGGAAGTAGATCACCGTGTCGATGCTCACCACGAGGTTGTCGGACGTGATGACCGGCTGCGGCGGGAACGACACGACCTGCTCGCGCAGGTCCACCGAGGCGCGGACGCGGTCGATGAACGGCACCAGGAGGTGCAGGCCCGGCTCGAGCGTGCGCGAGTACCGGCCCAGGCGCTCGACGATGATCGCGACCGCCTGCGGCACGATGCGCACCGCCTTGACGAGCGCGACGATCACGAAGATCAGGATCAGCGCGAGGACGACGTACGCGAGGATCGTTCCGGGACTGGGATCGTTCATCGACTGCCTCCTGGTCGTCGGTCGCGCGACCGGTCGCCCGGCGGCGCGGTGCGGGTGTGCCGGCTGGTCACGACCCGGTGGGGTGCTGGGCGGGCAGCGGCGCGACGACGGCCGTCGCGCCGTCGATCCGGACGACGCGCACCTCCGTGCCCACGGGGATCTGCGGCGCGTCGGGCTCGGTCCGCGCGGTCCAGACCTCGCCGACGAGCTTCACGCGGCCGCCGAACTCGCTCACGCGGTCGACGGCGAGCGCCGTGCGGCCGACGTGCGCCGCGACGTTCGTCTCCGTGAGCGGGACGCGCGAGCGCAGGTGCCGCAGGAGCCACGGGCGCAGCGTGAGGAGCAGGATGACGCTCACGACCGCGAACGCGACGATCTGGAGCCAGAGCGGCCCGCCGGCGGCGTTGACGCCGGCCGCGGCGAGCGATCCCCCGGCGAGCATGATGAGCACGAGGTCGAGCGAGATGATCTCCACGAGACCGAGGAGCAGTGCCGCTCCGACCCACCACAGCCAGTCCATCTCGACCCCCGTTCCCACGTGCGCGCTTTACGCGTACTTTACCGTTCTTCCGCCCGCCGTGCACGCCCCCGGCGCACGTCGCGTGGAGGTCACGCCCGCGCGGCGCGCGCCATCCACCGGCCGCCGCCGTGCGCGACGAGCAGCGGCACGCCGAACGCGTCGCTGAGGTTCTCCGCGGTGAGCACCTCGCGGATCGGGCCGGCGGTGTGCACGACGCCGTCCTTGAGCAGCAGGACGTGCGTGAAGCCCGGCGGGATCTCCTCGACGTGGTGCGTGACGAGCACGAGGACCGGCGACGCCGGGTCCCCCGCGAGCTCCGCGAGCGCGCCCACGAGCTCCTCGCGGCCCCCGAGGTCGAGGCCCGCGGCGGGCTCGTCGAGCAGCAGGAGCTCCGGGTCCGTCATGAGGGCGCGCGCGATCTGCGTGCGCTTGCGCTCCCCCTCGGACAGCGTGCCGAAGGTGCGGTCCGCGAGGTGGTCGACGCCGAACGCGGCGAGCAGGTCGTCCGCGCGCTGCGCGTCGAACTCCTCGTACTCCTCGCGCCACCGGCCCGTGACGCCGTAGGCGGCGGTGAGCACGACGTCGCGCACGGTCTCGTCGCCGGGGATGCGGTCGGCCAGGGCCGCGGACGCGAGCCCGACGCGCGGGCGCAGCTCGAACACGTCGACGCGGCCGAGCCGCTCGCCGAGGACGTCGGCCGTGCCGGCCGTGGGGTGCATGCGTGCGGACGCGATCTGCAGGAGCGTCGTCTTGCCGGCGCCGTTGCGGCCCAGCACGACCCACCGCTCGCCCTCGTTCACCTGCCAGTCCACCGCGTCGAGGATGGTCTTGGGGTGGCGTCGGACGGTGACGCCCTTCAGGTCGAGAACCGCGCTCATGGTCACCGACCCTATAGGTTGGCCGTCGTGGTCTCACACTCGTCCGGGGGTCCGCACGACGCCCCGCAGCCCGCCCCGGGCCCCGGCTCCGCGTCGAGCACGGGCGCCCTCCCTCGCAGCGCCCTGCTCGCGCTCTGGCTGCGCGCCGCGCGCCTCGGCGACGACGACGGGACCGCCCGCCTCGTGCGCGCCGTGGAGCGCGACGACGAGCCGCACGTGGTGTCCGGGGCGCTCGGCGACGTCCGGCTCGCGGACCTCGCGGGCGCGTGGGCCGGCGACGCGCGCGAGGTCGTCGCGCTCGCACCCGTCCCCGGCGACGTGTCGGGCGTCCCGCCCGAGGCCGCCGCACGCGCGACGGACGCGGGCGAGTGCGTCGTGGTCACGACGTCGTCCGGGTCGTGGGCGATCGTGCCCGAGGTCACGGAGTTCGGCAGCGACCTGGAGCCGGGCCACCTCGTCACGTGGCACGTCACGCAGGTCGGGCCGTGGAGCGCCCGCGTGCTCGGCGCCGTCGGGTCGCTCCCCGAGGCCGAGCGCGACCTGCGCACGGCGCTGCTGCTGGCCACGCGCGCCCTCGACGAGCTCGACGTCGCCCGCTGGCGCGACGACGCCGCGGGCGCCATCGCCGACCTGCGCGCGGGCGGCGCCCCGACCTGGCAGCTCCCGCCCGGCGTCCCGCCGCGCGCCGTCCAGGTCCTCGTGCAGGCCGTGCGCCTGCGCGCGATCGTCGACCTCGCGACCGCCGACGACGGCGGGGCCGTCAACCTCTGGCAGGCCGACCAGCGCTCGACCGCGCTGCGCGAGGTCGACCGCGCGTCCCGCCACGCCGTGGGCGCCGCCACGTTCTGGACCGCCACCGCCTGACCCGGGCCACGGACCGCCGCCGCCTGGCCCGGTCCGCGCGGCGTCGGCCGTCAGGCGCGCGACGTCACGTACGCGTCGAGGTGGGCGAGCGAGGAGGCCATCCCGGCGGCGTGGTCCGCCGGGGAGATGCCTGGCGGCACGCCCGTCGCGCGGACCGTGACGCGCGCGCCGTCCCCGACCGGCTCGACGATCCACGTCATCGTCATGGTCCCGGCGAACGCCGAATCGTCCGCGGCGAAGACGACCTCCTGCACGACGCTCCGACCCGGGACGAGGTCCACGACGGCGACGTCGACGACGTCGGTCCCCTGGCCCGTCTTCCCGGGGTCGGCCTGCGGGTCGTCATAGGCGAGGACCATGCGGTAGCCGCCGCCGGGGCGCAGGTCGAAGCGCTCGAAGCTCCCCGTCATGCCGTCGGGCGGGAGCCAGGCCGCGAGCGCGTCCTGGTCGACGAGCGCGCGGTACACGGCGCGGGGCGCGGCGGCGACGAGGCGCGACGCCTCGTCGACCCGGTCGCTCCCCGCGGTGCTCACGACTGCCCCAGCACCGTCCGGTAGACCTCGAGCGTGCGCTCGCCGATCGCGTCCCACGCGAAGTGGTCCTCGACGCGCTGCCGCGCCGCGCGGCCCATGGCGGCGGCCCGCTCGGGTTCGCTCACGACCTGCGTGAGGGCGGCGGCGAGGTCGGCGACGAAGCGGTCGGGGTCGAGCGGCGTGCCCGTGCCGTCGTCCGCCTGGTCGATCGGCACGAGGAGGCCGGTGACGCCGTCGTCCACGACCTCGGGGATGCCGCCCGTGGCGGTCCCGACGACGGGCAGCCCGACGGCCATCGCCTCGAGGTTGACGATGCCGAGCGGCTCGTACACGGACGGGCAGACGAAGACGGTCGACGCGGCGAGCACCGCGACGAGCTCGGCGCGCGGCAGCATCTGCTCGATCCAGACGACCCCGCTGCGCTCGGCCTGCAGCTCGGCGACGGCGCCGCTCACCTCCGCGGCGATCTCCGGGGTGTCCGGAGCGCCCGCGCACAGGACGAGCTGGACGTCGTCGGGCAGCGAGCGCGCGGCCCGCAGCAGGTACGGCAGCCCCTTCTGGCGCGTGATCCGCCCGACGAACACCACGGCAGGCCGCCCCGGGTCGATCCCCAGGTCGCGCACGACGCGGTCGGCGACGTCCTGCTGCACGCCGGGCTCGGGGCGGCGCCAGCCGTCGAGGTCGATCCCGTTGTGCACGACGTGCACCTTCGCCGGGTCGACCTGCGGGTAGACGCGCAGGATGTCGTCGCGCATCCCGCCGGAGACCGCGACGATCCCCGCCGCACCCTCGTACGCGGTGCGCTCCGCCCACGACGACAGCGCGTACCCGCCGCCGAGCTGCTCCGCCTTCCACGGCCGCAGCGGCTCGAGCGAGTGCGCGGACAGCACGTGCGGGACGCCGTGCAGCAGCCCCGCGAGGTGGCCCCCGAGGTTCGCGTACCAGGTGTGCGAGTGCACGAGGTCGGCGCCCGCAACGTCGTCCGCCATCTGCAGGTCGACGCCGAACGTGCCGAGCGCGGCGTTCGCCCCGGACAGGACGCCGGGCACGGAGTACCCGGTCACGCCGTCGTCGCCGCGCGGGCCGTCGAAGCAGCGCACGCGCACGTCGACGTGGCGCCGCAGCACCGCGGACAGCTCGGCGACGTGCACGCCGGCCCCGCCGTAGACGTGCGGCGGGTACTCACGGGTCAGGAGGTCGACTCTCACGCGCCACACCGTAACCGAGTCGCCCGCCGCCGACCCCCGGTGGGCGGGGCCGACGCGACCCGCGCCCAGGATGCGGGTCCTGCTGCGTGGTCCCGCCCCGAGGGGCTACCGTCTGGGCATGGCCGCCGCACCCCGAGTCCTCGCCATCGTCCTCGCCGGGGGCGAGGGCAAGCGCCTCATGCCGCTCACCGCCTCACGGGCCAAGCCCGCGGTGCCGTTCGGGGGCATCTACCGCCTCGTGGACTTCGCGCTGTCCAACCTCGTGAACTCGCACTACCTGCACATCATCGTGCTCACGCAGTACAAGTCGCACAGCCTCGACCGGCACATCACGAAGACGTGGCGCATGTCGTCGCTGCTCGGCAACTACGTCGCGCCGGTGCCCGCGCAGCAGCGCGTCGGCAAGCACTGGTACCTCGGCAGCGCGGACGCGATCTACCAGTGCCTCAACATCATCGACGACGAGCGTCCGGACATCGTCGTGGTCGTGGGCGCGGACCACGTGTACCGCATGGACTTCTCCCAGATGGTCGACGCGCACGTCGAGTCCGGCGCGCAGCTCACCGTCGCGGGCATCCGCCAGCCGATCTCGATGGCGGACCAGTTCGGCGTCATCGAGACCGACCCGAAGGACCCGACGAAGATCGCCGCGTTCCGCGAGAAGCCGTCGGACCCGGTGGGCCTCGCTGACTCCCCGGACGAGGTGCTCGCCTCGATGGGCAACTACGTCATCGACACCGACGCGCTGGTCGAGGCCGTCACGTCCGACGCCGCGAACGCGGACTCCCGCCACGACATGGGCGGCGACATCGTGCCCGCCTTCGTCGAGAAGGGCACCGCGGCGGTCTACGACTTCATCCGCAACGACGTGCCGGGCTCGACGGACCGCGACCGCGACTACTGGCGCGACGTGGGGACGATCGACTCGTACTACGACGCGAACAAGGACCTCATCGCCGTCACGCCGGTCTTCAACCTCTACAACGAGGAGTGGCCGCTGCACACCGGCTACACCGGTCTGCCGCCCGCGAAGTTCGTGCACGCCGGGCGCGGCCGCCTGGGCCACGCCGCGGACTCGATCGTCTCCCCCGGCGTGATCATCTCGGGCGCGACGGCGGTCGGCTCCGTCCTGTCGCCCGGCACCTACCTGCACTCGTGGTCGTCCGTCTCGGACTCCGTGCTCATGGACGGCGTGCAGGTGCACCGCCACGCGCAGGTGCACCGCGCGATCATCGACAAGAACGTCGTCGTCGGGGAGCAGGCCCGCATCGGCCTCGACCCGGAGCAGGACCGCGCGCGCGGCTTCACGGTCACCGAGTCCGGGATCACGGTCGTCCCCAAGGGGACGGTCGTCGAGTGACGCCTTCCCCGACCGGCGTCGTGCACGTGCCCGACGCCGCGCCGAGCCCTGCCCCGCCCGCGACCGCCAGCCCGAGGAGCCCTCGCGTGACCCCCGACCCGCCGAGCGCCCCCGTGCGGCTCCTCGTCATGGACGTCGACTCGACGCTCATCGAGCAGGAGGTCATCGAGCTCCTCGCCGACCACGCCGGCACGCGCACCGAGGTCGCCGCGGTGACCGAGCGCGCGATGCGCGGCGAGATCGACTTCGGCGCCTCGCTGCGCGAGCGCGTGGCGACCCTCGCGGGCGTGCCCGTCGAGGCGTTCGACGACGTCCGCGAGCGCGCGACCTTCACCCCCGGCGTCCGTGAGCTCGTCGCCGAGGCGCGGCGCCGCGGCTGGGAGGTCGCGCTCGTCTCGGGCGGCTTCGAGGAAGTCGTGGCCGGGCTCGCGGCCGAGCTCGGCATCACGCGCTTCCGCGCGAACCGGCTCGAGGTCTCCGGCGGGCGGCTCACGGGCCGCACGACCGGGCCAGTGGTCGACCGTGCGGCGAAGGAGGCCGCGCTGCGCGAGTTCGCGGCCGAGCTCGGCCTGCCCATGAGCGCGACCATCGCCGTGGGCGACGGCGCGAACGACCTCGACATGATCGGCGCCGCGGGCGTCGGCATCGCGTTCGGGGCCAAGCCCGTCGTGCGCGAGCAGGCGCCCTACGGCGTCGACGGACCGCGTCTCGACGCGGTGCTCGCGGTCGTCGACCAGGTCGACGCCGCGCGCTGACGCCGGACGCACGAGAGCCCTGGCACCGTGGGGTGCCAGGGCTCTGTCGTGCGGGTGCGCCGGGACCGGGTCAGGACGGGCGGCCCACGTAGGTCAGCAGGGCGGCCTGCGGCTCCCACGCGTCCCACGACGCCCCGGACTCCAGCACCGAGTACGTCGCGGTCGGCACGCCGACGCGCACCTGGGCGAGCGCGCCGCCGTCGGACGCCGGGTCCGCCAGGTACGACGCGGTGGCCGCCATCGTGGGCTCGTGCCCGACGACGAGCAGCGTGCGGACCCGCGGGTCCGTGGTGCGCAGGAGGTCCAGGACGTCGGCGACGTCGGCCGCGTAGAGGCCGTCGCTCACGAGCACGTCGGGCGCGACGTCGCCCAGGTGCGCCGACAGGAGCTCCCACGTCTGACGCGTGCGCAGCGCGGAGGAGCACAGCACGCGCTCGGGGACGAGCCCCGTCTCGCGCAGCGCCGCGCCGACGCGCACCGCCTGCCGGCGGCCGTTCAGCGCGAGGGGGCGCAGCACGTCGTCGACGCTCCCGCCGCCGGGCTCGGCCTTCGCGTGGCGCAGCAGGACGAGGCGGCGCGTGCCGCCGTCGGGGGTCTGCGCGCCGTTGCGCTCCTCCGCGGTCACTGCCCCATGGCGTGCACGCCGCCGTCGACGTGCACGATCTCGCCGGTCGTCGCCGGGAACCAGTCGGACAGGAGCGCGACGACCGCGCGCGCGGCGGGCTCCGCCGTCGTCTGGTCCCAGCCGAGGGGCGCCCGGTTCGGCCAGGCGTCCTCCATCTGCGCGAAGCCCGGGATGGACTTCGCCGCCGTGGTGCGGATCGGGCCCGCGGAGACGAGGTTGGCCCGGATGCCGTCGGGGCCGAGGTCGCGCGCGAGGTAGCGGTTCGCGGACTCGAGGCCCGCCTTCGCGACGCCCATCCAGTCGTAGACCGGCCAGGCGAACTGCGCGTCGAACGTGAGGCCGACGACGGCGCCGCCGTCGGTCATGAGCGGCTTCGCCGCGACCGCGAGCGACTTGTAGGAGAACGTCGAGACCTGGAGCGCGGTCGCCACGTCCTCCCAGGTGCCGGAGAGGAAGTTGCCGCCCATGACGCTCTGCGGCGCGAAGCCGATGGAGTGCACGACGCCGTCGAGGCGGTCCGTGTGCTCGCGCACCGCGTCCGCGAGGCCGGCGAGGTCGTCGTCGTTCGTGACGTCGAGCTGCACGACGGGCGCCTCGACCGGCAGGCGCTTCGCGAAGGCCTGCGTGAGCTTCATCTGGCGGCCGAACGAGGAGAGCACGACCTCGGCACCCTCCTCCTGCGCGAGCCGCGCCGCGTGGAACGCGATCGAGGAGTCGGTGAGCACTCCCGTGACGAGGAGCTTCTTGCCATCGAGCAGACCCATCGGTTTCCTTCCGTCGTGCGCCCGCTGTGGGCGCGCTGAGGCGAGCGTACTGAAAGAGAGGTGGGGCGGGCGCGTCGGTGACGGCGCCGCGGGACGGGCGCGCGAGGCGCCGCGGGGTGCGGTCAGTGGCCCATGCCGAGGCCGCCGTCGACGGGGATCACGGCCCCCGAGACGTACGCCGCGTCGTCGGACGCGAGGAACTGCACGACCCCGGCGACCTCGTCCGCCTGGGCGAACCGGCCCGCAGGGATGGCGGACTTGTACGCGGCCTGGCGCTCCTCGGGGAGCTCGGCGGTCATCGCGGTGTCGATGAACCCGGGCGCCACGACGTTCGCCGTGATGTTGCGCGACCCGAGCTCGCGCGTGATCGAGCGCGCCATGCCCACGAGCGCGGCCTTCGAGGCGGCGTAGTTGACCTGGCCCGCGCCGCCGTAGAGGCCGATCACGGACGACACGAGCACGATGCGCCCGCGGCGCAGCCGGATCATGCCCTTCGTCACCCGGCGCACGCAGCGGAACGTGCCGGTGAGGTTGACGTCGATCACGGACTCGAAGTCCTCGTCCGTCATCCGCAGCAGGAGCTGGTCGTGCGTGACGCCCGCGTTCGCGACGAGCACCTCGACCGGGCCGAGCTCCTTCTCGATCTCGGAGAACGCGGCGTCGACGGCGGCGGTGTCGGTGATGTCCGCCACGGCGCCGAAGACGCCCGCGGGCAGGTCACCGCCGCGGTAGACGGTCGCGACGCGGTCGCCGTTCGCGACGAAGCGCTCGGCGATGGCACGGCCGATGCCCCGGTTCGCGCCGGTGACGACGACGGTGCGCGGGGCGGGGGCGGTGGCTTCGGACACGTGCGGCTCCTCGGGACGGTCGGGTGGGTCGGCGGCGGCCGGGGACGGGTCCCGCACGGCCGGTGCCGGGTGGGCCCTGCCGGGCCCGGCGCGACGGCGCCGCACCGACCGTACCGTGCGCGGGCCCCGCGGTGCGCGGTGCGGCCAGGTCACACCGCTCCCCCACACTTTGTGGGGTCCCGACAAACGTAGACTGGACGGGTGACCACACGACGCGCCGCCCGGAGGTCGGCCGAGGCGGTCCCGAGCATCACCGCCGCACCGGAACCGCTCGCCGCGGACCAGGCGCGCCGGGAGCGCAAGTACCTGATCCAGATGGGCATCCGGCTCGTGTGCATCTTCGGCGCCATCCTGGCGCAGGGCAGCTGGGTGACGTGGGTCCTCGCCGTCGGCGCGGTCGTGCTGCCGTACAGCGCGGTGCTCGTCGCCAACGCGGGCCGCGACCAGGCGCACTACGACACCTCCCCCATGGAGCACCGCGCGCTGCCCACGGCGGGTGCGCCCGGGAGCCACGGCATCGGGGGCGCCGAGCCCCACGAGCCGCACGACGACGAGGAGGACCGCCGGTGACCGACGCCCTGGGCCTCGCCGACCCTGTCGGCGAGGACGAGCTGGTGTGCAGCGCCAAGGGCTGCCAGGAGGCCGCCGCGTGGGGCCTGCTGTGGAACAACCCCAAGATCCACACGCCCGAGCGGCGCAAGGTGTGGCTCGCGTGCGACGCGCACCGGGAGCACCTGGAGACGTTCCTCGGCGCCCGCTCGTTCTGGCGCTCGACGGTGCCGGTCGACGAGCTCGAGCGCCGGGCGGCCCCGTGACGCAGGCCGCACCACCGCAGGTCCCCGCGGGCCCGACGCCGCAGCGCGCGACCGCGGACGCCCACCACCCGCGCACCCCGCGCCAGTGGGCGACGCTCGCGGTCGGGGTCCTCGTCCTCGTCGCGCTGTGCCTCGTCGCGGGCCGCTGGCAGTGGAACCGCTACGTCTCGCGCGACGCCGAGATCGAGCGCATCGAGGCGAACTACACGTCGGACCCGGTCCCGGTGGAGGACGTGCTGCCCGCCCCGGGTGCCGAGCTCGACGAGGCCGACCTCTGGCGGCCGGTGACCCTCGAGGGGCGCTACGAGACGGACGCCACGGTCCTGCTGCGCAACCGCCCGGTGGGCGGCAGCCCCGGCTTCCACGTGCTCGTCCCGTTCGTGACGAACCCCACGCCGTCCGCCCCGGACGGGCTCGTCGTCGTGGTGGACCGCGGGTTCGTGCCGCTGGGGACCGACGCCGTCACGCCCGGGGACGTGCCTCCGCCCCCCGCGGGCGACGTCGAGGCGACCGTGACGCTGCGCGGCGACGAGCCGCCGTCGGGCCGGGACGCGCCCGCGGGCCAGGTGCAGGCCATCGCGACCGACCAGGTCCTCGCCGCCGGCCCGGACGGCGGCGGCTGGGCCGAGGGCCGCACGGTCGGCGCCTACGGGCAGCTGCGCACCGAGGTGCCGCCCGCGGCGCAGACCCTGGAGGCGCTCCCAAAGCCGGACACCGACCCCGGCTCGCACCTGTCGTACGCGTTCCAGTGGGCGGTGTTCGCCCTCGGCGCGGTCGCCGGCTTCTGGCTCCTCGTGCGCCGCGACCGGCGCGACGCGCGCGGGGAGGAGACCACGCTCACCGCCGGCGACCTCCTCGCGGCCCAGGACCCGGACGCCGCGCGGGCCCGGCGGGAGCCGCGCTCACGCCGTCCGAGCGCCGAGGACGAGGAGGACGCGCTCATCGACGCGCAGCTCGACGCCCGGCAGGGGCCCGCCCCGCGGTAGCCCCGGTCCCGGCGACGAGCGGCCCGGTCAGGCCAGCGAGACGAGCTCCGCGTACTCGTCGCTCCACAGGTCCTCGTCGCCGTCGGGCAGCAGGAGGACGCGCTCGGGCTCGAGCGCCTCGACCGCGCCGTCGTCGTGCGTGACCATGACGACCGCGCCCTCGTACGTCTTGAGCGCCCCCAGGATCTCGGCGCGCGACGCGGGGTCGAGGTTGTTCGTCGGCTCGTCGAGGAGCAGCACGTTCGCCGCCGAGACGACGAGCGTCGCGAGCGCGAGGCGCGTCTTCTCCCCGCCGGACAGCACGTTCGTCGGCTTGTCCGCGTCGTCGCCGGAGAACAGGAACGACCCGAGCACCGAGCGCACCTGCGTGTCCGTGAGGTCGGGCGCCGCGTGGCGCAGGTTCTCGACGACGGTCGCGTCCATGTCGAGCGTGTCGTGCTCCTGGGCGTAGTAGCCGATCTTCAGGCCGTGGCCCGGGTGCACCTCGCCCGTGTCCGGCTGCTCGACCCCGCCGAGGATGCGCAGGAGCGTCGTCTTGCCGGCGCCGTTGAGGCCGAGCACGACGACGCGGCTGCCGCGGTCGATCGCGAGGTCGACGCCCGCGAAGACCTCCTGCGAGCCGTAGGCCTTGGACAGCCCGCTCGCGGTGAGCGGCGTGCGGCCGCACGGTGCGGGCTTCGGGAAGCGCAGCTTCGCGACCTTGTCGCTCTGGCGCTCGCCCTCGATGCCGGCGAGCATCTTCTCGGCGCGGCGCATCATCTGCTGCGCGGCGACGGCCTTGGTGGCCTTGGCGCGCATCTTCTCGCCCTGGGCGAGGAGCGCGCCCGCCTTCTTCTCGGCGTTCTGCCGCTCGCGACGACGACGGCGCTCGTCGGACTCGCGCTGCGCGAGGTAGGCGTCCCAGCCGAGGTTGTACTGGTCGAGCTCGCCGCGGTTGGCGTCCAGGTGGAACACCTTGTTAACCGTCGCGCGCAGCAGCTCGACGTCGTGCGAGATCACGACGAAGCCGCCGCTGTACGACTTGAGGTAGTCGCGCAGCCAGACGATCGAGTCGGCGTCGAGGTGGTTCGTCGGCTCGTCGAGGAGCAGCGTCTCGACGCCGGAGAAGAGGATGCGCGCGAGCTCGATGCGGCGGCGCTGGCCACCGGACAGCGTGCTCAGCGGCTGCCCGAGCACGCGGTCGTCGAGACCGAGGTTACTCGTGATGCGGTGCGCCTCGCTCTCGGCCGCGTACCCGCCGGCCGCGAGGAACCGCGCCTCGAGCTTGGGGTAGCGCTCCATCGCGGCCTCGTGGGTCTCCGCGTCCGCGCTCGCCATCGCGCCCTCGGTCTCGCGCATCTGGCGCACGATCTTGTCGAGGTTGCGTGCCGAGAGGACCCGGTCGAGCGCGATGACGTCGAGGTCGCCGGTGCGCGGGTCCTGGGGCAGGTAGCCGATGTCGTTGCCGCGCGTGATCTTGCCCGCCGTGGGCTGGGTCTCGCCCGCGAGGGTCTTGGTCAGGGTCGTCTTGCCGGCGCCGTTGCGGCCGACGAGGCCGATCCGGTCGCCCGCGGCGATCTGGAACGTCGCCTCGTGCAGCAGGACGCGGGCGCCGACGCGCAGCTCGACGCCGTGGGCGGTGATCACGTGCAGGTCCTCTCCGAAGGGTGACCCCGGTGGATCCAGCCTGGTGGGGCGATCCGATCGACGGGGCCCGACGATTCTACGGGCCGCGCGCCCGCTCCCGCGCGGTCTTTCTCTCGACGCCCCCCCGGACCGCCCCACGGCGGTCCCACACACAGGGAACAGAACGGGACAATCAGCCCATCGTGCTAGCCTCCGGACGTCCCGGACCGCCGAGGAGATGGCGGGGGGACCCGAGCAAGGAGAGCACGTTGAGCAACGCCGAAGCAGCACTGAGCAAGGTCCTCGAGCTGGACGGGGCGATCGCGATCGCGGTCGTCGACTACAGCAGCGGCCTGGCCCTGGTCCAGAAGCAGGCCGCCCCGTTCGACCTCGAGCTCGCCGCGGCGGCGAACACCGAGGTCATCCGCGCGAAGCTCCGGGCGATCGAGCAGCTCGGGCTCGAGGACGGCATCGAGGACATCCTCATCACGCTCGGCCGCCAGTACCACCTCATCCGCCTGTCGCAGCGCGAGAGCCTGCGGGGCACCTTCTCCTACCTCGTGCTCGAGCGCGGACGGGCGAACCTCGCGCTCGCGCGCCGCGGCCTGGCCCAGCTCGACGAGTCGCTGTCGCTCTGACGCCCGTGGTCGCGGACGCCCTCGACCAGCGCGGGCGGGTCGCCCCCCGCAGCGTGGTGGACGTGCTGCGGGGCATCGACGACGCCCTCGACCACGAGGCGCACGTGCTCGCCCTCGGTCCCGGTGGCCGGGTCCTCGGCAGCGCCGGCCCCTCTCCCGGCCCGGTCGTCGAGGTGGCGCGGGCCGTCGCCGCGGCCCTCACCCAGGGCCCGGCCGTCCCGGGCAGCTCGGCGCGCTGCATCCTCAACACCGCCGAGGCGTGCGTCTTCGTCTACCTGCTGGGGCAGGACCTGTCGGTCATCCTCGTGGGCCCGACGGACTGGAACATCGCCCTCACGGGCCGCCGCGTCGAGCGGTTCCTCGTCGACTTCGTCGACACCTACCTGGCCGAGACCGTCGCCGAGGCACCCGGTGACGGCCCCGGCACGCTGCCGCGTCGCGAGCCGCCGGCGCCCGTCGTCGGGCCCGGCGAGCGGCACGAGCACCGCGGCGACCACGACCTGCTCGCCCGGGTGCTGCGCGCGCTGGTCCGCTTCTGAGGCCTGCGACCGCGCCCGGGGGTAGCGTTCCCCTGTGACATTCCAGGAGGGCGGATCGTTCGAGGGCGGACGCGTCCGCAAGGGTGGCGGCCGCGGGCGCGGCCCGATGATCGCGGGCGGCGGGATCGGCGCGGTGCTCGTCGCGCTGCTCATCGCGTTCGTCGGCAACCAGACGGGCGTCGACCTCAGCGCGCTGACCGGCGGCGACGGGTCGGACTCCGGCGCGTACGGCGACGGCCAGCAGGAGTACATCGACACGTGCACCGCCGAGCAGGCGAACACGACGCGCGAGTGCCGGCTCAACGGCACCGTCCGGTCGCTCGACGCCTACTGGACCGAGGCCCTCCCCCAGCAGGCAGGGGTCGAGTACGCGCTGCCGGAGGTCGTGAGCTTCACCGGGCAGGTCTCGACGGGGTGCGGCGCGGCGACGAGCGCCGTCGGGCCGTTCTACTGCCCGCCCGACCAGACGGTGTACATCGACCTCGGCTTCTACGACGACCTGACGAACCGCTTCGGCGCGAACGACGGCGGGCTCGCGGAGATGTACGTCGTGGCGCACGAGTTCGGGCACCACATCGAGCATCTGACCGGCGCCATGGACGCGGCGGACCGGCAGGGCACGGGCCCGGAGTCCGACTCCGTGCGCATCGAGCTCATGGCCGACTGCCTCGCCGGCATGTGGGCTGGCCACGCCGCCACCACCGTCGACCCGAAAACCGGTGTGACGTTCCTGGCACCGATCACCGACCAGGAGCTGGACGACGCGCTGTCCGCGGCGTCCGCGGTCGGCGACGACCGCATCCAGGAGGCCGCGACCGGCCAGGTGAACCCCGAGGGCTGGACCCACGGGTCGAGCGAGCAGCGCCAGCGCTGGTTCACCATCGGCTACAACGGCGGCACGATCCAGGACTGCGACGCGCTCTCCGCCTCGACGCTGTGACCGCTCTGGCCGAAGTCGCTCAGAGCTCGATCGAGTACATGCGCGAGCCGGTGACCTTCTCGTAGCCGAGGCTCGCGTAGAGACCGTGCGCGCCGGACGGGTTCTCCGTGTCGACGTCGAGCGCGGCGTACTGCATGCCGTCCGCCGCGAACGCGCGCATCGCGGCCGCGAGCGCCGCGACGGCGACACGGCGCCCCCGGTACGCGCGCCGGACGCCGAGGAGCTCGGTGTACCCGAACGTGTACCCCCGCACGGGGAAGTCCTCGTCGTACCGGCCCGCCATCTCGTAGCCGACGACGAGCGGCTCGCCGGCGCGCAGCGCGGCGGCGGTCTCGGGGTCGGTGGTCGGGTCGGCGAGGAGCGCGTCGACGTCGGGCGCGTCGTCGACCACGAGGAACGACCACTGGGGCGCGAACTCGCTGCGCCCGTGCGTCCACGCCTCGGCGGTGCGGGGCTCGCTCCCCCAGTGGTCGCGGAAGGCGTCGTTGTGCGCGAGGCGCGTCGCCTCGTCGAGCTCGGCCGACCACGGGACGACGCGCAGGGAACCGTCGAGCGGGACGTCGGGCACCGGGGCCGCGAGGTCGCGGCGCAGGTCGGAGTAGAAGCGGCGGGCGACGAACCCGAACCGCGCGTAGAGCCGCGCCTTCTCGGGCGGGTCGGTGTCCTCCCCGAAGACGGCGAGCCGTGCCGGCAGCTCCTTGCCGCTCGCGGCGAGCACCTGCCGGGCGCGGGCCACCTGCCAGGCGAGCACCTCACGTCCGATCCCGCGCCCCCGGTGGGTCGGGTGGACGCCGCCGCCGAGGAACGCCCGCACGGTGCGCGCGTCCCCCGGGTTGGTGTCGACCATCCCGTAGGCGCGCAGCGTCCCGTCGGTGTCGAGGCCGACGATCGAGTCGGCCGCGACGTCGCGCCACGGCGCGGTGAAGATCTCCTCGATCTCCGCGAGCGTCTCGCGGTACGGCTCGTCGTCCGCCTCCGCGATGTCGTTGCGCAGCGTGAGCAGGGCCGGCGCGTCGGCAGGCGTGGCGGAGCGCCACGTGAGCCCGCCGGCGGTCACCGGCGGCAGGGTCGACGGCGCGGCGGCGCGCTCGGCGATCGGGGCGAGCGTCGGGGGCGCCGCCTCGGCGCGGTCGGTCGTCGAGGGAGAGGACATGGCGACCACGGTAGGGGGGCCCGCGCCGTCGGGCACGTGCTTTTCCCGTTCAGTCCGCGCGCGGCGCGTCGGCCCGCTGAGACGGCTCCCCGTGCCGTGCCGCACGCGATCTACGCTGCGAGCATGCCGACCGTCGTTCCTCAGGATCTCGCCGACGCCCGCTCCCGGGCCCTCGCGGAGGCGCTGCGCACGCGCGTCGTCGTCGCGGACGGCGCGATGGGCACGATGATCCAGGAGCAGGACCCGACGCTCGAGGACTACCAGGGGCTCGAGGGCTGCAACGAGATCCTCAACGTCTCGCGACCCGACATCATCGCCGCGGTGCACGACGCGTACCTCGAGGTCGGGGTGGACGCGATCGAGACGAACACGTTCGGCGCCAACTGGTCCAACCTGTCGGACTACGACATCGACGACCGGATCCGCGAGCTCGCCGCAGCCGGGGCACGGATCGCGCGCGAGCGCGCGGACGCCCACGCGACCGCCGACCACCCGCGCTGGGTGCTCGGCTCGATGGGGCCCGGGACCAAGCTGCCGAGCCTCGGGCACACGACATACGCGCACCTGCGCGACACGTTCGCCGAGCAGGCCGCGGGCCTCCTGGAGGGCGGGGCCGACGCGATCCTCGTCGAGACGAGCCAGGACCTGCTCCAGGCGAAGGCCGCGGTGACGGGGTCGCGGAACGCGATGCGCGACGTCGGGCGCGAGGTGCCCGTGATCGTCCAGGTGACGGTCGAGACCACGGGCACGATGCTCATGGGCTCCGAGATCGGGGCCGCGCTGACCACGCTCCAGGCGCTCGGCGTCGACGCGGTCGGTCTCAACTGCGCGACCGGCCCGGCCGAGATGAGCGAGCACCTGCGGCACCTGTCGCGGCACGCGGAGATCCCCGTGACGTGCATGCCCAACGCGGGCCTGCCGGTGCTCGGCCCGAACGGGGCGACGTACCCGCTGACGCCGGACGAGCTCGCGGCGGCGCACACCCAGTTCGTCACCGAGTTCGGTCTGGGCCTCGTGGGCGGCTGCTGCGGCACGACGCCCGAGCACCTGCGCCGCGTCGTCGAGGCGGTGCGCGCGCGTCCGGTCGTCGTGCGCCAGCCGGAGCGCGAGAACGGCGTCGCGAGCCTGTACTCGCACACCGACCTGCACCAGGACGCGTCGTTCCTCGCGATCGGCGAGCGCACGAACGCGAACGGGTCGAAGGCGTTCCGCGAGGCGATGCTCGCGGAGAACTGGGACGAGTGCGTCGAGATCGCGCGCGCCCAGACGCGCGACGGCGCGCACCTGCTCGACGTGTGCATCGACTACGTGGGGCGCGACGGCGTCGCGGACGTGAAGCAGGTCGTCTCGCGTCTCGCGAGCGCGTCGACGCTCCCGCTCGTCATCGACTCGACGGAGCCCGAGGTCATCGCGGCGGGCCTCGAGCTCGTGGGCGGGCGCGCCGTCGTGAACTCGGTGAACTTCGAGGACGGCGACGGGCCGACGTCGCGATTCGCACGGATCATGCCGCACGTGGTCGAGCACGGGGCGGCCGTCGTCGCGCTGACGATCGACGAGGAGGGCCAGGCGCGCACCGCGTCGGGCAAGGTGGAGATCGCCACGCGGCTCGTCGAGACGCTCACGCGTGACTGGGGCATGCGGGTCGACGACATCATCGTCGACGCCCTGACGTTCCCCATCGCCACGGGCCAGGAGGAGACGCGTCGCGACGCGATCGAGACGATCGAGGCGATCCGCGAGATCACGCGCCGCTACCCCGGCATCCACACGACGCTCGGGGTGTCGAACGTGTCGTTCGGCCTCAACCCCGCCGCGCGCACCGTGCTCAACTCGGTCTTCCTCCACGAGGCGGTCGAGGCGGGGCTGGACTCCGCGATCGTGCACGCCGCGAAGATCCTGCCGCTCGCGCAGATCCCCGCCGAGCAGCGCGAGGCCGCACTCGACCTCGTGTGGGACCGGCGGCGGTACGACGACGAGGGGAACCTCGTGCACGACCCGCTCGCCCGGCTGCTCGAGCTGTTCGACGGCGTGGACTCGGCGGCGCTCAAGGACCAGCGCGCGGCGGAGCTCGCGGCGCTGCCCGTCGGCGAGCGGCTGGAGCGGCGGATCGTCGACGGCGCGCGCAAGGGTCTCGAGGAGGACCTCGACGCGGCGATGGCGTCCGGGATCAAGGCGCTCGAGATCGTCAACGACCACCTGCTCGAGGGCATGAAGGTCGTGGGCGACCTGTTCGGACGCGGCGAGATGCAGCTCCCGTTCGTGCTGCAGTCCGCCGAGGTCATGAAGACCGCGGTCGCCTACCTCGAGCCGCACATGGAGAAGATCGAGGGCTCGAGCGGCTCCAAGGGCACGATCGTGCTCGCGACCGTGCGCGGCGACGTGCACGACATCGGCAAGAACCTCGTCGACATCATCCTCACCAACAACGGCTACACGGTCGTCAACATCGGCATCAAGCAGCCGATCTCCGCGATGATCGAGGCCGCCGAGGAGCACGACGCCGACGTCATCGGCATGTCCGGGCTGCTCGTGAAGTCCACCGTCGTGATGAAGGAGAACCTCGCGGAGCTCACGTCGCGCGGGCTCGCCGGCCGCTGGCCGGTCCTGCTCGGTGGCGCGGCGCTCACCCGCACGTACGTCGAGGACGACCTCGCGGGCCAGTTCCCGGGCGTCGTCCGGTACGCGCGCGACGCGTTCGAAGGCCTGCGCCTCATGGAGCCGCTCGTGCGCGTCGCGCGCGGCGAGTCGCCCGACGACGTCGGGCTGCCCGCGCTGAAGAAGCGCCGCCACGCCGTGGTCACCGTGACCGAGACGCCCGTCGAGGACCTGCCCGCGCGGTCCGACGTCGCGGCCGACAACCCGGTGCCGGCTCCCCCGTTCTGGGGCACGCGTCTCGTCAAGGGCGTCCAACTCGCGGAGTACGCGGCGTTCCTCGACCAGCGCGCGACGTTCATGGGCCAGTGGGGGCTCAAGCCCGGCCGGGGTGACGACGGAGCGTCGTACGAGGAGCTCGTCGAGACCGAGGGGCGCCCGCGCCTCAACGCCTGGTACGAGCGGATCCGCACCGAGGGCGTCGTCGACCCGTCGGTCGTGTACGGGTACTTCCCGGTGTGGTCGGAGGGCGACGACGTCGTCGTCGCGCACCACGGCGCCGGGCTCGCGGGCATCGGCGCGCCCGACGGCGGGTCGGGCGGCGAGCCCGGGACAGAGCGGCTGCGCTTCACGTTCCCGCGCCAGCGCCGCGACCGGCACCTGTGCCTCGCCGACTTCGTCAAGCCGCGGTCGTGGGTCGAGGAGACGGGCCGGTACGACGTGCTGCCCGTCCAGCTCGTCACCATGGGAGCGAGCGTGGACCAGCACACCGCGAAGCTCTTCGCGGGGAACCACTACCGCGAGTACATGGAGCTCCATGGCCTGTCGGTGCAGCTCACCGAGGCGCTCGCCGAGATGTGGCACTCGCGCGTGCGCGCCGAGCTCGGGTTCGCCGACGAGGACCCGACCGAGGTCGAGGGCATGTTCAAGCTCGAGTACCGCGGCGCCCGCTTCTCGCTCGGGTACCCCGCCTGCCCGGACATGGAGGACCGGACGAAGGTCGTCGAGCTCCTGCGGCCCGAGCGTGTGGGCGTCGAGCTCTCCGCGGAGCTCCAGCTCCACCCGGAGCAGTCGACGGATTGTTTTGTGTTCCATCACCCCGAGGCCAAGTACTTCAGCGTCTGACGATCGCCAGCCGCGGGGCGTCCTTCCGGGGCGACCGGGGAGCAGCGTCAGGACCACGTCCACGTGCCCGTGACCTGCTCGATGAGCTCGTCGCCGTTGTCGTAGGGGGTGACGATCGCGATCACGAAGAACTGGACCTCGTCCGTGCCCGACGCGAACCGCTCAGGTGCGAAGGCGGTGATGAAGGCCTTCGTCCGCGTCTCCTCGAAGGTCCCCTCGACCCGGGTGATGTTCGCCGGAACGCCGTCGAGGGTGGTCGCCTCGTGCAGGTTGAGCATGCTGCCGTTCTCGGCGAAGTACGAGTCCGCGAGGAGGTCGACCGCTCCCCCGAGATCGGTCCCGACCCCCCACGCCTCGGACGTCGCGACCCGCACCGGTTCGACCGACACCTGCCCGTAGACCGCCCCGACGCCCGTGGGCACCACCGCCCCGTCGACGACCTCGCCCCAGAGCTCGAGGGCACCGTGGCAGTGTTCCTCCTGGTCCGAGGAGACGTTGTTCACGAACGCCTTCGGACCCTCGCAGGACCAGCAGTGCGTCCGCACCGGCTGGCCCGAGACGATCTTGTACCCGGCCCCGGAGGGGGTCGCCGGCTCGCCCTCGCTCTGGGGCGTCACCGCCGCCGCAGGGGTCGCGCCGTCGTCGGTCTCGACGAAGGGCAGCGCGCAGCCGGGAACGACCGTGAGGACGACGGCGACCCCGAGTCCCGAGAGCACGCGACCGACGGTGGCTCTCCGACGCGTGGCGAGGCGAGTACGGGAACGGTGCCCCGTGCGAGGGACCGCGGTCGTTCGCTCGTGCTGGCACGTGCGCTCATGCTGGTCGAGCATGATGATCCTCCTGGTCGTGGGCTCCTGGACCGGACGGTAGACGCCGCGACGGCGAGGGCACCCGTTATCCACAGGCCAGGATCCCCAGGATCTTGGGACGCCACGCTGTGACTCGGCTGATCGACCGCTCCGCGGACGAGAGAGCACCCGGGGCCGACGCCGCCGGCGGACGGGTACAGCGGATACCGCCCGGCCGCGCGCTTCCCCCTTCGCGCAACGGGTCGTGCCTCGGTCATTGACAGGGCCGTCTCATCTATCGACAATCGATAGATGAGACCTCCCCTCGTCGCGTGCACACGAGCGCTCCTCGTCCTCGTGGTCCTCGGCACCGCGCTGTCGATGTTCCTCGCCCCCCTCCTCGCGGCCGAGGTCGGGGCGCAGTACCCGGAGGTCCGCAGCCTCGTGGTCCCGTACTCCGTGCTGGCCGTGCTGGCGCTGCTCGCGGTCGAGGTCGCCCTCGTGGCGGTGTGGCGCCTGCTCGGCCTCGCCGCCCGCGACGAGGTGTTCGACCCGCGCGCGCTGCGCTCGGTCACCGTGGTGATCGGGTGCGTGGTCACGGTCGCGATCCTCGCCGCGACGGTGTTCGGTCACCTGACGTTCGGGGCGCAGCTCGGCGGGCCGCTCGTGCTCCTCGGCCTCCTCGGCTCGCTCGTGGGCGGGGGCGCGCTGGCCCTGCTCGTCGTGGTGCTGCGCGCGCTGCTCCGCGCCGCGACCGCCGACCGCCGCGAGCTGGCCGCGGTGATCTAGGTGCCGATCGTCATCGACCTCGACGTCCTCCTGCCGCGGAGGCAGATGTCCGTCGGCGACTTCGCCGCCGCGGTCGGCATCACGCCGGCGAACGTCGCCGTCCTGAAGAACGGGCGCGCGAAGGCCGTGCGCTTCTCGACGCTGGACGCCGTCTGCCGCGTCCTCGGGTGCCAGCCCGGAGACGTCCTGCGGTGGGTCCCGGACGAGCCCGACGACGCAGGACCGCCCGCCACCTGACCCGCCCGGCCGCCGCGTCGATGAGTTCGGCGACCGGACGACGTCTTACCCGTGACCGAGACCACGACGCCGCGGGAGCCGAGCCATGGGAAGCATCGAGATCGAGCTGTTCACGACCCTCGACCTCGTCGGGCAGGCGCCCGGCGGGCCGGAGGAGGACTCGGAGGGCGGGTTCGCGTTCGGCGGGTGGCAGGCGCCGCTGCTCGACGACGTCGCGGGCGAGCAGATCGCTGCGGCGTACGAGGGCACGGACGCGCTGCTGCTCGGGCGCCGCACGTACGACATCTTCGCGTCGTACTGGCCGTTCCAGGAGGGCGGGCAGGACGACGACTTCGCGGCCCTGTTCAACCGCATCCCCAAGTACGTCGCGTCGCGCGGCACGCCGGACCTGTCGTGGGCCGGGTCGACGCTGCTCTACCCGGACCTGCCCGCCGCGGTGCGCGAGGTGCGCGACCGGCACGAGCACGTCAAGGTCGTGGGCAGCCTCGACCTGGTGCAGACGCTGCTGCGCGAGAGGCTGTTCGACCGCCTCGACCTGTGGGTGCACCCCATCGTGCTCGGCGCGGGCAAGACCGTGTTCGACGGCGGCGCAGTCCCCACCAACCTCACGCTCCTCGAACCGCCGTCGCCCAGCCCGACCGGCACGGTCCTGCTGCGCTACGGCCTCGCGGACGGCACACCCGGGACGGGCGACATGAGCGAGCCGGGACGCGGCGTCGGGCAGGACGGCTGACGCCCTGCTCGGCGCCGGACCAGCACCCCGGACGACCCGCCGTCCCCAGCACCTCAGGAGGCACCCGTGGCGATCCAGCGCCTCGACAACGTGGCCGTCGTCGTCGACGACCCCGACGCGGCCGTCGCGTTCTTCGCCGAGCTCGGGATGGAGCTCGAGAACCGGATGACGATCGAGGGACGGTGGGCGGAGCGCGTCGTCGGGCTCGACGACCTGCGCTCGGAGATCGCGATGATGCGCGTCCCCGGCGGCCCCGGGCGGCTGGAGCTCACGCGGTACCACGCGCCGGCGCCGCTCGACCTGGGGCTCGGCACCGCCCCGCCGAACGTCGTCGGCCTGCACCGGGTGATGTTCGCCGTGGACGACCTCGACGACACGGTCGAGCGCCTCGCCCGCCACGGCGGGGCGGTGCTGCGGGAGATCGTGCGCTTCGAGGACGCGTACCGCCTCTGCTACCTGCGGGGACCCGGCGGCATCATCGTCGGGCTCGCGGAAGAGCTCGGGTGAGCCACAGGCGCCGCTAAAAGGCGGTGGCCGCCTCGCCGCGCAGGATCGACGACATCTTCTTGCCGCGCGCGACCTCGTCGACGAGCTTGTCGAGGTAGCGGACCTTCTGCATGAGCGGGTCCTCGATGTCCTCGACGCGGACGCCGCAGATCACCCCGGTGATGAGCGAGGCGTTCGGGTTCCACGCGGGGGCCCGGTCGAAGAACTCCTCGAGCGTGATCTCGTCGGCGATCGCCTGCGCGAGGCCGGCGTCGTCGTAGCCGGTGAGCCAGCCGACGACCTGGTCGAGCTCGTCCTTCGTGCGCCCCTTGCGCTCCACCTTGGTCACGTAGAGCGGGTAGATGCTCGCGAAGCTCGTCCCGAAGATCCGGTGTCCCGCCATGGATGACCTCCTCCTGCCTCGGCTGCGCCCGTCACCGGCTCGGCCCGTGCGGCCCTCCGGCACGAACCACGCTACCGGGCGGCAGGGACGGCGTGGGCGCCGACCATCCCGTGCGACGCCTCGAGCCGGTCCACGAGCAGCGTCCCGGCCGCGACCAGCGGCACGAGCACGAGGTTGCCGAGCAGCATGGTGCGCAGGAACGGCAGACCCGCGACGTAGCTCGCGACGAGCCCGTCCGCTCCGGCCGGGTACCAGACGCCGCGGCCCTGCAGCCAGACGCCGAAGTTCGTCCACGCGAAGAACCACAGCGAGCCCGCGACGCCGAACGCCGCGCCCGCGCCGACGCGGCGCCAGCCGGTCGTGTCCCGCGCGAGCAGCGAGCCCAGCCCGACGACGAGCCACGCGCTCCACGTGAACAGCGCGATCGCCGTGTTGCCGAGCACGACGTCGGACACGACCGTCACCGCGAGCGGCACGACGAACGCCCACCGCGAGCGCAGCAGGATGGTCGCCGCGAACGTCGCCGCGGTGACGAGCTCGAGGTTCGGGGGTGCACCGAGGTCGGCGCGCACGAGCCGCCAGACGACGGCGAGCGCCGCGAGCGTGACGACGAGCGCCGGGCGCCACCAGCGCAGCGCCGTGCTCTCCGAGCGCGTCACGAGGTGAACGTCTCGAGCTTCCACGTGATCTCGTCCCCGTCCTTCGTCTCGAGGGAGCCTGCTCCCACGGTAGCCATCTCGTCGTTCACGTACAGGGCCCAGAACTCGCTGTCCGGGTCGGCGGCGACGCCGTCGATCGCCGTGACGAACGCGTTCTCGCCCTCACCGGTCACCTGGGCGGACGGGTCCGCCTCGAGGAGCAGGTCGAGGGCCGTCGCGCCCTCGCGCCCTTCGTACGAGAGCTCGGGCGCGTCCTCGTCGTCGCCGGACTCGTCGTCGGGCGCCTCGTCCGTCGTGTCGTCGGCCGGGGCGCTCGACTCCTCGCCCGCGGTCGCCGTGGAGGTCGACGTGGTGTCGGCGGCGGGCTCGTCGGCGGACGAGCACCCGGCCAGCAGGCCCGCGGTGAGCAGGACGGCGGTCAGGGCGGTGAGCGGGCGCGCGGACGTGGCGCGAAGCGTTCGGAGGGTCACATCGTCAGCGTACGGAGCGCCGCCCGGCTCGCGCCGGGTCGCCCGCCTGTCGGACGACGGCCCCTCACCCGATCTCCTCGCCCGCGACGGCCTTGGCCGCCAGCCGCTCCTCCTCGCTGACCTCCCACACCTCGTACGCGGAGTGGCCCGCGAGGAGGATGATCCCGCACCCCAGGACGATGTCCGGCCAGCCGGACCCGGTCCACGCGGTCACCAGCCCCATCGCGATGACGGCGACGTTGACGAGCACGTCGTTGCGCGCCGACAGGAACGCCGCACGGCTCAGCGACCCGCCGTGGTGGCGGACGCGGACGAGGAGCCACGCGCACACCCCGTTGACCACGACCGCGCCGAGCGAGGCGAGGACGATCGGCAGCACCTCGGGTGCGGGCGGGTCGCCGAACCGGCGCACGACCTCCCACGCCGCGAACAGCGCGGGGACAAGGATGAGCAGCGCCAGCGCCTTGCCCAGGACCGCGCGCCGCGCGAGCGGGAAGCCCAGCGCGACGGCGATGAGCAGGTTGATCGCGGTGTCCTCGAGGAAGTCCACGCTGTCGGCGAGCAGCGACACCGAACCCGCCGCGAGCGCGACGGTGAGCTCGACGACGAAGTACGCGAGGTTGAGCCCCGCGACCAGCAGGACGGTGCGCCGCAGCAGCCCGACCAGGTCGGGGTCGCCCGCCCGTCGCGCGTCCCGCCCGGCGGACATCGTCAGACGTCGATGCGGGCGTGGTCCAGCTCGGCCGCGCCGGCGACGATGAACTCCTTGCGCGGCGCGACGTCGCTGCCCATGAGCAGCTCGAACACGCGCTCCGCCGCCTCGGCGTGCTCGGCCGTGACGCGACGCAGGGTGCGGTGGCGCGGGTCCATCGTCGTCTCGGCGAGCTGGTCGGCGTCCATCTCCCCCAGGCCCTTGTACCGCTGGATGTCGTCCTTGTAGCGGCGGCCGGCCTTGTCGAGCTTCTTGAGCGTCGCGGCGAGCTCGGCCTCGGAGTACGTGTAGATGTACTCGTTCTTGCGGCGCCCGGCGCCGATGACCTCGATGCGGTGCAGCGGCGGCACGGCAGCGAAGACGCGGCCCGCCTCGACGAGCGGCTTCATGTACCGGTAGAAGAGCGTGAGCAGCAGGGTGCGGATGTGGGCGCCGTCGACGTCGGCGTCCGTCGTGAGCACGATCTTGCCGTAGCGCGCGGCCTCGAGGTCGAACGACCGCCCCGACCCGGCGCCGAGCACCTGGATGATCGCGGTGCACTCGGCGTTGCGCAGCATGTCGCTCACGGACGCCTTCTGCACGTTGAGGATCTTGCCGCGGATGGGCAGCAGCGCCTGGAAGTCGGAGCTGCGCGCGAGGCGCGCGGTGCCGAGCGCGCTGTCGCCCTCGACGATGAACAGCTCGCTGCGCTCGACGTCGTCGCTGCGGCAGTCGACGAGCTTGGCCGGCAGGGACGACGTCTCGAGCGCGTTCTTGCGCCGCGAGATCTCCTTCTGCTTGCGCGCGGTGATGCGCGCGCGCATCTCGGCGACGACCTTGTCGAGCAGCAGCGCGGCCTGCGTCTTCTCGTCGCGCTTGGTGGAGGTGAGGAGGGCGTTCAGCTCCTTCTCGACGACGCGCGCCACGATGCCGCGCACCGGCGCCGTGCCGAGGACCTCCTTCGTCTGGCCCTCGAACTGCGGCTCGGCGAGGCGCACGGTGACGACGGCCGTCAGGCCGGCGAGCACGTCGTCCTTCTCGATGCGCTCGGACGCGTCCTTCGTCGACACCTTGAGGCGGCGCGCGTTCGTCTCGACCGCCTTGCGCAGCACCTTGAGCAGACCCTGCTCGAAGCCGCCGAGGTGGGAACCGCCCTTGGGCGTGGCGATGATGTTGACGAAGCTGCGGACCTCGGTCTCGTAGCCGGTGCCCCAGCGCAGCGCGACGTCGACCTCGCAGTCGCGCTGCACCGCCTGCGGGGTCATGTGACCCCGGTCGTCGAGCACCGGGACGGTCTCCGTGAACGAGCCCGAGCCCGTGAGGCGCCACGTCGCGGTGACGGGGGTGTCCGGCGCGAGGAAGTCGACGAAGTCGACCGACCCGCCCGTGTGCACGAACGTCTCCTCGTGCGGCCCGGACTCCCCCGGCGTCCCCGGCACGCCGCGCTCGTCGCGCACCGTGATCTCGAGACCGGGGACGAGGAACGTCGTCTGGCGCACGCGCGTGACGAGCTCGTCGTAGGAGAAGACGGCCGTCTTGAGGAAGATCTGGCGGTCCGCCCAGTAGCGGACGCGCGTGCCGGTGACGCCGCGCTTCGTCTTCCCGACGACCGCGAGCTCGGACCCGGACACGAACGGCTCGAACGGGGCGTCCGGCGTCGGGCCCGTCTTCGGGTCGCTGAACACGCCGGGCTCGCCGCGGTGGAAGGTCATGCGGTGCGTCTTGCCGCCGCGGTCGACCTCGACGTCGAGACGCGAGGACAGCGCGTTGACGACGGACGCGCCGACACCGTGCAGGCCGCCCGACGCCGTGTACGACCCGCCGCCGAACTTGCCGCCCGCGTGGAGCTTGGTGAAGACGACCTCGACGCCGGACAGGCCCGTCTTCGGCTCGATGTCGACGGGGATGCCGCGACCGTCGTCCTCGACCGTCACGGAGCTGTCGGCGTGCAGCACGACCCGGATCTTCGAGCAGTTGCCCGCGAGCGCCTCGTCGACCGAGTTGTCGATGATCTCCCAGAGGCAGTGCATGAGACCGCGCGAGTCGGTCGTGCCGATGTACATGCCCGGGCGCTTGCGCACGGCCTCGAGGCCCTCGAGCACGGACAGGTGCCGAGCGGTGTAGCTGGACTCAGCGGAGGTGGTCGTCACGGCGGCAAGCCTAGACGAGGGCGCCCACAGCGCGGTGCTGCCCCGCCGCGCTGCCGCGGACGCCGCGCGATCCGGCGGGATGCGGCGGGATCCGGCGGGATGCCGATGGGAGGCCACGGCGCGGGTGAGCGCGCTTCGCGGGTAGCGAACCCGGCGCTCCCCCGGGACGAAACCTCAGGAGGGGATGGTTTGATGTTCATGTGACTGCTACGACGACCACCACCGAACCGCTGACCGCGGCCGACCGCTGCGACCGCTGCGGGGCCCAGGCGTACGTCCGTGTGGTCCTGCCGAGCGGCGAGCTGCTGTTCTGCGGCCACCACGCGCGGGCGCACGCGGATGCCTACACCGACCTCGCGACGTCCATCCAGGACGAGACCGACAAGCTGCTCGCGGAGCACGGCGCGCGCTGACGCGCCGGTCCGCCGAGCACGTCCCGCGCCAGGAGCGCACGACCGCGGGGACCGGCTCCACCGCCCGGTCCCCCGCGACGACCACCTCAGAGACAGACCTCAGACACGACGAAGGCCCCGAGGAGATCTCCTCGGGGCCTTCGTCGTGCGACGGCGGCGGGCGGTCGGTGGTGCCACCGGCCGCCCACCGCGACGCGTCAGTCGAGGTAGTCGCGCAGCACCTGCGAGCGGCTCGGGTGGCGCAGCTTCGACATGGTCTTCGACTCGATCTGACGGATGCGCTCACGCGTCACGCCGTAGACCTTGCCGATCTCGTCGAGCGTCTTGGGCTGGCCGTCCGAGAGGCCGAACCGCATGGAGACGACGCCCGCCTCGCGCTCGCTCAGCGTGTCGAGCACCTGGTGCAGCTGCTCCTGCAGGAGCGTGAAGCTCACCGCGTCCGCCGGGACGATGGCCTCGGAGTCCTCGATGAGGTCGCCGAACTCGGAGTCGCCGTCCTCGCCGAGCGGCGTGTGCAGCGAGATGGGCTCGCGGCCGTACTTCTGGACCTCGACGACCTTCTCCGGGGTCATGTCGAGCTCCTTGGCGAGCTCCTCGGGCGTGGGCTCCCGGCCCAGGTCCTGCAGCATCTGACGCTGCACGCGCGCGAGCTTGTTGATGACCTCGACCATGTGCACCGGGATACGGATGGTGCGCGCCTGGTCTGCCATCGCTCGCGTGATCGCCTGCCGGATCCACCACGTCGCGTACGTCGAGAACTTGTAGCCCTTGGTGTAGTCGAACTTCTCGACCGCACGGATCAGACCGAGGTTGCCCTCCTGGATCAGGTCCAGGAACAGCATGCCGCGACCCGTGTACCGCTTGGCCAGCGACACCACCAGACGCAGGTTCGCCTCCAGCAGGTGGTTCTTCGCCCGCTTGCCGTCGTGCGCGATCCACTGCAGCTCACGCTTGAGCTTGCGGTCCAGGTCGTCGCCCTCGGCCGCGAGCTTCTCCTCCGCGAACAGACCGGCCTCGATCCGCTTCGCGAGCTCGACCTCCTGCTCCGCGTTCAGCAGCGCGACCTTGCCGATCTGCTTGAGGTAGTCCTTGACCGGGTCGGCCGTCGCGCCCGCGGTCACGACCTGCTGGACCGGGGCGTCGTCCTCGTCCGCGTCGGAGACGACGAAGCCGGTCTCCTCGGGCTCGTCGCTCGGCGCGGCGGCGGCAGCCTTCTTGGCGCCCGGCTCCGCAGCCTCCTCGTCCTCGGTCACGTCGATCTCGAGGTCCTCGATCTCGACCTCGGCGTCGTCCTCGTCGTCGTCCTTCTTCTTGGCGCGCGCGGGCGTCGCCTTGGACTTGGCGGGGGCCTTGGCCGCGGTCTTGCGGGCGGCGGGCTTCGCGGGGCCGGTCGACGGGGTCTCCGCACCCTCGGCGTCGGCCGCCGGGGCGGCCTTCGTCGTGGTCGTGCGCTTGGTCGCCGACGCGGACTTCGTCGCGGCGGGCTTGGTGCGCGCCGTCGTCGTGCTGCGCGGGGAAGCCGCCGCGGCCACCTTCGTCGTGGTCGGGATGTCGACCTCGACGCCGGCGCCCGCGAGCGCGCGGAAGACCGCCTTCAGCCGCTTGGCGTCGTTGACGGCAGCCTGCTCGCACGCGGTGCGGAAGCTCTCGGCGTCGACGCGACCGTTCGCGCTGCCGCGCCGCAGGAGCTCCTGCAGGGCGGGGTGCTCGAACTCTCGCGGGAGTGCGGAAATCGGGGTTGAGGGCGCCACAAACCGACCTTTCGGCAATCATGGGGGGCGGTAGGGCCGCCGGAGCGGGGACGTGAACCGTGAAGTGCGGGCTGCTCTGGACTCTCACGGTGAGTCGTCGGGCTCTGGCGGACTACCTATATTGTACCGGCGATCCGTGCGCCGGACGCCGCGACACGGGGTGATGTCGGACCTGACCGCCTCCCGACGGCCCGGCGCACCACGTCGTCACGACGTTCGTCACCCGGTTCGTGACGTGTACAACGGGTCGGGACCCTGGAAGATTCCCCCGCCCACCCTGGCCCTCACCCGGCGCCCACCGCGCGCCGGACCGCAGGGATCCACGTCCGCGCGCCGACGCGCGGCGGCTCAGACGCCGGCGGGCCGCTCGGGCTTGACGGCAAGCACGGGGCAGGGCGCGTCGAGCAGGATGCGCTGGGCGTTCGAGCCGAGGATGAGCTTGCCCACGGGGCTGCGCCGACGCAGCCCGATGACGATGAGGTCCGCCGACGACCGCTCCGCGGCGCCCACGAGGTCGTCCGCGAGGTCCGACGAGCCCTGCTCGCGGCGCAGCGTCGTGCCCGTCCCCTCGAGGCGTGCCTCCACGCGTCGCAGGTCGTCCTCGTGCGCGGCGACGAGCTCGGGAGTCGCCATGGAGGCCTCGGTCACGACGACGACGAGGTCGGTGCCGCGCCGGACGGCCTCGGTGGCCGCGCTGTCGAGAGCCTCGCGACCCTCGGGCGTGCTCAGGTGCGCGACGACGACGCTCATGTGTCCTCCGGAGACGGCTCGTGGGTGCGGCCGGCCGCGGGGGCGACCGCAGGTCGTGTTGCGTCGAACCTACCCGACGTCGTGCGTGTCGGCGCACGCGTCCGCGCGGACCCAGCCCGGCGGGACCCCGGCGTCGAGCGCGCTCGCGAGCAGCAGCGCGAGCCGGTACGTCGGGTCCTCCGCGAGCGCCTCGGCCAGCCGCCGACGGGCCCGGCCGCCGTCGCCGTGCCACCAGGCCACGAGCGCCAGGAGCGTCAGCGCGGGCGCGGTGCTCCCGCGCGGCGCGTGGGCGACCACGCCCTCCAGCACGGCCCTCGCCGGTCCGGTGACCGCCGGGTCGGGCGCGAGGCCCGCGCCTGGGTCCACGACGGCCGCGATGGCGCGGCCCGTCCCGGCGTCCACGTCGCCGCCCCGCACCGTGCGGTCCGGCAGGTCGTCGGTCCCCGGCACGAGGGAGAGGAGCACGGCGTCGCGCACGGGGACCGACTCGAGGCCCGCGGCCAGGCGCCCGAGGACCGTCGCGGCGGGCACCGCGGCACCGGCGCCGTCGTCGACCGGCCCGCCGTCCCGCGCCCGGTCGCGGGCGACGACCTGCGCGACCGCGGTCCGCCACAGCGCGAGGGCGGAGACCCGCGCCGCGACCCGGGACGCGACGTCGTCGCCGGCCGCCACGGACCGGGCGCGGTCGCGCACCCGCCGTGCCGCGCGCGCCGCACGGCGCCGCGCGTCCGCGCCCGCGGGCGGGATCCGCAGCGCCTCCTCGCGCGAGTCCGCGAGCGCCGCCCCGGACAGCACCATGTGCGCGCCGACCTCGCTCGACTCGAGCTCGCGCAGCGACCTTCCCTCCGGCGGGCAGCAGTCGTCCTCGGTGCAGTCGAGCGCGTACCAGCCCGTCGACGACACGACCCACGCCTCGACGGGCCCGTGGTGCGGCTCGGCGGCCTCGCGGCAGTGCTCGACGGCGGCCCGCACCCGCGCGGCCGCGACGCCCGCCGCGCGCAGCGGCGCGTCGGAGTAGACGACGAGCACGACGCGGCGTGCGCCGTCGGCCGCGAGGTGCCCCACGACGGACCGCGCGAGCTGCGGCCCGTGCTCGACGTCCGCCGCGTCGGCGACGTCGACGCGCACGACGAGACCGATGCGGCCGCGCGGTGGCCGCAGCCCCACGAGGACGACGCTGTCCTGCGGTCGGTAGCCGAGCCGGAAGGGGACGTAGGCGAGGAGCTCGCGCGGGCCCTGGGCCCGGATGAGGGTCGTCATGCGCCCATCCCAGTCGGTCGGGGCGGCGTGCGGGGCGCCCGCCGCCCGGCTGTGGACGACGCGGGGCGGGCACCCGGGGCTGTGGTCGGCCCCCGACCTCGGTGGTGGCTCGCGCACGCGCGGGTGACTACGGTGTGCGCGTGCCACCACGAACCCGCGCCGCCGCGCACCCGGCGCTCTCCCCCGCCGGCCGGGCCGCCGTCGTCCTCGTCGCGGCCGTGCTGGGCTCGACGCTCGCGGGGTGCCAGGCGGACCTGGGCGACGTGCAGGGCGCCGCGGCACCCCGGGAGGAGCAACCGGCGCCGGACGCCGACTCCGGCGCGCCGGGCACGCCGCTGCCCGACTACGACGCCGCCTCGGCGGTCGGGGACCTGGTGGAGGGGTTCCCCGCCGCGCTCGTCCCGGTGGCGCCGGGCGCCGAGGTGCTCGCGAGCTCGGCGCGGCCGTCGCAGGACGGCGCGCTCGTGGACGTCACGCTGAACCTGCGCTCCACGGACACGGTCGAGGCGCTCACCGCCTACTACACCGACACGCTGGGCGTGGCCGGTTTCGCGGTGTCGCCGTCGACCGTGCCGAGCGCGCTCACCTCGCTCACCACGTTCGTCCGCACGACGGCGCCCGAGGCCCCGACCGAGTCGGTCGCCGTCGGCGTCTTCGACGACGAGACGGAACGCCTCGTGACGATCAGCGGCCAGGTCGCCGCCGGCTGAGGTGCCGCGCCGCCCGACCGCCACCAGACCGGGCGGGCAGGGTGGCGCTCGCTCCGCATAGGCTGCCCCCGTGCCCAACCCGTCGCTGCCGACCTCGCCCTCCGTCCCTCCCCAGGCGTCCGAGGACCTCACCGACCCGAGCCCCGCCGCGCTCGTCGACCGCGAGGGGGTGCGCACCGGCGTCGACGACGCCCTGCACGCCTCGACCGCGGCGCTGCGCGCCGAGCTCGCCGGGACCCACCCGGACACGGACCTGCTCGCCGACGCGACGCAGGAGCTGCTCGCGGGCGGCAAGCGCCTGCGCGCCGCGTTCTGCTACTGGTCGTGGCGCGCGCACGGCGGTGACGCCGCGGGCCCGCACCGGACCACGGTGCTGCGCGCCGGCGCGGCGCTCGAGCTGTTCCAGGCGGCGGCGCTCTTCCACGACGACGTCATGGACTCCTCCGACACCCGGCGCGGCCGCCCGACGGCGCACCGCGCCTTCGCGGCGCGCCACCGCGACCTCGGCTGGTCCGGCGACGGCGCGCGGTACGGCGAGAACGCCGCGATCCTGCTCGGCGACCTCGCGCTCATCGCGAGCCACCGGGAGCTCGGCGACGCGCTCGACGACCTCGCACCCGCGGTCGCCACGCGGTCGCGACGCGTGTTCGGCCGTATGCAGACGGAGGTCACGGCCGGCCAGTACCTCGACGTGCACGCGCAGGTCCTGCCGTGGGGCGAGGACCCGGCGGCCGACGAGGAGCGGGCCCGGGCCGTGATCCGCTCGAAGTCCGCGCGCTACAGCGTGGAGCACCCCATCGCGCTCGGCGCGGCGCTCGCCGGTGCCGACGACGACGCGGTCGCCGCGACGAGCGCGTTCGGCCTGCCCGTGGGCGAGGCGTTCCAGCTCCGCGACGACGTGCTCGGCGTCTTCGGCGACGCGCAGGTCACCGGCAAGCCGGCCGGCGACGACCTGCGCGAGGGCAAGCGCACGGTGCTCGTCGTGCGCGCGCTGGCCGCGGCGACGCCCGCGCAGCGCGAGCTGCTGCTCACGCACCTGGGCGACCCGGACCTCGACCCGACCACGGTGGAGGACCTGCGCGCCGTCCTCGTCGAGACGGGCGCGCGCGACGCCGTCGAGTCGCTCATCGCGGAGCTCACCGAGCGCGCCGCGGCCGCCCTCGACGGGGCCGGGCTCGCGGAGCCGGGCGCGACGATGCTCGCGCTGCTCGCGCGCGCCGCCGTCGAGCGCACGGCCTGACCGCACTGCCGCCCGTCGGCCCGGCACAGGCCCGGCACAGGCCCGGACGATCGGGGCGGCGGGCGGAACGCGTCAGAGCTCGGACTGCGCCACGCGGCGCACGCGCGCCTTGTGCCCGCTGAGGAGCGTGTCGAACGGGGCCTCGCCGAGCTCGTCGTGCGGGGTGAAGAGCCACTCGAGGATCTCGGCGTCGTCGAAGCCGGCGTCGGTGAGGACGACGATCGTGCCTTGCAGGCTCGACAGGACACCCACGCGGCCGCTCTCGTCCGGGCGGCCGGCGTTCGCCGGGTCGACCAGGTGCAGCGGAACGAGGAAGCGCGCCGGGACCTGGAACGTCGTGCGCTCGCCGCGCTTCACGCCCACGACGCGCCGCTCCTGCACGAGACGGCGCACCTTGCCGACGTCGGTGCCGAGCGCCTCGGCGACGTCGGGGAGGGTCAGCCACTCGCCGACGAGGTCGTCGAGCGTGGGGCGGGGGCTGGTGTCGCGATCGGTCACCGGGCAAGCCTACGGCGTGCCTCCACACGACACCCACGCCGTGCGCGCCGCGCTCACCGGATCGTGACACCCGGCCACCTAGACTCTCCCCGTGGCCACCGTGACGACCGATCCCCTCGTCGGCCGCCTGGTCGACGGGCGGTACGAGGTCGTCTCGCGCATCGCGCGAGGCGGCATGGCGACGGTGTACCTCGCGGTCGACCGTCGGCTCGAGCGCGAGGTCGCGCTCAAGGTCATGCACCCCCACCTCGCCGAGGGCGCGTCCGGCGCCGACTTCGTCTCCCGCTTCCGCCGTGAGGCGCGCGCCGCGGCCCGCCTCACCCACCCGGGCCTCGTCGCCGTGTACGACCAAGGCCTCGACGGCGACACCAGCTACCTGACGATGGAGTACGTGGCGGGGTCGAACCTGCGCCGCACCATGCTCACCGAGCGCACCCTGACGCTGGGTCGCACGCTCGACGTGCTCGACCACGTGCTCGACGCGCTCGCCGCCGCCCACCGTGCGGGGCTCGTGCACCGCGACATCAAGCCCGAGAACGTCCTGCTCGACACCGAGGGCCGGCTCAAGGTCACCGACTTCGGTCTCGCGCGCGCCGTGAACGAGGTGACCGCGACGACGACGGGCACGATCCTCGGGACCGTCGCCTACCTCTCCCCCGAGCTCATCGCGACCGGCACGTGCGACGCCCGCACCGACGTCTACGCGGCGGGCATCCTCGCGTACGAGATGCTGCTCGGCACCGTCCCGCACACCGGCACGACGCCGATCCAGGTCGCGTTCCAGCACGTGAACAACGACGTGCCCCCGCCGTCGGACGTCGCCCCGTGGATCCCGCCCGAGGTCGACGACCTGCTGTGCGCGCTCGCGGCGCGGGACCCCGCCGACCGCCCGGCCGACGCCGGCGCCGCGCTCGCGCTCGTGCGCTCGACCCGCGCGGCGCTCGACCCGGCCGACCTCGAGCGGCGCGTCGACCCGCCCGCCGGGGGGTCCGCCGTCGTGCCGCCCCCGCCGGGTCCGGGCCCGCGGACCGAGCCCGACGACCCGTCCGCCGCCGTGACCGCGTCCCTCGCGGCGCTCAGCCTGCGCGACCGCGAGGCCGCGGGCCTCACCGAGCCGCTCGCCGTCGGGCACGTCGTCGCGCCGACCACGCGGCCCGGCCCGCCGCCCCCTGCTGCCCCGACCCCGGCGCGGCGACGTGGCCACGGCCGCGTGGTCGTCTGGTCGCTCGTCGTGCTCCTCGTCCTCGCGGGCGTCGGCGGCGGTGCCGCGTGGTGGTTCTCGTCCGGGCCGGGCGCCTACACCCAGGTCCCGGACGGCCTCGTCGAGGCGTCGCGCCCGGAGGCCGTCGCGATCCTCGACGACGCAGGCCTCTCGCACACGGTCGAGGAGCGCTACGACGACGCCGTGCCCGAAGGTGCCGTCGTGGCGACCGACCCGGCGTCCGGTGAGGACGTGCGCAAGGACGGCAGCGTGCAGCTCGTCGTGTCGAAGGGCGTGCGGATGCTCACGGTGCCGACGGGCCTCGTGGGCGCGACGCAGGAGGAGGCGACCGCCGCGATCGAGGGCGCCGACCTCACGCTCGGCGACCCCGTCGCCGAGCCGCACGACGAGGTGCCGTCGGGCCAGGTCATGGCCGTGCAGGACCCCGACGGCAACGCCATCGAGGAGGGCGCCACGATCCGGCACGACGTGCCGGTCGTGCTCACCGTCTCGTCCGGGCCCGCGCCCGTCGTCGTGCCGCAGGTCACGGGCTCCGCGAAGGACGCCGCCGTCGCCGCCCTCGAGGAGCAGGGCCTCGTCCCCGCGGTCACCGAGGAGTACTCCGAGACCGTCGGCGCGGGGCTCGTGATCCGCCAGGACCCCGAGCAAGGCTCCGACGCCCACCGGAAGGACACCGTGAACCTCGTGGTGTCGCTCGGGCCCCCGCTCGTCGAGGTCCCGAACGTCAGCACGCGCAACGTCGCCGACGCCGAGAAGGCCCTGAAGGACGCGGGCTTCCAGGTGGAGATCCGCTACCCGCAGGGCATCCACCCGCTCAACATCGTCTACGCCCAGGACCCTCCGGGCGGTGACGGGCGCACCGCGCCCAAGGGCTCGACGATCGTCCTCAACGTCTTCTAAGCTCGCGCGCCGCGCAGACGGCTGTGGCCCGCCCCGACCACGGGACGGGCCACAGCCCTGCGCTCGACGGGAGACGGCCGTCTCCCCACGCCCTCAGCCGCGCAGCATCTCCGCGACCTGGAAGGCCATCTCCAGCGACTGCTGGTGGTTGAGGCGCGGGTCGACGAGGGTCTCGTAGCGCAGGGCGAGCCCCGCGTCGTCGATCTCCTCGCTCCCGCCCAGCACCTCGGTCACGTCGTCGCCCGTGAGCTCGACGTGCAGCCCGCCCGGCACGGTCCCCGCGGCGCGGTGCACCTCGAAGAAGCCGCGCACCTCGTCGAGGACGTCGTCGAACCGGCGCGTCTTGTAGCCGCTCGCGGACGTGATGGTGTTGCCGTGCATGGGGTCCGTGACCCACGTGACGGGCACGCCCGCGCGCGCGACGGCCTCGACGAGCGGCGGGAGCGCGTCGCGCACGTTGCCCGCGCCCATGCGCGTGACGAAGGTCAGGCGGCCCTCGACGTCGTCGGGGTTGAGACGGCGGGCGAGCTCGAGCGCGACGTCGGGCGTCGTCGTCGGGCCGAGCTTGACCCCGATCGGGTTCGCGACGCGCGAGAGGAAGTCGACGTGCGCGCCGTCGAGCTGGCGCGTGCGCTCCCCGATCCACAGGAAGTGGGCGGAGGTGTCGTACGCGTCCCCCGTGCGCGCGTCGCGGCGCGTGAGCGCGCGCTCGTAGTCCAGCACGAGCGCCTCGTGGCTGACGAAGAACTCGACGGTGCGCAGCGCGTCGAAGTCCGCGCCGCACGCGTCCATGAAGCGGATCGCGCGGTCGATCTCGGAGGCCGTGCGCTCGTACCGCGCGTAGGCGGGGTTGCGCATGAAGCCGCGGTTCCACTCGTGGACCTGGCGCAGGTCGGCGAAGCCACCGGTCGTGAACGCGCGCACGACGTTCCACGTCGCCGCGGAGATCTGGTACGCCTGGACGAGGCGCTCCGGGTCGGGGATGCGCGCCTCGGGCGTGAAGGCGTGCCCGTTGATCATGTCGCCGCGGTACGCGGGCAGGGTCACGCCGTCGCGCGTCTCCGAGTCGGAGCTGCGCGGCTTGGCGTACTGCCCCGCCATGCGGCCCATCTTGACGACGGGCATGCTCGCGCCGTGCGTGAGGATGACCGCCATCTGGAGGATGGTGCGGATCTTGTTGCGGATCCGGTCGGCGTTCGCCTCCGCGAACGTCTCGGCGCAGTCGCCCCCCTGCAGGAGGAACGCCTCGCCCCGCCCGGCCGCGGCCAGGCGGGAGCGCAGTGTGTCGGCAGCCGCCGGCACCACGAGCGGCGCGGAGGCCGCCAGCCGGTCACGGACGGCGTCGAGCGCCGCCTCGTCCGGCCACGTCGGCTGCTGGAGCGCGACGAGCGTGCGGAAGTGGTCGAGCCCGGAGTCGGTGCCCGGCTCGCTCGTGGTGGTCATACGGCGTCCCCTGACGAGGTTCCTGGTGCGGTGGTGCCGGTCAGTGGGCCGCGGGCGCCGCGGGCACGAGCGGCTGGCCGATGCCCTCGAGGAGCTCGCCGAACCACTGCTGCGACACGTCGAACGCCTTGCCGCCGGCGATGCGCGGGAACTCGATGGCGCGCAGGCGGTCGCCGTTCTCCTCGTCGTGGCCGATGACGCCCGACTCGCCGCGCAGCGCGCACTCGACCGCGAGGTCGGTCATCGACTTGATGAGGCGCAGGTCCTCGGCGTTCGCGGCGGCCGCGCGCGAGAAGTAGCCGGACTTCTGGACCATGACCTTCTCGGCGCCCAGCTTCTCGGCGAACTGCTTGGCGAACCACTGGCCGGGGTTGACCGTGTCGAGCTTGACGTGGCCGAACGGGTCGCGCTGGACCTCCTCGCCCGCCGCCTCGAGCTGCGCCACGATCTCGTGCATGCCGGCGCCCTCGGACAGGAAGATGTTGACGTTGCCCTGCTCGTCCATGATCGCCTTGAGGCGCTCGGCCTCGGCGTCGATGTCGAGCGCGAGCTCCGGCAGGAAGACCGCGTGGACGTCCCAGCGCTCGCGCGTCAGACCGAGGGCCGGAGCCCACTCCTGGGCGTCGAGCCACTTGCGGTACTCGGCGGCGGAGGCCGCGGTGAGCCAGCCGCAGTGCCGGCCCATGACCTCGTGCACGATGAGCATGCGCGGGCCCGAGCGGTGCTCGCCGATGACGTTGGCGGCGAAGCCCGCGGCCTCCTCGGCGGCGGTCCACGCGCCGAGCGACTGACGGATCGGGATCACGTCGTTGTCGATCGTCTTCGGCAGGCCCACGACCGTGAGCTCGTAGCCGTTCTCGTGGAGGTACGCGGCGAGGTCGGCCGCGGTCGTGTTCGTGTCGTCGCCGCCGATCGTGTGCAGCACGTCGACGCCGTCCGCCTTGAGCTGCTCCGCGGCGACCTGCAGCGGGTCCTGGCCCTCCTGGACGAGGCCGCGCTTGACGCAGTCGGCCGCGTTGGTGAGCTTGACGCGCGAGTTGCCGATCGGCGAGCCGCCGAAGCGGTGCAGGATCCCCGCCTGCTTGCGCCCCTCGGAGTCCACGACGATCTTCGTGCCGGTCAGCAGGCCGTGGTAGCCGTACTGGTAGGCGATGATCTCGATCTCCGGGTCGAGCTCCGTGTACCGCTCGATGAGACCCCCGACCGCGGAGGACAGGCACGGGGCGAAACCGCCCGCGGTGAGGAGGGCGACGCGACGAACCGACATGTGAACTCAGAACCTCTCGTAGGACGGATCCTGGCCGGACGGACGCGGTCCGGCGGGGTGGCGGCGACGGGGCTCGGGCCCTGCACGGGGCCCGGCGCGACCGGCCGTCGCTCAGTCTACTGACGCCGCGCCGGGCTCCGGCGGCGGTTCCGGGACCTGGACGTCCGGGACGGGACGCCCGCCGGGGGCCCCGCCCGCCACCTCGGACTCGGTGTGGCCGGCCGCGAGGCGCGCCTTGGCCGTGGCCGCGTAGATGTCGACGTACTCCTGGCCGGACAGCCGCATGATCGCGTACTGGATCTCGTCGGCGACGGCGCGCAGGATGAAGCGGTCGTTCTCCATGCCGCGGTAGCGCGAGAAGTCGAGCGGCTCGCCGATGACGACCCCGATGCGCATCGGCGTGGGGATGACCTTGCCGATCGGCTGCGCGATGTTCGTCCCGACCATCGCGACCGGGACCACCGGGGCGCCCGACTCGAGCGCGAGGCGCGCGACGCCCGTCTTGCCGCGGTACAGCCGTCCGTCCGGGCTGCGCGTGCCCTCCGGGTAGATGCCGAACAGGTCGCCCTCGCGCAGGACGCGCAGGCCCGTCTCGAGCGCGGCCTCGCTCGCCTTGCCGCCCGCGCGGTCCACGGGGATCGTGCCGACGCCGCGCATGAAGCCCGCGGTCAGGCGGCCTTTGACGCCCGTGCCCGTGAAGTAGTCGGACTTGCCGAGGAACTGGACCTTGCGGTCGAGGACGAGCGGCAGGATGAACGAGTCGATCACCGCGAGGTGGTTGCTCGCGAGGATGGCACCGCCCTCGTCCGGCACGTGCTCGACGCCCCGCGTCCAGGGACGGTACAGGAGCCGCAGGATCGGGCCGACCATCACCTGCTTCATGAACCAGTAGAACAACGTTCCTCCTCGCGGGGTCCCGGCGCGGGACGTGCATCCGACTCTAGAGTGATTCCCATGGCCGCACCGAACGCCCAGCCGGACTCCCCGCAGCCCGACGACGTCCCCGACCCCACGCCCGACGACGCGGCGCCGGGCACGGACCACCCTGCCGCCGACGACGGGGAGGCGACGGCGCCGCGCGACGAGGCGCCCGAGCCGGCCCTCGACGTGGACGCCCGGTGGGCCGGCATCGTGGCCGAGCTCGCGGACCTGTCCGAGCTCGACCGGTCAGACCCCGGCACCCGGGCGGGCGATGACGACCCCCGCGCCGCGCAGGACCCGGCGGCCGGGGCGCCCGAGGGCTCCCCGCGCAGCGGCCGCGACGTGCTCGGGTCCGTGCCCGTGGCGCCCTGGGTGCGCCCGACGGGGCCGCGCGACTGGCCCACGACGCCCGGGGTCGAGGACCTGGAGGAGGCCGAAAGCCACTTCGTGCCCCCGGACCCGCCGCTCGTCCTCGGGCGCGACCCGCTCCTGACGATGGCGTGGGCGCTCGTCGTGGGCGTGCCGATCCTGCTGCTCGTCGTGCTGGTCGTCGCGCGCCCGTACCCCGTGCTCGTCGCGCAGGTGGGCGGCGGCGCCTTCCTCGTGGGGCTCGCGATCCTGCTCTGGCGCATGCCGCACCGGCGGGACGACGACGACCGGGGGCCGGGCGCCGTCGTCTGACGCCCGCGCCTGCCCCGCACCGCGCCCGCGCCGCCCGTCAGCGGCGCGCGAGGTCCGCGGCGCCGACGATGCCCGCCTCGTTGCCGTGCTCGGCGAGCTCGATCCGCGCCTCCGGGCGGTGCCCGCGCGCGGAGAGCTGGTCGGCGAACGCGCGCCGCACCGGCTGGAGCAGGAGGTCGCCCGCCGCACCGACGCCACCGCCGATGACGATGAGCTCGGGGTCGAGCAGCGCCGTGACCGACGCCGCGCCCTCGCCGATCCAGCGGCCGAGGTTCGCGAGCAGCTCGACCGCGAGGTCGTCGCCCTCCTGCGCGGCCTGGGTGATCTGGGGCCCGTTGAGCTTGTCCGGGTCGCCGCCGCAGATCTCGAGCAGGCGCGTCGCGCGGTCCGGCTGGGCGATGAGGGCGTTCTGACCGTCGCGCACGAGGGCGCGCCCGGACGCGTACTGCTCCCAGCAGCCCTCGTGGCCGCAGCCGCAGTAGTGCCCGCCCGGGACGACGCGCATGTGGCCGACCTCCGCCGCGACGCCCCACTTGCCGCGCACGAGCTCGCGGTCGACGACGATCGCGCCCCCGAGCCCCGTGCCGACCGTGAGCATGAGCATGTCGGTCGCGTCGCGCGCGACGCCGAACTGGAACTCCGCCCAGCCTGCCGCGTTCGCGTCGTTCTCCACGACGATCGGGACGTCGACGTCGCCGATGAGCTCGCGCACGTTGCGCGCCAGCGGGTACTCGCGCCACGCGATGTTCGGCGCGAAGAGCACCGAGGTGCGGTCCGGGCTGACGAAGCCGGCCGCCGCGAGGCCCATCGCGCCGACCTCGTGGTCGGCGGTGAGCTCGGCATAGACGTCGGCGATGGCGCGGTCGATGCTCGCGACGTCGTCGGGCTCGGTGTCGCGGCGCGTCTGGACGAGGATCTCGCCCTTCTCGTCGACGACCCCGGCCGCGATCTTCGTCCCGCCGATGTCCACCCCGATGGCGTGCATGTCCCGTCCTCTACTCGCTCGGTTCCGCTGACTGCAAGGTCTCGCTGCGGGTGCTCGCCCGCTCACGGACCACGCACGACGACGGGGCCTCGACCCCGCGCCACGGGTCGGGCCACCGGAACTCCGCGCCCGCGCGAAACGTTGCGCAAGCAGCGCACAGCACCTGAAGCCTACCGACAACGGCAGGTCTCGGGCACACGCCGCCACTGGGTAGGGTTCTCCCACCGTCGACTACTGCCACTGGAGCCAGAATGGACGAGATCAGCGCCCCACGGATCGTCGAAGTCGATCCCTCGAAGAACCTCAACGACCTCCTCGCGAGCCGCGTCGCGGCCGACCCCGCCGCGCCGATGGTCGAACGCCGCACGGGTGCCGACGGTGCGTGGCAGGCGCTCAGCGCGCGCGAGTTCGACGCCGAGGTCGTCGCCGTCGCGAAGGGGCTCGTCGCCCGCGGCATCCAGCCGGGCGACCACGTGGGCATCATGTCGCGCACGCGCTACGAGTGGACGCTGCTCGACTGGGCGACGTGGGCGGCGGGCGCCGTGCCCGTGCCGCTCTACGAGACGTCGAGCCCGGAGCAGGTGCAGTGGATCCTCTCGGACGCGGACGTGCGCCTGCTCGTCGTGGAGACCGAGGCGCACGCGGCGACGGTCGAGGAGGTGCGCGACCAGGCCCCGGCCCTGCAGGACGTGCTGGCGATCGACGCGGGCGCGATCGCCACGCTCACGGCCGACGGCGCCGGCGTGGACGACGCCGAGATCGTGCGCCGACGCGGCCTGGCCGACCTCGCGGACGTCGCGACGATCATCTACACGTCCGGCACGACCGGCCGCCCCAAGGGCGCGGAGCTCACGCACCAGAACTTCTACTCCCTCACGGTCAACGCCGTGGCCGCCGTGCCCGAGGTCTTCGGGGAGCCGGGCGGCCGCACGCTGCTGTTCATGCCGCTCGCCCACGTGTTCGCGCGGTTCATCGGCGTGCTCGTGGTGGCCGGCGGCACGGTGCTGGGCCACACGCCGGACACCAAGACGCTGCTCGAGGACCTCGGCACGTTCAAGCCGACGTACATCCTCTCGGTGCCGCGCGTCTTCGAGAAGGTCTACAACTCCTCGGAGCAGAAGGCGGCCGCGGGCGGCAAGCTGAAGATCTTCCACTGGGCCGCCGCGACCGCGATCGCGTACTCGCGCGCGCTCGACGAGCCGTCGGGGCCGGGCATCGGGCTGCGCCTGCAGCACAAGGTCGCGGACGCGCTCGTCTTCAAGAAGCTCCGGCACGCGCTCGGCGGGCGCGCGAAGTACGCGGTCTCCGGCGGCGCGCCGCTCGGCGAGCGCCTCGGCCACTTCTACCGCGGCATCGGCGTGCGGATCCTCGAGGGCTACGGCCTCACCGAGTCGACGGCGCCGACGAGCGTCAACCGCCCCGGGAACACGAAGATCGGGACCGTCGGCGAGCAGCTCCCCGGCTGCGGCGCCCGGATCGCCGAGGACGGCGAGATCCTCCTGCGCGGGGACCACATCTTCCGCGGCTACCACAACAACGAGCAGGCGACCGCGGACGCGTTCGTCGACGGCTGGTTCCGCACCGGCGACCTCGGCTCGCTCGACGAGGACGGCTTCCTGCGCATCACCGGGCGCAAGAAGGAGATCATCGTCACCGCGGGCGGCAAGAACGTCGCGCCCGCCGTCCTCGAGGACCGGATCCGCGCGCACGCGCTCGTCTCGCAGTGCGTCGTCGTGGGCGACCAGAAGCCGTTCATCGGCGCCCTGGTGACGCTCGACCCGGAGGGCCTGCCCGGCTGGGCGAGCATGCACGGCAAGGAGCCGCTGACCGTCGAGCAGGCGGCCAAGGACCCGGACGTCCTCGCCGCCCTCGACGCCGCGGTCACGCGCGCGAACCAGGCGGTCTCCCGCGCCGAGTCGATCCGCAAGTTCACGGTCCTCACGACGGACTTCACGGTCGAGAACGGCTACCTCACGCCGTCGCTCAAGGTGAAGCGCAGCGAGGTGCTCAAGGACTTCGCGGTCGACGTCGAGGCGATCTACGTGGACGGGCCCGCACCCGTCCGCTGACACGGCCCGGGGCCCTCGTCCCCGCGCACCACGGCCCTCCCCGGCAGCATGCCGGGGAGGGCCGCGTCGTCAGCGGCGGGCGAGCCGCGCCAGGAGCGCGTGGGCCGGGACGCACGCCGCGCCCATCGCCTGCACGTCGTCGGCGACGGCGCGGTCGCTCGTCACGACGACGACCGGGCGCCCGGGCGGCTCGGCGGCGACCAGGCGCCGGATGAGGTCGTCCGCGATCTCCCCCGACGAGAACAGCACGCGCACGCCGCGCGGGGCGTGCACCGGCCGGGGGCCGCCGTCGGCGCCGTCGAAGCACACGGTGACCTCCGTGCCGGCGGCGGCCACGCGGAGCAGGCCGGCGAGGAGCCGGTCGCGCTGGTCCGCGAGCGACAGCTCGCCGTAGCCCGTCTTCGTCACGTTGTAGCCGTCGACGACCAGGTGCGTCCGCGGGACCGACAGCAGGTCGTCCACGAGCGCCGGGTCGTCCGCCGCGCGGACGCGCGAGCCCGGCCGGGGACGCACCACGTCCGGCAGCCCGGCCGCGACGTCGTCGGCGGGGGTCGTGGTCGACGGGCCGAGCGCGAGCTCGCGCCGGAGCCCCGCCGCCGCGTCGACCACCGTGTCCAGCAGGAGCCGCGCCCGGGCCGTCGCGCGGTCGGCCGACGACGTCCGCGCCCGGCGTGCCTCGTCCCGCTCCGCGCGCGCCCGGGCCAGCTCGACGGCGGCCGCGCGACGTTCCTCGCGTGCGTCCCGCAGCGCGACCTCGGCGGCGTCCCGCACCCCCTGCGCCGCCCGCTCGGCGGCCCGCGCCTCGGCACGCGCCCGGTCCGCGTCGGCGCGCAGCCGCCGCTCGGTCCGGCGCACCGCGGCGAGCTCGGCCGTCGCGGCCTCCGCGCGCGCGTCGGCGTCGCGGGCACGCGCCCGGAGCTCCTCGACCTGGCGGGCGAGCCGGTCGCGCTCGCCGCGGAGGCGGGCCGCGTCGTCCCGGGCCGACCGGTCCGCCCGGAGGGTGTCGTCGAGCGAGCGAGCGCGCTCCACCTCCGTCTGCCAGCCGTCGGGCCGCAGGAGGAAGGCACCCGCCGCCCGCTCGCGCGCCTGCGCCGGGGACAGGCCGTCCGGGGGCGCGGCGTCGGGCTCCGGCTCGCTGTCGTGCTCGCGGGACCAGGCCGCGGCGACCGCGTGCCGGAACCCCGCGTCGTCGACCAGGGCCCGCCACAGGGGCGCCGCGCCGGCTGTCGCCCGCCGCCGGGGCGCGAAGGCCCGCACCCGCTGGAGCGCGACCGGGACGAGTGCCGCGTCGAGCGCGCCGAGCGCGTCCGCCGCGGCGGCCACGAGGAGGCTGCGGACCGACGGCGGCACGTCCGGCTCCGCGGGCAGGGCGTCCTCCGGTCCGTCGGCCACCATGCGCCGCGCCTCCTCCGCACCTCGTCCGCGGGTCACCACGGGCGCTTCGTCCCTGATCGTCCTGATTCTCTCGGTCCCACCCTATGCCGCCGGGGACGCGCGCCCCGGCTCCCGGCCTTCGTGTCGGCGGGCGACCGACGGACCTCGCGGCGGCGGTGTCGGTGGCCCTCGCTAGCCTCGCCGCCATGTCGTCCGGACCCGCCCTCGCCGCACCCCGCGCCGGGTCCGCACCGCAGGGCGTCCCCGTCCAGCCCACGCTCGAGGACCTCGGCACGCCGCTGCACGAGGTGACGTTCGTCGTCGTCGACCTCGAGACGACCGGCGGCTCCCCCGCCGGCGCCGGGATCACGGAGATCGGCGCGGTGAAGGTGCGCGGCGGCGACGTGCTCGGCGAGTTCCAGACGCTCGTCGACCCCGGGGTGCCCGTCCCCGCCTTCGTCGCCCGGCTCACCGGCATCACGTCGTCCATGGTCGCCACCGCGCCCCGCATCGAGGCCGTGCTGCCCAGCTTCCTCGAGTTCGCGCGCGGCGCCGTGCTCGTCGCGCACAACGCCCCGTTCGACATCTCGTTCCTCAAGGCCGCGTGCCGCGCCGCGGGCTACGACTGGCCCGGGAACCAGGTGCTCGACACCGTGCCCCTCGCGCGGCGGGTCGTCACGCGCGACGAGGCGCCGAACCACAAGCTCGCGACGCTCGCGGCCCTCTTCCGCGCCACGGTCACGCCGGACCACCGCGCGCTCGCCGACGCACGCGCCACCGTCGACGTGCTGCACGCGCTCCTCGGCCGCCTCGGCCCGCTCGGCGTGACGCACCTGGAGGACCTCGCCGGGGCGACGGACCCCGTGCCGCAGGACGTGCGCCGCAAGCGCCACCTCGCCGACGGCCTGCCGGACGCGCCCGGCGTCTACCTCTTCCGCGGCCCCGGCGACGAGGTGCTGTACGTCGGCACGTCGACGTCGATCCGGCGCCGCGTGCGGTCGTACTTCACGCGCTCGGAGAAGCGCGGGCGCATCACCGAGATGGTGCGCATCGCGCACGCCGTCACGCCCGTCGTGTGCGCGACGCCGCTCGAGGCGCAGGTCCGCGAGCTGCGCCTCATCGCCGAGCACGCTCCGCGGTACAACCGCCGGTCGCGGCACCCGGAGCGCATGACGTGGGTCCGGCTCACCGACGAGGCGTACCCGCGCCTCTCGCTGGTCCGCGACGTCCGCGCACCGGCGGCGCACATCGGCCCGTTCGCCTCGCGGCACCAGGCCCAGGCCGCCGTGGACGCCCTGCACGACGCCTTCGCGCTCCGCCAGTGCACCCGGCGCCTCCCCGTCGTCGCCTCGCCCGGCGCGACGGCGTGCGTGCTCGCCGAGATGGGCCGCTGCTCCGCCCCGTGCACGGCGACCGAGCGCGACGCGGGCTACGGCGACGTCGCGGCGGGCGCGCGCGAGGCCTTCGAGGGCGACCCGTCGCGCGTGGTCGCCGAGCTCGGGCGCCGCATCGTGGCGCTCTCGCGCGACGAGCGCTTCGAGCAGGCCGGCGAGCTCACCCAGCGCCTGCGCGCCTTCCTCACGGGTGCGGCGCGTGCGCAGCGGCTCGCCCCGCTCGCCGCGTGCGCCGAGCTCGTCGCCGCGCGCCCGACGGACGCCGGCGGGTGGGAGGTCGTCGTCGTGCGGCACGCGCGGCTCGCCGCGACCGGCGTCAGCGCCCCGGGCACCGACCCGTGGCCGCTCGTGCACGCGCTCGTCGCGACGGGCGAAACGGTGGCACCACCCGTGCCGCCGGCCCCCGCGAGCCATCCGCACGAGGCCGAGATCCTGCTGTCGTGGCTCCAGGAACCAGGCGTGCGGATCGTCGACGTCACGGGTCCCTGGGCGTGCCCGGTCCGCTCGGCCGGGTCGCACGTGGACCTCGCGGCCACGGCCCGCCACGTCGCGCGCCACGCGGACGCCGACGGCGTCGACCTGGCCCACGCGTCGGCCGGGCCGACCGTAGAGTGGTCGCCTGACGACGACCCGTCCCCGGAGGAACCATGCTCACCGCCATCGTCCTGATCGACACCGACCCCGCACGCATCCCCGAGGTGGCGTCGGAGGTCGCGGACCTGCGCGGCGTCAGCGAGGTCTACTCGGTGACGGGCAAGGCGGACCTCGTCGCGATGGTGCGGGTCCAGGAGCACGACCAGCTCGCCGACGTCATCGCGGACCGCATCAGCAAGGTCCAGGGCGTCGTGCGCACCGAGACGTTCATCGCGTTCCGCGCCTACTCGAACGTCGACCTCGAGCAGGCGTTCGCCCTCGGCCTCGACGACTGACCGGCGGTCAGTCGCGCGCCGGCTGACCGGCGGTCAGTCGCGCGCCGCGGCCTCCGCCCAGCGGGCGAGCGCCGAGCGCGCGCCGCCGGAGTCGACGCTGCGCGCCGCGACGTCGTAGGCCGCGCGCAGCCGCTCGACGAGCGAACCCTCCGCGGTACCGGGCAGCGTGCCGTCGGCGACGAGGCCAGCGGCCGCGTTGAGCAGCACGGTCTCGCGCACCGCGCCCGGCTCGCCCGCGAGGAACCGCCGCGCGACGTCGGCGTTGTGCGCCGCGTTCCCGCCCCGCAGGTCCTCGACGGTGACGGGCGTCAGCGCGAGGTCGGCGACGGGGTCGAGGCGGTGCTCCGTCACGGCGCCGTCGCGCACCTCCCACACCGTGGCGCCGCCGGTCGCCGCGAGCTCGTCGAGGCCGTCGTCGCCGCGGAACACGAGCGCCGACGTGCCGCGCCCGGCGAGCACGCCGGCGATGAGCGGCGCCATCCGGGCGTCGGCCACGCCGATCGCGGCCGCGCGCGGCTGCGCGGGGTTCGTCAGGGGGCCGAGCACGTTGAACGCCGTCGGGATGCCGAGCTCCTTGCGCGCGACGCCCGCGTGCCGCATCGACGGGTGGAACACCATGGCGAAGCAGAAGGTGATCCCCGCCTCCTGCACGATGCGCGCCACGCGGTCGGGACCGTGGTCGAGCCGGATCCCGAGCTCCTCGAGCACGTCTGCGGCCCCGGACGACGACGTCGCGGCGCGGTTGCCGTGCTTGACGACGCGCACGCCCGCGCCCGCGATGACGAGCGACGCCATCGTCGAGATGTTCACGGTGTGGGCGCGGTCGCCGCCCGTGCCGACGATGTCCACGGCGGGCCCGTCCACGGAGAAGCGGCTCGCGTGCGCGAGCATCGCGTCGGCGAGACCGGTGAGCTCGGCGACCGTCTCGCCCTTCGCGCGCAGCGCGACGAGGAAGCTCGCGAGCCTCACGGGCGAGACCTCGCCCGACATGACCTGGTCCATGGCCCACGCGGTGCGCTCGGCGTCGAGGTCGTTCCCCGCGACGAGCTCGGTGAGCAGACCGGGCCAGGTGAGCCCCGCACCCGTCGAGTCGCTCGTGGTCGAGGCGGCAGGGTGCGGGGTGGCGGTCACGGGTGGCCCTTCGGCTGGTCGGTCTCCTGGTCGGCTACCGCGTGCCGGAGGCGCGCAGCAGGTCGGCGACGGCGCGCTGGAGGGCGACCGCGTCGAACGGCCGGGGCACCGCGTCGTCGGCGAGCGACCACGATGCTAGCCAACCGTCCTGCGGCCTGCCGGTGAGGACCAGGACCGGCGGGCAGGCATAGATCTCGTTCTTGAGCTGGCGGCACAGACCCATGCCCCCGGCCTTGTCGGCCTCGCCGTCCAGGACCAGCAGGTCCCACCCGCCGGCGTCCGCCGACGCCACGACCGCCGCCGGGGTGGCCACCTCGTGCCACTCGATCTCCGGCTGCCCCGCGCCCAGCCGCCGCCCGACGGCGAGCAGCACCTGCTCGCGCACGGTCACGTCGTCGCTGTAGAGCAGGATGCGCGGCGCGCGCGGGGTCACGTCCGTGTCCCCGTGCGTCGTCGTCACGGTCGTCGTCATCGTCGTCACCGTCGCCTTCGTCGTTCCCTCGGGTGGGCCCGGGAGCGCGCGGCGCCGCGGGTGGCGGACGCACGTCCCGACTGGCATCTTGGCACGTCGGAGCGCTCCGCAGCACCCCTGCGGCGGGTCGTGCGCCGACCGGCGGCGGACCGGGGACCAAGGGCCCTGGCCCGCGCCCCGGACGCCCGGGTTTCATGGCACTCGGACGGTTTCCGTCACCAAGTGCAGGTCTCCGTGGGAAGTTCTGGAGACATTGTGAGATTCACCGCCTCCGGGCTGCCGTCTGCGTGCCGCGAAGCTGAGGTTCGTCGGCCATAATGGCTCCTGTGTCGACCGCAACGGCTGCCCCCCACGCCCATCAGCACGTGAGCGTCAACCGACCGAACCCCGTCTCGGTCGGGACGATCGTGTGGCTGGCCAGCGAGCTCATGTTCTTCGCCGGCCTCTTCGCCATGTACTTCACGGTCCGCGCCGTGATGCCCGCCGACGAGTGGGCCCTCGAGGCGGACAAGCTCAACCTGACCTTCGCGGCGATCAACACGACCGTCCTGGTGCTGTCGTCGGTGACGTGCCAGATGGGCGTGTGGGCCGCCGAGCGCTTCCAGCCCGTCCGCACCGGCTCGATCTTCCAGGTGAACCGCTGGGGGATGAACGAGTGGATGACGCTGACGTTCCTCATGGGCGCGTTCTTCATCGGTGGTCAGATCTTCGAGTACGCCGAGCTCGTCGAGCACGGCGTGTCGATCTCCTCCACGCCCTACGGCTCCGTCTTCTACATCACGACCGGGTTCCACGGCCTTCACGTCGTCGGCGGCCTGATCGCCTTCCTGTTCCTTCTCGGCCGCTCGTTCTCGGCCAAGAACTTCGGGCACCACGAGGCCACGACGGCCATCGTGACGTCCTACTACTGGCACTTCGTCGACGTCGTGTGGATCGCGCTCTTCTTCGTGATCTACATCTTGCGCTGACGTCGCGCCCGGGGTCCGCCCCGGACCGCCCACCCGCCCCCTGCTCCCCCACCTGCGAGACGAGGATCATTTCGTGAAGGCACTCGCCGCCCGCAGACACCACCGCTTCGCGCCGGTCGTGCTGCTGCTGCTGGCGCTGCTGGTCACCGGTGGCGTCTACGCCGCCTTTGCCCCGACTTCGGCCAACGCCGAGACCGCCAGCACCGAGGACATCGAGACCGGCCAGAAGCTGTTCCAGGCCAACTGCGCCACGTGCCACGGGCCGAACGCCGAGGGCACGGCCACCGCGCCCTCGCTCGTCGGTGTCGGCGCCGCGTCGGTCGACTTCCAGGTGTCCACCGGCCGCATGCCCATGCAGATGGACGGTCCGCAGGCCATCCAGAAGCCGCGCCAGTTCGACGAGGAGCAGACGGCGCAGCTCGCCGCCTACGTCGCGTCGCTCGGCGCCGGCCCCGCGATCCCCACGGACGAGCAGGTCGACGCAGCACTGGGCGACCCGGCCAACGGTGCCGCGGTCTTCCGCACCAACTGCGCGATGTGCCACAACGCGATCGGTGCAGGCGGTGCCCTCTCCGAGGGCAAGTTCGCTCCCCCGCTGTGGGACACCTCGGAGCGCAACATCTACCAGGCGATGCTCACCGGCCCGCAGTCGATGCCGGTCTTCAACGACGCCACCGTGACGCCCGAGGAGAAGCGGGACGTCATCGCGTTCCTCGCCGAGCAGCGCGACGGTTCCGCCGGCGGCCTGTCGCTCGGGTCGCTCGGTCCGGTCAGCGAGGGCCTGTGGGCCTGGATCGTCGGAATGGGCCTCCTCATCGGGGCCGCAGTGTGGATCGGAGCGAAGTCCTCGTGAGCGACTACCAGAGCCCCCGCTCGTCCGAGTCCTCGCACCGCGAGGTCGGGCACCGCGAGGAGCACGGCACCCTCGACACGTTCCCGGACCCCGGTCTGCCGGAGCACAAGAGCCGCATGGCCGACCGCGACCCGAAGGCGTCGAAGCGCGCCGAGCGTCAGGTCGCCGCCCTCTTCGGGATCTCCGTCATCGGCACCATCGCGGCCCTCGTCGTCTACTTCGTGATCCCGCCGGACGGGACCACCGCGGGCGTCCGCCTCTCGACGGTGGCGCTCGGCGTCGCCATCGCGTTCGCCCTGCTCGGCATCGGCTTCGGCGCGGTGCACTGGGCCAAGGTCCTCATGTCCGACCACGAGAAGGTGGACGAGCGCCACCCCATCGCGAGCGACCCCGAGACGCGCACCGCCGCGCTCGCCGAGCTCGACGCGGGCGTCAAGGACTCGGGCATCGCCCGCCGCGGCGTCCTCAAGGGCGCGGTCATCTCCGCCCTCGCGCTCTTCCCGCTCACCATCGCGGTCCCGCTCGTCGGGAGCGTCGGCGGCGACTGGAACGTCTCCAAGTTCAAGCACACCCTCTGGCAGCGCGGCACGCGCCTCGCGATCGACCCCTCGGGCCGGCCCATCAAGGCCGCCGACGTCACCATCGGCTCGGTGGTCCACGTCATCCCCGAGGCCTCGCAGGAGGCGATGCAGTCCCACGAGTGGATCACGGAGAAGGCCAAGGCCGTCGTCCTCCTGGTCCGTCTCGACCCGCGCGACATCGTGTCCGAGCAGGCCCCCGCCGGGGAGAGCTGGTCGTACGACGGCATCGTCGCGTTCTCCAAGATCTGCACGCACGTCGGCTGCCCCGTCGCTCTCTACGAGCAGCAGACGCACCACCTGCTGTGCCCGTGCCACCAGTCGACGTTCGACGTGGCCGACAGCGCCAAGGTGGTCTTCGGCCCCGCGAAGCGGCCCCTGCCGCAGCTGCCGATCACCGTTGATGACGAGGGCTACCTGGTTGCGCAGAGCGACTTCCACGAGCCCATCGGCCCGAGCTTCTGGGAGCGTCTGAAGTGACCACCAGCACCGGAACCGCCGCACCTCGGGCGGCCGCACCGAAGTCAGCCGCGCCGACGACCCCCGCCGGGAAGGCCGCGGACTACCTCGACCAGCGCACCGGCATCGGTGTCGCCGTCAAGGAGTTCGCCCGCAAGGTCTTCCCCGACCACTGGTCGTTCCTCCTGGGCGAGATCGCGCTCTACTCGTTCGTCGTCCTGATCCTCACCGGCATCTTCCTGACGATGTTCTTCGTCCCGAGCATGTCCCTGGTGACCTACCACGGCGAGCCCGCCTCCATGGACGGCGTGCTCATGTCCGACGCGTTCGCGTCGACGCTGCACATGTCGTTCGAGGTCCGCGGCGGTCTGCTCATGCGGCAGATCCACCACTGGGCCGCGCTGATCTTCATGGCGTCGATCGTCACGCACATGATGCGCGTGTTCTTCACGGGCGCGTTCCGTAAGCCCCGCGAGGTCAACTGGCTCGTCGGCATGCTGCTCATGATCATGGGCCTCGCCGCCGGCTTCTCCGGCTACTCGCTGCCCGACGACGTCCTGTCGGGCAACGGCCTGCGCATCACCGACGGCGTCGTCAAGGCGATCCCGCTCATCGGCTCGTACATGTCGTACTTCATCTTCGGCGGCGAGTTCCCGGGCGAGCACATCATCCCGAGACTGTTCACGGTCCACATCCTCCTGGTGCCGGGCCTGATCCTCGCGCTCGTCGCGCTCCACCTGTTCTTCGTCGTGCTCCACAAGCACACGCAGTACCCGGGTGGCGGCCGCACGGACACCAACGTGGTCGGCTTCCCGCTGTTCCCCGTGTACGTCGCGAAGGCCGGCGGCTTCTTCTTCGTCGTGTTCGGCATCCTCGCCCTCATGGGCGGCACGATGGCGATCAACAACGTCTGGAACTACGGCCCCTACGACCCGTCACCGGTCTCCGCGGGAGCACAACCCGACTGGTACATGCTGTTCCTCGAGGGGTCCTTGCGACTCATGCCGGGGCAGACGGAGTTCGTGATCGGCGGGTACACGCTGTCGCTGAACGTCCTCATCCCCGCGGTCGTCGTGCCGGGCCTGCTGTTCACGTTCCTCTTCGTCTACCCGTTCCTCGAGTCCGCGGTGACGAAGGACAAGCGCGAGCACCACGTCCTCGACCGCCCGCGCAACGTGCCGGTTCGTACCGGCCTGGGCGTCGCGTTCCTCACGGCGTTCATCATCCTGGCGCTCGCCGGGTCGAACGACCTCATCGCGACGCACTTCCACATGTCGATCAACACGATCACCTGGGCCTTCCGGATCCTGATCTTCGTGGGCCCCTGGTTCGCGTTCTGGGTGACCAAGCGCATCTGCCTCGGGCTGCAGCGCAAGGACCGCGAGCTCGTGCTGCACGGCCACGAGACCGGGCGGATCGTCCGGTTCGCGCACGGCGAGTACATCGAGGTCCACCGCCCGCTCGACGAGCAGGAGCGCTGGCTGCGGGTCAACTACTCCGCCCACGCCCCGCTCGAGATCGAGCCGGCGACGGACTCCCGCGGCGTGCGTCGCAAGGGCTACAAGAAGGACAAGCGTCTCCAGCGCCTGTCGCGTTTCTTCTACGAGGACCGCATCGAGCCCGTGACGCCGGCCGAGCTCGCCGCCGCGCACTCGCACGGTGAGCACGACGCCCTCGAGAGCACGAGCCACGAGCAGATCGAGGCCGGGACCGCCCCCGTCGGCGGCGGTCGGGACCTCGTGGAGCCGGAGAAGGGCGCCGACGAGCGCTGACCTCCGGGTTCCTGCACAGTAGGACGATGACCCGCGACCAGCCCCCTCTTCCAGGTGGGCAGGTCGCGGGTCATCGTCGTCTCTGCCCCGGGGGCGCGACAGCGCCCGCGTGAGGCGGCAGGGACACCGTCAGTTCACTGCCCAGGGACCGTCGGACGACCTCCGGCGGTCCGTACCAGGAGGTACATCCGGATGCCCGCTTACACCCTGCCCGAGCTGTCCTACGACTACGGTGCGCTCGAGCCGCACATCTCCGGGCGGATCATGGAGCTGCACCACTCCAAGCACCACCAGGCCTACGTCACCGGCGCGAACACCGCCCTGGAGAAGCTCGCCG